>NZ_QEOB01000033.1:61197-87093 GCF_003096875.1 Paraburkholderia unamae
GCAGATCGCCGATCCTGCGTTGCGGTTCGGCCGCGACGGCTTCGAGGATGACGCGGTAGTGGCGTGCCAGTTGCTCGACGGCCTCCCGGTCGAAAAGTTCGGTGTCGTACTCGAAAACGAGACGTAAGCCGTCGCCCACCCGCTGAATCTCCACCTTGATCTCGAAGGCTGCGTGGCGGACGTCCGCCGGATGGCGGCCGGCAACCTTCAAGCCTGATTCGCCTGCCCAGTTCAAGTCGGCTTGATCGATGTCGAGCTCATTGTGGAAATTGAGCACGAGCTGCAGGTATGGCGTGTAATGCGAACGATGTGCCTGACGTCTGCCTGAATCGTCCGGCAGGACGCTGCGCATCAGATGCTCGAACGGAATCTGGTGTTCGTACGTCAGAAACAGGTCGTTTGCGTTGCTGCGTAGCAGTTCAGCATAGGGCATCGCCCCATCAATCCGGCTGCGCAATGGCATCACGTTGATGAAGTTGCCCACCAACGCTTCGGTTCCTTGAGGACGGTTTGCCGACATGATCCCTGTGCAGAAATCATGCTGCCCCGTCAAGCGAAACAACAAGGCATTCATCGCGGCAACCATGGTCATGAACAACGTCGCGTGATGAGCGCTTCCCAGCTCGGTAAGCGCTCCGGCAAGTGTTCGCGGCAGATGATCGGTGACAGCCGCGCCATGCTGGCGTGGCGTTGGCGTGCGGGCCCGGTCAGTTGCCAGTTCGAGCAGCTGCGGGGCGCCGTCAAGGTATCGCGTCCAAAAGGAGGTGCGCATGCCGAGCCATGCGCCGTCGAAATGACGCCGCTCCCACGAAACGACGTCGGAAAACTGAACGCGAAGCGGGGCGACCGGTGCGGCGCCGGCGTTACCTGACGCACCGTAGAGCGCACTGAGATCGCGCAGCATCACCGCAATGGACCAGCCATCGCAAACGATGTGATGTGCCGTGAGCAGCAGGACATGGGCTGTGGGCGACCGGCGTATCAGCGTGGCTCGCAGGAGCGGAGCGAGTGAGAGGTCGAAAGGGCGTTGGACCTCGCGGCGTGCTTCTTCCTCGATGCGGGATGCCACTACGGCATCGTCCTGACCCAAAAGATCGACAAGTAAAAGGGGGACTTCAACCTTGTCGAGGATGACCTGCTCGGGCTCGCCTGCGAACATGCGGAACTGCGTGCGCAACGGTTGATGCCGTGCCGCAAGTGCATTCAACGCCATCTCCAGCTTTGCGGTATCGACTGCCCCGTCGATCTCCAGCACACACGGTACGTTGTAGAACGCATTTCCTGGCTGATACTGATTGAGGAACCAGAAACGTTGCTGCGCGAACGACAATGGCATGTGTTGAGGCGTGAGGTGAGACGCCTCGATGGGGGGCAAGGAAGGCGACCCCGCTTTCGCCGTATCGATCTCCCTTGCAAGCGCGACGGGTGTGGGGGCGCGGAAAATGATATGCAGAGGAAGATCGACGCAGAACTGCGCTTGTATGCGTGCGATCATCTGCGCCGCCTGAAGCGAGTGTCCGCCTAGATGGAAAAAGTTGTCGCTGACAGTGATGTTGTTGTTGTGGAATGCTTCCTGCCAGATCGACAGCAATGTACGCGCGGTTGACGTCGAGGGTTCATCCTGCGTGTGGACGTCCTGTTGGCTTGCCTCCTGCGCAAGCGACCATGACCAGATGCTCTTTATCGACTGCTGCCGGAACAGCTCGCTGCAGCGAAGACGCTGGATTTTTCCGCTGGAGGTGCGCGGCACAGTGCCAGGCCGAACAAGCAGAACCGCGGCCACATCGAAAATCTCATGCCGCTCCGCGAGCGCTGAACGCAATCTGGGAATCAGCTCGTTCGTGGTCGGCTGCTTATGCGACTCGACTTCCTGAATGACAACGAGTTGTGTAGCCGGACCGTCCTCGAGTGAGAACGTGGCACAACCGTTTGGACGAAACGCCTCGTCCAGTCTTTCGATCGTCAGCTCGACGTCCTGCGGGTATAGCTTACGGCCGCCAAAATTCATGACCTCCTTCATGCGCCCAGTGACGTAAAGTCCCTGGGAATCGACGAATCCGAGGTCACCGCTGCGCAACCACGTGCCGCTTTCCTGCGTCAATCTGGCCGAAAATGTCGCTTCGCTTTCCTGATATTTGCCCCAATATCCTCGGGCGACAGACGGCCCTTGGACCCAGATCTCGCCGACCCGGTTCTCGGGCAATCGGGTCATCGTCGCCGGATCAACGATCGCCACACGATGGTCAAATGTGCGAGCGCTGCCGGTCAGTACGGCCTCGAGCGCTTCGCTGCCGGCAGGAGCATCGTTGACGACGCCACGTTCGAGTGCGGTTCTGTCCAGCGTGCGGATCGCAGGCGGTAAGTCCATGTGCTTGTTCATATTGGCGGTAACAAGCAGTACGGATTCGGCCATCCCGTATGCCGGCGTCATGACATGCGAGCGCAGTCCGGCACTCCCGAACGCTTCCTGGAAGCTGCGAACTGTCTCGGCGCGCACGCGCTCGGCGCCGTTGATGGCCAGTTCGAGGCAACCCAGATCCAGCGTTTGCTTTTCTTCCTGGGACACGCGTTTTGCACAAAGCTGGTAGGCAAAATTCGGCGCGCCTGTGATACGGGCACGAAAGTCGGAGATGAGTTTCAGCCAGCGATATGGGCGCCGCAGGAAGCTCGCGGGCGGAAACTGGACGCTGTGTCCACGCACGAAGACTGGCACCACAATCGCGCCGATCAAGCCGAAGTCGTGATAAGGGGGTACCCACGAGACGAAAACGTCCCCCTCTTTCAGTCCGTAGACGTCGCGGCACAATCGCGCGTTCGCTAGCAGTGCAGCATGTGTGACCTCGACGCCCTTGGGCGTGCCTGTTGACCCCGACGTGTACTGCAGGAAGACGACGTCATCAGGCGTCAGCGCGGGTTCGTTCCACTCGGCTATTGACCCGGTGTGCGGCGCGTCCGTCGCGAGCCACTTGAGGTCTCGCAGGAAGTCGTGAGCTCCTGTTGTTGCCGCTGACCGGTCCGGGGACTGGAGGACCGCGTCCAGTGTCAATGCCAGAGCCGGCCTGGCATCATCCACCATCGACCGAAGGCGATCCAGTGTACGTGTGTTAGCCGCGGAAACCGTCGGTACCGCTATCACGCCTGCGTAGACGCAAGCGTAAAAGGCCACGACGTATTCGAAGCACGACGGAAATACCAGTAAGACGCGGTCGCCCTTGTTCGTATGCTCTTGAATCCGTGCTGCAAGACGGCGCGCGGCATCGTCGAGTTGCGCGTACGTCACTTCGCTGCTAATGGACTCCCCGTCGCTCAGGTATGTGAACGCGGTGCAGTTCGCGAAATCCGAATGAGGTGCGGCGAGATTCCGGAGAAGATGGAGCAGGGTGGCGTGCGCCAGTGACGTCGATTGCATCGTTCAATGATCCCGGGAATAGGTTTCGTCCATTGCTGGAGATGAAGGCGGCGTTGAGGAACGTCTTTCCTGCAACTGGACTGCAACACCAGGAAAGAGGAGTGGCACGTTCGTATAGTGCGAGAACGCAACGATCCGACGATCCGTCGGAAGTTGGCTGGCGATCCTGGGAAGCTCCCGCCAGTGTGCGCCCGGCCGGAAATGATGCTCCTGGTGATAGCCAAGATTGAAGGTAAGGAAGTTATAGAGCCTTCCATAGCAGCTGACGGCGTCGCGCGCCCTGTCATTTGGGTCGCTGGCTCCCCAGTGCTGGAAGAAGTTCTCCGCCTGTCGCAACGTGTCGTTAAGATAGGTGACGGGGATGAAATAAAATACGAAAAATCGCCAGTCGATGGCCAGCAGCACGAGGCGAAACGTGAGCCACGCCGCCAGATCAAGCTTTGCAGCTGCAAGCACGTTGGGTTGGCGCAGTCTTGTAAGTACGCGCTCCGCGAGTTCAGGCTCTTTCGGGGAAACCAGAACGGCAAGGCGTGCCGGATCCCATCTTTTGAGGAGAACCAGGAAGATCACGTATTTGATGCCGAACGATTCAGGGAAGAAAAGCACGAGTGACAAAAATTGCGTGTGGAGCTTTCTTTTCAGGCCCAGCATCTCGAGAATCGAGCGGTCATTCCAGGATTCATCGGCAGCATGATGAAGTCCGTGACCAATGTTATAGGGTGTCTTTGGCGCGCCCGTCGTGGAGAAGCCCATCCGTACCAACGCATTCAACCAGCGCGCATGAAAGAACGGAGTGTGATAATGATTGTGATTGGCACCCGAATTTTGCAGCGAGAGCGCATTGAGTATCGGAATGAGCAACAGAAGGATCGGCCAGGAGAGCCGGTAAAACTCGAACGCAAGAATCACGTAGAACGATATCTGGAACGGGATGACGCAGACACAAAGGAGGTCTGCGCGGGAATTTCTGAGGATCCTGCGTTTGAACATGGCTGGTTTTGTTTGTTGCTGACTGGGTAGGGCGTGTTCTGAGGCGCATCCGGTCGCCGGCTACGCGATCGGATGCGATGTCCTGACAACACCCGCACTGAGTGGGGCTAGGGTCATGACGTGCTTGTGACGCTGCTGCTGGAAGGCAACTGCCCGCACTACTAACTACTATTCGGCCGGAAACGCCCAGCTGGCGACAATCAAACCACCGCGTACTTCAAAGACTGCGGCCATTTCGATGGGTTTCTCGGACAGGCCGCTGATTTTTTCGAAGTCGAAGACCTTGTTTCCCATTACCGTTCGGCTGATCAATTCAGCATGCAGTTCGGGAATGCTGAAGCGGTGGGTCCGATAGAATTCAGCGAGCGTCGCTTTCCCCACAATGGTGGGTTGCGGCTCATGCGCGCGATAACCACGGAAATCCTCGCTAAAATTCAGAAGAAAATGTTCGAGATTACGTGCGTTGTAGGCGTCGAACTGGCGTTTTACGGGATCCAGAAGATTGTTCAATTTTCACCTGTTGAATTTTGGTCTGTATCGGCAGCGTAATAAAACTTTCCCCTCAACACGTGAGAAGGAAAAGATCTCCATGCGTAGAGAACGGCATGACGACGCCGTGATAGTTCGACCTGTCACGTATCAATTTTCTTAGATAATTCGCGTCATAGGCAATAGATCTGAAATGATTTCCGGCCTTGAAGAGTACGCCCTGTTCGGCGTCGTATACGCGAATCTGGGATCGAGGGAAGCAATTCGAATAGTAGTTGTAGCGCCCGAGCGTCGTGGCTGATCTAGTGTTGAAATTTGACATCGCAAGATCTGCGCCAGTCAAACTGAACGAGCTAATCAGCTCGTCAACATTCACGAAATTTCCGAAAAGATTAAACGGAAACAGAACGACGATGCGTCGCTTGCACAGATTCTCATCAAGAATGGAAGAAATGACATGCTCGACCGGACCGCAAACGAATTCTATCCGCGCGTTTGAAGCGTGAGCATTCTTCGCTGACCGGATAGCCGATTCATTTATGTCGATCCCGATGTAACGGTGACATAGACTGGACAGCCAGCCCGCATTGCGACCCGAATGGCAGCCCACCTCGATGATGCAGTCATATTGCTCTACATGGAAGAGCTTGGTCAGACAGATCTTCTCGTCCGCAAGGAATAACTCGACTTCTGGTGAGAAGCTCCCCGGCTCCATGATCTTGACCGCGTCCTCGAACGCCGCGTAAAAATCGTTGTTGGGTGCGTCGGAAATTGGTGAATTTCCGTTGAGATTTTCGATCTTGAGCGGAGCCGCCGGCATAAGTCCGCCAGGAGAGCTAGGCATAAACTCTGATTCTCTCGAAAGTATGTCCATGAAAGATTTGCTATTCTCGAACAGTTTTCATTTCTGATACAAGGTCGATACTGTCTTGACGTGAAACTTCCGATGGAAAGGAGGTATCGTGCGGCATCGAAGTATTCGAAGTGACGGGTGCACATGGCGACGACGGAGCCGCTGCGTGATTGCGATGGAACGTGTCTGGAAATGAAAGCACGGCGACGATAGCGCAGGCACTAGCGGCCAACCAGACCACAGGCCATCCGGATGTCACTATCAGCGCGGGGACAGCGACCGTGCAAACGAACATTCCAACGAAGGCGCAGGTATTTCCAAGTCCTAATGCCGTGGCAACGCGTTGCGCGCCAGCGGCTGTTGCCAACTCCACGTAAGCAACGCCATGCCAGGCGGACACGCAGATTCCCGTAAACACGAACGCGACCAGCATGGCTACTCGCAGAAAATGAGTGCCATGGGAGCCTGCGTCACACGCCACGAACAGCGCAAGTGACAGAAACGCGCTGAAGCAGAGGAGGCAGGCGTTGCGCAGGAATTGCCCACGATTTTTCCGGCGGTCCGTCGCCCGGCCGATGTAAATGCGCAGTGCCGTGCTGCAGGCCTGAATGCCAACGACCGCAAGGCTGGTCACGATCATGCTGAATTGGCCGATATCGTGGAGAAACAGCGCGGCAAAGGTCAGGATCGAGCATTGTGCCGCGCATAGAACGCCGATGGCCAGGGAGATTCGCCAGACGCGCACGTTCGCCCAAATCGACGAGGCCTGCTTCCTGGTGTGCGCGCGCAATGAGGTCTCCTGTTGCGCAGCGACGGGTGTTGAGGCGGGGGGCGAATCATGCTCGCGCTGCGTGGGGCGCACGTAAGCCCATGCGAGAAGGGCGGCAATACCGGTAAGTAGCGCAAGGAGCATGTATACCGTGGAAAATCCCATCGACGCGGCAATCGGAGGCAACAGCAAGGCGCCGATTCCGCCACCTACAGGTAAAGCCGCCTGCCTGATACTCATGGCGAACCCGCGCTCGCTTTCGTCGAACGACGACATGATTGCGCGACCGCTAGCGCCATTTACGCTGCCACCAAAAATTCCCAGGCTTAGCGCGGCAAGCCAGAGATGCAACGTAGGCGGAACAAAGCCCGATGACGGTGCAACGCAGGCCGACATGACGCAAAGGGTGACGAACAAGGCGGTCAGGCCGAGCAGCAGCGAAGTCCGCTCTCCCCAGCGATCGGAAAGCATGCCCCAGGGCAACTCGCTGATCGCCAGCCCGCCGCCGAAAAGACCGAACACCAAACCGACGTCGGCATCGGTCAGGTGATAGCCGATCCGCATGGAAACAGCCGTGACGGGAAGGCCCGCAAAGACTGTATAGAAACTAGCATTTGCGAAGAATCCGACCGCGAGAATCTTCCAGCGAAGATCGATGCCGCGGCGTGTTGGCTTGGCGCAGGTTTTATTCATATGAGAAGAGATAGTGCCGGTGGGTGCGGAACAGGATGACGGGTGAATCAGGTGCCCCCGCGTTCGACCGGATCAGGCGCGCGATACTTGCGCGGCTTGCTACGATCGAATGGGCGAGAGCCCCACGTCAAAACTGGCGGCACGTCAAATGATTGCGACACGCATGCCCAGGCCAATCAATACCAGTGAAGATAGCGCCTGAACGACCACGCCGGATATTTTTCCGTCAAACAGCTTCTTCAATATGAATCCACCGCCGAGCGCGATGATGAGATCCGAAGGCACGGCAGTCAACGGAATCATCGAACCGAGAATAAACGATTGCATGGGAACGTGAATGCCGTGTGGGTTGATGAACTGTGGAATGAACGACAGAAAGAACACCACGGTCTTCGGGTTCGTGATCTCGGTGACCGCAGCCTGAAAGTAGATGCTCGACAAGGCGGCGTCTTTTGGCTTCGCGGCTGCGTTTTCCGCGGTTCTGGCGCGGCGGAACAAGTCGCGTGCCGCCTGCACACCGAGATAGACCAGATACAGCGCTCCAGCGAGTTTAATAATCCTGAAGATAACAGGATTAGCGATAATGACCGCGGAAATACCGATCGTGGCCAGTAGTACATGGAAAAAGCCACCGGTGGCGAGTCCGAGTGCTGATACGACGCCCGCCTTACGTCCCTGCGCGGCCGTTCTCGAAAGGATGTAAAGCATTGACGGGCCAGGGGAGCAACTCAGGATGAATCCGGCAACAATCACCGAGATGATCGCCCGTGTTTCGACGATCATGTTTAATCCAGTTCCTTGACGGTATATTGAAACGGATTTTCCGAAGGCATGCCGTTTCGAAGTTCGAACTGGCCAGATACATGCAACTTGCGAAGATACGAAAAATCGCGGGTGACCTGCTCCAGCAAGTGTTCGCCTGCAACGATTTCCTTGTACTCGCGCAGACCATCACTCGCGAGAATGAAGCGTTCCATGGGTGCAATCTTCGAGTTGTAATCCAGCGATGAGAAGAAGGGGATCGAGTAGCGTTCCTTGCCGGTATTGATAACCCGGTGCGCGTTTGATTTCCAGTATCCGTTAGTCAGGCATTCGAGCATGTCGCCGATATTCACGACCAGTGCGCCGTCGACTGGCGGCACATCGATCCACGCCCCATTCCGGAGTTGAGCCTGAAGGCCTGGACTATCCTGATACAGGATCGTGAAGCATTCGTAATCGGTATGTGCACCCATATTGGTGTCTTTGAGATCAAGCGCATCGTTGTTTTCAATATAATGAAGCAGCCGTAGTTGCGAGGCTGGATGGCTCATCTTCGAAACGATTGCCCCTGGCTCCATATCGAGCGAGATCTCGATGATGGTGGAAAATTCCCGGCTGACGTCGATCATGTCGCAAAAGAAGCGGTAGACGACGTTTCGGAACCCCGGCAGATCCGGCCAGCGTAGCGGGCCATTGAATATATTGCTGCCAACGTCATCTGAGACTGTTTCGAGGGAGAGGTCGAATGACTCGTAGCGCCTGCGCTTCCCCTCATCGCCGTAGAGTCCCTTTTCTGTAAAAGGAACATAGCCGGCGTGTCGCATGTCCGCGCCGATGCGATAGCTTTCCTTGTAGTCTAGGGGCATTGCGTGAAATCGTGCGGCTTGCTCACGAACGGCCGATACATTGAGGTCTAGCCCCGTGACATAGAACAGCCCCGTACTAAGCGCGGCGTTATTTATCTGTGCCGCAAGTTGCTCTCGTGTTCGACCAGAATCGGAGTGAATGGCCGCAGCATTGATGGTTGGTATTGGCGATGTCTCTTTCATGATCTCAATACTTGATTGCACGGAACAACTGACCAGCGTTTACCGTTAGACCGGGTGTCGATTGCGAAAACGATGAGTGGTGTTATCTCCATTCTTCGCAGCGCCTTTGCGTGAGCATCGCCTGCTGTCCACGTGGTGCATCCTGGAGTCCCAGCCGTGTCCGTTATCTCGTCACCGGAGGCGAGCTTTTCTCCTGCACTCCGAACTGGCATCGACTTTGAAACCATAGAAGTAGTCCCCAAACTTCTGCGGGCTCTGATACGTGCTATGCAATCACAGCGGCACTCGTCAACGCAGTGCAAGAAAGACAGATCTGTATACTTTACGTTTCGATCGTCATGGCAATCTTCTGTTCTGGTCGATTTTGGCTTTTTTGCTTCATGCCCTGTTTTTGCAGAACATGGTGTCAATCTAGTTGATTAATTGGCGATGGGAAATGCTTCGGCAGTTATTTGGGAATATTCCTATATACCAGGAAAGATAATTGTAAAGCTTACTAAAGATAAATATTCGAGATGGTTATTTTTCTTTATATAAAACAGGGAGAAGACTGCGTTTCCGGTTTTCGGCTAGCAGGAGACCATTGCCCGGAAAACGATTGCGCTGAATCAACCGGGAAAATTCGCTGGCCACTGGCGAGCCCGTTCTAGGGTGGGCTAACCCCAAGGTTACGTGCGTGGCGGCGCTACGTGAGTGACGATGCGGGCAGCTCCAGTCGTTTCAATGGCCACGACCGGGCGCGTGCGGTAGCGGGTGCGCTTGCCATCTGGTCACCGCAATGGCGGGCGCTACCGGCGTTCGCGGGACTGTGAGAGGGGGATGTTGAGCGTCGCGTCAAGGGAGGAGTGAACTAGGGTTCTGTGCGCCGTTGGCTTCCCGACACGACCATTGCGAGGTGAGTAGACTCGGGGAGTTGCACCCGAGTCTCTCGCAGAACCGAACGTGAATCTCTCGACTCATTCGACTCCCGTTATCCAACCGATGCCCCGACGACACGCCAGTGAACAAACAACCGGGGTGGATGTAGTGTTCTAATGAACCCGGACACTGATTTAGGCGAGAATGCTCGCCATGAAGAGGTGTCTGATGACCAAGCAACGTCGTACGTTTTCCCCGGAATTCAAACAGCAAGCCGCCTGTCTGATACTCGACCAGGGTTATAGCCATATGGAGGCGAGCCGCTCAGTCGGCGTCGGCGAGACGGTGCTGCGTCGTTGGGTGCAGCAACTTCAGATGGAACGCCAAGGCGTCACGCCGCAGGGCAAGGCGATCACACCGGATCAACAGCGTATTCAGGAGCTCGAAGCGCGTATCGAACGCCTCGAGCGTGAGAAGGCCATTTTAAAAAAGGCTACCGCGCTCTTGATGTCGGAAGGCATCGAACGTACGAAGTAATTGATCAGATTGGCGCAAGCGAGTCGGTCGAACTGATCTGCGTGGTATTCGGCGTATCCCGGTCCTGCCTGTATGCGTACCGGGAGCGTGTCCAGCGCGTTGATGCCGGACGCATGGCACTGCGTAGCCGGGTACACGAACTGTTCATCGAAAGCCGAAGCTCTGCCGGCAGCCGCAGCATCATGGGCATGATGCGCGAGGAAGGTACGGTGATTGGCCGCTTCAAGGTCAGCCGCTTGATGGAAGAACTCGGGCTGATCTGCAAGCAGCCGGGTCGCCATGCCTACAAGCAGGCCACGGTCGAGCGGATCGATATCCCGAACCAACTCAATCGTGAATTCGAGGTTGGTACACCGAATCAGGTCTGGTGTGGTGACATCACGTATGTTTGGGCGCAGGGCCGTTGGCATTATCTGGCCGTGGTACTAGATCTGTTCACGCGTCGGGTCGTCGGCTGGGCGTTCCCGACACGCCCGGATGCCGATCTGGTCGTGCAGGCGTTGGAGATGGCCTATGAGCAGCGTGGTCGACCGCAAGGCTTGCTGTTTCACTCGGATCAAGGCGGCCAGTATGCAAGCCGGAAATTCCGTCAGCGCCTGTGGCGCTATCGGATACAGCAGAGCATGAGCCGTCGTGGAAATTGCTGGGACAACTCCCCGATGGAAAGGCTGTTCCGCAGCTTCAAGACGGAATGGCTGCCGTCAGTGGGGTACATGTCGGCGCAAGAAGCACATCGGGACATCAGCCACTACCTGATGCACCGGTACAACTAGATACGGCCGCATCAGTTCAATGACGGACTGGTGCCCGCCGTTGCGGAAGAAAAACTTAACGCAGTGTCCGGGATGTGTTGACCACTACACACGAACCAGGCCGTACAGGCAGGTACATTTATTAACTGGGAAAGGTTGTAGCGGATAGCGGCCAACGAGTGACTTTCTTGCGCTGCAAACGGAGCTGTAGACTGCAGCGGCGTGCTCGCTCGCATTGCTACGCAGTGTGAGCGTCTCGTGTACCACAAGCGCTTTCATTCGCTTTTTGACACGGCCTTGCCGCTGCATACGCACTACGACGTTCTAGAAAAGACCGTGAGACGTCTGGCAGAGCCACGCTGCGTAGACTATGGCGCACTTTGACAACTGCAAGCAGCTTGCCCGGCGATGACCCCTGTGTGCGCTTCAAAAGAGCCCGGCGTTCCGAATACGACACGGTGATGGGCGCCGGAACATGTGGGCGTTCCGTGACGAGGCGTCGCGCGCTCCCCGCATCCGAACGGATGCGTGTTTTTGCGTACGCGCAGCGAATCGAGGCATCAAGCGTGGCGGCGTGGCCATTATGAGCGGTGCGGCTTCGTGGCTGAGATGCTCGGCGACCCTATTGCTGCTTCATAGCACATGGGCCAGCGCTCAGGAGTTCTCACTGTTCGGCGGAGGATCGAGAGCCGACAGTACGAACACTTATACATGGGCATTCAATTATCAGGAAGGACTGGGCAAATACTTCGCAGCGAGCTTCACATGGCTCAACGAAGGCCACATCCCGGACCATCACCGTGACGGGCAGATGGTGCAGCTCTGGGCCCGCATTCCGGTGGGGAGTCCCCAGTTCGTGCTCCAGGCAGGGGTTGGGCCATACCGTTACTTCGATACGACCACCGCCGATCAGGGCGGCAGTTACTCGGATGTGCACGGCTGGGGTGTGGTCTATAGCGTGCGTGCTGCATACTACGCCTCCAGCCGGTGGGTTACCCAACTGCAGCTCAATCGAGTCCACGTGCAGCGTGGTCCGGATGCGACGAGCGTGATGCTGGGCATCGGCTATCAGCTCGATGCCCCCGGTTCGCCCGGTCCGCGCGACTGGGCCGCAGGGTCGACGTCGAAAGTGACGAACAACGAGGTCGCGGTCTATCTGGGCAAGACCATCGTGAATTCGACAACTTCGCCCTCAGCTTTGGGCGGCGCAATCGAATACCGGCGCGGCCTGATGAAATACATGGACATCACCGTGGGCTACCTTCACGAAGGCAGCAGTAAAACGGCGCGCCGGAACGGCGTCACCAGCCAGTTGTGGGCGACGCGCGCATTCCTCAACGACAAGGTGACACTGGCCGTCGGCGCCGGTGCGTATTACGCCATCAATGAAAACGAGAACAGCGAATCGCCGGGCCCGGGAGCAGGTAAATTTTCGGGTCTCGTCACCATCGCCGGGTCATATCGATTCGCTGATCATTGGGACGGGCGGCTCGAATGGAACCGCGTCGTGACGCGCTACAATCGCGATACCGATGTCATTTTCGCGGGTGTGGGCTATCGCTGGTGATGATGTACAGGGCGTCGCGGTATCGGCGCCGGTCCGCGGTCTTCGGTTCGCTGTACGACGCTTCTTCACCGCTGAGGGTTGGCGTTCGCCTCGGCTCCCCCGCGGGTTTGCCTGCCGTCTGCGTGAACTCGCGGCTGGCTTGACGGCGGGTTTGCTGCGCGGTTTTCGCAGGCTGAACGGATTGCCGCCAGGCATGCTTGTGCCTTTGGCCGTTGCCACGGTGTGCGCTCGAGCGCATCCGTTGCATGCGTGTGACGTATCCAGTGTGGTGTCGCGCGACGCAGCTTGCGGGCGGGCGCCGGGTGGTTGGCCTCAATCACGTCGGCCGCCGTATGGAAGAACCAGCGCAGGATTTCCCTCAGGAGCGATGTGGTGATGGCGCTTGGCGCATCGAGGTCGCCGAGCAGCGGCATGTACGCGCCCCATCGGACGGGGCTAGACGGGCTTACCGGGAGGGCACGTTGAACCAGGTACTGGTCCATCGCAAAGCGCGCGAGCGGCGGCAGCACGACCTAGCCGCCTTTCGCGCCCTTGCCGGTGAGATGCAGCCAGCGCTCGCCATGCGCGCCGGCCTGAATGCCGCCGAGTGTGATGCCGACCAGATCGGCCACACGCAGACCCGTCGCGTAACCGAAGTCGAGCAGAATGTGCAGGCGCTGCGCAGCCGACGTCGCCCGGCCATGCGACCACTCGATGCCATCGGCGTTCGTGCGGAGCAGCTCCCATTCGCCGGTCGTGAAGGCGCGCGAGACGTCCAGGTCGTCAGCCCGCTGCGCCCCCCTTGACCGTGAGACTAGCGAACGAATTCGCCAGCACGTAGCGCTGCTCAATCATTCACCGGAACATGGCGCGAAGCACGGACAGCGCATGGCCGATGGTATCCGGTGACATCGCGCCCGTGAACGGCCGCCACCCAGCGGATGATCGCGGTCGCGCCGGCCCGACCCAACGGACTCGCGGAGCCGGACGTCGCAGAAAGGCGCGGTACGCTGTGGCATCCTCGCTCGTCAGTGAGGACCGTGCCTTGCCGCGCTCAACTATCGCCCACAGCAGCAACCGTTTCGCTTCCCGGCGCTAGGCACGCCGGGTCTCTGCCGCTTCGTGGCGTTCGAGCCAGGCGTTGATTGCCGCCGGTCGTTATCGGCCTCGAGGGCGCATAGCTGCTTCGGCACGCGGAAGACCTGGATGAATCGTCAACTTCGTGCGGAATGAGGATGCTTTCCCATGGCGCAACGGGGGAGGGCGCTTCCGTGACAATCAAGGCGCGAGCGCTCGGTGAGCGCAGGATATGCGGCGAAAGAAGGTTTCGATCCGCCCGGCACTAGTTTGCCGAAGCTGCGGATTACGATCCAGCATCGCCGCGGGCGGGGCAACAATGGGCTGAGCGGACGGCGCGAGGGGATGTGCACAACGACGCCGCTGGATGACTTCGTGCCTGCGAGCCACCCTTTGCGCCCGATTCGTCTTTGGCTGAACGACGCACTCAAGCGTATGGGGCCGCCTTTCGAACGAAGGTACGAGAGTGGAGTTGCTACTGTAATTCCGGACAGAGCTTCACACCAGGTTAGCTAAATCCATCGACCGCTGGAACTCGCGAGGCGAGCGGAATTTCAGCGCTATGGGGTTGCTCTTCGTTGTAAGGCTCGAACGCGATGGCGTCTTCCGTTGTGAGCGATGAGAGCGCGCAGCCACGCTAGACGATCGCCAGGAGGGTCAGGCGTTCGGATTCCTCGCGGTAGATGCGGTGCACCGCGCGCGTGATGGCAATCAGTCGGTGACGGATATCCCCGAACGGTTGCGCGCCGATTTTCGGTCGCCGCGCACCGGGCAGATAGCGCTCAACGGCGGGACGCACGGTGAGGCGCACTACCACACGCGTTGCATGGCGAGTTCGTCGGCATCGAGGATTCTGGATGATTCCCCGGGCGTGCGGGCAGGTTGAAGCGTGGGCCTTATTTTCGTTGGATGTAGTTTTGGCTTTAAATCGATGTCTTTTGATAATAATAGTTATCTTATACCGCGTCAATGCCTCCTTGATGAGCGGCCGCGCATAACGACGCCGATTGGACTGTAGACCGCACGCCGTGCGCCGAAAAAGCTCTGGCAGTTTTTGCAGATAAGTTGTCATTTTCCACAAATTCAGACCAACCGAATCTGGATAAAGTACCAATCATGAAGACGCTTCAAAGCACCGGAGTTTGCGGTTCTCGTGCTTCGAGCCGGCAGTGAACAAGAGTTCTGCACTGTAGATGGCCGCCGTGCGGCACAAATCAATGATGTAACCGTCACGCGCCAGTCAGCGTCAATAACAGATCGCCGAGAGGTCAACCTTAAGGTCAGGGGAGTCAATCATCTTGAAACTTATCTTTTCGCAAGTCGCAAAGGCGATAGTGTCCATGTCCGCCATTCAGAAGTTGGACATTATTGTCTGCAATTCGGCGGGCCAGGAAATCCCGTACGTCATGTTGTTCACCATGTATGGTTTCGTCTGAATGCGGAACCACAGCTATACCAGGAAGGAGTTTTTCATGCGAACGATAATTGCAGCGGTACTCTGCTTCGTGATCTTCTTCCCGTTGGCCGCAAGCGCGGGTGTAGTCGACACGAACTGCTCCGCGGCGGTGCTCACGAGTGGGAAGACGCGTGCCGAGGTACGGGCTGAACTCGTTCAGGCAGAACGCGACGGCTGGATTCCGAAAAACTCGGGCAGGCAGCGGGCCTACCCGCCCGATATGTCACAGACTCGCCGGAATCAGGATGCCTATGATGCAGGCGCTGGGGCGACACCATACTATCAGGCGTCGAACCAGCAACCTTGAGAAACCACAGTGGCGTCGGCATGCCGGTAATGAAATACCGCCGCATCCTTATGTCAAAGCGTTGGCGAGCGACAATCCCTAGAATTTATGTCGAATAGCGAGCCGATAGACCATCTGGTGATTATTCGACGAATCTCCGGACCCGCCAATGTCGGCGACCGCCAGCGCGCCCGTCGACGATGTGCCGGAAGCACGTTGCCAGCCGCCTGAGAAGTATACGTCGGTACGCTTCGACAGCAGATAGTCCAGGATGAACGCCACCTGATTGTAGTGCTGATTGCCGACGGATTTGCCTTGTGCCGTCGTGACGCTCCGCGCATTCGTATAGTCATACGCGACGCCGACGGAAAACGCCGGTGTGAAACGGTAGTTCAAACCGATGTCGTAGTTGTTGAAGATGGCCGTACCGTTCAGGAACGCCGCGCCCAGATTAGCGTATTGAGTATTCGAGTACGAGGCGCTGACTGCCGCGTTGCCGATCGTGTAGGTCGCCGCGATGACGGCGTCCTGGTAGGCTTGTGCGACCTGATAGGCCGAGTTCAGTGATGAGGCCAGCAGATTGAAGCCGCTTGCATAGTTGGTGAACCAACCGTTACCTGGTGTCGCCGTCGGGTGTTTGAAGTAATCGAACGCCGCACCGACCTGAAGCGGTCCGTGTGTGTAACCGGCTCCAATTGAATAGCCAGACGTCGAAGTGAAGTCGCCGGGTACGCCGCCAAAGCTATATGCAAGGCCAAACGAGAAGCCATGGAAATCCGGGCTCATGTAGCGTACTGAGTTGTTGAATCGCACGCTGTTACTGGTATTGTCGAAATCTCCCGGATGCCCGCTCGGCAGGTCCCCAACCGCTGCGGAACCGGTAAGAAACTCGGGGAAATACCACACCATGTCGTATTGACGGCCGAAGGTGAGAGCGCCGTAGGTGTCACTGCTCAGTCCGACGAAAGCTTGCCGGCCAAACGCCGTGCCGCCCTGGGCAAGTTGTCCATTATTCACGTTGATTCCAGACTCGAGAGTAAAAATGGCCTTGAAACCGCCTCCCAGATCTTCCTTGCCCGTCAGTCCCCAGCGACTGCCGTCGATACCGTCCAGCGAGTCCATGTAGACGGCTTTGCCGCCACCCACGTTGGTCTGGTAATGAATACCGTTGTCGATCTCGCCATAGAGCGTGACGCTATTTTCGCTATGCGCGACGGAACTGGCGAGCCCCACGAGCGAGCCGACAATGATTTCTATTTTTTTCGTTTTCATGAGAGATCCACATTTCAAAGGCAATACAAAAGAACAGTCCACTCAACGTCCATCGATTCAGTGCGTGATGAAAGGTCAGGATGAAAAGGACTTCTTCAGGTCTTTCTTCGTCAGGCCATAGCAAGCACCCATCAGGGCCACGCAAGCCGCTGCAACGAGTATTGGTGCAGCGGCCACGCGAAACATCGCGTCGGCGGTCCAGTTGTTCGCGTACAGGACGCCCGCGAGGTAAGTGCCGCCCGCAGCGCCTAGCCGACCGAATCCATACGCCCATGCGACGCCCGGGGCGCGCAATTCCGGGCTATAAAAGAGCGTGCACAACGCGATGGCGCAGGTTTGTCCCCCGCTAATGCAAAAGCCGCAAAAGAAGATCGTCGTGAGTAAAGCCAGATGCGATGAGCCGATTGCTATCGAGATTGCATACATCGAGACAGCGCCGCCGACGTAGACCGCGGACAAGATTCTGTAAGGACTCGTGCGGTCCATGATCGGGCCCATCAGAAGACTGGCCACCATGCCGCCGATGATCACGGTAATGGTCGCCCAAACCACGAGCGCGGGTGGAAATGAGATGGACGCGAGAACGGTCGGCAGCCAGCTTTGCAGAAAATAGAAAGTGGCCAGGTTGATGGCGAACACCGCCCACAGCAGGAACGTCCCCAGGCGGAATTGCGCGGAGAACAATCCGAGCACGCTTGCATCCACAGCCTTCTCTTCGTGAGTGACCAGTTCGGTGTCCGATTGCAGCGTGAAATCGGGAAAGAGGCGCCTGGTTGCGTGAAGCAGTTCAGCCTGATCCGCATTTCTCGACAGATAGGCCACGGATTCCGGCAGCAGCGGGATAAGCAAGACCGTCAAGCCCAGTGCCGCGAGCCCGCCCAACCACATTGGACCTTGCCAGCCAAACCGCGGAATCAAAGCGCTACTGCAAATTCCCGCGAAGATAAAACCCAGCGCATACCCCATGTAGACGAGAATGACGAAAGTCGCGCGGGTTCTCTTCGGGCTGAATTCCGAAACGAGGCCGACCGCGCAAGGCGTGGCCGCTCCCAGGCCGATGCCCGTGAGGAACCTTAAGGCGATCAGTTGCGGCACGCTAGTGGCAAAGACGGTCAGGACGGTGAACAGACCGAAAGCAGCGGTTGCCATGAAAGCAATCTTCTTTGTGCCGAAGCGCTGGGTCGCGAACGGAATACCGAAGTTGCCGATCAGCAATCCGAAGAAAACCGCAGAAAAAATCGCGCCGAATACCGCCTTGGGCAGTTGCCATTCCTTCGCGAGAACGGGCACGATGAAGCTGATGACCTGGGTGTCGAAGCCATCGAACAGCATGAGCAGCGCACAGAAGGCGACGATGAAATACTGCCTCCTGCCGATTCTGCGACTGTCGATCAGATCGTGGACGTTGATTTGTCGTATTTTCATATTGTTCTCCTCGCGTTCAAAGGAATGGTTTAGACAGGGTATTTAATTTTGTTTTATTGTTTTAAAAGTGAGGCGCAGTCGGTTGTAAGTTAAGGTAAAATGTAGTGGGTTTGATGAAGCAAAAATTGAAGTGGCCAAAACCTACCTAATTGCTGAGGTTAATTTATTCTGCGAATAGAACGGTGATGCATATTCAACCGCCGAGGACCTTGTCGTACCGGAGCGAGCGACATGTGCGGTGACGCGGCATTGTTTCCCGTTCTGATATTCTCTGAAGAAGCTGATCTGTCTCGCCTGATTTATTATTTCGTCATTCCATATTTCATGGAACTCAATGAAATACGGCTCGTCTGAACCATGAAGTCATTTGATTGCACGGAGAAATATTGCCGCAGTTCAGGCAGCATTTTTTATTCTTGTGTTGCCGATGTGGCGCTCCGCTCGGCAGTTTGTGCGGTGAGAGCGGTCAATCGAAGCGTAATTCGCGGTCGGTGGCTCGCTGAACTTCGCGGTGCCCCCCACGTCGATCCGCCACGATGCCATCGTGGCTTTCGTCTGACTCATGAACCGCGCACTTGCTCTGAGATGCTGGCAACGGTCGAGATTGCGCCGGGATTCATCACGTACGGAACGCCGATCAGGCTCGCCGTGTGACCGACGAGCTGAAATGCGTAGGCCCGAGGCGTGCGGTCAAGACGTGCGATGTAGAGACAGAAGCCGATGCAGATGGCGAGCGCGGCACTGAGGAACAGGGGTTCATTGACTACGGCCGGAGCGAGCAATACGGTCGCCGCCGAGCCCGCCAATGTGCCGGGAAAACGGACGAGCTCGCGGCTGATTACCATCTACTCTGCCGACTCTTTCTCCGCATGAATATCGCTACAATATCAACCTGTCGCTAAAAAATGCCAGATATGGAACGTTACGTTAGCCTTCCTGATTTTGCGGATCCCGACGCGATCGATCGGCCGGCGGTAGCGCTGCGCATGCACCTGGACGAGCATGCTGCGGAAATCCCCATTCACAAGCATCGAAAGGGGCAACTGGTGTTGGCATTGCACGGCGCCGTAACCTGTCAGGTCGCGGACGCCTTCTGGATCGTCCCGCCGCAGTGCGGAGTCTGGATTCCCGGCGAGATGCCGCACAGTAACCATGCCACGCCGAATGCCCAGCTTTGCTATCTGTTTGTAGAGCCTGGCATCGTCGACTTACCGATGGATTGCTGCACGCTGTCCGTTTCGCCCATGGTGCGGGAAATGATCCTGCATCTCGCGGGAGCGCCGCTGGACTATGAGCAAAGCGGCCATACCGACCGGCTTGCGCGCGTGCTATTGCATGAGCTGACGTTGATGCCGGTCGAGCGCCTCTATCTGCCGGTTACAGATCATCCGCGCATCCGGCAGATGGCGGACGCATTGAATGCCAATCCCGGCGATCGCAGCACCATCGCACAATGGGCCAAACGTCTTGCAATGAGCGAGCGTTCGCTGGCAAGACTCGTCGTCAGTGAAACGGGACTGACGTTTGGCCGCTGGCGGCAGCAGTTGCAACTGCTCGTTGCGGTGCGTGAGCTTGCCGGCGGCGCTTCCGTGCAACGTGTGTCGGACGAACTCGGCTATGAGTCGGTAACCGCTTTCATCACCATGTTCAAGAAAGCGCTCGGGCATTCGCCAGGTCGTTACTTCGCCGCGCTGGCGCGCACGCAGTCGAAGGCCGTGCCCGTGTCGACGGATTCGACTGAGGTGGATGAGCCAGCGGATGGCCTGGCGGACGCGGCGACCGACGTGTGAAATCGCGCGCGCCTCAGCGCGTCGATGAAAGCACGGCGCGAGCGGCTGCAATCATGTCGTCGAGCCATTCCTGATACCTGTTGATCATCTCAGCGCCGAAACGCGCTTCCTGTCCATCACTTCGCCTCGCCCACGCCAGGCCGCCCGGAAAAAAGAGAAATGCTGTAAATCAGGCATTTCGCCGAAGGGATTGCAGGCGGCACCGCTTCGTCAGCCCTAACTACGACCACACATTCTGCTGCATCCCCCGTAATCTTTGCGCACTCGCCACTGAATTCGCATTGCTCTTACGGAGTTGCAAGATGACCGACTTATCGACGGGGACACCCTCGATCCTTTCCCTGAGTCAGACGAAAGTCGACGACGACCCACTGGAAACCGCTGAATGGCTCGATGCGCTGGATGGCGTGGTCCGGCATGCGGGTGCTGAGCGGGCTCAGTACTTGTTCGATCGGCTCGTGGCCCACGCTTCGTCCAACGGTATCGCAACGGCGCGCCTGAATATCACGCCCTACGCGAATACGATTGCCGTCGATCGGCAGCCTCCGTATCCGGGCGACCTCGATATCGAAGAAAAGCTTGCCGCTGCGCTGCGCTGGAATGCGCTGGCCATGGTAGTGCGGGCCAATCGCGCCTACGGTGAACTGGGCGGCCATATTGCCAGCTATGCGTCGGCGGCCGACCTGTTCGAAGTAGGCTTCAATCATTTCTTCCGTGGTCCGAACGATGCACACGGTGGAGATCTCGTCTATTTTCAGCCTCATTCGGCGCCAGGCGTTTACGCGCGGGCTTACCTTGAAGGCTTTCTCAACGAGACGCATCTCGAACATTACCGACAGGAAATCACCGGTACGGGCTTGTGTTCCTATCCGCATCCATGGCTGATGCCGGGCTTCTGGCAGTTCCCGACCGGCTCGATGGGCATTGGGCCGATCAACTCGATCTACCAGGCGCGCTTCATGCGTTATTTGCAGAACCGCGGACTGCAACGCACGGAAGGCCGCAAAGTGTGGGGCTATTTCGGCGATGGCGAAATGGACGAACCCGAGGCGATCGGCGCGCTTTCGCTGGCCGCGCGCGAGGGGCTCGACAATCTCGTGTTCGTGATCAACTGCAATTTGCAACGGCTCGACGGACCGGTGCGCAGCAATGGCCGCATCATCGACGAACTCGAAGCGCAGTTCGCGGGGGCGGGCTGGAACGTTATCAAAGTGCTGTGGGGTTCGGACTGGGACGCCCTGTTCGCACGTGATCGCACGGGGGCGCTGGTGCGCGCGTTCGCGCACACTGTGGACGGCCAGTTCCAGACTTTTTCCGCCAACGACGGCGCCTACAATCGCGAACGCTTTTTCGGTCAGAACCCGGAACTGGCCGCGCTCGCCGCGCATCTGAGCAACGACGATATCGACTGCCTGCGGCGCGGCGGCCACGATGTGCGCAAATTGCACGCTGCCTATGAAAAGGCATCGAAACACAAGGGCCAACCCACGGTCATTCTCGCGAAGACCATGAAGGGCTTCGGCATGGGCTCGATCGGCCAGGGGCGCATGACAACGCATCAGCAAAAAAAGCTCGACATCGACCAGTTGAAGGGGTTTCGCGACCGCTTTCGCCTGCCACTCTCCGACGCCGATGTCGAACAACTCAAGTTCTACAAACCCGAGGAAAGCAGTGCTGTCATGCAGTATCTGCACGCGCGCCGGGCAGCGCTGGGCGGCTACCTTCCGAGAAGGCGCGCAGCGGCATCGCACACGCCGTCTGTGCCCGCGATGTCGTCGTGGGGGCAATTCGCGCTCGACACAAACAACAAGGAAATGTCGACCACGATGGCGATCGTGCGCATGCTCGGCAACCTGTTGAAGGACGCCGCGCTGGGGCCGCGCGTGGTGCCCGTCGTCGCGGACGAAGCGCGCACCTTCGGCATGGCCAATCTGTTCCGGCAAGTCGGTATCTATTCGCCGCTCGGTCAACTGTACGAGCCGGAAGACATGGGTTCGATGCTCTATTACCGTGAGGATACGGGCGGCCAGATTCTGGAGGAAGGCATCTCTGAGGCGGGTGCGGTGTCGTCGTGGATTGCCGCGGCGACGTCTTACAGCGTGCACGATCTGACGATGCTGCCGTTTTATATCTATTACTCGATGTTCGGTTTCCAGCGTATCGGCGATTTGATCTGGGCCGCAGCGGACCAGCGCGCACGCGGTTTCCTGATCGGCGCGACGGCCGGCAAGACGACGCTAGGTGGTGAAGGCCTTCAGCATCAGGACGGCACGAGCCATCTTGCGGCCTCGACGATACCGAACTGCCGTGCGTACGATCCGGCCTTTGCGTACGAAGTGGCGATGATCGTCGACGAAGGCATGCAGGAGATGATCCGGCGTCAGCGCGACGTGTTTTACTACATGACGGTCACCAACGAAAACTACGCGCAGCGTCCGTTAGCTGAAGCGGATGTCGATCGTGTCCGGCGTGGCGTACTCAAGGGGATGTACGTGCTGGAGCCTGCGCGGGTCGAGATCGCCCAGGTGCAGTTGCTGGGCTCGGGCGCGATTCTCGGTGAAGTCCAGGCAGCGGCCCAGATGTTGAAAGACGACTGGGATATCGACGCGGCCGTATGGAGTGTGACGAGCTTTACAGAATTGCATCGCGACGGCGTGTCCGTGGAGCGCGCGCAGCGGCTGCTGGAGAGTGGCGAACCCGCGCAGCCTTACGTGACGGAATCGCTGGGCGCGTCGCGTGGACCGGTGATCGCCGCGACTGACTATGTGCGCGCCGTGCCCGAACTGATCCGTGCGTACGTGCCGTCCCGCTATGTTGTGCTCGGCACCGACGGCTTCGGACGCAGCGATACACGTGCGGCGTTGCGGGCGTTCTTCGAAGTGGATCGCGCGTCGATCGTGATCGCCGCGTTGAAAGCACTCGTCGACGGCGGGCAGCAGGACTCGGGCATAGTGCGTCAGGCAATCGACAGATATGGGCGAAGCGCAAGCGGGCTGATCGACCCCTGGCTTGTCTAGAACCCATTGCCCTGTGGGCTCCATGAGAGCGGCGCGCGAATTGGGTGCTCGAAGGTTTCGCGCTTTCATCGGTTAATCGTGGGTAATCAGATCGAATGAAGCGCGTCCGGCTATGTGAAGAGCTCGGCGCCGCCTGTTGAAACGCTTGTTGTTGGAGACGAATGTGCGGGTGACACGAATAGAGGTGCCGGATATCGGCGATTACAAGAATATTCCGGTAATCGAAGTTCTGGTGGAAGTAGGACAACGCGTCGAGCAGGAGCAATCGCTCGTCATGCTCGAATCGGACAAAGCGACGATGGATGTGCCCAGCCCGACCGCTGGCGTGATCAAGGAACTGAAGGTCGCGGTTGGCGACAAGGTGTCGCAAGGCGCACTGATCGTGCTGATCGAAAGCGAGCGCGAGCGGCACGACGAGGCGGTGCCTGTGCCTGCCGCCGCCGCTGTGCGCGATCTCACTCGGCCGGAGGCGAATGCCACGACAGTGCCAGCGTACGAACTGAAATCCGCGCCCGCGCCAATGCATCGCGCCCCATCGCGCGAATGCGAGCCACATTGCGAAAGCCATGCATCGCCAGCGGTGCGTAAGCTCGCGCGAGAACTGGGCGTCGAGATATCACGCGTGCAGAGCACCGGTCCGAAGCAGCGCGTTACTTTGGAAGACGTTACCGCGTTCGTCAGGAACGCGATGACGACATCGACCGGCACGCCCACAGTCTCGACGCCGCCTGTTTCGGCGAACGGAGCGGAGTTGGGTCTATTGCCGTGGCCGAAGGTCGATTTCGCGAAATTTGGTCCCGTCGATTCGCAGCCGCTGTCGCGCATCAAGAAGATCTCCGGCGCCAACCTCCATCGCAACTGGGTGATGATCCCGCACGTCACGAACAACGACGAAGCGGATATCACCGAACTGGAGGCACTGCGTACGCAGTTGAACAAGGAATACGAAAAGGCGGGTGTGAAGTTCACGATGCTGGCCTTCGTGATCAAAGCGGTCGTTGTGGCGCTGAAGAAATTCCCGACGCTCAATGCAAGCCTCCAGGCCGACAACCTCATGTTCAAGCAGTACTACCACATTGGTTTCGCCGCTGATACGCCGAATGGTCTCGTCGTGCCCGTTATCCGCGATGCGGACAAGAAGGGTCTCGTCGACATCGCGAAGGAAATGGGCGAACTGTCGAAGCTTGCCCGGGAAAGCAAGCTCAAACCCGATCAGATGCAGGGGGGCTGCTTTTCGATCTCGTCGCTCGGCGGCATCGGCGGCACTCACTTCACACCGATCATCAACGCGCCGGAAGTAGCGATCCTCGGCCTGTCGAAGAGCGCGATGAAGCCGGTGTGGGACGGCCAGCAGTTCATGCCGCGCCTGATCCTGCCCCTCTCCCTGTCGTTCGATCACCGCGCCCTGGATGGCGCGGAAGCGGGCCGTTTCAACGCATATCTGGTTTCGCTATTGGCCGATTACCGCCGGATGCTGCTCTGATGAAGCGGGCGAGCGATTCTGCACGAAGCGGCGATAACGCTTCTTTCTGCTTGAACAGAGATGTGCGAGCAACACAACAAGGGTTTTCATAAGCGTGATAGAGATCAAGGTGCCGGATATCGGCGACTTCAAGGACATCGACGTCATCGAAGTCAACATCAAGGCGGGCGACGTCATCGAGAAAGAGCAGACGCTGCTCTCGCTCGAGTCGGACAAGGCCACGATGGAAGTGCCCAGCGACGTCGCGGGCACGGTGAAGGAAGTGAAGATCAAGCCGGGCGACAAGGCTTCGCAGGGCACGGTGATCGCGCTGGTCGAGGCATCGGAAGGCGCAGCGGCGCCGGCCGCGGCTCCGAAGGCCGAAGCGCCCAAGGCCGCCGAAGCGCCCAAGGCCGCCGAAGCACCGAAGGCCGCCGAAGCACCGAAGGCCGCCGAAGCCTCAAAAGCACCGGCACCGCAAGCCGGCAGCTTCGGCGGCAGCGCCGACGTCGAATGCGACATGCTCGTGCTCGGCGCGGGCCCCGGCGGCTACTCGGCGGCGTTCCGCGCCGCCGACCTCGGCATGAAGACCGTGCTGGTCGAGCGTTATTCGACGCTCGGCGGCGTGTGCCTGAACGTGGGCTGCATTCCGTCGAAGGCGCTGCTGCACACGGCGCTCGTGATCGATGAAGCCGAAGCGCTCGGCTCGCACGGCATCACGTTCGGCAAGCCGCAGATCGATCTCGACCGCCTGCGCGACTTCAAGTCCGGCGTCGTCAAGAAGCTCACCGGCGGTCTCGCCGGCATGGCGAAGGCGCGCAAGGTCGAAGTCGTGACGGGGCTGGGCTCGTTCCTTGATTCGCATCACATGGAAGTGGCGGGCGAGGGCGGCAAGAAGATCGTCAAGTTCAAGCAGGCGATCATCGCGGCGGGCTCGCAGGCGGTGAAGCTGCCGTTCATGCCGGAAGATCCGCGCGTGGTCGATTCGACCGGCGCGCTGGAGCTGCGCCAGTTGCCGCAGAAGATGCTCGTGATCGGCGGCGGCATCATCGGTCTGGAAATGGCCACCGTCTATGCGACGCTCGGCGCGCAGATCGACGTCGTGGAAATGCTCGACGGCCTGATGGCCGGCGCGGACCGCGATCTCGTGAAGGTCTGGGAGAAATACAACGCGAAGCGCTTCGCGAATGTCATGCTCAAGACCAAAACGACGAAGGCCGAGGCGAAGGACGACGGCATCTACGTCACCTTCGAAGGCGAGAAGGCGCCGGCCGAAGCGCAGCGCTACGACCTCGTGCTGGTCGCCGTGGGCCGCTCGCCCAACGGCAAGAAGATCGGCGCGGACAAGGCCGGTGTGGCGGTGACGGATCGCGGCTTCATCGAAGTCGACAAGCAGATGCGCAC
>NZ_QEOB01000034.1:0-86647 GCF_003096875.1 Paraburkholderia unamae
CAGAGGCAGGCGGTACGCGAACAATATCTGCCCAAGCCCGATGTTCCGGTATTCCGGCCTCGGTTTTTTTGTGGCTTCTGCCATGCTAGACCCCTACTATGTAGTAACACTAATTCGCAATTTTAGCGCCTTTTTATATCGCGCTGCAGCGAAATCCACGACGGGGACGGCTGGTGCACGCGCAAGCAAAGGCACATGGGGAAGGACGCCGCGTCGTTCGCGCGGCCGCCCGTCAACTCAAATCATTCTGATAGTAGTACCCGGTTGTGACATACCATCCACGACGCACTTCGACGGGCCGGTCTCCATAGGTATAGGACACGCGCTCGACGGATAGCAATGGAAAACCTGCGGGCACCTTGAGAAGATCGGCCACCGTGGGCTCGGCGGCCACGGCGCGGATCTTCTCGGTCGCGCGGATCATGCGCGTGCCGAACTCCGTCTCGAACATCGCGTAGAGCGGACCCTTGTACTCGGCAAGGCGCTCGCTCGTAAGGCCGCGGAAAATGCCGCCGGGCAGCCAGATCTCGTCGAGCACGGTGCTCTCGCCGTCGAACTGAAGCAGACGCCGGATCAACACCACCGGGTCGGAGGGCTTCAGGTCGAGCTGGCGCGCGATCTCGGCCGAGGCGCGCAGGCGGCGGCATTCGAGCAGCCGGCTCACGTGCGGGTGTTCAGCGCCGTCATCGGCGAGTAATCTCAGAAAGCGAAACTGGGCGCGCTCTTCGTTGTGCGTTGCAACAAAAGTGCCCTTACCCTGGCGGCGCACCAGCAGGTTGTCGGCAGCCAGTTCGTCGATCGCCTTGCGTACGGTCCCCTGGCTCACCTTGTAACGGGCGGCCAGTTCGACTTCGCTGGGGATGATTTCACCGGGCTTCCATTCGCCGGACTCGAGGCTCTGCGTAATGAGCCCCTTGATCTGCTGGTACAGCGGACTGAATGTCGGGGATGGCGGAACCGCGGGCGCAGACGCCTGAACGCCGCTCTCGGGAGCGGGAGGATTCGCGTTACTGGCCGGGTTTGCACTCATGGCGCGCATTTCAACATAAAGCCCCCCACGCATCAAGCATTTTGGCTGTAATAGATATGTCTTATATAAGACATAAGATACTGTTGACTTTGACCCTGACGGCTCCTACACTCCCGTTCGAGCAAGGGTTTGCGGGCGGGTTGCCGGCCGGTTTCAGGACTTGAAACCGGCGCGATGCAGGGGCTTCGCCGGTTGCCGGCGGTTGCATCCACCCCGTGGCGCACGCGTCGCAGTCCGCCTTGCGCCATGCTGTTCCCTTACGCAGTAAACGCAGTAGTGGTTTCGATCCGCCCGGCCAGCGCGCCAGATGCAGCCTGACTGCATGCCATGCGCGCCGCGCATCTGTGGACCAGCCCGAGCGAGCTGTTGCAGGAGTCGGCACACGCGAAGCGGCCAGCGTCAGGCGCCCCTCGAAGGGCGACCCGTTCACCTCTTGCCTTGTTGCACAGGTTACCGGCACGGCGGTCCGCGCCGGCGGCTCGCATCACCGCCCGGCAGTCCATGATGTCCGGGCAAGGCGCGCACGCCAGCAAGAAGGATCGCCTGTTTCACCTACGCTTCGTGTATCGCGCATATAGAATGGCGTTTTACCCTGGCGTCTAACGCATCTTCCTGGAGATTTTCAATGGCTAAGCCCGCAAAGCGCGTTGCCGTCACCGGCGCCGCAGGTCAGATCGCTTACTCCCTGCTGTTCCGCATTGCGAACGGCGACCTGCTCGGCAAGGATCAGCCCGTCATCCTGCAACTGCTCGACCTGCCGCAAGCGCAAGCCGCCGTCAAAGGCGTCGTGATGGAACTGGACGACTGCGCATTCCCGCTGCTCGCGGGCGTGGTCATCACCGACGACCCGAAGGTCGCGTTCAAGGACGCCGACGTCGCCCTGCTGGTTGGCGCACGTCCGCGCTCGAAGGGCATGGAGCGTAAGGACCTGCTCTCGGCAAACGCCGAAATCTTCACGGTTCAGGGCAAGGCGCTGAACGACGTCGCCAGCCGCGACGTGAAGGTGCTGGTCGTCGGCAACCCGGCCAACACGAACGCTTACATCGCCATGAAGTCGGCTCCGGACCTGCCGAAGAAGAACTTCACGGCCATGCTGCGTCTGGACCACAACCGCGCGCTCTCGCAACTGGCCGCCAAGTCGGGCAAGCCGGTTGCTTCGATCGAGAAGCTGGCCGTGTGGGGCAACCACTCGCCGACGATGTACCCCGACTTCCGCGTCGCAACGGCCGAAGGCCAGTCGCTGACCGCGCTGATCAACGACGACGAATGGAACCGCAACACGTTCATCCCGACCGTGGGCAAGCGCGGCGCAGCGATCATCGAAGCGCGCGGCCTCTCGTCGGCGGCATCGGCGGCCAACGCGGCAATCGACCACGTGCGTGACTGGGTCCTCGGCACGAACGGCAAGTGGGTCACGATGGGCATTCCGTCGGACGGCTCGTACGGCATCCCCGAAGACATCATCTACGGCGTGCCGGTGACCTGCGAAAACGGCGAATACAAGCGCGTTGAAGGCCTCGAAATCGACGCTTTCTCGCGTGAGAAGATGGACGGCACGCTGAACGAACTGCTCGAAGAGCGCGAAGGCGTGGCTCACCTGCTCGGCAAGTAAGCGGGCAGTACGAACGGAACGCGCTTCATGCGCGTGCGGCCCCGCCAGCGGGGCCGCGCCACGGGCCGCCAGGCGAAACTCGCCCAGCGCGGCCCGATCCGCATGCGCCTTGCCAGACGCCTTCCGGCGGCAGGACGCATTCGAATCCGGTTTCCCCTCCAACACTCGACCGACCGCCGACGCCGAAGATGCGCGCCATCACACCCGCCGAAGTGCTGTTTGACGGCGAAGCGCCGCCCGCCATCCTGCCCGCATGCGATCACTACGCGGGCAGCGAGAAGCTGATGCTGAAGTCGCTTGCGCTCCAGCAACAGCTCGGTCCGGTATTCGACATCACCCTCGACTGCGAAGACGGCGCCCAGGTGGGCCGCGAGGCCGAGCACGCCGAACTCGCGGCGTCGTTCATCGGCGGCGAGCACGACCGCTTCGGTCGCGTGGGCGTGCGCGTCCACGACTTCCATCACCCGCACTGGCGCGACGACGTGCGCCTGATCCTGCGCGCCGCAAAGCGCGCGCCGGCCTTCATCATGCTGCCGAAGATCCGCGCCGTGGGCGACGCCGCCGAAATGACGGCGTTCATCGAAGCCACGCGCGTCGAACTCGGCATCGAGAAGCCCATTCCCGTGCAGCTACTGGTCGAAACGCATGGCGCGCTCGCGCGCGTGTTCGACCTCGCCGCGCTGCGCGGCGTGGAGTCGCTGAGCTTCGGCCTGATGGACTTCGTTTCCGCGCACGACGGCGCGATTCCCGACACGGCAATGCGCTCGCCGGGCCAGTTCGATCACCCGCTCGTGCGCCGCGCGAAGCTCGAAATCGCGGCGGCTTGCCACGCGTTCGGCCGCGTGCCCTCGCACAACGTGAGCACGGAAGTGCGCGACATGGACGTGGTGGCGAACGACGCGCGCCGCGCGCGCAATGAGTTCGGCTACACGCGCATGTGGAGCATCCACCCCGCGCAGATTCCCGCGATCGTGGCCGCATTCGCCCCGCGCGACGAAGAGATCACCCTCGCCACCGACATCCTGCTGGCCGCGCAGCATGCGCAATGGGGTCCGACGCGCCATGGCGACACGCTGCACGACCGCGCGAGCTACCGCTACTACTGGTCGGTGCTGCGCCGCGCCCGCTCGACGGGCCGCGCCGTGCCGGCCGAGGCGGCGCCGCTGTTCGGCGCGGGCGGCGACACGGCGGGCGCGCCGGTGAGGGAGCGGGCCTGATGCGCATGCGGCGCGTGGCCGCGGAAAACGTTTTCAACGTACTCCGCGACGACCGCAAAACGGGCCTCGCGCCGCGTCGCGCAGCAATGACGGACAAGGGGTGTTACAGGCAGTTACTTGCGAACCATGGCGCAAACAACACCGGGCCGGAGAAATTGCGGTCCGTGGCGATAAATAGGTGAAAATAGCGTCCGCTGCGTGCTTTCGGGGCGCGCGCAGTGCAACCGGCGGCCGCAATCCGCAGCCGCGCACTGATCAACCGATTTAGAGAGATAAAGGTTTGACTTCCATGAAGAAACTGCTGATCGCCGCTGTTATCGGCACCCTGTCCTCGACGATGATGCTGGCCGCTACCGACGCCGCCGCGCAAGGCACGACGACCACGGCCAAGAAGCCGGCTCCGAAGCACAAGATCATCAAGCGCAAGGCCAACCCGGCCAAGGAAGCGAAGGTCGATCCGGTCCCGGCGGGCTCGGAGCACTGGAGCTGTGCCGAAGGCATGCAATTCGACCTGAAGGGCGACATGGCGCGTGACCAGATCGTCACCGTTCACTGGGCGAACAAGAACTACAACCTGCCGCGCCAGACCACGACCACGGGCGCCGACCGCTTCCACGACGCCGCGACCGGTCTTGACCTCGTCGTGATCCCGACCAAGGCCATGCTGTTCTCCGACAAGGACAGCTCGCGTCTCGCCGACGAGTGCAAGACGGTTGCCATGCAGCAAGGCGCAATGGCGCCGACGCAGGCAAACGCCCTGAACCCGGCCAACCGCGCGGCTGAAGGCGCAAGCGGCGCAGCGGGTCAGTAAGGACCACGGGAACGCCCCGATGTCCGCTCCGATCTCCAACGTCAGGCCGCAGCCGGATCAGGTACTGGTCGATATCGTCGACTACGTGCTGAACGGGGTTGGCAGCGCGCTCGCGCTGACCACGGCCCGGCATTGCCTGATCGATACCCTCGGCTGCGGACTCGAGGCGCTCTCCTACCCCGCCTGCACCAAGCTGCTCGGACCGATCGTGCCGGGCACGATCGTCCCGCACGGCGCGAAGGTGCCGGGCACCCAGTTTCAGCTCGACCCGGTTCAGGCTGCGTTCAACATTGGCGCGATGATCCGCTGGCTCGACTTCAACGACACGTGGCTCGCCGCCGAATGGGGCCATCCGTCGGACAACCTGGGCGGCATTCTCGCGACCGCCGACTGGCTCTCGCGCACCGCCGTCGCCCAGGGCAAGCCGCCGCTCACCATGAAGCATGTGCTTGAAGGCATGGTGAAGGCGCACGAGATCCAGGGCTGCATTGCGCTGGAAAACTCGTTCAACAAGGTCGGTCTCGACCATGTACTGCTCGTGAAGCTCGCCTCGACCGCCGTGGTCGGGCAAATGCTCGGGCTCACGCGCGACGAACTCATCAACGCCGTGTCGCTCGCGATGGTCGACGGCCAGTCGCTGCGCACCTACCGGCACGCGCCCAATACCGGCTCGCGCAAGTCGTGGGCCGCCGGCGACGCCACCTCGCGCGCCGTGCGCCTCGCGCTCATGGCGAAAACGGGCGAAATGGGCTATCCCTCGGCGCTCACGGCGAAAACTTGGGGCTTTTACGACGTCTCGTTCAAAGGACAGCCGTTCCGGTTCCAGCGCCCCTACGGCACGTACGTGATGGAAAACGTGCTGTTCAAGATTTCGTTCCCCGCCGAATTCCACGCGCAGACCGCGGCCGAAGCCGCGATGACGCTGCACGGCGTGCTCGCGCAACGCGGCTTGACGGACGGGGACATCAAACGCATCACCATCCGCACGCACGAAGCGGCAATCCGTATCATCGACAAAAGCGGACCGCTCGCGAACCCGGCCGACCGCGACCACTGCATCCAGTATATGGTCGCCGTGCCGCTGATCTTCGGGCGCCTGACGGCCGCCGATTACGAGGACGACGTGGCGCATGACCCGCGCATCGACGCGCTGCGTGCGAAAACAGTGTGCGTGGAAGACCCGCAGTTCACGAAGGATTATCACGACCCCGCGAAGCGCTCGATCGCAAACGCGTTGACCGTCGAACTGAACGACGGCACGATGCTTGACGAGGTCGTAGTGGAGTACCCGATCGGCCACAAGCGACGCCGCGATGAAGGCATCCCGCTGTTGATCGAGAAGTTCCGCACCAACCTCGCGCGCCGCTTCCCCGCGAAGCAGCAGCAGGCGATTCTCGATGTCTCGCTGGACGAGGCGCGGCTGTGCGCCTTGCCCGTCAACGAGTACGTCGACTTGTACGTCATCTGAGCAGCAAACAGACAGGTATCAGTCACAGCAGCAACCGTGCAGTAAGCGTTATTTCCGCGATTAAACGAAGGAAAACACCATGGCCCACAACCTCCACAAAACGCTAAAGGAATTCGACAGCGGCTCCGGCAAAGGCAAGTTCTACTCGCTGCCGCAACTCGGCAAGCAGCTCGGCGTGAAGATCAATCGCCTGCCGGTCTCGATCCGTCTCGTGCTCGAGTCTGTGCTGCGTAACTACGACGGCAAGAAGATCGCGGAAGAGCACATCGAGCAACTCGCGAACTGGAAGCCGAGCGCCACGCGCGTCGACGAAATCCCGTTCGTCGTCGCCCGCGTCGTGCTGCAAGACTTCACCGGCGTGCCGCTGCTCGCCGACATCGCCGCCATGCGCGGCGTGGCCAAGCAGGTCGGCAAGGACCCGAAGGTCATCGAGCCGCTCGTGCCGGTGGACCTGGTGGTCGACCACTCGGTGCAGATCGACTACTTCCGCCAGAAGGACGCGCTCGACCTGAACATGAAACTGGAATTCCAGCGCAACAACGAGCGCTATCAGTTCATGAAGTGGGGCATGCAGGCGTTCGACACGTTCAAGGTCGTGCCGCCGGGCATCGGCATCGTCCACCAGGTGAACCTGGAATACCTCGCGCGCGGCGTGCACAAGAAGGCTGAAGGCGGCGACACCGTCTACTACCCGGACACGCTCGTGGGCACCGACTCGCACACCACGATGATCAACGGCATCGGCGTGGTGGGCTGGGGCGTGGGCGGCATCGAAGCTGAAGCCGGCATGCTCGGCCAGCCGGTGTACTTCCTCACGCCGGACGTGGTGGGCGTCGAGCTCAAGGGCAAGCTGCGCGAAGGCTGCACGGCAACCGACCTCGTGCTGACCATCACCGAAATGCTGCGCAAGGAGAAGGTCGTCGGCAAGTTCGTCGAGTTCTTCGGCGAAGGCACGGCGTCGATCGGCGTGCCCGACCGCGCGACCATCGGCAACATGGCGCCGGAATACGGCGCAACGATGGGCTTCTTCCCGGTCGACGAAAAGACGATCGACTACTTCAAGGGCACGGGCCGCACGCAAGCCGAGATCGACGCCTTCGCGAACTACTTCAAGGCGCAGGAACTCTTCGGCGTGCCGAAGGCCGGCGATATCGACTACACCAAGACGCTCACGCTCGACCTCAGCACGGTTGCGCCGTCGCTGGCCGGTCCGAAACGCCCGCAAGACCGCATCGAAATCGGCAACGTGAAGTCGACCTTCACGGACCTGTTCTCGAAGCCGGTCGCGGAAAACGGCTTCAACAAGAAGGCCGCCGACCTCTCCGCCGAGTACACCGCGGGCGAAAAGGTCAAGCTGCACAACGGCGACGTGCTGATCGCCGCGATCACGTCGTGCACGAACACGTCGAACCCGAGCGTGCTGCTGGCCGCCGGTCTGCTCGCGAAGAAGGCCGTGGAAGCCGGCCTGACGGTCGCGCCGCACATCAAGACGTCGCTCGCTCCGGGCTCGCGTATCGTCACGGAATACCTGACGAAAACGGGCCTGCTGCCGTACCTCTCGAAGCTCGGCTTCGAACTCGCGGCCTATGGCTGCACGACCTGTATCGGCAACGCGGGCGACCTCACGCCGGAACTGAACGATTCGATCGTCAAGAACGACGTCGTCGCGGCTGCGGTGCTCTCGGGCAACCGTAACTTCGAAGCGCGTATTCACCCGAACATCCGCGCGAACTTCCTGGCCTCGCCGCCGCTGGTCGTCGCTTACGCGATCGCGGGCAACATCACGCGCGACCTGATGACGGAACCGGTCGGCAAGGGCCGTGGCGGCCGCGACATCTACCTCGGCGACATCTGGCCGACGAGCGACGAAGTCAACGCGCTGCTCAAGTACGCGCTCGACCCGGACGCGTTCCAGAAGAACTACAGCCAGCTCACGAAGAAGGGCGACCTGTGGAGCAAGATCGAAGGCGAGGAAGGTCAGGTCTACGACTGGCCGAAGTCGACCTACATCGCCGAGCCGCCGTTCTTCGGCAGCCACTTCTCGATGACGCCGTCGTCGGAAGTCGCCGAGGTCAAGGGCGCGCGCGCACTGGGCATCTTCGGTGACTCGGTCACGACCGACCACATCAGCCCGGCAGGCTCGATCAAGGAAGACTCGCCCGCAGGCCGTTGGCTGAAGGAAAACGGCGTGCAGAAGGCCGACTTCAACAGCTACGGCTCGCGTCGCGGCAACCACGACGTGATGATGCGCGGCACCTTCGCGAACGTGCGGATCAAGAACCTGATGATCCCGGCGAAGGCCGACGGCACGCGCGTGGAAGGCGGCCTGACGATTCACCAGCCGAGCGGCGAACAACTGTCGATTTACGACGCCGCCATGAAGTACATCGACGCCGGCACGCCGACCATGGTGTTCGCGGGTGAAGAGTACGGCACGGGTTCGTCGCGCGACTGGGCAGCCAAGGGCACGCAACTGTTGGGCGTGAAGGCCGTGGTCGCACGCAGCTTCGAGCGTATCCACCGCTCGAACCTGGTCGGCATGGGCGTTCTGCCGTTGCAGTTCAAGGGCTCGGACAGCGTTCAGTCGCTCGGCCTGACCGGCGAGGAAACGTTCGACATCGAAGGCCTGACGGACGACTTCAAGCCGCAACAGGACCTGACGCTGGTGATCCGCCGCAAGGATGGCAAGGAAGAGCGCGTCCAGGTGCTGTTGCGTATCGACACGCCGATCGAAGTCGACTACTACAAGCACGGCGGTATTCTGCCGTTCGTGCTGCGTTCGCTGCTGGCTGCTTAACTGGCAGCGCAAGCAGACAGTTTTTGCAGGTGCCGCGCCCGGCAACGGGTGCGGTCACACTTGGAGCCCGACGAAAGTCGGGCTTTTTTTTCGCCTGTGCCTGGGATCGGGTTACTCGATCAGCTTGTTCAATGTCGCGAACTCGATCAGCGCGGCGAGCGACGACACGCCGAGCTTGTCGAGCACGCGGGTCTTGTATGTGCTGACAGTTTTATCTGAAAGCCCGAGTCGCGCCGCGATGCCCTTGTTGCTCATGCCACGCGCCAGGTACTGCAACACTTCGACTTCGCGCGGCGAGAGCCCGTTGAGCGCCACGTCGCGGCCGCCACCGCAACTGCCCACCGGAAAGCAGTCGTAACCGAGCAGCACCGCCTTGACGACGCCGCACAGCTCCTCGACACCGCGGTTCTTGTTCACATAGCCGTTCGCGCCCGCCACGCGCGTGTGATTGGCCATGACCAGCTCGGGCTTGGCCGAGAGCACGAGAATGCGCGCGTCGGGCTGCTTCGCGCGGATCCCGCGGATGACGGAAAGGCCGTCGAGCCGGGGCAGTTCGAGGTCGAGAATCACGAGGTCGGGTTGCAACTCCTGCACGAGGCGCAGGCCCTCTTCGCCGTCGCCGCACTCGCCCACCAGTTCGTACTCCGTGTTCAGCACGTTGGCGAGCATCTTCAGAACGATCGGATGGTCATCGATTACAACGATGCGTTTCATTTTTTGTTCCATGGCGGAGTTTGGATGTTTGACCCTTCAGCGGGAATCTCACAGCCTGAATGACACGCCATCGTTTTTGTATAGGAAAGTTCTGAAACGACCCCGCTAAGACTCTGCTCAGACCCCGTCAGTACCGCTTCAGGGTTAACCCAAAGCTCGCGCCGTTTGAATTTAACTAACGCGTGAATTAAAGTTGAGCCATGGTCACGCGCCCCTCCCCACCCTCCGCTCCTGTCGCTTCCTCTCCCCGCCCGCGCGGACGACGCCGCGCCGACGCCGACCTCGACATGCGCGAGCGGTTGCTTGCCTGCGCCACCCAACTGTTCGGCGAACAGGGCATCGCAGCCACCACCATGGCGCAGATCGCCGCGGCTGCGGGTGTGACGTCGGCGATGGTCCACTACTACTTCACGAATCGCGAAAAGCTGCTGGACGCCGTGGTCGAAGAGCGCATCGCCCGCTCGATCGCCTTCGTGTGGGAAAGCGTGGAGGGCGACGCCGCGCACGACCCGCATGCGCTCGTAGAAGAACTCGTCACGCGTCTGTTCGACGTCACCGCGCGCATGCCCTGGTTGCCGCCGCTCTGGCTGCGCGAAATCGTCAACGAAGGTGGCCTGCTGCGCGAGCGCATGATCAAGCGTTTGCCCATCGAACAACTGCAACGCTTTGCAGCACGCATCGGCGAGGCGCAGCACGACGGCCGCGTCAACGCCGAACTCGAAGCGCCGCTGCTCTTCATCTCGATCCTCGCGCTCGTCATGCTGCCGCTCGCGACTTCGAAGCTCTGGCAAAGCGCGCGCGGCTTTCCGAGGATCGAACGCGAAGCGCTGCACCGCCACGTGAGCGCACTGTTGCGCGCGGCATTGCGGCCCGCTGCGCAGGAAAAGCGCGGGCGCCGCGCGACGACCGCCAAAGGGGAAACGTCATGAAACGCCGGACGATGCGGGCGTACGCCTTCGTGTTCGCGCTCGCGTTCGTGCTCACCGCGTGTTCGCGCAACGAAAACGCGCGCTGGCAAGGCTATGCCGAAGGCGAGTATGTGTATCTCGCGTCGTCGCAGTCGGGCACGCTCACGGACCTCGCGGTCAAGCGCGGCCAAACCGTGGCCGCCAATGTGCCCGTCTTCGGACTCGACGCGGTCGAGGAAACGGCCGCGCGCGACGAAGCACAGCATCGCGTCACGGCCGCGCAGCAACAGCTCGCCGACCTGGAAACCGGCAAGCGCCCGCCCGAAGTGCGCGTGACCGAGGCACAACTCGCGCAGGCCGAGGCCAACGCGCGCAAGGCCTCCCTTCAGCTCACGCGCGACGAGGCGCAACTGCGCGCGGGCGGCATCGCGCAGGCGCAGCTCGACGACTCGCGCGCCCAGGCCGCCTCCACCGCCGCGCAGGTACGCGAGTTGCAAAACCAGGTGCGCGTGGCGAACCTGCCGGGCCGCACCGCACAAATCGCCGCGCAAGCCGCCGAGGCCGAAGCCGCGCGCGCCTCGCTCGCGCAGGCGCAATGGCGGCTCGACCAGAAGCGCGTGAGTGCGCCGAGCGGCGGCCTTGTCTACGACACGCTGTTTCGCGTGGGCGAGTGGGTGCAGGCGGGCAGCCCCGTCGTGCAGATGCTGCCGCCGCAAAACGTGAAAGTGCGCTTCTTCGTGCCCGAGACGATAGTCGGCTCGCTCGCCCCCGGCCGCAAGGTGAACGTGCGTTGCGACGGCTGCGCCGCCGACGTGCCCGCCACGATCACGTGGATTTCGAACGCCGCCGAATACACCCCGCCCGTCATCTACAGCAACGAGAATCGCGCGAAGCTGATTTTCATGATCGAGGCGCGGCCCTCGGAACAAGACGCCGTGAAACTGCATCCGGGCCAACCGGTCGAGGTGACGCTGCAATGAGTGCACCTGGCGCGGGCAACGGCGACTACGCCATCGACGTACGCAATCTCAACAAGCGTTTCGGCAGCAAGCACGTCGTGAACGATGTCACGCTGCGCGTGGCGCGCGGCGAGATATTCGGCTTTCTCGGGCCGAACGGCAGCGGCAAGACCACGTCGATCCGCCTCATGTGCGGCCTGCTCACGCCCGACTCGGGATCGGGCACCTGCCTCGGCTACGACATCCTGCGCGAGAGCGCGCAGATCAAACGTCATGTCGGCTATATGACGCAGCGCTTCTCGTACTGGGAAGACCTGACGATCCGCGAGAATCTCGACTTCGTCGCGCGCATCTACCAGATGCCGAACCGCCGCGAAGCCGTCGATCACGCGCTCGAATCACTCGGCCTCGCGAGCCGCGCAAACCAGCTCACGGGCGCGCTTTCGGGTGGCTGGAAGCAGCGGCTCGCGCTCGCGGCCTGCATGCTGCACGAGCCCGAGCTTCTGCTGCTCGACGAACCGACCGCGGGCGTCGACCCCACCGCGCGGCGCGACTTCTGGGAAGAGTTGCACCGGCTCGCCGCGCGCGGCATCTCGGTGCTCGTGAGCACGCACTACATGGATGAGGCCGAGCGCTGCCACAAGCTCGCGTATATCGCCTACGGCAAGCTGCTCACACAGGGCACGGCCTCCGAGGTCATTGCCGAGCAGAATCTCAATACCTGGGCGATCCATGGCGAGCGGCTTTCGGCGCTCGCGGCGCAATTGCGCGAAGCGCCCGGCGTCGAGCAAACCGTCGTGTTCGGCTCCGCGCTGCACGCGAGCGGGCGCGACCATGCGGCGCTCGCCGCAGCGATCGCACGCGCCGTCGAAGGTCAGCCGCTGCGCGCCGAACGCATCGACACCGGCCTGGAAGATGTCTTCATCTATCTGATGAGCCATGTTCAGGATAACTATGCAGACAAAAGCGGAGTGACGCCGTGAAGCTGTCATTCCCGTTTTCCATGGCGCGCTGGTGGAGCATCGTGCTCAAGGAGTTCTTGCAGCTCAAGCGCGACCGCATCACGTTTGCGATGATCGTGGGCCTGCCCATCATCCAGCTCACGCTGTTCGGCTACGCCATCAACACCGACCCGAAGCATCTGCCCACGGCCATCGTCGTGGGCGAAGACAGCGTATTCGCGCGCAGCTTCGTTGCGGGCATGCGTAATTCGGCCTATTTCGACGTGGTCGAAACGATGCCTGACGAAGCCACGGCGCGCCAGGCGCTCGCACGCGGCACGGTGCAGTTCGTGCTGAGCATTCCCACCGACTTTTCGCGGCGCCTCTTGCGCGGCGAGCGGCCTTCGCTGCTCGTCGAGGCCGACGCGAGCGACCCCACCGCCATCACCACCGCGCTCGCCGCGCTGCCCGGCCTCGTCGGCCCCGTGGCGGCGAAAGACCTGACCGGGCCGCTTGCGCACCTGAACGGCGCGCCAGCCGCCTTCGACGTGCAGGTGCACCGGCTCTACAACCCCGAAGGCATCACGCAGTACAACGTGGTGCCGGGCCTGATGGGCGTGATCCTCACGATGACGATGGTGATGATGACGGGCCTCGCCATCACGCGCGAACGCGAACGCGGCACGATGGAGAATCTGCTCGCCACGCCCGTGCTGCCCATCGAGGTGATGACGGGCAAGATCGTCCCCTATGTGGCGATCGGGCTGATCCAGGCGACCATCATCGTGCTCGCCGCGCGCTACGTCTTCCATGTGCCGTTCGCGGGCAGTCTCATCGCGCTCTACCTCTCGGCGCTGCTTTTCATCGCGGCCAACCTCACCGTGGGCATCACGCTCTCGTCGCTCGCGCAAAACCAGTTGCAGGCGATGCAGTTGACGATGTTCTACTTCCTGCCGAGCCTGCTGCTCTCGGGCTTCATGTTTCCGTTCGGCGGCATGCCGCGCTGGGCGCAGTGGATCGGCAACCTGCTGCCGCTCACGTACTTCAACCGGCTCGTGCGCGGCATTCTGCTCAAGGGCAACGGCTGGATCGACCTGTGGCCCGCAGTGTGGCCGCTCGCCGTATTCACGGTAGCGGTGATGGCGATTGCCTTGCGCTTCTACCGGCGCACGCTCGACTAGCGCGAGATCCTCCACCATGAAGCGCTACGCACCCACCCCCTTCGTGCTGCTAATGATGCTCGCAGGCTGCACCATGGGCCCCGACTTCCACACGCCCGCCGCGCCCGACGCCACCGGCTGGACGCGCGAAGGCGTGCCGCCGGCAACCGCCGCCGCGCCCGGTCCCGGCGGCGGCGCGCAGACCTTTGCCGCCGCGGAACACGCGCCGCACGCATGGTGGACGCAGTTCGGCAGCGCCGCGCTCGACGATCTCGTCGATCAGGCCTTGCGCGCGAGCCCCACGCTCGACGCCGCGCGCGCGAAGCTCGTGGAAGCGCGCGAGAACTACAACGCCCAGGCGGGCGCGACGAATTTCCCCTCGGTCGACTTGAAGCTCTCGGGCACGCGCCAGAAGGTCGATCTCGCCGCGTTCGGCATCACCCAGGTGCCGAACCCGCCGCCGTTCACGCTCTACAACGCCTCGGTCAGCGTGTCGTATGTGTTCGACGTGTTCGGCGCGAACCGCCGCGCACTCGAAGCCACGCTGGCCCAGGTCGATTATCAGGCGTACGAACTGGAAGCCGCGCGTCTTTCGGTGGCCGCCAACGTGGTGTCCACGGCGATACGCTACGCGTCGCTGCAACAGCAGATCGCGCTCACGCGGCAACTGGCCGACACGCAGGCGCGCCAGCTCGCCATCATGCAAGCGCGTCTCGCCGCCGGCGGCGTGGCGCAAATCGACGTGCGCAGCCAGCGCACGCTGCTCGCGCAAACGCGCGCCTCGCTGCCGCCGCTCGAAACGCAGCACGACGCCGCGGACCACCAGCTCGCGATCCTGCTGGGCGTGGCGCCGTCGAACACGCAGTTCGCGGCGCCGCTCACCGCGCTTTCGCTCGACACGCTGCATCTGCCCGACACGGTCTCGCTCACCGTGCCCTCCACGCTGGCACGCGAGCGGCCCGACATACGCGCGAGCGAAGCGCTGCTGCATCAGGCCGGCGCGAACGTCGGCGTGGCGACCGCGAACCTCTTTCCGCAGATATCGATCTCGGCCGGCATAGGCTCGGAGCGCACGCATATCGAAGACATCGTGAGCGGGCTGAACATCTGGAACGTGGGTCTCGGCCTCACGCAACCGCTCTTTCACGGCGGCGAGTTGCGCGCGAAGAAACGTGCGGCGCAGGCCGCTTATGAGGCGGCTTTCGCCGACTATCGGCAAACCGTGCTGCAAGCGTTGCAGCAGGTCGCCGACTCGCTTCAGGCGCTGCAAAACGATGCCGTCGAATTGCAGGCGCGCGACGACGCCGCGCGCGAGGCGCAGGCCAATGCGGCGATTGCGCAGTCGCGCTACCAGGCCGGAGGCGTGAGCGAATTCTCGCTGATCGACACACAACGCCAGGCACTCCAGACGATGCTGGACCGCACGCGCGCCCACGCCGACCGACTCACCGACACGGCCGCGCTCTATCAGTCCCTGGGCGGCGCCACGCTGCCCGGCGAGGCGGACCGGATGGACGGACCAGACCAGAGGAACTAGAGGAACCAGGGAAACCAGGCGGCAACCAGCGCACCCCGGCGGCAACCGCTCGTTTCCTTTCGCTTGCGGCGCGGCTGGGCGACAATGATCCTCCCCCCTGCTCCATCCGCAAACAAGAGACACGTATGAATCAGGCATCGCCGTCCCCCGCCCGCCCGTCGCCCAACGATCTCGTGATGGCCGACGCACTCCAGCTTTCGGATTGGATACGCCTGCGCAAGGTGTCCTGCCGCGAAGTGATGAGCGCGTTTCTCGACCATATCGAGCGCGTGAACACCCCCGCCAACGCCATCGTCTCGCTACGCGAACGCGCCACGCTGCTGGCCGAGGCCGACGAACGCGACGCCCAGCTCGCGCGCGGCGAGTATCTCGGCTGGATGCACGGCATGCCGCAAGCGCCGAAGGATCTCGTCGCGGCGGCCGGTATCCCCTACACGCAAGGCTCGCCGTTGTTCCGCAACGAGGTGCCGAAGGAAGACTCACTGGTCGCCGCGCGCATGCGTGCGCAAGGCGCGATCTTCATCGGCAAAACCAACACGCCGGAATTCGGCCTTGGCTCCCACACCTACAACACGGTGTTCGGCACGACGCTCAATGCGTACGACTCCACGCGCAGCGCGGGCGGCAGCAGCGGCGGCACGGCCGTGGCGCTCGCGCTGCGCATGTTGCCCGTGGCCGACGGCAGCGACATGATGGGGTCGCTGCGCAACCCCGCGGGCTGGAACAACGTGTTCGGCTTTCGTCCGTCGCAAGGGCGTGTGCCCTCGGTGCCCGCGCATGACCTGTTCTTCAGCCAGCTTGGCTACGCAGGACCGATGGGCCGCAGCGTGCGCGACCTGGCCATGCTGCTTTCCACCCAGGCGGGCTACGACGCGCGTGCGCCGCTCTCCATCGCCGAAGACCCGGCGCAGTTCGCGGGCTCGCTGGAACGCGACTTCGGCGGCGCGCGCATCGGCTGGCTCGGCGACTACGACGGCTATCTGCCGATGGAAGACGGCGTGCTCGCGCTCTGCGAAACCGCGCTCAACGACTTCGGGTCGATTGGTTGCAAGGTCGAAGCCACGCGCCCCGACTTCGCGATGGAAAACCTGTGGCAGACCTGGCTCACGCTGCGTCACTTCTCGTGCGCGGGCACGCTCGGCGCGCTCTACCGCGACCCGGAAAAGCGCGCGCTGCTCAAGCCCGAGGCGCAATGGGAGGTGGAAGGCGGCCTGAAGCTTTCGGGCGAAGATGTCTGGAACGCCACGCTCACGCGCAGCCAGTGGTACAACGCGCTGCTCGCGCTCTTCGAGCACTACGACTACCTCGTGCTGCCCAGCGCGCAGATCTTCCCGTTCGACGCGCGCGAGCCTTGGCCGAAGTCGATCGCGGGCCGCACGATGGACACCTATCATCGCTGGATGGAGGTCGTGATCGGCGGCAGTCTCGCGGGCCTGCCCGTGGCGTGCGTGCCTGCGGGCTTCAATGCGCAAGGGCTGCCCATGGGGCTACAGGTAATCGGCAAGCCGAACGCGGATCTTTCGGTGCTGCAACTCGCCCACGCCTACGATCAGGCGACACAGTGGGTCACGCGCCGCCTGCCGACGCTCCTCGAAGCGTAACGCGCAAAAGCAGAAAGGCAGCGCCGCGGCGCTGCCTTTTTTCACATCACGCCTTCACGGCGCGCGCCGCATTCCTGCCGCGCAGCCATTCGAGCGCCAGCAGCAGGCAGGTGGAGAACACAATCAGGATCGTTGCGAGCGCAGCGATTGTCGGGCTGATGTTCTCGCGTATGCCCGTGAACATCTGGCGCGGCAAGGTGGTCTGGTCGGCGCCCGCGAGGAACAGCGTCACGACCACTTCGTCGAACGACGTCGCGAACGCGAACAGCGCGCCCGAAATCACGCCCGGCGCAATCACGGGCAGCGTGATGCGGAAAAACGTCGTGACCGGATTCGCGCCGAGCGAAAGACTCGCACGTACGAGATTGTGGTTGAAGCCCTGAAGCGTGGCCGCCACCGTGGTCACGACGAACGGCACGCCAAGCGACGCGTGGGCGAGAATCAGGCCCAGGTAGGTATTGGCGAGACCGAGCGGTGCGAAGAACAGGTACATGCCCACGCCCACCACGACCACGGGTACGATCATCGGCGAGATGAGCACCGCCATGAGCACGGCCTTGCCGCGAAAGTCGGCCTTGGTGATGCCGATGGCCGCGAGCGTGCCGAGCACGGTTGCCACGAGCGTCGCGGCCGGCCCCACGATAAAGCTGTTTTTCGCGGCCATGCGCCATTCGTCGGACATGACGAGATTCTCATACCAGCGCAGCGACCAGCCCGGAATCGGATAAACGAGGAACGTGCTCGACGAAAACGAGAGCGGCACGATCGCGAGCACCGGCAGGATCAGATACAGCAACGTGAGCACGACGAGCGCGCGCAGCGTGAAGTACCAAACGCGTTCGACGGCCGAGGTATGCGGTGCAAAAAGAGGCTTGGCGAATTTCATGGTCGTGCCTCCCTTAGCCGAGGCTCAGTTGCGTGCGCGTGAGGCGCCCGTAGACGAAATACAGTACCGTGGTCGCGGCCAGCAGGAGCGCGCCGAGCGAACAGGCCATGCCCCAGTTGATCGATACGTTGGTGAAGTACGCCACGTAGTAGCTGACCATCTGGTCGGCCGGGCCGCCGAGCAGCGCCGGCGTGATGTAGTAGCCGATCGAGAGGATGAACACGAGCAGCACGCCCGCGCCCACGCCGGGATAGGTCTGCGGCACGTACACGCGCCAGAAGGCCGCGAACGGATGACTGCCGAGCGACACCGCCGCGCGCTGGTAGGTGGGCGGAATCGACTTCATCACGCTGTACAGCGGCAGCACCATGAAGGGCAGCAGGATGTGCGTCATCGAGATATACACGCCCACGCGGTTGAACAGCAGCGAGAGCGGATGCGAAATGAGGCCCGTGCCCATGAGCGCCTTGTTGACGAGACCCTCGCCCTGGAGTATGACGATCCACGCGGCCACGCGCACGAGAATCGACGTCCAGAACGGAATCAGCACGAGGATCATCACGAGATTCGCGCGGCGCTCGGAGAGCGTCGAGATCCAGTAGGCAAGCGGATAACCGAGCAGCAGCGCGAACACCGTGACGAACACGCTGATGACGAACGTACGGGCGAACACGTCGAGGTAGATCTGCTGTTCGGGGTCGGCGGCCACGATGCGGCCGAACGCGTCCTGGCGATGATCGAGCGAGGCGAGCAGATAGAACGGTGAGTAGCGCGAACTATTCTTCGCAATGGCCTGCCAGTAGGCAACGTCGCTCCAGCGGTCGTCGAGATCGACGATCTTCGCGCGCGTTTGCGCGGGCGTAAGCGTGAGCGGCTTGCCGTCGTCGTCCGCAAGCGGCATGGCGCGCGCGGTCTTGGCCACCAGCGAGCGAAAGCCCGCGATTTCCACGTTCAGGCGGCGCGCCAGCGCGCCCATTGCGTCGCCGTCCTGCACCACGGTGAGGTCCTGGGCGAGTGCGGCGTAGGCCACGTCGGGCGGCGCGCTCTTGCGGTCCCAGTCGCGCAGCGCCGCGATGGTATGCGGCAGCGCCGTCGCCACTTCGGGGTTCTGCACCGCGCGCGTGAGCAGCGCCGCAATCGGCACCACGAAAATCAGCAGCAAAAATATCGCGAGCGGCGCGATCAGCATGAGCGCCATCGTGCGCTTCTTCGCTTGCGCCACGCGCAGTTCGCGCTTCAGGCGCGCGGCTTCTTCGCGTGCCGCGCCGGCTACGTTGGTCACGGTCGTCATCGTGGTCACACCTGGTCTCCTGCCTCCAGGCCGCGTGTTGCGGCCAACCGCTCCGGCGCCTGCGCGCCGGAGCGTCTACATCACACTTACTTCGCGGCCCACGAAGCGAAACGCTGCTCCAGCTCGTCGCCGTGGTCGGTCCAGAACGTCAGGTTCTGCTGCACCGCGTTCTTGCCGTTGGCAGGCGAATTCGGCAGATTGGACAGCGTCTTCGCGTCGAGCGACTTGATCGCGTTCGAGTTCACCGGGCCGTAGGCGATATGCTGCGCGTAAGCCTGCTGCGGCTTCGGCGAGAGCGTATAGGCGATGTACTGCTCGGCCAGCGCCTTGTTCGGCGCGCCCTTCGGAATCGCCCAGTAGTCGAGGTCGTAGATGCTGCCGTTCCACACGACCTTGAGGTTCTTGCCCTCGCGCTGCGCGGCGTCGATACGGCCGTTGAACGCCGTGGACATCACCACGTCGCCCGCCACGAGGAACTGCGGCGGCTGCGCGCCCGCTTCCCACCACTGGATATAGGGCTTCAGTTCGTCGAGCTTCTTGAACGCGCGGTCCTGGCCGGCCTTGGTCGACAGCACCTTGTAGACGTCTTGCGGCGCCACGCCGTCGGCCATCAACGCGAATTCCATGTTGTACTGCGCGCCCTTGCGCATGCCGCGCTTGCCCGGGAATTTCTTCACGTCCCAGAAGTCGGCCCAGCTCGTGGGCGCGGTCTTGAGCTTGTCGGCGTTATAGGCAAGCGCCGTGGACCACACGAAGAAGCCCGCGCCGCAGGGCTGCTGCGCGGCCTTCATGAAATCGCCCTTGTTGCCGAGCTTGGCCCAGTCGAGCTTTTCATAGAGACCTTCGTCGCAGCCGCGCGCGATGTCGCCGGTTTCGACTTCGACCACGTCCCAGTCAACGTGCTTCGCGTCGACCATGGCCTTCACCTTCGCCTGCTCGCCGTTGTACTCGACCGCGGTGATCTTGTTGCCCGTTTGCGTCTGGAACGGCTCGTTGAACGCCGCTTTCTGCGCGTTGCCATTGGCGCCGCCGAAGTTCACGACGGTCAGCTCCGCGGCATGCGCCGCGCCGAACGAGAGTGCGAGCGCGGCCGCGACCGCTGCAACGCGCATGTTGCCGATCTGCTTCATGGTGTAGTCCCTTCTCCTTGGTGGTTTGTCTTGCCGGGCCCTTCGACACGAGAGACGTGGCCCGATCGTCGAGACGCCTGCTTTGCGAAGCAACGGCGCAACCGTGCGCGCCGCGCCCGCACGCCTCATGCGAACACGCGCAGATGCTCCGGCGCGAACTCCAGCGCGACCGGCTGACCGGGCGCGAAGCCGTCGAGCGCCTCGGTGCCGAGCGGCACCTTCACGAAGCACTCGTCCTGATGGGGCAGGCCACAGCGCATGCGCACGTGGTCGCCGAAATAGATGAGGCCGCGCGCCTCGCCCGCCAGCGCGTTCGCGCCGTCACGCTTAAAGCCGTGCGCCGCGAGCTTCATGCGCTCGGGCCGGATGCAGGCAATCGCGCTCGCGCCGGTCTGCGCACCCGCCACGTTGCGCCCCTTGAGACGCGTGCCGTCGGCCAGATGCATTTCGCAGTACTCGCCATCCACGGCGGCGATGGTGCCGCGCAGCCGGTTGCTGTCGCCGATGAAGTTGGCCACGAACTCGTTGCACGGCGACTCATAGAGCCGGTCCACGCTGTCGAGCTGCTGCACGATGCCCTTGTCGAACACGGCCACGCGGTCCGACATGGTGAGCGCCTCGCCCTGGTCGTGCGTGACGTAGACGAACGTGACGCCGAGCTTCTCGTGCAGCGACTTCAGTTCGTACTGCATATGTTCGCGCAGTTGTTTGTCGAGCGCACCGAGCGGCTCGTCCATGAGCACGAGCTTGGGCTGGAACACGAGTGCGCGGGCGAGCGCGATACGCTGCTGCTGGCCGCCCGAAAGCTGCGCGGGATAGCGCTTCGCGAAGCCTTCCATGCGCACCATCTTGAGCGCGTCGTTCACGCGCGCGGCGCGCTCGGTGGTGGGCACCTTGCGCACGCCCAGCGGGTAAGCCACGTTTTGCTCGACCGTGAGATGCGGGAACAGCGCGTAGTTCTGGAACACCATGCCGATGTCGCGCTTGTGCGGCGGCACGTTGTTGAGCAGCTTGCCTTCCAGGCGAATCTCGCCGCCGGTGGGAAACTCGAAACCGGCGAGCATCATCAGGCAGGTGGTCTTGCCCGAACCGGACGGCCCGAGCAGCGTCAAGAACTCCCCTTGATAAATATCAAGGTCAAGTTGTTTGACGACCAGCGTTTCGCCGTCATAGGTCTTGCGCACGCCGCGAAAGCTGACGATCACGTCCGAACTCTTCATCGCCCTGTCTCCTTGCTCTTCCTTGCTCTTTTCCAGAGGTTTCGCGCCTGCCCGGCCCATGGCCGAAGCGCCTGCGCGTCACCCGTTCCCTTCCGTCACGATTAAATAAATTCTGACTGAGACATTAACCGCAACTGACGTGCGAATTACTATAGATGGTTACGGCTCTATTCAATGGAGCCATTTCATTATTCCTGATGGAACCACTTCAGCCATGGTCATCCTGTCCGAATGGCTTGCGGCGCAGCTCGACAAAGCGAGCGCCGAACCCGCCTACCGCCAGCTTTTGCAGCTCATGCAGCAGGCCATCCTGACCGGCCGGCTCGCGCCCGGCAGCAAGCTGCCCAGTTCGCGCACGCTCGCGGGGGACCTGGGCGTGGCGCGCAACACCGTGCTGCACGTGTACGACCAGTTGAGCGCCGAGGGCTACGTGATCTCCACCACGGGCAGCGGCACCTACGTGGCCGACACGCGCCCGGACACGGCCGCCGTGAGCAGGGCGTCGCCCGAGAGCGCGAACGCCGCGGGCGAAGACAGCGCGGACAGCGGCAATAACGAAGAAGGCACCGTCTGCCCGCGCGGCGACATGTCGACGCGCGGCCAGCGGCTCATCGACGAAGCGGGCGTATCGGCCAAGCAGTGGGGGGCGTTCATGCCGGGCGTGCCGGACGTGGCTGAATTTCCCGCGCGCACATGGAGCCGCTTGCAGGCGCGGCTATGGAAGTCGGCCAATCATGGTTTGCTGACCTACGCGCCCGGCGGCGGCTACCGGCCGCTGCGCCGCGCGCTTTCCGACTATCTGCGCGTGGCGCGTTCGGTGCGCTGCACGCCCGACCAGATCATCATCACGACCGGCATCCACCAGTCCATCGATCTCGCCGTGCGCCTGCTCGCCGACGTGGGCGACCGCGCATGGGTGGAAGAACCCTGCTACTGGGGCGCGCGCAGTGTGTTGCAGTCCTCAGGATTGAAGCTCGCGCCCATTCCCGTGGATGACGAAGGGCTCAATCCGCGCGAACAGGACCTGCGCGACCCGCCGCGCATCGCGCTCGTGACGCCTTCGCACCAGTATCCGCTCGGCATGGTGATGAGCCTCGCGCGCCGCCGCACGCTGCTCGAATACGCGCGCCAGCACAAGGTGTGGATCGTCGAGGACGACTACGACAGCGAGTTCCGCTACGGCAGCCGCCCGCTCGCCTCGCTGCAAGGGCTCGACGACTCCGACCGCGTGATCTATGTGGGGAGCCTCGGCAAGCTGCTGTTTCCGGGCCTGCGCATCGGCTACATGGTCGTGCCCGAGCGGCTCGCGGCCACCTTCCGCACCGGCGTGGCGGAGCTGTATCGCGAAGGCCAGCTCATGCAGCAGGCCGTGCTGGCCGAATTCATCATGGACGGCTACCTCACCTCGCACGTGCGCCGCATGCGCACGCTGTACGGCGAGCGCCGCCAGTTGCTGATCGACGCGGTCACGCGCCATTTCGGCGACGCGCTGCCGGTCATGGGCGACGAAGCGGGCCTGCACTTCGTGCTCGGGCTGCCCGACAGCGCGGACGACCGCGCTGTCACCGCCGCCGCGTACGACGCGGGCGTGATCGTGCGGCCGCTTGCGGCTTACTATAGCGGGCGCCAGGATCGCAAAGGATTGCTAACGGGTTACGCATGCGTGCCGCATGAGCAGATCGAGCCGGCGTTTGCGACGCTCGCCCAGGTGATCGAAGAACACGCGTTTGCCAGCCCGCAAAAACTGCGGCGCGCCGGTTGAACCGTAGCGCGCCGCCAGGGAGTCGAGCCGTGAAATCGCCGCTTATTTCAGGCCGAAATCCACCCGCGTGGTCGCGCCCTTGTCGTCGATGCCCTTCGCGTCCAGCTTCGGCGCGACGACGAACACGCGGCTCGGATCGACCTTGCCTTCGAAATACTGCTGCACCGCTTGCGCGCGTTCTTGCGCGAGATTGCGCAAGGTGGCGTCGTCAACGGGCGCGTGCTCGGCCAGCGCCTGCTTCATGTCGTCCACAGGCAGTGTCTTCGTGAAGCCGATCATGTTGTGCGGCTTCTTGAAGTCCGCATCCTTATAGGCCTTGGTGAGATATTTCGCGTATTCCTTGTCGTCCACCTTGACCTGCGAGGTATCCACGCTTTCGCCGTTGCCCACGGTGTCCTTCACCTTCGCCAGACGCACGAGGCGGTCCACGTAGCGCTCGCGCAGCGCGGGCGTGTCCACGGCCGGATCGACGCGGCCGATCAGGTCGATCTTGATCGAAGGCTTGTCGTCGAGCGCCTTGGCAATGGTGTCGAGCTTCTTGTTGTCCGCGTCGCTCAGCGTGGCCGTGCCGGGCGCGAACTCCACGTAGCCCAGTTCCTCGCCGCCGCCGCCGAACGCGTTGGCGAGCAGTGTGAACGGCGCGGTCACCGCCTTCGCGATGAGATTCAGCACGGCCTTCCAGATCAGACCGCCCAGGCTGAACTCGGGGTTCGAGAGCGAGCCCGACACCGGAATGTTCACGTCGATCTCACCCTTGCGATTCTTGAGCAGCGAGATGGCGAGCCGCACCGGCAGCTTCGTGGCCGTGTCGTTCTGCACATGGTCGCCGAACGTGAGCTGGTCGATGAAGATATGGTTGTTCGCCGTGAGCTGGTCGTTGGCGAGCTGGTAGTGCAGATCGACGTTGAGCTTGCCCTTCGTGATCGGATAGCCCGCGTACTTGGCCGAGTACGGCGTGAGGTTCGTGAGCTCGACGTCGTGCGCGCTCGCCGTGAGGTCGAGCGAGGGCTTCTCGATGAGCGGGTTCACCGTGCCCTTGATCGAGAGCGGCCCGTTCGCCGCGAGCTTGGCCGACACATCCACGGGCGCGGGCGTGGTCGACTCGGTGCCGAACGCCCCGACCGTGCCATGGATCTGCACGAGGTCGGCGGTGTAGTTCGGCTTGATGAAGTTGTCCGTGTAGTTCACGCGGCCGTCTTGCAGCACGAGTTCGCCGAAGTGCATGCGCACGGGGTTCTTCGGCGGCTGCGCGGCCTGCACCGTGGGCGGCGCGGATGCCGCCGCCGGTGCGGACGCCGTTTGCACGGGCGCGCTCGCCGCCTGCGGCGTGAGCGGCACGGGTTCGCGGCCGCCGTCCTTGCCGGCGTTCGCGTCCTGCGTGAGCGACTGCGCCGCGCCGGTTTGATGCGCGACCACGTCCTTGAGATTGAGCTTGCCCTGCGCATCGAGCAGCACGCGCCCGTAGAAGCCCGTGAAGGTCACGCGGCTCGCGTCCACGTCGGTGCCGCGCGCGTCGTCGTAGTTCGCCTTGAGGTTCGTGAGCGCGAGCGAGCGCCAGCCCGCGAACGGGCCCGAGGTCGCCTTGTCGAGCATGCGCACGTCCACGAGCGCCGCGTCGCCGCGGTAGTTCGCCTTGAGCGCCTTGCCCTGCTCCACCGCCAGTTGCCCTTTCATGTTGAGCAGCGCGCTCGCGATCACCGCGTTGAGCTGATTGCCGAAATACGGCTCGAACGCGGCGGCGTCGAGGCGGTTCGCGTCGATCTTCAGTTGTGCCTTGAGCGGCGTCGGATTCACGTTGCCGCTCAGCGCGAGCGTGCCCTTGCGGTTGACGGTCGCCTTCAGCTCGATCGGCAGCGGGTGTTTCAGGTCGTCGCTGATCTGCTGGATCTTCAGGTCGAACGGCGTGACGGCGAGCTTCACCTGCCGCTGCGTCGAGTTGTCCGTGAAGTTGATCGTGCCGTTGCTCAGCGTGAACGCGTCGATCGTGTAGCGCCACTCGGGGCCTTCCTGCACCGACTTCTGCGCCGCGCGAATGGCGGTGCGCTCGGGCGCGGCCTGGCGCGTGGCGGCAAGCTGCGCGAGGTCGATCTTGCCGTCCTTCTGGCGCTGCGCGTTCAGCATGAGGCCGGTCAGGTCCACGGAGGCGATCTGCGCCTTGCGCGCGGCGAGGTCGACGCCGCTCACCTGCACCGTGCCCTGAGCGAGCGTGATGGCGGGCGCCTTCGCGCCGCGCGGCGCGAGCTTGAGCGATTCGAGGCCGAGCGTGCTCTCGCCGACCTGCACGGCGGCGGGCTGCTGCGCCCAGTCGGCCTTGAGCGTGGACGTGAGGTTCAGCTTGCCGTCCAGGATCTGCGCGCCGCTCAGGTTGTCGATATACGGTTGCGCCTGTGGCAGGTTCACGGACTGAAGCGCGATATTGGCCTGGGCGTTCTTGCCGGCGAGGCTGAGCGTGCCCGACGCCTTCGCCGTGCCGCCGTCGCCCGCGTTGGTCGCAAACGTGAATGGCGCACCGGCTTTCGCGGTGGTCGAGAAGTTCGTGAGCGTGGTGGAAAGCTGGCTGAATTCGAAGTTCACCGGCCGCGCGGGAAGATCGTCGCGCACGTGCACCGTGCCGTTCGTGAGCGCGAACTGGCGAATCGAGAGATCGAGCGGCGCGGGCTTCTCTTCGGCCGGCGCGGCCTGCGCGGCGGCGGCCCCCGATGCGCCGGAAGCGGCCACGGCAGCGGCCGCTTCCTTTTGCGCCGCCGGCGTGCCCATCAGCTTTTCGACGCTCAGCACACCTTGCTTGTCGCGCGCGACCCAGACGGTCGGCGCGTCGAGCCGGATCTCGTCGAAACGATAGACGTTGCCAAACGGTTCGAGCGAAGCCGCCGCCACGTGCAGACTGTGCGCGCCGAAAAACGGCGCGTTGGCGTTGTCGGCGGTGTCGATGTCGTCGAGGTCGGTGGTGCCCGACACACGCAACGTCGGCTTCTCGCCCGACATCACGAAGTCGAGCTTGAGGTTGGTCGAGAGCTTGCCGCTCTTCACCGTCACGGGCAGCTTCGTGGGCGCGTAGGTGAGCAGTTTCGGCACGTCGAGGTCGCTCAGGCGCAGCTCGACCTCCGACTCGCGCGTGGCCGAGAACGGCTTGGTCCTGCCGTCGATGGCGAGCGTGCTCGCGCCGTCGATGCGCGCGCGCAGCATCGGCTGGACGAAGATGTCGGTCTTGGACGGCAGCGTGGCGATGAACGGAATGCCGAGCGACCAGCGGTCGATCACGTGCTTTTCGTTGAGCAGGCGATCGTCGAAGGTGATCTGCCCGTTCTCGACGCGGATGTTGGAGACCGAGAACGGCGTGGGCTTGCTGTTCGGCTTCGAGGGCGTCGAGAACTTCTCGATGAGGTCGGAGAAGTTGAAGTGCTGCGCGTCGAGCCGCACGATCGTCGCGCGCGGCGAGTCGAGCCGCAGTTCGTCCACGATGGGCGCGGCGCGGAAGATCGACGACCACGAGGCCTGCACGACGGCGCGCGAGACATCGAAGAACTCGCCGTTGCCGCCGCGCTCGCCGATATGCAGGCGATCCGCTTCCAGCCGCAGCGTGTACGGATTGAGCGAAATGCTGCCGATCGTGACGGGCCGGTCGAGCTGCTTGCTCAACTGCTGCTCGGCGACGTGCCGGATGATGGGTGGCGCGGCGAAGAAGCCGAGCAACCCGAACACGATGAGAAAGATCACGACGCCCGTGAGGATGCGCCGGGTGCGGGGCGCGCGCGCGACGGCGCGCACCGATTGCAAGGAAGAGTTCAGCGACGCTTTGTTCAGGCTTGCCATGCTTGCTTGCGGATGATGCGGCAACAGGCCCGCCGCGGGATGTGGGTCTGAGCTCAGGAATACGGGTGTGCCGGCAAGAGGGTGTGCCGACAGCCGGAAGTATAGGTCCGATAGAAGATCGGACGGCGGTAAAACGCCGCTTTAGGGGGCGCTATTGCGCAACAAGAAGTAACGACGCGCGTGAACGTTGCGCGCTGCATAAACGCGCGGGCGGCGGGACGCTCGATGCGTCCGCGCCGCCCGCGTTGCTGCCTGCGGTTACTGCCGCTCGACGGCGGGCGGCTGCCAGCTGCCGTCGGTCGCCTGCGGCTTCGCGGCGTAGAGGCGCAGCACGAGGCGGAAGTCGCCATGCGGCGCCGGCACCCAGTTCGCCCCGCCGCGCGGACGCTCGGCGCTCACGTGCACGTCGAGCGAGCCGTCGCGGTTGCGCCGCGCGCCGCTGCGGTCGCCGAACGCCACGCGCACGGGCGCGTCGGCATCGAGCGCGCCGTCGGCCGTGTAGGCCGTGATCGACCAGAAGCCGCGCACCGGCGGCATCTGCTTCGCCGTGAAGTGGAGGGTGTAGCGGTTCGCGCCGCTGAGCGGATGACCGTCGCTGTCCTGGCTCACGCGCGCGCGCACTTCGTCGCGGCTCGTCGGCAGGCCGGGCGAGGTGTAGGCGGCGTAGGCGCGCAGCGCGTAGTCGGGGCCGTAGTTGCCCGCGTCGTCGCCCACCCACAGCCAGCCGTTGCCCGCCAGCAGATTGGGCGGCGGCGTCGCGACGCGCGTGCGGCCGTCGGCGAGACCCGCCGTCACGACCGCGGCGTCCTTCGCGCCCGATGGCAGTTGCGCCGGGTCGCCCGCGCGCACGCCGATGTCGTCGAGAATCTTGAGCGCGTGCGAGTCGTCCGATGCGGGCGGGTTGTCTTCCAGCGCCTGGGCAAGCCGGTCGAAGAAGCCGCCCGCGTCGAGCGCCGCCACCTGGGCGAACGGCGTGCCCGACGCGACCGGATCGCCGCTTTGCGTGGCGCCGCCCGGCTCGTTGCCGCGCGCGCCCCGGGCCCCGCGGCTCGCGCGATCGTCCCAGGCGGAAAGCGGCGTTGCCTGCAAGCCGCGCTGCATCTTGCGCACGGCCGCGAGGTCGCCGCCGCCGCGCGTCTGGATGCGCGCGAGGAACCAGACATAGCGCGTGGTCACTTCCACGCGTTTCACCCGCGCGGGCAGCGTGCCCTTCCAGCCGACCGGAATGAACGCAATCGTTTGCGCTTTCAGACCGCTGACATGCTCGCCGGCGGGCGCGGCGCCCGTCGACCAGACCACGTTCGTCCACATGTCGAGCGCGCGCGCGTCCATGTAGCGGCCGTGCGTGTCGGGCAGCGTGACGAGCACGGGTTCGCGCGAAACGTCGAGCCAGCCGCTGGAAGCCAGCGTGTCCAGATTGGGTTCGGGCGGGCTCGATGCGCCGACCGGCGGCAGCGTTTGCGCATGGCGCAGCGTGTTAGGCGCGGCCTGGCCGGGGCCGCTGCCGGTCGCGGCGTCGCGCGACACGTCCATCAGCACGAGCGGATAGCCGAATACGTAGGAGTCGGAGACTTCGTCCTTCACCCAGCCATTGTTCTTCTGCGCCACACCGCCCGGCGCCGAGGCGCATCCGGCGATCAGGGCAACGCAGGCCAGCGCGCAGCCGCGGCGGTACCAAGAGAACTCTCGATGTATTGTTGTCATTTGTTGGTTGTATGTGATGCAGGCGGTCCATGAAGTGACGTCGACCAGCATCCAACGCGACGCGCGGGCCCCCCCAGGGCCGTGGTGAAATGCGCGCAGCATGGAGCCAATGCCGCCGGGTGGTATCGTAGCGCTCGCGCCTGGGCATGAAAAGACCGCAGTGTGGAATATTCCTTTCTGGTCGCCTGACATAAAAGCCCCTACGCGCCAGGGGACAGATTGCCGCGCCCCTTGACCTTCCCATGATGGGAACGTAGATACTGCTTAATACCGATTACAGCAGGTATTCGTATAACCATCATGAACGAACCCCTCGTAGCAGAGCGCACCGAAACCGGCGTGGCCGAACTCGAAATTCACGGCATGACGTGCGCCTCGTGCGCCATGCGTGTCGAGAAGGCGCTGGCGAAGGTGCCGGGCGTCACGCGCGCCTCGGTCAATCTCGCCACCGAAAAGGCCACCGTCGAAGCCGACAGCGGCCTCGCCCCCGCCGCCCTCGTCGCCGCCGTCGAAAAAGCCGGCTACGAAGCCGTGCCCGTCGCCACCGAAACCGCCTCGCTCGCCATTGGCGGCATGACCTGCGCCTCGTGCGCGAACCGCGTCGAGAAAGCGCTCGCGCGCGTGCCCGGCGTGGCCGGCGTGAGCGTGAATCTCGCCACCGAGCAAGCCACCGTCAACCTGCGCGCGCCGCTCACGGGCGCATTGCAGGACCAGCTCGTCGCCGCCGTGAAGAAGGCCGGTTACGAAGCGACGCCGCTCGCCGCCGAAGAAGATGCCGCCGCCCCCGCGAAAAACGCCGCCGCCGGCAACGAGGCGCGCCGCGAATGGCACGCCGTGCTGATCTCGGCCGTGCTCACCGCGCCGCTCGTCTTGCCGATGTTCGGCCACTGGCTCGGCTTCGACTGGATGCTGCCCGCCCCGGCGCAGCTCGCACTCGCCGCCGTCGTGCAGTTCGTGTTCGGCGCGCGTTTCTATCGCGCGGCCTGGAAGGCCGTGCGGGCGGGCGCGGGCAACATGGACCTGCTGGTCGCGCTCGGCACGTCGGCCGCGTTCGGCGTGAGCGTCTACGCGATGCTTGCCCACCCCGGCGACATGGCGCATCTGTACTTCGAAGCGTCGGCCGTCGTCATCACGCTCGTGCGCTTCGGCAAGTGGCTCGAAGCACGCGCCAAGCGCCAGACCACCGACGCGATCCGCGCCCTCAACGCGCTGCGCCCGGACCGCGCGCGTATCCGCATTGACGGAGTAAATGGCGCTAATGCAGAGGAGCGCGAAGTGCCGCTTGCGCAGGTGCGCGTGGGCACCGTCGTGGTCGTGCGCCCCGGCGAGCGCCTGCCCGTGGACGGCGTGGTGCTGGAAGGCCGCAGCCACGTGGACGAATCGCTCATTACGGGCGAAAGCCTGCCGGTGCCCAAGGCGCCCGACGATCCCGTCACGGCCGGCTCGATCAACGGCGAAGGCGCGATCGCGGTGCGCACCACGGCCATCGGCGCGGAAACCACGCTCGCGCGCATCATCCGTCTCGTGGAAAGCGCGCAGGCCGAAAAGGCGCCGATCCAGCGTCTCGTGGACCGCGTGAGCGCCGTGTTCGTCCCCGCGATTCTCGTGATCGCCGCCGTCACGCTGGGCGGCTGGCTCCTTGCGGGCGCGAGCGCCGAAACGGCGATTCTCAACGCCGTGGCCGTACTCGTGATTGCCTGTCCGTGCGCGCTCGGCCTCGCCACGCCCGCCGCCATCATGGCGGGCACCGGCGTGGCGGCGCGCCACGGCGTACTCATCAAGGACGCCGAAGCGTTGGAGACGGCGCACAACGTGAGCGTGGTCGCCTTCGACAAGACCGGCACGCTCACGCTCGGCCAGCCCTCGCTCACCGCGTTCGAAGCGGCCGAAGGCCTCGCGCGCGGCGAAGCGCTCGCGCTCGCTGCCGCCGTGCAGCGGCAAAGCGATCACCCGCTCGCGAAGGCCGTGGTGCAGGCCTATGAGGCTCAGGCGCAAGGGGCCGCGCTGCCCCTCGCCGCGCATGCCCGCGCGGTGCCGGGGCGCGGCGTGGAGGCCGAGGTGAACGGCCGGCTCCTCGCGATCGGCAGCGGCCGCTGGCTCGACGAACTGGCGCTCGCGGTGCCGCCCGCACTCGCGGCGCGCGCGCAGCAACTCGAAGCGGCGGGCAACACGGTGTCCTGGCTCTTCGCCGCGCATGGCGACGGCGTGCTCGCACTGCTCGCGTTCGGCGACACGGTGAAGCCCACGGCGCGCGAAGCGATCGCGAGCCTGAAGGCCTTGGGCATCCGCAGCGTGCTCGTGACCGGCGACAACGCGGGCAGCGCGGCGGCCGTGGCCGCGCAGCTCGGCATCGACGAGGTTCACGCGCAGGTGCTGCCCGACGACAAGGCGTGCACCATTCGCGATCTGAAGATGAAAAGCGGCGGCATCGTCGCGATGGCCGGCGACGGCATCAACGACGCCCCCGCGCTCGCCGCCGCCGACATCGGCATCGCCATGGCCACGGGCACCGACGTCGCCATGCACGCCGCCGGCATCACGCTCATGCGCGGCGACCCGTCGCTCGTCGCGGCCGCCGTCGATATCTCACGGCGCACCTGGCGCAAGATCCAGCAGAACCTGTTCTGGGCGTTCATCTACAACCTGATCGGAATTCCGCTCGCCGCGTTCGGCCTGCTCAACCCGATGCTCGCGGGCGCGGCCATGGCGTTCTCGAGCGTGAGCGTCGTGACCAACGCCCTGCTGCTCAGAACCTGGCGCGCACGGCGCTAAAGACACAAAACGCGCGCGAAATCTCGCCTCACGCGCGACGCCACCCCAGGGCGCAAACCGGTTTCCGGTTTGCGCCCTTTTTCATTTTCCTGGGACGCCGAAGCATCCCGCACTGTGCGAACTCCGGCGGACCTGCCGCTACGCCCCGCATGCGCCATTGCGGGCGTTTTCGCGTGCGTCCCTAAAGGATCGTCCGCGCGCGCCGTAATGCGTCATGCCAGCGCCGCGAAGGCGCAGGTTCCTCTTTCCGTTTTCATCTGGAACCGATTTCATGCTTTCACGCTTTTCAGGCCGCACGAGTGTCGGCGTACGTCTCGCTTTGCTCTCGTGCGTGCTCGTCGCGGCCATCTTCGCGGTCTTCACCCTGGCGCTCACGCACTCGGCCGCCACGCAGGTCGGCGACCAGGTGCGCGCGCGCATCGCCGAGAAAGACCGCTCGGTCGCCTCGTCGATCTCGCTCATCGACGGCGCGCTCGACGCCGAAGTGGACCGCGCGATGACGCTCTTCGCGAGCTTCCTGCCCGGCGACTTCACGCTCGACCCTGCGCAAACGGTCGATATCGCGGGCAAGGCCACGCCGACCTTCAAGTCCGGCGACCACGTGCTGAACCTGGACTTCTCGATTCCCGACCAGTTCCTTGCGCGCAGCGGCGCGATCGCCACGGTGTTCGCGCGCAGCGGCGACGACTTCGTGCGCGTGACCACCTCGCTCAAGAAGCAGGACGGCTCGCGCGCGATCGGCACGCTGCTCGACCGCAAGGGCCCCGCCTACGGGCCCGTTCTCGCCAATCGCACCTATACCGGCCTCGCCCAGTTGTTCGGCAAGCAGTACATCACGCAGTACAAGCCGATTCTCGACGCGAGCGGCCACGTGATCGGCGCACTGTTCGTGGGCGTGGACGTGGGCGCACAAATCGACGCGCTCAAGAGCGAGATCGCCAGGCTCAAGATCGGCGAGAGCGGCTATTACTTCGTGCTGGACGCCTCGGACGGTCCCTCGCGCGGCACCTTCGTCGTCCACCCCGGCGCCGCGGGCCAGCACTACGACGACGCCAACGCGCCCTGGTCGCGCATGCTCGAAGCGCGCGAAGGCACGCTCGACTACACCTCGGCCGACGCGACGCTCGGCGAGCACGACGTGCGCGCGAAGTTCGTCTCGTTCGTGAGCGTGCCGCAATGGCAATGGCTCGTGGGCGGGGTTGCGGTGCGCGACGAGATCATGGCCGACGTGAGCGCCACGCGCGACCGCTTCGCCGCGATCGGGCTCGCGCTGGTCGCGGTGTTTGCGGCGCTCTCCATCTACGCGGCGCGGCGCCTCGTGAGCCGGCCGCTCGACGCCGCCGCGCAGGCCGCCGGCCGGCTCGCCGGGGGCGATCTGACGGTGCGCATCGGCAAGGACGATGGCGGCGGCAACGCCGCTCAAGCTCACGACGCGGCAGGCGCCGACGAGATTGGCCGCCTCACGCACGCGATCGACGGCATTGGCGTCGGGCTCGCGCAGATCGTCGCGCAGGTGCGCGCCGCGACCGCGCAGATGAGCGACGACACTTCGCGCATCGCCCGGGGCAGCGGCGAGATCGCCTCGCGCATCGCGAGCCAGGCGAGCAGCCTGGAGGAAACGGCAGCGAGCATGGAGCAGCTCACTTCCACGGTCCAGCAGAACGCCGACCACGCCTCGCGCGCCAACACCGTGGTGACGAGCGCCGCCGACGCCGCGCTCGACGGCGGGCGCGCGGTGGGCCGCGTGGTGGAAACGATGAACGACATCAGCCGCGCATCGCACAAGATCGCTGAAATTACCGGCGTGATCGACGGCATTGCATTCCAGACCAACATCCTCGCGCTCAACGCCGCCGTGGAAGCGGCGCGCGCGGGCGAGCACGGCAAGGGTTTCGCGGTGGTGGCGAGCGAAGTGCGCGCACTCGCGCAGCGCAGCGCGGCGGCGGCCAAGGAAATCTCGGCGCTGATTGCGGAGTCGTCGGCGACGGTGGAAACGGGCTATCGCATCGCCGGAGAGGCGAGCACGACCATGCACGGCATCGTCGCGCGCGTGGAGGAGGTGCGCTCGATCATCGGCGAGATCAGCGTGGCCTCGCGCGAGCAGTCGGGCGGCATCGAACAGGTGAACATCGCCGTTTCGCAGATCGGCGCGGCCACGCAGCAGAGCGCCGCGCTCGTGGGCGACGCCGAGCGCGCGGCCGCGACGCTCAGCGACCACGCGGCGGCGCTCGCCGAACTGGTTTCGGTGTTCAAGGTGCGCGGCCAGCACTGAGCGGGCCGCGCGGCGCTCACTCGACGATCGTCGCGGTGCGCGCCAATTCGGCCATGCGCTGCCCAAGCGCGGCCTGCATGCCCTCGTCCTGGAGCTGATGGCGAATGTCGTCCTTCGCCGCATTGAACGCGGGCACCTGCATCGGGCGCTTGCCTTCGAGACGCACGACCAGCCAGCCGTCGCCCGCATTGATCGGCTGCGGCGCGGTTTCGCCCGCCTGCAAGGTCGTGATGACCTTCGCGAGCGGCATCGGCACGCCGTGCGTGTTGCCTTCGGTGAGCGGCAGCTTGAAGCTCACCCAGGGCATCTCCCCGCCATTCGCCCTGGTCGGGCCCACGCCGTACTGCTGCGCGAGCGCGGCGGCCGGCTGGCCGGCCTTCAGCGCCTGGATCACCGAGTTCGCGCTGGCCTCGTCGGCCACGGCGATGATCTGCGGCTTGTACTCTTCCTTGCCGAACGTCGCGACCACGGCGTCGTAGCGTGCCTTGACCGCGCTTTCCGTGACTTCCGGCGCGCGCACGTTGTCGACGATCCACGAGCGGATCGCGATGTCGGTCTTCTGGTCGGCGGGTGCCTGGCCGACCTCGGGGCGCTGGTCGTAGTGGGCGCTCACCGCCTGCTGACGCAGCAGCTCGCGGCCGATCAGGTCGTCCTTTATCGCCGCGCGCAGTTGCGGCGTGTCGGCCGTGCCGGTGCGGCTCACGACGTTGCGCACGGCCTCGTTGAGCGTCGATTCGGAGATGACCTGGCCGTTGACGAGCGCGACGGCGCCCGCCGGCAACGCGGCGGACTTCGGCGCGGCGTCAGCCGCGTGCGCGAGCATGGGCAGCAGCGTGCTCGCCGCGACCGAGGTGAAGGAAATCAGGCACAGCCTGCGGATCCATTGAGACATGGGGGACATGGCGGACATTTCGATTGACTCCAGCGTGTTCGGAAAACTGACGCCGAGACACTGGTGGAGGCAATCGGCGAGAGTTGACCGGCGAATCTAGCCGATGTCCGAGTGCAATGCTGTCATGAAATGTCAAGAATCACAGGGTCGCACAGGGAGCTTGCGGCAGGTCAACCGCAAGCCCGGTGTGCACCGCGCCGCCGCGATGAGAACGGCGCGGCGACGGTCATTGCCCCTGTTGCGGCTGCGCCACGGGCGGCGTGTAAGTGGCGTTCGCGCCCGAGGTGTCGGGCTCCGCCACGTCGGGCGTCGGGGTCGGCGCGAGCGCCGGTTCCTGCGCCGGATAGGCGGGCTGCTGCGGGACTTGCGGCGGCGGCGTACCCGACGGCCCGATGATCGGCGGCACGCCCAGCTCGCGCGCGCTCGACGCCGCGCCAGGCGCCGACGCCTCACCCACCCCCGAAGCCGCTGCTCCGCCCGCCACCGAAGCCTCCGACGCCGCCGAAGCCGGCAACGGTGCGGGCGTCACGGCCGGCGCCGTCACACGCGGCGGTGCACGCCGCACCGGCGCGGCCGGCGGCGGCGTCTCGCGCGCGCCAAACAGCTTGTCCATCCACGCGCGCAGCTTCTCGCGGAAGGTCTCGAACGCGCCCGGCGTCACCTCGGTGTCGAAGCGCGCGCGCGAATCGACCAGACGCGCGCGCAACGCACGCTGGTAGAAGTCGCCGACGATCGGCAACGCGCTGCGTGCGCCCTGCCCCCAGTAGTCGTCGAGCGTCACGCGACCGTCGTCGAAACCCACCCAGGCGCCCGCCACAAGCTGCGGCCCCATCAGGATGAACCAGCCGTCGGTGTTGCCCTGGGTCGTGCCGGTCTTGCCCGCCACGTCGGCGCGGATGCCAAAACGCGAGCGGATGGCCGCCCCCGTGCCGCGATTCACCACGTCGCGCATGGTGTCGAGCAGCGTGCGGTCGGCGGCTTCGGAAAGCGCGCGCTCGGGCGAGGCGTCGGCGAATTGCGCGAGCACGTTGCCCTTGCGGTCCTCGATGGTCGTGACCATGCGCGGTTCGAGGTACGCGCCGTCGTTGGCGATCGTGCTGTACGCCGACACCATCTCCTTGAGCGTGACCGGGCTCGTGCCGAGCGCGAGCGACGGCACCGGGTCGAGCTGGCTGTCGCGCACGCCCATCGCGCGCGCGAGGCGCGCAACCTTGTCCGGGCCCACGGTCTGCATGAGCTGCGCCGTGATGCGGTTGCGCGAGTACGCAATCGCGTCGCGCAGCGTCATCGGGCGGTTGCTCGGCGGCACGTCGTCGGTGGGCTTCCAGATTTCGCCGCCCGCGAGCGGAATTTCCACGGGCTGGTCGATGAAGGTGTCGGTCGGCTTCGCGCCCGCCGCATAGGCCGCGCCGTATACGAACGGCTTGAACGTCGAGCCCGGCTGCCGGCGCGCCTGCTGCACGTGGTCGAACGGCTCGTCGGTGAAGTCGCGGCTGCCCACCCATGCCCGGATCTGGCCGTCGCGCGGATCGATCGCGAGGAAGCCCGCCTGCACGTCGGTCTTGTCCTTGCACAGGTTGCGCATGAAGTTGCGGTCGGCGGCGAGATGCTTGAGCGCGTCGGCGTCGTTCGCGCCCGCGTCGCGCGCGCTCTTGTAATCCTGCGTCTCGCGCATGAACGTCGCGAACAGATCGTTGCCGGCCGTGCAGCCGCTGCGCCCGCTCCACGCGCCGTTCGTGATGCCCTGCAACTGGTTCGCGTGCTGGCGCAGCGCGGCGGTCGCCATCTGCTGGAGACGCGAATCGATCGTGGTGCGCACCACGAGGCCATCTGAATAGATGTTGTAGTCGTTGCGGTCGGCCCACGCGATCAGCCACTTGCGCAGTTGCAGCGCGAAATGCGGCGCGGGGCCGGGCGGCTCGGTCTGACGCTCGAAGTCGAGGCGCAGCGGCTTTTTCGAGAGCGTGGCGTACTGCGCGTCGCTCAGCTTGCCGTACTTCACCATCTGGCCGAGCACGGTGTTGCGCCGCGCGAGCGCGCGCTCGGGGTTGATCACCGGGTTGTAATAGGCGTTGCCCTTCAACATGCCGGTGAGCGTAGCCGCTTGCAGGATGTCGAGCTGATCGGCCGACACGCCGAAGTAGGTGCGCGCCGCCATCTCGATGCCGTAGGCGTTGTAGAGGAACGGCACCGTGTTCAGATAGGTTTCGAGAATCTGCTGCTTGCTATACACCGCCTCGATCTTGAACGCCGTGATCGCTTCCTTGATCTTGCGCGTGAGCGTGGGCGCGCGGCCGATCTCGTCGGGATAGAGGTTGCGCGCGAGCTGCTGCGTGATGGTCGAGCCGCCCTGGCGCGCACCCGAGAACGTGTGCAGCGCCGCGCCCGCCGTGCGCTTGAAGTCGATGCCGTGGTGCTCGTAGAAGCGGTGGTCCTCGGTGGCGATCAGCGCGTCGACCATGTGCGGCGAGATCTGCGCGAGCGGCACCCACTCGCGGTTCGAGGGCTTGAACTCGGCGAGCACCTTGCCGTCGGCGGAAAGGATCTGCGCGGGTTCGTCCACGCGCGCCTTGCGGATGTCGCCAATGCCCGGCGTGAACGGAATCAGCACGAGCACGTAGAGCACGACGATCACGGGCAGCGCCGCGGCCGTCATCAGCACGCCGCGCCGCGTGGGATGCCGCAAGTGATGAAGGCCGCGCGCGACGTAGGGGCGGGCGAATTCGCCAAGCCGCGTGGCGGCGGGCTTCAGGCGGGAAAAGAGCTTCGCGATTCGATCGCGGATCAACGGCACGTAACGCTTCACGCGGGCAGGTAGGGTCGGCTGGCAAAGCGTGCATCGTACCAAACTCGCCGGACCGCGCCGCCGTGCCGGCAGCGCAAGCCCGCGTCGGCTCGCGCCGGTTGATAACCGGCCTGGGCGCTCGATGAGCGCGTTACAGCACGAGCGAGAGTGCGATCGACACCCACACCGCCGCCGCGCCGCAAAGAAAGGCGCGGCGCGCCATCAGGAAACGCGATTCGTCGTTGGGCTTCGCGGGCGAGGTGGCAAGCCAGGGCACGCTGCCAAGGCAGGCAAAGCCCGCGAGCGCGATGCCGACAACCACGCGGTCGCCGATGCGCCAGGCCGACGGCTCGTGCAGCCCCCAGTACCCCAAGGCGATCAAGCCGATCGAAAACATCGTCGAGGCGGCCGAACTGAGCGCCACCACCGATCCCGTTGGAGATTGCATGATTGCCTCCCTCGCGCGGTCGGGCCAAGCTGTGGGCCCACACCGTCGGGCCATTATCGGTGCGCGCCCCGCACGCGGCAACGCCGCGCCGGGCCGGGCCGGGCTCGGGCACTCAAGCGCCTGGGCGCACCATCTGGAACATCTCGCCGATCTGCGCGTAGTCGGCGCGATAGCCCGCGCGCATCACGGGCTGGGCGGCGTGCGTGTCGAACAGGCCTTCTTTGAGGAACTCCTCGCGGATATGCACGCCCACCACCTGGCCCAGCGCGAGCCAGTTGTCCATGGGCGTGCCGTCGAGCGCATTGAGCCGCACGATCTGGAGCAGCTTGCATTCGAGCGCCGCGGGCGACTCGGCCACGTGCGGCACCGCGACGCTGCGGCCCGGCGCGGCCGTGAGGCCCGCGAGCGCGAATTCGTCCACGTCGGCGGCGACGGGCGCGGACGTGCGGTTCATCTGCGCGGCCAGCGCCTTCGACGTGAGGTTCCAGACGAATTCGCCGGTCTCCTCGATATTGCCGATGCTGTCCTTGCGGCCCTCGCTACAGAACCCGATGATCGGCGGAAACGTGGCGAATGCGCCAAAAAAGCTGTAGGGCGCGAGATTGAGGACGCCGCCCTTCGAGCGACTCGAAATCCAGCCGATCATGCGCGGCGCGACGATCGCCTTGAACGGGTCGTGCGGCAGGCCGTGGCCGCGGGCCGGGTCGTAGAAGTAGGTATCGGACATGTCGTGAAGCGTTGCGTTGCGGGGTCGCGCGCGTGCCATGCCGGTGTCATGGGGGCAGCGCGTCGATGCGGGCATCACTATGACACGAGCCGCGCGAGCTTGCCGGCGTGCCCGGCGCGGGGCGGCCTCAAACGCAACAAGGCCGGCTCTCTTTCGAGAGCCGGCCTTGTAGACGAAATCAGGCGGTCCGACCGGAGAAGCGCGTTGGGCGGCTCATGCTACCCGAAGCGCTTCAGCTTCGATCAGTCACGCGGCATGCCGAACGGCATGTAGTGCGAACGGCGAACACGTTCCGCTTCGCGGTGACGCGCTTCGTACGAATACTCTGCATCCATCGGCAGATACGGCGACGCGAAGAGGTCGCTCACCTTTTGAAACAGTGCGAGGATAAAGCTCATGGCGACTCCCAGATTGGCTGCGTTCAGGGTTTTCCCTAGGACAGAAACGATTATAGGGTTTTCCCTAGTCAGACGCTAGTGCGACGCAGCAAAAAAACTGCGGCGCGCCGTCGCATAAGGACGAGCGGAAACGATGCGTTGCAGCAAAACAACGCATCGAGTTTCCAGATACGGGGGTGGATTACAGCGCGGGTCGCCTGGTGAGCGGCCCGGTGGACCACTTAGCGAGGCGCCTTCTGGCCCGTTTTTTGGGTGGCTTTTGCGGTGTGGTGAGCCGGAGCAGCGCGGGAGGAACGCGCCGCTGTGTGACGCGCGGGTGCAGGCGTGGCAACCGCTGCGCGGGCCGGAGCCGGAGTTTCCACGGCAACGGCCGGTGTAGCCGCCAGTGTGGCGAGCCGCTGCGAGATGTCATCGAGCGACGACTGCTGCTTCAGGATGAATTGCTCCAGGCGAGCCTGCTCGGCGCGGGACTCGTTTGCGAGGCTGTCGAACCGCACCGATTGCGCGATCCCGAATCCCACCGAAGCCAGCACGGCCGCCGAAGCGGCAACGAGCACCCATTTGAGCCGGCGCGAAGACGCGGCGGCCATGCGGCGCTGGTCGGCAAGCGCCGACTGGAGGGCATCCAGGCGAGTCTCCACTGCGGACGCGGGCGCTTCGGCGCTCGCGTCATCCGCAGCGTGGAACGACGGCTCGGAGAGCGCTGCGGCTGGCAGCGCGACGTCCGCGTCGCCCGTCGCCAGGGTCGGCTCCGCGTCGGCCACGGACGGTGCAGCCGCTCGCTTTGTCCGCGCGGCGCGGCGCGTAGCCGTTGCAGCGGAGGCGTCATCGGCGGACGCCGGTTCGGCTTGCCCGGTCTCGGGCGTTTCGAAACCGCTCAGCGTGGCCTGACGCACGGCTACGCCCTCCACCTCGGCGGCTACGGGCGCACTCGCGGCGTCGTGCTGCTCTTGCTGCGCGTGCGGATCAAGAGAAGGCTCGGCGCCGGGCGCCTGCGCGTTGACAGTGTCGTCGCCGGCGGGCAACCCGGAAGGATCGAACGAAGGGGACGACGGAGACGAAGGGGACGATGCGCGACGCTTCGACGGCGCGCTGCGCTCGGGGCGCGAGGAGCTCAATGATGCGGTATCTGCGTAATCAGCCATGGGTCAACGATGCGGTTCGCGTCGCGCGCCAGCCGGTCACGGCCCCTGCGCGACGTCCTCGTGTTCTGGTTCGAGCGCCCATTGTCGCATGCCGAACCACACCGACAGAGGCTCTCGTCTGACTTATCCGGCATGCATCATCGGGAACCCGCCCGCCCCATCCACAATGCCTTGCGCAAGATCAATCATGAGACTGACGATGACCGCCGCAAGACCGTCCGCCGCCGATCCCCGGCGCCCCCGAATGGCCCGCGCATTTTGCGAATGCGTACAATCGCCGACATCGCTTCTTCCCTGTGACGCGGCCGCCGCGTGCTTGCCCCATGAACACACTCCCGAGCGCAGCGAGCCTGCGTGAGCATTTCGACCGCATCGTCCTGCCGCTGTGGCTCGGGCCCGGCTTCAACGCCGCGCTGCGCCTGCCCTACGAGGCAATCGACGCGGCCGGCGTGCAGCCGCTGCCCGTCACGCGCTACCGGGCGATGGCGTGCGCGCGGCAGCTTTTCGTGTTCTCCCAGGCAAGCGACGCCGCCCAGGCGGCCCACGCCCACACGCTCTTCGAAACATTGCGCCACACCTTCCAGGACCGGGCGCACGGTGGATGGTTCTATAGCGTCGACGCCACGGGCGCACCGCTCGACACCACCAAGGACCTCTACACGCACGCCTTCGTGGTGTTCGCGAGCGCCGCCTACGGCCAGCGCTTTGGCGAATCCGCGGCGCTCGACCTCGCGCGCGAGACCTCGTCGCTGATCGTCGATCGCTTCGCTGCCCGCGACGGCCTGCTGAACGCGGCGCTCGACGCGTCCTTCGCGAGCGTCACCGGCGCGCCGCTGCAAAATCCGCTGATGCACCTCACCGAAGCCTGGCTCGCCGCAAGCGACGCCACCGGCGACGCCGCGTTCGACACGGCCGTCACGCGCCTCGCCGAGGCGCTCGCGCGCGCATTCCTGCACGAGCCCACGGGCTGCATCGCCGAATTGCCGATTGGCGCGGCGGACAACCGGCTCGAACCGGGCCACCAGTTCGAATGGTTCTGGCTGGCGTCACGCGCGGGCGCGCGGCTGGGCGACTCGGGCCTCGATGAAGCGCTCGCGCGCGCCTTCGCTTTCGCGCAAAAGCACGGCGTGGAAGCCGAGCGTGGAACCGTGGCGGCGGCGCTCGACGAACAAGGCCGCGTGATCGATGCGACGCAGCGCATCTGGGCGCAGACGGAATACTTGCGCGCGCTCGCCACGCATGGCGACGCAGGCGTGCGCGCGACGCTCGCGCCGCAGATCGCGCGCTTCGCGCCGCGCTTTCTCACGCCGCAAGGCTGGGTGGAATGCCGCGCGGCCGACGGCGAGGTGGCGCGCGCCGACATGCCGTCGACCACGCCTTACCACCTTCTCACCGCCTACCAGAGCATGAGCGCCCAAGCTCGCCAGGCGGATTAAGGCAGCCTGGGCGCTCAGCCCGCCGCCAGCACCGCCGGCGAAATCTCGAACGCCGCCACGGCCTCTGAAAGCTGGCGCGTTTGCTGATGGAGCGAAGCCGCCGCAGCCGCGGCCTCCTCCACGAGCGCCGCGTTCTGCTGGGTCATCTGGTCCATCTGCGAGACGGCCTGATTGACCTGGTCGATGCCGGCGCTCTGCTCCAGCGACGACGCGCTGATGCCCGCCATCATCTGCGTCGCCCGCGAGATCGAGTTCGACACCTCGCGCATCGCGTCGCCCGCGCGCTCCACGAGTTCCGAGCCGCCGCGAATCTGCGCAACCGACTCGCTGATGAGCGTCTTGATCTCCTTGGCCGACTGCGCGCTGCGCTGCGCGAGCCCGCGCACCTCGCCCGCCACGACCGCGAAGCCCCGGCCCTGCTCGCCCGCCCGCGCGGCTTCCACCGCCGCGTTCAACGCGAGAATATTGGTCTGGAAGGCAATGCCGTCGATCACACCGATGATCTCCGCGATCTTGTCCGAGCTTTGCGCGATGCCGCGCATGCGCTCGACCACCTCGCCCACCACCGCGCCGCCGCGCCCGGTCGCGTCGAGCGCCGCCTCGGCCAGCGTGTTCGCTTCGCGCGCGTTCTCCGCCGTATTGCGCACCGTGCCCGTGAGTTCCTCCATGCTCGCCGCCGTTTGCTCGAGCGAAGCCGCCTGCGATTCGGTGCGCGCCGACAAGTCGGCGTTGCCCGTGGCGATCTCGTCGGCGCCCACGTGGATCGAGCCCGCCGTCTCGCGCACCGTGTGCACCGTGCGCGCGAGACTCGACTGCATCAGCGCGAGGCCCTGGAACAGCCGGCCGATCTCGTTGTCGCCGCGCGCCGCCACGCGCTCGTCGAGCCGCCCGCGCGCGATGCGCTCGAAATGGCGGCCCGCTTCCTCCAGCGGCGCCACCACGCCGCGCCGCAGCGCGATGTGCACGCCCGTCGCGAGCGCGATCAGCACGACGAGGATGAAGAGGCCCACGCCCTGGAACAGCGCGAGACGCGAATCGATCGAATCGAGCGAGGCCCGGCTCGCCGCGCCGCTGAACTGCGTAAAGGCGTGCAGCTCGGCGAGATAAGCGTCCTGATACGACTGCGTGGGCTGGTCGAGAAACGCCTGGAGATTGTTGCCGTTGAGGTCGTCGCCGAGTTCGCCGAGCGCCTTGCGCAGCACCTGGTAGCGCTGCGCGAGCGCGGCGATGCGCGCGCGGTCCTCGTCGCTGATCGGCGGCACGGCCATGAGCGTCTCGAACGCGTGGTCGGCGGCGCTCAGTTGCTCGCGCGCGTGGTCGACGATATCGGTGGGAACGGTGCCGCCACGCACCATGCGCGTGCCCGCGCGCGAGAGATTGATGCGGGCGTCCATCAGATGCTGGGTGGTTTCGTTGGCGGCGCTCGCCTGGCGCAATGCCACTTTGGAGAGGTCGGCCACGTCGTCATGCGTGCGCGTGAGCGACCAGTAACCGAGTCCTGCGGTGACGAGCTGCAATACGCAGAACGCAACGAGAACGCATAACAGGCCGGATGCGACCTTGATCTTGCTGAACAATTGGACACCTGGGATAGCAGTGAATGAGCGGCGCGCAAGCATGTGATCGCTCGCGCCCGCTCTGCGTTTACGGCCGCGAAAACGTTGTTTTGAGCCCTGAACCGTGAATAAACCGTGAAAAACAGCCCCAAAATGCGCAATGAGTTATTTCAGAAACGATCCATTTGGCATTTCACGCATTTCTCGCAACAATGCGCGCGGGGTTTCATTCGATTCACCTTGACTAGGCCGTGGAGCGCTTCCTACAGTGGTTAGGAAACCACGCGGGGGTAGACCCAGGGAACGCGACGATGACAGACCTTTTGGATCGTGCACGCGGCGCGCTGCACGCGCAGCCGTTCAGCGTGCTGCTCGGCACCGAACTCATGCACGTGGGGGCCGACGAACTGACCCTGCGCCTGCCCGTACGCGAAGACCTCAGGCAACAACACGGTTTCGTGCACGGCGGGGTGATCAGTTATCTCGCCGACAATGCGCTGACCTTCTCCGGCGCGCTCGCACTCGGGCCGCGGGTGGTGACGGCGGAATTCAAGATCAACTATCTGCGCCCGGTGCTCAAGGGCACGCTCATGGCGCGGGCCCGCGTGGTGCACTCGGCGCGCTACCAGGCCACCTGCCAGTGCAGCGTGTACGTGATGGAAAACGGCGACGAACGGTTGGTGGCGATCGCGCAGGGAACAGTCAACCGTATGTCGGAAGCGGGCGCGCCGGAAGAGAGACCGCAGACGGGCTGAAAGACACGCTCGCAAGCACTGCGCACAAATCAGGCAAAATTGCGAAACAAGGATAAATGCAGGGAAAGACCGCATATTTCAAAATCATTACGCTTGATTTCGATTTGTAACGAATCTACGCTGCGGCCGTTTACTCGACGAGAACGCCGCAGTGTCGCCCTCCAGCAAGACCACGATCGCCGTCGCAACCCTGGCTCTGTACAGCCTGCCCTCGTTCGCGCAAAGCGAAGGCCTCGTCGTCGACGCTTTGCCGGGCGCCGACACTCAGCGCTTGCAGCAACAGCGCATCGAAGCCACGTCGACCAACGGCGCGCTCGCCAATGCGCTCGATCAAGATGCGTCGAGCAAGGGTGCGGGCGCGGCGGATCTCGCGCATCTGCCCGCCGAAACGCCGTGCTTCGCGATCGGCAAAGTCGAACTTGCCAATAATCCGTTTCGCTCACTGGAGCGCGTGGTCGCGCCTGTCGTGGGCCAATGCGTCGGTGTGGACGGTCTCAAGGTCGTGCAGGATACGGCCGCCAATGCGCTGATCGCCGACGGCTACGTGACTTCGCGCGTGACCGTGCCCGCGCAATCGCTCGCCTCCGGCACGCTCAGGCTCGACGTGATGGCCGGGCGCGTTGGCGAAGTCCGCGATGCGACGGATACGGCGAGCGACGCGGAAAACGACACGCGCAACGGCAAGCATAACGAAGCGATCGGCACGCTGGCGCGCGCGTTGCCGCTGCGCGGGGGCGACCTGCTCGATCAGCACGGCATCGACCAGGGGCTGGAGAACATTCGGCGGCTCTCGTCCCAGGCCGACGCACGTTTCGACATTCTGCCCGGCGCCGACCCCGGCGAGTCGGACATCGTCCTCGTTCCCGGCGATGGAAAGCGCTGGCACGCGGCGCTCGGCTACGACAATGCCGGCCAGATCGCAACCGGCAGGAATGAAATATATGGAATCCTTACCATCGACTCGCCGCTGCATCAGTACGATCAGTTGCAGGTCTCCGGTCTCACGAACGCCAACCGCGGAGCGCCGGGCTTGGGGGCCACCCAGGCCAGCGCTTCGTACAGCGTGCCGCTCGGTTATACGATGCTTTCGCTCGACGCGTACCGCACGAGCTATCTCCAGACACGCTCGTTCACGTTCGGCGACGTACAGTACACGGGCGAGCAAAAAGGCGCGGGCGTGAAGCTTTCACGCATGGTGCAACGCGGCGCGAAGTCGCGCACCGAATTGAGCGCACGCCTGTATCGCGCGATCAATCACAACTACGTGCAGGACACGCTGGTCGACGTGCAGGACCGCGACGTCTACGGCTATGAACTGGGCGTCTCGCACCGCCACTACTTCGGCCGCGTGCAGGTGGACGCCGCGCTCGGCTGGCGCGCGACGCTGCCCGGCGTCTCGCGCCAGCCCGGCTATGTGCTCAACGACGACGGCTTCAATGGCCGCGAGCAGATCGAAACCGCTTCGGTTTCCGTGCTCGCGCCGTTTCGCGTGGCCAATCAGCCGTTCTCGTATCAATTCACGTGGACGAGGCAAAACGCGCGCACACGCGTCACCTCGCCCGACTTCTTCACGATCGGCACCCGCTATGCCGTGCGCGGCTTCGACCAGCAAACGACGCTCGCAGCGGAAAACGGCTGGACCGTATCGAACGAACTCGACTGGTACGCGCCTACGTCCATCGGCGTGCAGGCGTTGTATGTGGGCCTCGACGCCGGCCGCGTGAGCGGACCGACCGCGCCGTACCTGACGGGTGACACCCTGGTGGGAACCGTGGTGGGCGTGCGAGGCACGCTTGCGCCGAAGAACCGCCTCTCGGCCGGCGTCAACTATGACGTCTCGCTCGGTTGGCCGCTCTACAAGCCCAACGCGTTTCCAAACCGCACGCCCACCCTGCTCGTTCAGGTCACCGCAGTCGTCTGAACGACTCCGCCTTTATCCATGCTGCGTTATGTAAAGGAAATAATAAGTATGACAAAGCAATATCGCAACAACGCCCAACACGCCGGCAGCACCCTCTGGTTCGCGGCTCGCGCGAGCGCCTTCGCCGCGCTGTGCGCGTTCGGCATGCAGCCGCTCGTGGCCAGCGCGCAAGCCACGCTGCCCATTACCGTGGACACGGGCGCAGCCGTGCGCCCCTCGCTCGGCACATCGGGCAACGGCACCCAGGTCGTCAACATCGTCGCGGCAAATGCGGCCGGCGTCTCGAACAACCGCTTCGCGCAGTATAACGTCGGCACCGGCGGCGTGATCCTGAACAACGCCACGAAGGCCGCGCAAACGCAGACGGGCGGCGCCGTGCAGGCCAACGCCGCACTCGGCGGACGCAGCGCGAACCTCGTGCTCATGCAGGTCACCGGCGGCCAGGCGTCGCAACTGCTCGGCACCACGGAAGTCGCGGGCCAGGGCGCCAACGTCGTGCTCGCCAATCCGGCCGGCATCACGTGCTCGGGCTGCGGCTTCCTGAACGCGCCGCGCGTCACGCTCGCCACCGGCACGCCCACGCTCAACGCGGACGGCTCGCTGGGCGCCATCGACGTCAAGCAAGGCACGATCTCGGTGGCAGGCAACGGCCTGAACGGCTCGTCGAGCGCCGTGGACCTGATCGCGCGTGCGATCACCGTCAACGCGCAGGTGCGCGGCAAGTCGATCGATGCGATGGCGGGCGCGAACCGTGTCGACTACGCGTCGAAGACTGCGACCGCGCAGGCGGGCACGGGCGCGAAGCCGGAAGTGGCGATCGACGTGCAGTCGCTCGGCAGCATGTACGGCGACGGCGCGGTGCGCATGGTCGGCACCGAAGCGGGCGTTGGCGTGCGCGACAACGGCGCGCTCACGTCGCTCACGGGCAACCTGAGCATCGCTTCGAACGGCGACGTGACGATCGGCTCGCCCGCACGCGTGAAAGCCGGTGACAGCGTGAATATCAGCGGCGCGAACGTGCGCAACGACGGCGCGATTTCGGCGCAAGGCGTGGGCATCAACGCGCAAAGCTCGCTGACCAGCGCGGGTTCAGTGGAGGGCACGCGCGAAGCCATGCTGGGCGGCAACCAGTTGACGCTCTCGGGCGGCAGCGTCAAGGGCGGCGCGGTCACGCTTCAGGGCGCGAACGTGAGCAACCAGGGCGCAACCGTCAGCGCCGCCCGGCAGCTGAACGTGACCGGCAACCGCGTCAACAACGCGGGCACGCTGAACTCGACCGGCGATATGCGTATCAATGTCAGCGACACCTTCTCCAACGCCAAGGGCACGGTCCTCGCACAGAACAGCGTGCTGTTCAGCGGCGGCACGCTCGACAACAGCAACGGCAAGATCGCTGCGACCACGGGCACCGTGGCGGCGCAGACGGCGCGTGTCGTCAACGCGAATGGCACGATGCGCGCGGGCGACATGCTGTCGATCGACGCGCAAAACGTGGACAACACGAAGGGCACGCTCGCGTCGGCGGGCAACGCGACGATCGGCGCAGGCTCTGGCCTCAACAACACGGACGGCGTGATCGACGTCGCCAAAAGCGCGAGCGTTCGCACGTCGGGCACGCTGCTGAACACGCGTGGCAGCCTGAAGGCTGGCGACCTGGCCGCGCTGGAAGCACGCAGTCTCGACAACCGTAACGGCACGCTGTCGACCACGCGCGGTTCCGCGCAGATCAACGCGCAAGAGATCCTGAACGGCAACGGCCACATCACGACGGCCGACCGCCTGAGCGTGAACGCGAGTTCGCTCGACAACACGGCCGGCACGATCGCTATGCAGGGCCCGTCCACCATCGACGTGAACGGCAAGCTCGTCAACGACCGTGGCTCGATCGTTTCGAAGACGTTCGTCACGGGCACGGTGGGCTCGCTGTCGAACGCGGGCGGCACGATCTCCGGCGACATCCGCGTACGCTCCGGCAACGGCAACATCGTGCCGCCGGTGCCGCAACCGGACGCCAACCCGAGCGCATTCGATCCGGGCCCGGGCTACCTGCGCGTCGCGATGAAGGACTACGACCCGAACAAGTATCAGTCCGGCTTCTTCGGCCCGGACGGCTATTTCTACGCTAAGGTCGGCACGACCCTGCAAGCCATGCGCTAAGCGCCGCGTCCGCGCCACACACGCGGACATGACCGCCTGACGCAAACGGGCCCCGGCACGCATGACCGCGTGCCGGGGCCCGTTACGTTCCACCCGGTGCGCGCTTACTCGGCGGCGCGGGTTTTCTGCTGCTGCTCGCCAAGGCCTTCAATGCCAAGGCGCACCGTCTGCCCCGGCTTCAGAAACACGGGGTTCGGCTTCACGCCCATGCCTACGCCCGGCGGCGTGCCGGTGGAAATCACATCGCCCGGTTGCAGGCTCATGCACTGCGACAGATACGAAACGAGCTTCGCGACCGAGAAGATCATCGTGCGCGTGCTGCCGTTCTGGTAGCGGTGGCCGTCCACTTCGAGCCACATGGAGAGATTCTGCGGATCGGCTACTTCATCGCGCGTGACGAGCCACGGGCCGGTCGGGCCGAAGGTGTCGAAGCCCTTGCCCTTGTCCCACTGGCCGCCGCGCTCGATCTGCCATTCGCGCTCCGAAACGTCGTTGATCACGCAATAGCCCGCCACGTAGTTCAGCGCATCGGCCTCGCTCACGTTCTTCGCGTGCTTGCCGATCACCACGCCCAGTTCCACTTCCCAGTCGGTCTTCTTCGAGCCGCGCGGAATGTCGATGTCGTCGTTCGGGCCGACAATGGCGCTCGTCCACTTGTTGAAGACGACCGGCTCGCTCGGCACCGGCATGCCCGACTCGGCCGCGTGGTCGGCATAGTTCAGGCCGATACACACCATCTTGCCGATGTGGCCCACGCAAGGCCCGATGCGCGGATTGCCCTCGACGAGCGGCAGCGTTTCCGGATCGATCGTGCGCAGTTGCGCGAGACCGGCATCGGAAAGCACGTCGCCCGCAATGTCGGCCACGTTGCCCGAGAGCGCGCGAATGTGGCCTTCGGCGTCGAGCAGGCCCGGTTTTTCGTGGCCCTTCGGGCCATAGCGAAGCAGTTTCATCGTCTGTGTTCCTTGAGTGTCTGAGTGCTATGCAGTCGGTCAGAATTCCTGGGGCGAAGTTTGCGGTCTATCGCGGTCTAACTAGTTAGACCACCCGCCGTCGATCACATGCGCCTGGCCGGTCGTGAAACCCGATTCGTCGGAGGCCAGGTAAAGCGCGAGCGCCGCGATTTCCTCGGGCTTGCCCACGCGCCCCATCGGCTGGCGCGCGACGAATGCGGCGCGCGCCGCGTCAACGCTCGTGCCCTGCGCCGCCGCCTGGCTTGCGATGCGCTCCTCCAGCGAGGGCGAGGCCACCGTGCCGGGGCAAATCGCGTTGCAGCGGATGCCGCGCGTCACGAAGTCCGCGGCCACCGCCTTCGTCAACCCTATCACAGCCGCCTTCGAAGCGCCGTACACGAAGCGGTTGGGCACGCCCTTCACGCTCGACGCCGCCGACGACATGTTGATGATCGACCCGCCGCCCGCCTCCAGCATGCCCGGCAGGAAGGCGCGGATGGTCCGGTACATCGCCTTCGCATTGAGGTTGAACGCGAAGTCCCAGTCCTCTTCACTCGCTTCCAGTATCGAGCCCGCGTGCACGAAGCCCGCGCAGTTGAACAGCACGTCGACCGTGCCCACTTCCTTTGCCAGCGCCGCGATGGCCGCGCCGTCGAGCACGTCGAGCTTGCGCGCCTCGACCGGCAGCGCCGCAAGCGCGTCGATACGGATGTCCGTGGCGATCACGCGCGCGCCTTCGCGCGCGAACAGTTCGGCGGCCGCGTAGCCAATGCCCTGGCCCGCCGCGGTGATCAAGGCCGTCTTGCCGGCCAGTCTTTGTACCATCTGCCACTCCGGTTGGAAGCGCGGCACGGCGATACCCGGTATTGCAGTAGACGCACCATGCCGCGATCGAGCGATGAAATCGCGGGAAGAAGTCGGGATGACGCAAAGGGCCATTATGGCGACGCAGGCGCGCCTCGTGGCGTTCGACGAACGTTTTCTAACCGGCTGGATCGGCCCCAAGCCGATAGAAAGCCGCCGCGTTGCCGCCGAACACGGCCGCGCGCTCGTCAGAGGAAAGCGCCTTCGTGAACCGCTGGGCGCTGGCGTGCCAGCGCTCGTAGTCGCCGTTGAGGTTCAGCACGGGCCAGTCGCTGCCCCACATGAGGCGTTGCGGGCCGAACGTCGCGAGCAGATGCGCAACCCACGGCGCAAGCGTAGCGTCGTCCCAGCCGGGCGCCGCCTCGGTGGCGAGCCCCGAAAGCTTGCAATGCACTTGCGGGAACTGCGCGAAGCGCGCGATGGCCCGCGCCCACGCCGCATAGCCGCGCTCGCCGCCCGCCGCGATGGGCGGCTTCGCGCCATGATCGATCACCACGCGCAGCGCGGGATGTCGCGCGAGGAACGTGGCGAGCGCCGCCTCGTGGCGCGTGAAAACCAGCGCATCGAAGGCGAGGTCGTGCGCGATGAGCGCGTCCACGGCACGCGCGGTGTCGGCCTTCGCGATCCAGTCGTCGTCGGGCAAGTCCTGGAGCATGGGCCGCACGCCGCGCAGCTTCGGCTCGCGCGCGAGTTCGGCGATCAAGGCGGCCGCGTGCGGGTCGTCGAGCGGCACCCAGCCCACCACGCCCGCAATCGATGGCTCGTCGCGCGCGAGATCGAGCAGCCAGCGCGTTTCCTCGACCGTGGGCGCGGCCTGCACGACCACCGTGCGCGCTACGCCGCACGACGCGCGCAATGGCGCGAGATCGGCCGGAACGAACACGCGATAGAGCGCGCTCAGCGAAGGCGTGAGCCAGCCGTAATCGCCGCGCGCGGGGTCCCAGTAGTGCTGGTGGGCGTCGATGAGGTCGGACATGGCTCAGGCCTGCGGCAACGGCGCGCGCGGATCGACGAGGCCCTTGTCGCGCAGCGCGAGCCACAACTCACGGGGCAACGGCGTTTCGAACGAGGCAACGTTCTCGCGCACCTCCTGCGGGCTGCGCGCGCCGTTGAGCACCGTCGCCACGGCCGGGTGCGCGTAAGGAAACTGGAGCGCGGCCGCCGCGAGCGGCGCGTCGTAGGTCCGGCAAATCGTATCGAGCCGTGCAACGCGCTCGATCACCTCTTGAGGCGCATCGCCGTAGTTGAACTTGAGTTCGCCAAGCAGCCCGTGCGCGAGAATGCCCGAGTTGAATGCGCCGCCCAGCAGGATGCTTACGCCCTTCTTTTCGCACTCCGGCAGCAAGTCGTCGAGCGGCGCCTGTTCGAGCAACGTATAACGGCCCGCCAGCAGCGCGCAGTCGATGTCGAATTCGCGCATCGCCTCGCGTATCACTTCGCGTTCGTTCACGCCAAAGCCGATCGCCTTCACGACGCCCGCCGAGCGCAGTTCGTCGAGCGCCTTGAAGCCGCTTTCGCTCAGTTGCCGCCAGTAAAGTTCGTTACGCTCGCCGTGCGTATATCGCCCGATATCGTGCACGAGCAGGATGTCGATATCGACGAGGCCAAGCCGCTGCTGGCTGTCCTCGAACGACCGCAGGATGCCGTCGCGCGTGTAGTCGAAGATCGCCTCGAAGGGCAACGGGTTTTGCCAGCCTTCGCTGCCGTCGTAGGCGTGCGTGCGCGGCACGAAATGGCGGCCCACCTTGGTCGAAAGCACGTACTCGTTGCGCGCATAGCGCCGCAGCGCCGCGCCAAGGCGATGCTCGGCCTTGGTGTGGCCGTAGTGCGGCGCGGTGTCGAAGAAACGCACGCCCGCTTGCCACGCGGCATCGACGGTGGCCTGCGCCTCCTCCTCGGTAAGGTCGCGATACAGGCCGCCGAGCGGCGCGGTGCCGAGACCCAATGCGCTGACTTCGAGCGCCGTGCGGCCGATGCGGCGCCGGTGCGCCACCTTGGGATGTTGCTCCTGCGCCATCGCGTGAAATCTCCCGTATCCGGTTGCACGCGCAACCATTTCGTTCAGTGCGGCGTCATGTCGACAATCGGTACTCGCGCGCTCGCGGGCAGGCACGCCGGCCCGACCGGCTCGAAAGTCTTGTACGTGAGGATGAATTCCTGGTGGCCGAGATCCTCCGACCGTGAGCGCTCGCCGCCCGCAACCGCCAGCGTGCGCTCGAATACTTCACGGCCCACTTCGTCGAGCGTAGCGTGGCCTTCCAGAATGCGTCCGGCGTCCACGTCCATGTCGCCGGAAAGATTGCGGTACGTGAGCGGGTTCGCGCACACCTTGATGACGGGCGACAGCGCCGATCCCACCACCGATCCGCGCCCGGTCGTGAAGAGGATCACGTGCGCGCCGCAGGCGATCAGTTCCGCAATCTCGGCGTTGTCGCTGATGTTCGGAAAGCCGAAACGCGGCTCGCCGTCGGGCACCACGTCGAGCAGATAGAGCCCGCCCGTCGGCGGCACGTCGCCCGGCTTCACGATGCCGACGATGGGAGACGCGCCGCTTTTCGCATAGGCACCAAGCGATTTTTCTTCCTGCGTGGTGAGCCCGCCGTCGGCATTGCCCACGGCGAATGAGCCGTGGCCGAGAATCGAGTAATAGCGTGCCGCCTTGGCCACGCACGCCACGATCTCCGCGCCCAGTTCGGGCCGCGCCGCACGGCTTTCCATGTGGAATTCGCAGCCCACCAGCTCGCCGGTTTCCTCGAAGATGCAGGCCGCGCCCGCCGAGATCAACTGGTCGAACGCGCGGCCCACGGCCGGGTTCGCGGTGATGCCGCTGGTGCCGTCCGAGCCGCCGCAGATCGTGCCGACAACCAGTTCGTCCAGGCGCATCGGCACCTTCTTTTGCGCCGCGAGCTGCGCGCGCGCCGCGCGCACCCAGTCCAAGCCGTACTGGATCGTGCTGCGCGTGCCGCCCTTTTCCTGAATCGTCAGGACTTCTACGGGACGGCCGCTCGCGCGCACCTGCTCCACGAGGTAGTGCTTGTTCATGCTCTCGCAGCCGAGCGAGACGAACAGCACCGCGCCGACGTTCGGATGCGTGGTGAGCTGCTTCAGCATCTTCTCGGCATAGCTGTTCGGAAAGCAGCCCGGAAAGCCGATCAGGTGAACGGGCGGTGCTTTCGGCTGGCTTGCCCCATCCGGGTCGTCGAAGGCGTCGAACGGTTCGCGGAACTGCGCGACGATCTCGCGCGCCACGTGATGCGCGCACTCGACCAGATAGGCCACCGCAACCACATTGCGGATACCCTTGCGGCCGTCGCTGCGCGGCCAGCCTTCCAGCACAAGCTCGGCAGCGCGTGTAGGGGTGACGTTGGGTTCGCTCATATCGTGAATCCTGCTCGCGGCAAGCGCCGCATCTAGTGCTGGTGCGGGACGAACTCATGCCCCGCGTCATGCGTGTAGGTCGGCAAATAATCGCTTTCGAGGTTATGCGTGTGCAGATGCTCGCCGCGCGCGACCGGGACGCTCACGTGGCCAATGCGCGCGCCGTAGCGCAGCACTTTTTCCTGCGCGGCGAGTGCGCGCCGCGCCACCTTGTGGCCCAGTTCGATCGTCTTTGCCAGCGTCACGCGCTCCCCCTCTATCTCCACGGTCTCGCCCTGCGGCAGACGCGCCGCCGCGATCAGGCAGTTGTCTTCGGGAGCGAGCAGAATGAGGCGCGCGTCGGTATGGAGTGCGTTGCCGTTCACAGAAAGTCCTCCGCTGGCCTTAGTTCTGGGCCTCGCCGCCCGCGAGCCGCGCCACCATCAGCGAGCCGAGGATGATCGCGCCGTAAATCGCCTGAATCCAGAACGACGGCACCTGGGCGAGCGTGAGCAGGTTCTGCACCACACCGAGCAACAGCACACCCGACAGCGCGCCGAACATCGTGCCCTTGCCGCCGTCCAGTGAAATGCCGCCGATCACGGCTGCCGCGAACACGGTGAAGATCATGCCGTTGCCCTGGTTCGCATTGATCGCGCCCACGTAGCCGGTGACGATCAGACCGCCCAATGCCGCGAGCACGCTGCCGAGCACGAACACGCCCCATGTGATGCGCTCCACGCGAATGCCGGCCGCGCGCGCCGCGTCGGGATTGCCGCCGATCGCGTAGAGCGCGCGCCCCACGCGGTGATAACGCAGCATGAACGCGGCGATGGCGAACGCGGCGGCGGCGAGCCACACGGAAAGCGGCAGGCCGAGCACGATGGTCGTCGCGAGCGTGAAGAACGATGGCGGCATATCGAACAACGTGCCGCCCTTGGTGGCGCCCACCAGCATGCCGCGCAGCACGATCAGCATGGCCAGCGTCACGATGAAGGCGTTCAGGCGCAGCCGCACCACGAGAAAGCCGTTGATGAAGCCAATCAGCGCGCCCACCACCACGATGGCCGCGAGCCCCGCGAACGCGGGCCATTGCAGACCGAACCCCGCCGAGGCCGCGGGCATGACGAGCATCGCGCCGACCGCCGGCGCAATGCCCACGGTGGATTCGAGCGAGAGATCGAACTTGCCGGTGAGCACGATGAGCGATTCGGCGAGCACCACGAGCGCGAGCGCAGCCGATGCACCAAGCACGCTGATGAGATTCGCGCGCGTGAGAAAGCTCGGGCTCACGAAGCCGCCGATCACGATCAGCAGCAAGAGCGCAGGCAAGAGCGCGAAATCGCGCAGGCGCGCCAGCTCGATGCGCGGCCGCGCGCGGCGCCCGGCCGTTGCCGCGTCGCCCTGCGCCGCCGCGAATGCGGGCGTCGAAACACTATTCTTCATGAAGATCGACTCCTTCAATCGATGCAATCAGTTCGTGGTCCTGCCAGCCCGCCGCCATCTGCGCGACCACCTCGCCGCGAAACATCACGAGCACGCGGTCACAGGTACGCAGATCGTCGAGTTCGCTCGACACCACGAGCACGGCCTTGCCTTCCTCGCGCACGCGGTCCACGACCGAGAGCAGCGCTTCCTTCGATTTCACGTCCACGCCCGCCGTGGGATCGATCAGCACGAGAACGTCAGGATTGCTTGCCAATGCGCGCGCCATCACGACCTTCTGCTGATTGCCGCCCGAGAGCCCGGACACCACATGCTCCGGCCCCTGCGCGACGATGCCGAGGGTCTCGATCATGCGCTTGCCCACCTGATGCTTCTTCGCGGGCGGCGCGAAGCCGAAGCGGCCGAGCAGGCCCGCAATCGTCATCGACGCGTTCTCGGCCACCGACTGCGTGAGCACGAGCCCCTCGTGATGGCGATCCTTCGGCACGCAGCCCACGCCGCTCGCGAGCGCCGCGGGCACGTCGCCGGGCGTGAGCCGCGCGCCTTTCACGCGAATCTCGCCCGCCTGCTGCGCCGCGAGTCCGGCGATCGCCTCGCCCACGCTCGTGCGGCCGCTGCTCGTCGCGCCCGTGAGTCCCACCACCTCGCCGCGCTTCAACGCGAACGACACGTCGTGGTAGTCGTGGCCCGAGAGTCCGCGCACTTCCAGCGCGAGCGGCGCATCGGCGGGCAGCGGCTCGCGCGCGGCGGCGTCCGCGACATTCAGCCCGCCGCGCTCGCCCGTCATCGCCTCGATCAACCGTTCGCGCGGCAATTCGGCCACGCTCGCGCTCACGATATGGCGCGCGTCGCGCAGCACCGTCACGGTCTGGCAGATCTCGTACACCTCTTGCAGATGGTGCGAGATGAAGAGAAAGGTCACGCCTTCGCGCTGCAATTCGTCGATGCGCCGAAAGAGGCGCTTGATTTCCTCGCCGTCGAGCTGCGCGGTGGGCTCGTCGAGGATGATGAAGCGCGCGCCGTACGACAGCGCCCGCGCGATTTCCACGAGCTGGCGCGCCTCTACCGTCAGGTCGCCCGCGCGCGCGTCCTCGCGCACGTCGATGCGCCAGTGGTCGAGCAGCGCGCGCGCGTCGCGGCGCATGGTTTGCCAGTCGATCACGCCGCGCCGCTTCGGCTGACGATTGATGAACAGATTCTCCGCGACCGTGAGGTCGCGGATGATCGTGGAATGCTGGTACACGCAGGCCACGCGCTCGCGCCATGCATCGCGATCGGCGAGCGCGGGCGCGGCCTCGCCGTTAAAGCGCACGCTGCCCTCGTCGGGCTTGCGCAGGCCGGTGAGGATCGACACAAGCGTGGACTTGCCCGCGCCGTTGCGGCCCACGAGCGCGTGCGACTCGCCCGCCATCACGCGCAGGCTCACGTTGGCGAGCGCCGCCGTGGAGCCGAAGCGTTTCGTCACGCCGCTCGCCTCCACGACCGGCGGCAACGCCCGCGCGGCCGCCTCGCGGCTGCCCGTGAATACCGCGCCGCCGGGCGGCGGCGCGTTGCCCACTGCGGCCCGATCGCCCGATCGATCGCTCGTGTGGCGGCTCATGTGACCGCTCATTTGACCGTATTACCCCACAGGTTCTTGTCGTCGACGTTCTGCTTCGTCACGAGCGGCGCCGGCAACTGGTCTTCGAGAATGCCGGGCTGCAACTGGACGATATTGCTGTCGTGATCGGTCTTGCCCGGCTTGAACGTCTTGCCTTCCAGCGCGGCCTTGATGTAATAGAGGCCGTATTTCGCGTAGAGATCGGCAGGTTGTGAAACGGTCGCGTCGATCTCGCCCTTGCGGATAGCTTCGTACTCCTGCGGAATGCCGTCATTGGAGACGATCACGATATGCTTGGGGTCTCCCACGGGAACGAGCAACTGCTTGCGGCGCAGCGTTTGCAACGTGGGCGAGAGATACACGCCGCCCGCCTGCATGTAGATGCCCTTCACGTCCGGGTTCGCGGTCAGCAGGCTGTCCAGCGCGCTCGCCGCCACGTCGCCCTTCCAGCCGGCCGGAATCTCCAGCAGCGACAGATTCGGATAGTTCTTCAGGCAAGCGCGGAACGCTTCCGAACGGTCGCGCCCGTTCACCGAGGCGAGGTCGCCCATGATCTGCACGACCTTGCCCGACTTCACATGCTCGCCGATGTATTTGCAGGCCTTCTCGCCATACGCGCGGTTGTCGGCGCGCACGACCATCGCCACGGCGCCCTGCGTGGGCGCGACGTCCACGGCCACGACTTTCACGTTCTTCTGTGCGGCGTTGTCGAGCGCGCGGCTGATCGCCGCCGAATCGATCGGGCCGACCACAATGCCCTTCGCGCCCAGATTGATCATGTTGTTCATGTCCGTGATCTGCTGGGCGGGATCGTTGTTCGAGTTCACGGGCGCGAGCACGTCGATGCCGTCCTGCTTCGCGTACACGCCGAGATAGTTGTTGTACGACTGCCAGAACGGCGAGGTGAGGAGCGGCAGGCCGAGGCCCACCTTGCCGACCTCGGCCGCGCTGGCTGCGGCCGGTGCGCCGAACGCGGCAGCGCACGCCGCGGCGACACAAAGGGTTTTCGTGGCCGCACGGGCCAGCGCCGCGCGCGCCTGGCGGGTTTCGGTGGAGCGGCGGGCCAGCACGAGCCCGGATGCGAACGCCATGTCTGTCTCCTGGTCGGCCGCACGGGGCGCTTCGGCGCCCATGCGACCGCATCTGTCGTTGTTGAATTCCATGTGCTCGCCGCGCCCCGCGAGGAATGCACGAAGCGCCGGCGACCCGTTGCAACTGCCACTTCCCTTTCCAGACGACGCTGGTGTATGTTCACCAGTGAACCTATTATTCATATACGCACCGCACAAGGTCAAGGAATGTGCAGCGCAGCATGGGTCCGTGATTTCCCTGGGAACGATCGAATGGAAAACAACGCGAAAAAACGCCCGATGGACAACGCGCCCGACGAAGCCGACGAGAAAGACGACGGCGACCGCTATCGCGCGCCCGCGCTGGACAAGGGGCTCGACATCCTGGAGCTGCTCGCGGAGCAGCGCGGCGGCCTCACGCGCGCGGAGATCACGAAGGCGCTGGGGCGCAACGCGAGCGAGATCTACCGCATGCTGGAGCGCCTCGTGGCGCGCCAATATGTGATGCGTTCGGAAGCGGGCGACCGCTACGCGCTCAGCCTGAAACTGTTCGCGCTCGCGCACCGCCACCCGCCCATGGAGCGCCTGATCGCCGAAGCGCTGCCGCTCATGCAGCGCTTCGCCAACGACGCGGAGCAGTCCTGCCATCTCACGGTGTACGACCGCGGCAATCTGCTCGTGATCGCGCAGGTGGACGGTCCGGGCACGTGGGGCATCGCGGTGCGGCTGGGCTCCCGCGTGGGTCTGGTCGATACCAGTTCGGGGCGCACGCTGCTCGCATGGCAAACGCAGGAGCAGCGCGCGCACATGCTCGCGGAGCATACGAAAGTGAAGGGCGAAGTGACGATCGACCACGCGGCGCTCGAGGCCGCGTGCGAGCAGGTGCGCAAGACGGGTTTCTCGCGCAAGGACAGTCAGCAGATTTTCGGCGTGACGGACGTGACGTTTCCGGTGCTCGGGCCTTCGGGTCAGGCGATCGCCGCGCTCACCTGCCCGTTTCTCAGGCGTATCGACGAATACGTCGCGCCCTCGCTCGACGAGGCGACGCACATGCTGGGCGAGATCGTGCAGAGCCTGTCGATGCTGCGCGAAGACGGCGCGGCGTGAGGCTCAGTACAGGCGCTGCTCGATGCCCCGGCGCAACCGCGCGCTACTGCACCACCACGGGCGTACGATCGCCAGCCTGGCCATGCACCTCGCGCCCGACGATCGCGAGATAAAGCCGCTCCAGGTCACGCGTGAACGCAACCGTATCGAACAGCGGCGAGCTGCGCCGCGCCTGCGCAAGTTTCTCGCGCACGCGCGCCCGCCACGCCGTGTCGGTGGCGAAGCCGAGCGCGATCTGGAAGTACGTGTCGAGATCGCGCGCAACCAGCTCGTCGAGCCCCACCGCATGCAGCAGGCTCACACCCACGCGCCCCGCGAACAGGGTGCCCGGCGCGCTCACCATCGGCACGCCCGCCCAGAGCGCGTCGCTGCCCGTGGTATGCGAGCCCACCGGCAGCGTGTCGAGCGCGAGGTCCGCGAGTTGCAGCCGCGCGAGATGCGCCTCCTGCGTCACGCGCGGCGCGAAGATCACGCGTGCGGCATCGACGCCTTGCGTTTCGAAGAACTGCCGCAGGTTTTCTTTGGCGCGCGCCGAACCGGGTTCGAGCAACCACAGCACGCTAGCCGGCGTGGCCTTCAGTAGCCGCGCCCAGAGCGTGGAGATCTGGGCATTCAGCTTGAACGTCTGATTGAAGCTGCAATAGACGAAGCCCTTCTCCGGCAGCCCGGCTTGCGCGCGCGAAGGCCGCGGTGCGCTCTGGCGACGATGGTCGAGGGGCTGGTAGCAGTGCGGCATGAGCGCGAGCGTCTCGCTGAATTGCGCGGCAGCGCCAGGCGGCGTAACGACGGCGTCGGAGATCAGGTAGTCGGCGAGGCGTGCGTGCCCGAGCGAACCGGGGTAGCCCAGCCAGCTCACGATCACGGGCGCGGGCCGCAGCGCGGTAATGCCGAGCCGCGTGCCCGTCGTAAAGCCTTTCAGGTCGACGAGCAGGTGAATGCCGTCGTGCGCGATTTGCGCGGCGGCCTGCGCATCCGAAAGCGCGCCGACGTCGTGCCACGTGCCCGGCACGTGCGCAAAGCGCGCGCGGGCGGTGGCGTCGGGGTCGGGCCCGTACGAATAGAGGTGAACGTCGAAGCGCTTCGCGTCGTGCAGTTCGAACACGCCCGCCAGCAGGCGCAACGTGGCGTGATCGTAGAAGTCCGCCGACAGATAACCGATGCGCAGGCGCTCGCCCGACTCGAAGCGCGCGAGCGCGGCGGCAAGGCCCGCGCCGCGCGCCACGAGCGGGGGCGCCGCCAGTTCGCCACGCCAGCGGCTTTGCGCGAAGCGCAGCCCGGCGTCGCGATGCAGTTCCGGCGTGAGCGCCGGGATGCCGAGCAGGCACCAGGGCGTGAGGTTGTCCGCGGCGCCGGACGACACCATGGAAAGCGCCGCCGCGTCGATCTCCCCAAGCTGCTGCCAGTGCGCCTCGCGGCGGCGCACGTACTGCGAGGCCTCCCAACGGCCGCCGCGGCGGTAGGCCTCATCGGCCTCGTCCATGCGGTTCATGCGCTCCAGCAAGCCGCCGTAGCACTGCCAGAGGTGCGGCGAGTTCGGGGTGAGCGCGAGCGCCTGCTTGAGATTCGCCTCGGCGGCTTCGTGCTGGCCCGCGTCCTGCTGGAGCATCGCCAGGTTGCTGTAGGCGAGCGCGTAGGAGGCGTCGGTTGCAATCGCCTCGCGGTAGCAAGCCTCGGCCTGCGGCAGCGAATTGCGCTTCTTGAGCAGATTGCCGAGGTTGTTGAAGAGGCGCGCTTCGCGCAGGCCCGCGCCAATCGCGGCGCGGTAGGCTTCGATCGCCTCGCCGTCGCGGCCTTGCCACAGCAGCGTCCAGGCGAGGTCGCGCCGGCATGGCCCGCTCTCGCGCTCGGCCAGCGACGCGCGCAGGCATTGTTCGGCCGCCGCGAACTGCGACTGGCGCGCGAGCGTCACGCCCAGTTGATGGTGCGCGTCGGCATGTTTGGGGTCTTGCGCGAGGATCTCGCGAAAAAGCGCCTCGGCGAACGCGTATTTTTCATCGTTCAACTGCGCGATGCCACGTTGAAGCATCGACTCGTGGCGCGCGTCGGCACGCGACTCGCGGCGCGAGCCCGCTGGGGAAAGAGGTCGGGATGAGTTCATCCGATGATGATAGGGACCGCCCCCAGTCAAGAAAATCGGACGGTTCCTACAAGTGCCGCGCGCAAGTGGAAGCCGGCCGGCCAAAACGGTTAGAATGGCGGCCCTCCCAAAAAACCGGTGCGCCTCGTCCTGCTGAACCACGGCGGGCAAGCGGCGGCCGCGCATTCGAAACCCATGGCGAAACTTCTCACCGATCAAGAATTCCAGCGCTTTTCCGAGCTTCAGCAGAAACAGGCCAGTTTCACGATCACGCCCGATGAAGCCGACGAGCTGCGTGACATCGTCGCGCGCGCGCAGAAAAAGCGCGACGACCGCGCCGACGCGATGAAGACCGTCGAAACCGCCATCGCGCAGTTCGAGATCGCCCCCGAGGAGTTGTTCACGGCCGACCAGATCGCCGAGGCCGCGCGCAATTTCGGCCTGATTCCGGCCACGCGCAAGGAGCGCGTGCTGCCGCCTTCGCTCACCTTCAACGGCAAGACGCACCAGTGGACCACGCGCGCGCTGCCCGATGAGATCCGCACGCCGCTGTTCGACGCGTTCCAGGGCGGTCAGTCGGTCAAGGCGTTCATCGCCACGCCCAAGGACGCCGCGCGCTGCGCCGCGACCATCGCGCGCCTCGAAAAGGAAACCGGCGCGCAATACGGCGAGGCCTGGCTCGAAGAACTCGCGCTCACGCGCGGCCAGATCGACGACGCGCTCGCCAAACTGGCCGCCTGAGCTTCCCGCTCAGTCTAGCGGCATGCGAAAACCGACCACGCCCGGGTCTTCCGTGGGCGTGACGGTAAAGCCGCAGGCGCGCGCGAGGCCGATCATCGGCGCATTCTCGCGCAGCGCCTCGCCGAGCAGCCAGTGCGTGCCGCGCGAGCGCACGTAGGCGATGATGCGCGACATCAGCAAACGCCCGAGGCCGCGCCCCTTCAGTGTCGACAGCACCGTGCACGCGAACTCGGCGGTCTCGTTGTCCGGATCGGCCACGGCGCGCACCACGCCTAGCGTGCGCGGCTCGCCGTCCTCGCCCTGCACCACGGCGATCAGCGCCATCTCGCGGTCGTAGTCGATCTGCGTCATGCGCGCGAGCTGCGTGTGATCGAAGCTGCGCACCGCCGAAAAGAAACGCAGGCGCAAATCGTCGGGCGTCATCGACTCGACGAACTTGCGATGCATCGCCTCGTCTTCAGGACGGATCGGCCGGATCGTGAGGCGCTCGCCGTGCCAGTCGAGGGTTTCTTCGAGGCGGCGCGGATACGGCATGATCGCAAAACGGCTGCGCTTTTCCGCAATCTGAAGCCGCGGCTCCACGACCACGACCGCCTCGGGCAGCACGCGCAGCGTCAGGCGCAAACCCACGATCTCGCGCACCTCGCACACGCACTGCGACAGCTCGGTGAGCGCCGCGAGCGTCGGCTCGGGCGCCACGTTGCGCGCATAGGGCGAGCGCGCGATGATGTCGCGCGACAGCACGGGGTTGAGCGGCGGCAGGCTGTAGACGCGCAGTGGCGGCGAAATTTCGTCCGGCGACGGCGCGGAAAAGCGGAACACCGGGCCGAAGTTGTCGTCGTCGCGAAACTGCACCGTCACGTCCACCACGGGCTTCACGCCGGGCTCGTCCTGCGCCTGGGTGACGAGTCCGAAGCGCGCGAGCAGCCGCGCCGCCTCCTCGCCCGCCAGCTCCGTGCGTCCGGCCGCCAGCGCCGCACGCGCTTCGCCCTGGGCGGCCTCGATCGCGGCGGGGCCCTGGGCAGGCATCGTTTCCGGCGTCTGCATGAGCAGCTCGCGGCCCAGCCGGTAATCGACGAGACGCGCGAACGCGCGCGCCAGCCGGCGCGGCGTGGTGTGCACGGGAATGCCGTGCGCATGCAGCTCGTCGCGGGTTTTCTCGTCCACGCCGCCGAAGAAGCACGCGAGCATGCCGCGATAAGCAAAACGCTGATGCTCGATGAGCGTACGCGCCACCTCCTCCACCGGCGCGCTGTGCGTGGGCGCGTGCACGACGAACGCCGTGCCGCTCGAACGCTGTGAAGCGAGCGTTTGCAGCGCGAGGCCGAAGTGCTCGGGCTTCGCGGTGTCGCCCAGCACGAGCGGATTGCCTGCCTGCGCATGCGGCAGCGCAGCCTGCACCGCGGCGAGCGCTTCGTCGTTCCAGTGCGCGAGCGTGTCGCCGGCCTTCGTGAAGGCGTCGCGCGCGAGCGTCGCCACGCCCCGGTCGCTCGTGATGAGCGTGGCCGTGTCGCTCGCCGCCACGCGGCCGAGACCGAGCGTTTCGATTTCGTCGAGCAGGTCGTCGAGCGTGTCGACGCGCACGACGCCCGCGCGCCGGAACGCCGCCGTGTAGAGCGCGTCGCCCGGATCGTCGCGGCCGCTCCTCAGCGCGAGCACCGGCTTGTTGCGCGCCGCCGCGCGCGCCGCCGACATGAACTTGCGCGCGGCGCGAATCGTGTCCACTTCGAGCAGGATGGCGCGCGTGCTGGGGTCGCTCGCGAGATAGTCGAGCACGTCGCCCACATCGACGTCGGCCTCGTCGCCGAGCGCGATCACGTGCGAAAAGCCGAGGCCGCGCGCGCCGGCCCAGCGCAGCACGGCGTTGGTGAGCGCGTTGGACTGCGAGACCCAGGCCACGCCGCCCTTGCGCGCGACGGACGCCGCCGCGCCCAGTTGCGCATTGAGCGCGGGCGTGAGCGCGCCGAGACTGCCGGGGCCGACGATGCGCAACAGGTGCGGGCGCGCCGCCGCGAGTGCGTGGCGCAGGTCGGCCTGGTCGGCTTCGTCGCGCATCTCGCCCACGATGATGGCCGCGCGCGTGCCCATGCCGCCCAGGCGATGCACGAGCGCGGGCCAGGTGGCGGGCCGCGTGCAGATGATCGCGACGCCGGGCGCTTCGGGCAGGTCTCCCGCGTCGGCCACCACGGGGCGGCCGTCGAACGCCTCGAAGTCGCCCGTGTGGCGCGGATTCACGGCCCACACGGGGCTCGTGTAGCCGCCTTCGATGAGCCGCTGCCACACCATGCTGCCGATGCTGCCGGGTCGCCGCGAAGCGCCGATCACGGCCACGGATTTCGGCTGGAACACCGCGTCGAGATTGCGTACGGTCACAGGCTCTCCTCGTTGGTCGAACGGGCGCGCGCCGCACGGGCACGCGCCGGTTTGTCGTTTTATACCGTCACGAGAAGAGGATAGGGCAAGCGCGCAGGCGATGCGCGCTTTTCGCCCGCCGCGCAGGCGGCGGCATGGCGTCGCACGCCGCTGCGGGCGGGCGCGCAGGCGTGCGTGCCTACGTGTGTCACGCACGATGCGCGAGGAGGGGTTTCGCGGGTTTGAAAACGCGGCGCGAGCGCGCCGCGCGTGTTACATCGACTTGCGGAACGGCGCGCCCGAATGTTCGCGCAGTTCGTTGAACACGATCTTCGGCCAGGCCTTTTGCGCGACCTCGATTTCGGAGACGTGCGAAGCAAGATAGGTCGGCGCATTCGACGCGTCGTAAGCCATGCGTGCGGCGTACGAGTCGGTGAAGCGGCGCAGCTCGGCGGCGTCGTCGCAGGTCACCCAGCGCGACAGGCGATAGCGCGCGGGCATGATGCGTACTTCTACCTTGTACTCGGCCGAGAGGCGGTGCGAGACCACTTCGAACTGAAGCTGGCCCACCGCGCCCAGGATCGTCGCGCCGCCGTGCAGCGGACGGAACACCTGGATCGCGCCCTCTTCGCCCAGTTGCTTGAGCGCTTCGCCCAGTTGCTTGGCGCGCATGGGGTCGACCACTTCGATGGTCTGGAAGATTTCCGGCGCGAAGAACGGCAGCCCCGTGAATTGCAGGTCTTCGCCTTCGGTGAGCGTGTCGCCCAGACTCAGCGTGCCATGGTTAGGAATACCGATGATGTCGCCAGGATACGCCTCGGCCACGGTCTCGCGGCGCTGCGAGAGGAAGCTCACCACGTTGTTGGCGCGGAAGGTCTTGTTGTTGCGCGTGACCTTCAGTTGCATGCCGCGCTCGAAGTGGCCCGAGCACACGCGGATGAATGCCACGCGGTCGCGGTGCGCGAGGTCCATGTTGGCCTGCACCTTGAACACGACGCCCGTGAACTTCGGCTCGTCGGGCGACACGGCGCGCTGCACCGCGATGCGCGGCGACGGCGGCGGCGCGAGATCGACCAGCGCGTCGAGAATTTCCTTGACGCCGAAGTTGTTGATCGCCGAGCCGAACAACACCGGCGACTGCTCGCCGGCCAGGAACGCGTCGCGGTCGAACGCGGGCGTCGCGCCCGTGATCAGCTCGACTTCTTCCTTGGTGCGCTTCCAGTGATAGCCGAAACGCGCTTCGCCGTCTTCGTCGCTGATGTGTTGCAGCGTTTCCACCGCGCCGCCGAGCGATTCCTGACCTGCACGGAACACGCGCACCTGGTCGCGCTGGATGTCGTACACGCCCTGGAACTCCTTGCCCATGCCGATGGGCCAGGTGAACGGCACGGCGGCCACGCCCAGGTGCTGCTCGATTTCGTCGAGCAGGTCGAGCGGCTCGCGCACTTCGCGGTCGAGCTTGTTGATGAACGTGAGAATGGGCGTCTTGCGGCTGCGGCAGACTTCGAGCAGCTTGAGCGTTTGCGCTTCCACGCCGTTCGCGCCGTCGATCACCATCACGGCCGCGTCAACCGCCGTGAGCACACGGTAGGTGTCTTCCGAGAAGTCCTCGTGGCCCGGCGTGTCGAGCAGGTTGATGACGGCGTCGCCGTACTCGAACTGCATGACCGAGCTGGCGACCGAAATGCCGCGCTGCTTTTCGATCTCCATCCAGTCGGAGGTCGCGAAGCGGCCGCTTTTCTTGCCCTTCACGGTACCGGCGATCTGGATCGCGCCCGAAAACAGCAGCAGCTTTTCGGTGAGCGTGGTCTTGCCCGCGTCCGGGTGAGAAATGACCGCGAACGTGCGGCGGCGTCTGAGTTCGGCAACTGACATGGATAGGGCGGGTATCACTGATGAATTCGGGCAACCGGGCCGCGCGGCGGTGGTTGCGGCGAGCGCGGCGGCGCTTGCGGGCGGCTTCTGTCGCCAAATACGAGGCAAGTGCGCGGACTGGCTCGCGCGACAAATAGCACGAGCGATCGGGAATGTTCCGGGGATGCCCGCGCAGAACGGCGCCGGGACCGAATGATACACGGCATTCGGGCCGCCGACTAAACGTTTGATGTGCGGGGCGCGTGCCAATCCGGGCAGCGCGCCGCACGCGGCGCCCGCACGCCCTGGCGCAGCGGCGCCGGGCGGCGGTTGAGGTGAGCTTTTACGGGAAGCGGCGGGGAAACGGCGCTGTGAGGTGCGGCGGCGGCCTTTCATGGGCCAGCCGGGTTCGTGAAGCGCGCCCCATTTTCGCGAAAATTTCGTTTCGCAACAGGCACTTGCCCGGAAGATGCGCGCGACGCCCTGACAGTCATGCATTCCGCCCGCGCGCGCCTCGTAGCGCTCAAGGTGAGCTTTTGCGGGAGGCAACCGGCAACGTGCCCGCCGTACCTTTGAGCCGCTATTCCTTGATGAGGAAGCGTTCGCGGTTCTTGCCCGCCAGCCAGCCCGGCGCGCGCCCACGGCCGCTCCAGGTTTCGCCGGTTTTCGGGTTGACGTAGCGGGCCGGCAGCGCCTTCTTGCGCGCGGGGACTGCGGCGCGGCTGGAGAAACCGAGTTCTTCCGCGGTGATGTCGTATTCCGCGATCATTTCCTTGATCTCGGCAATCGCCTGGGCAACTTCCTTTTCACGCGCCACAGCGACTTCCTTGTGAAGCTTTTCCAACTGGGCGGTCAATTGCTTGTAGCTCGGCATGAAACGTCATCTCCAGGTCGGTCACAACAACGCCATTGTGACCGGTTTGGAGCGCGAGCGCGTCATAAGGCGCGCTTTTTTACAAAACCGCCGCAAACGTTGGCGCTAGCGGCCGCGTTGCTGGAGCGCTTCGTGTTGCAGCCGGCTTTCGAGCGCGCGCAACGCGTCGTTCAGCCGCTTTACGCGCAACATTTGGGATGGCACCAGGTTGGCGTGCGAAACCGTGTCGAGCCGGCCGCGCCAATAGGAAAGTGGAATACGATCGCGGCCTGAAAGCCGCGCAATGATGTGTTCGAGATGCTCGATGTCCTTTTCGAGTTGGTGATGATTCATCGCTGCCCCCGGTAATGACAAATTTTATCGAGCGCGCACGCAATAGCGCGCACTCACTTTCGTCGCATCGGCGATTTTCCGCACGCTGCGGATAATCGAGCCGTATTGGCCTTGTGCCAGCTGGCCGCACTCAATGTGAGCCGCCACTGATTTTGCGTTTTGTTCGTTACGTGAGACGCAGAATAGGATGAGCGCGCCCAATCATCCGTTGGTTACCGCACGGAATCAGGGACGCCGGTCGTCCACGCTGACGGTTGTATCCGCATCCATAACGGAACGCAGATTAACGGGCGCTATTGCGTCTGTATATTCCTCATTTGTGGAACGCTATGCGGCCTGCATTTTGCTCGCGCATAGCCCGTCTACGACTCGAACAATGAGAACGGCGTGAAAACAAACGAATCACAATACGATCGCCTGCTGCATGCCATTTACGAAACAATCGATAATTCTTGCGCGTGGAAGGATTTTTGCGCGCAATTACGCGAAACGATCGACGTGGCGTCGGTTCATTTGTTTGCCTTCGACCGGCAACGCGACCTCTTTTCCTGGAGCGACGGCTTTGCGCTTTCGAGCGCGGAGCCGCTCGAGCGGATTCGCCCGCTCTATCGCGACGACGCGCGCCTTGCGTGGCTGCGCGCCTTCCCGCCCGGCAAGTGGTTGCATTGCGGCGTGGAACTCGACGATGCGCAGGACAACGCGCAGGACGACGCACAGCACGACCGTGCGGGCGGCCTCGCGTTCTGCCCGCTCGAAGCGGGCCATCGCTGCGTGGCGCTGTGCAAGCTCGTCGATCAGCACGGCCTCACGGTCATGCTCGCCTGTAGCGCCGGCACCGACACCGGACCGCTGCCGGGCGAGCGCCGCGAACTGCTGGAGCGGCTCACGCCGCACCTCGTGCGCGCGGTGCGCCTCTACACGCGGCGCTTCACGCTCAACGCCGACACGCTCGCCAACCGCTCGCGCCCGCCGGCCATGCTGGTGAGCGCGCTGGGCGAAGTGCTCCACAGTAACGAGCCGGCGCAGCGGCTCCTGAAGTCGACCACGCTCGTACGCGTGCGCGCTCGGCGGCTCACGCTCGCCGCGCCCCACCACGCGCGGCTGCTGGAGGACATCGCCGTGAGCGAGGCGCGGCTGCGCAACCGGGCGAGCGGCGCGCGCACGGCGGCGGCGCGCTATCGCGCGTTGCGCATCGTTGGCGCGGACATGCCCGAGACGGCTGACGTCGCCGCCATTGCGAACCTGAACGCGGCGGGAGAATCCGGCGCGCAGGCGTCAGCGAAGCTCGCGGCAAGCCAGCATGAAGTGCTCTACGCGTTCTATAACGTCGTGACGGCCGAGGACGCCTCGGCTTCGGAGTTGCGCGCCTTCGCGGCGCTGACCTTCTATCACCCGCGCTCGGCGCCGCCCGTCGACGAGCAGGTGCTCGCCACGGCCTTCGATCTCTCGCCGGCCGAATGCCGCATCGCGCTTTTGCTCGCGGAGGGGCTCACGCAAAAGGAAATCGCGGCGCACGTGGGCGTGCAGCACGACACGGTGCGCAAGCAACTGCAATCGATCTTTCAGAAGACGGCGACCCGGCGCCAGCCGGACCTGCTGCGCCTGTTGCTGAATCTGCCGGCGAGAGGGACGGCGATCGGCACGGCCGCCGAAGGCTGAGCGCCGCGGCGCCCAGGCCGACAGGCCGCGCTTACTGGGCCTTGCGGCAGGCGAATACGAGCGTGTAATTGCCGTTGTCGGTGGACGTGGCGACGGTGTCATAACCGGCGCCGGCACAACGCGCACGCGCCTGCTGCGCGCACGAATCGCGGTCACCCGAGGCCGGGCACTGAACCTGGATCGTCGGACGGCCGTCCGAGAGGAACAGCGGCGGCCCGCTGCTGCATGCGGCAAGCGCCGCGACCAGGGCCAAGGCGCCCGCCGCGAACGGCAACCTGCGCAAACGGAACAACGACGAACCAGGACGAGTCATTGGAGCACCCCGATGGGCTTTGTAGTTTTTCGACGATGCGATTGTGCCATGCCGCGAGCCCCCTGCGCGCCATCGCGGCGAGCGCCGCGCGAGCGCGCTCAAGGCGCGGGTGCGAGGGGCTGCGCGCGGGTTTTGTAAGGCAGCGCGCCGCGCGGGTCCGGCGTCACGCGCACGAACACCTGCTCGACGTCCGCAATCGCGGCCAGCCTGCGCTCCAGCGCCGCGCTGTCGAAACCCGCGCTCACGCACCCTTCCGCGTAGACAAAGCGGCGCTGCACGGTGATCCAGACGCTCGTGTCCGCCAACATGGCGTCGCCTTGCAGTTGTTGACGAATGGCCGCCGCGATATCGGCATCGTAGAGATACGAATTCGGCTTCGTGCATTTGTGCGCGAGCCAGCAGGTCGTGCCGCGCTCCACGCGATAGTGGGCGTCGTCGTCGGCTTCGGCTTTCGACATCAGCGGGCCAAGCGGCAGCGGGCAGTCGCGTATCGCGCTGGAAAGCGCGAAGAAGGGGTCGTTGTACCAGTTCCTGAGTTCCGCCCCGGCCGGAGCCTGCGCTACCGCGCCCGGCGCTGCAATGCCGGCAAAGGCCACGAAAGCGCCTGCGCGAGCGAGCGCAAGCGCACGCCGCACCGCGCCTCCCGTGGCCCACGCGCCTCGCCCGGCCGAACCGTTTGCGTCCATCGTATTCTCCCTCGCCCGCCTCCTCTCTCCCGCAACGGTCGGATCGCGCGGACACGTTGACAATAACGAGACACAGCCTTTCGCTACAATCGCTGCGACGCAGCACGGCCGCTGCCAGCCGCATCAAAGCGCACTGGAAGCGCCGCCGAGAGCCATAGATCTCACAACACGCCTCGCCGCGCAACACGATCGATCCGCAGGAGACTCCATGTCGTTTGTTATCGTTCTCGCCGCCCTCGCGTTTCTCATGCTCGCCGCCTACCGCGGCTACAGCGTGATTCTCTTCGCGCCCATTGCCGCGCTCGCCGCGGTCCTCTTCACCGACCCCGCCGCCGTCGCACCGGTTTTCTCCGGCATTTTCATGGAGAAGATGGTGGGCTTCGTGAAACTCTACTTTCCCGTGTTCCTGCTCGGCGCGGTATTCGGCAAGGTCATCGAGCTATCGGGCTTTTCCGAGGCGATCGTGCATGCCGCGATCCGCTACATCGGCCGCTCGCGCGCGAACGCCGTGATCGTGGCCGTGTGCGCGCTGCTCACGTACGGCGGCGTGTCGCTCTTCGTCGTGGTGTTCGCGGTGTACCCGTTCGCAGCCGAACTCTATCGCCAGAGCAACATTCCGAAGCGCCTCATGCCCGGCGCCATCGCGCTCGGCGCGTTCTCGTTCACGATGGATTCGCTGCCCGGCACGCCGCAGATCCAGAACATCATTCCCACCACGTTCTTCAAGACCACGGCCTGGGCCGCGCCCGCGCTCGGCGTGATCGGCTCGGTTTTCATCATCGTGGTCGGCCTTTCGTACCTCGAATGGCGCCGCCGCAGCGCCATGGCGAAAGGCGAAGGCTACGGCACTTCGCTCGTGAACGAGCCCGAGCACGTCAAGACCGACCACTTGCCGCACCCGGCGCTCGCCATCGCCCCGCTCGTGCTGGTGGGCGTGGCGAACTTCTTCCTCACGCGCTGGATTCCGCTCTGGTACGGCGACACCGTGACCGTCGCGCCCGACGTGCTGCCCGGCATTCATGCCCCGGTGACGGCCACGGTCAAGCAGGTCGTGGCGATCTGGTCGGTGCAGGGCGCGCTGCTGCTCGGCATCGTGCTCGTGATCGTGACGGCGTTCGGCCGGGTGAAGGACCGCTTCGCGACCGGCACGAAGGCGGCCGTGGCCGGCGCGCTGCTCGCTTCGATGAATACCGCCTCGGAATATGGCTTCGGCGGCGTGATCGCGGCGCTGCCCGGCTTCATCGTGGTGAGCGACGCGCTCAAGAGCATTCCGAATCCGCTCGTCAACGCCGCCGTTTCGGTGAGCGCCCTCGCGGGCATCACCGGCTCGGCTTCGGGCGGCATGAGCATCGCGCTCGCGGCCATGTCCGATCTCTTCATCAAGAGCGCGCAGGCCGCGCATATTCCGCTCGAAGTGCTGCACCGCGTGGTGGCGATGGCGAGCGGCGGCATGGACACGCTGCCGCACAACGGCGCGGTCATCACGCTGCTCGCGGTGACGGGGCTCACGCACCGCGAGTCGTATCGCGACATCTTCGCGGTGACGGTCATCAAGACGCTGGCCGTCTTCTTCGTGATCGCCGTCTACTATTCGACCGGAATCGTTTGAGCGCCTAGAAGCGGTGGCGAAGCCCCACAGCCGCAACGAACTGGTTCGCACCCGAGGCGCGCGAGAAGTTGGAAATCTGCGCGCCTTGAATGCCCGTGCCCTCAAGCTGGTTGGCACGCTGATAAAGCACCTCGCCATAAAGGTCCGTGCGCGGCGACAACGAATACACGTTCAGCACATTGATCTGATGCCACTTTGGATAATGCACGCCGGTCGGCGTATCGAAGCGGCCGTAGGTGAACACGTAAGACGCCGCGATATGCCAGCGCGGTGAAAAGTAGTAGCGCGCGTTGATTTCCGCGTTGGTGAAACGCACATCGTCGTGCGGCAGGGCGATCGCGGCGTCGGCCACGTTGTTGATCGACGTGACGTTGTCGAGGCGCGTTTCGCTCAGCACCAGACCGACCTGAACCTTCTCGAACTGATAGCTGCCGCCCGCCGCGTAGGTGCGTTGGCGGTCTGCGTTGAACGGCGCGCCGGCGGGCGCCGCGCCGTCGAGATTGGCGTCCGCCGCGTTCGAGGCGTGATTGAACTGGAAATACCCCGCGCCCACGCGCAGCGCGCCATAGTGGTACGCCGCGCCCATGCTGTATTCGCGGTTGTCGGCAAACGCACCGGCCTTGTTTGAAAACCCGTAAGTGCCGCCGAATGTCACGCCGTGAATATCGGGGCTCGCGTATTTGATCGAGTTATTGGTGCGGGTGTAGTTGTCGAGATTGTCGTTGTCGTAGGGATGTGCGAATGCCGTGCCGCCGTCGGCGGTGCCGCCCAGCGCGAACGGCTCGACGTATTGCACGACCGCATCGAACTGACGCCCGAGCGTCACCGTCCCCGCGCGCTGCGACGCAAGACCCATGAACGCCTGAAAGCCGAACAAGCGCCCCTGCTGCGCGGCCGCGCCGGTCAGCGCATTAAAACCGTTCGTGAGCGTGAAGATCGCCTTCGTGTCGCTGCTGAGCGTCTCTTCCCCGCTGAGCGTCCAGCGGCTGATGTTGATGTCGCCGTTCTTTGCCTGCCATGCGCTTGCATGTCCCTGCGCGCCGCCCGCGTCGCTGACGTAGGCAATGCCCAGATCCACGAGACCGGAAAGCCGCACCGAGCTTTGCGCATGCGCAAACTGCGCCGCCGTCGCCAGCATGAGCGCAAAGCCGTGGCGCGGCCAGTGGCGTTGAGCCGCTGTGCACGCAGCAATACGGGAAGTAGCGGAAGAACCGTGGACCTCGCGCCCTTGTTCGTTAGCAGGCCTGAAGAAGTGAATGCGTGGCATGACTGCGGCGTCTCTTGTAATGCGCGTCGCGGACAGCTTGCACCCCGGCTACCGGACGTCGTTTGTCGAATTGAAAGGTGTGGCGCGGGGCGTATATGTATCACCCGCGCCGCAACGACAAACAGCGGCCGCTCTGGAAGAGACTGTTGCGCACACAATGGGTAATGTGCCGCGTCGCCTGTGCACCCACTACGCGCCCACTAGGCGCCTATATTGAGCACGCGCGAGAGCGCACGCTCCAGCAGCCGCCGCGCATCCGTCACGCTCGAAGCCCCGGAGTGTTGGCGCCACGCCACATACCCGTCGGGCCGAACCAGCAGCACGCCGTCTTCTTCGATTTCGCGCAGGCGCTGCCAGTCGCACCAGGGGTCCTGGTTCTCGCGCTCGCCGATCACGACCGTGCGCAGACAAGGCCGCGCCAGTTGCTCCGCCGCCTCGACCCACGCCTGGCCCGAAAGCCCGGTGACGAGCGTGAACTGGCCGCGCCCCACGACGTCGAGCGTCGAGATGCGCCTGCCACGCGCGTCGATCAGCCATGCGTGCGGCAGCTTCGCACCGGGCCGCGTCGTCGCCTGCAAGTAGAGTTCGGGGTCGCGTAGCCACGGCTCGGGGCGCGCGTCGTCATCGGCCATCACGGCCGCCGATGCGTAGCGCTGGTTCATCTCCACACCTTGCGCGTTGAATTCGCGGTTCTTCAGTTCGAGCGCGGCCTGAACATCCTTGCGCGCCTGTGCGCCAGCCGCGCCGGGATCCTTGAAACGGGCAATGCCCGCCGCAACCGGATTCTCCGCGCCTTCCACGCTGAACACTTGCCTGATCGGCGCATAGTCGAGACGCGATTGGTTCGCCCGCTCGACGATCTGCTTGCCGACCGGCGCGCGCTCGTCCGAATACGATTCCAGAAGAGCCTCACCCGCGTAGCCCTTGAGCACGAACGCCAGCTTCCACGCCAGATTGAACGCGTCCTGAACACAGGTGTTGAGACCGAGGCCGCTCGAAGGAGGATGCCGATGCACGGCGTCCCCGCCGCAGAACACGCGGCCCCTCGAATACTCGGTGGCGTAGGCCTGGTTCACGTACCACACCGACTTGCGAACGATTTCGACGTCGAGTTTCGGGTCGCCCACCAGCACGCGAATCTTGCGCAGCACCGTTTCATCGCTCTGGTCCGGATCGCCCTTCGAAATGTCGAAGCCCCATCCGGCTATCCATTGCGTCCACGGTTTGACGGCCCGCAGCAGCCCGAGGCCGATTTCCCCGAAACTCGCGTCCGGGCTGACGATCCAGTGCAGGATGCTCGGACGGTGCGCCACGTAGGCCGAGAGATCGGCGTTGAACAGCGTGTAGAGCGTACCGGCGCGCGCCATCTCGCCTGAAATCGGCAGGCCGATGTCTTGCGCGACCTGCGAGCGCGCGCCGTCCGCGCCCACGAGATACTTCGCGCGCAGCGTGTATTCGCGGCCGGTGAGCCGGTCTTTCAGCGAGACCGTGACGCCCTGCTCGTCCTGAACATATGCCTGGTACTCCGTATTGGTTGCAAACGTGGCGCCGCGCTCGGCGGCGCTCTTGAAGAGAATGGGTTCGATGTTCGGCTGGATCAGGTCGACCAGCGGGCAAGGGCTGCCTTGCAGATAGTCGCTCTTGCGGGCGTCGCCGGTCCCCCACGAGCGCAGCCGCACGAGTTCTTCGCCCGCCAGGCTCGTTGTGAACAGACAGTCGCCCATCAGCTCCCACGGCGTGGCATAGCGATGCGCCTCTTCCTCGATTTGCAGATCGCGATAGACCTCCATCGCGCGCTGGTTGGTGATGTGCGCGCGCGGCGTGTCCGCCAGCCAGTTCCAGCGCGACACCATATGCACCTTCACGCCGTAAGTGGCGAGCGCCAGCGCCGTGGTCGCGCCCATCGGCCCCGAGCCCACGACGAGCACGTCGGTGTCGAATGCCGTCGCGGCGCCTGCGTTTGGGTTGCGTTGTGACATCGTGATTCCGTCTCCTGAATGTGTTTCAGGGCATCGTAACGGGCGCATTGTTATCCATCCAATGCTGGCTCGATATAGACGTTATCCATTTTTCGGATAAGATCGGCGCCATGGACTCCCAACTCATCGAGTACTTTCTGCGCGTCGCCGACCTTGGCAGCATCAATCGCGCGGCGTCGGACCTGCGTCTCTCGCAGCCCGCCCTCTCGCGCCATATCGCACTGCTCGAACATCAGATCGGCGTAAAACTCTTCACGCGCACCAAGGGCGGCGTCGTGCCGACCGAAGCCGGGCGGCTGCTTTACGAGCGCGCGCGGCCCGTCCTCCGGCAACTGGAAATACTCGTCGAACAGGTGGGAAGCCGCGCCGCCGGTCAGCTTTCCGTGGGCTTTCCGCCCTCCTGGCGGCATCTGTTCACGGCGCAGTACGTTCAGGCGCTCGTCGCGCACTATCCCGGCGTTTCGCTGCGCGTTCACGAAGACGTGAGCCACGCGCTGCGCGAAGTCATGCACTCGGGCATGCTCGATCTCGCTATCATTCCGTTCGAGGGGGGCTCTCCCGCCGGCTATCGCCACACGGCCTTGCTGCGCGAACCGCTCGTGCTGGTGTCGAACAAGCGCGCAAGGCTCAGGCCGGAAAAGCCCGTTCCCCTCTCGCATCTGGACAATCTGAAACTGGCGCTGCCGGGAAAGCCGAACGTCATTCGCACGCAAATCGAGCACGCCCTGGCGAGGCAGGGTTACGCGTTCAAGAGCATCGTGGAGATCGACGCGATGCATCTTTCCATCGATCTGGCGCGCGAGGGCTCAGCCCATACGGTCACGCCCTGCTGCGCCGTGAGCGCCATGTCGGATCAGGATGTTTCGTGGGCGCCGGTGCGCGGGATGTATATCACCTGGGCGTTGTGCGAAAACACGGCGCGCTCGCACTCGGCTGCGGTGCTGGAAGGCCGGCGGCTCGTGCTGGAGCAGTTGTCGTCCATCGTGGCGCAGGGCGCGTGGTTTGGAGCGCAGTGGCTGGGCGATAGCCTGGTGTAATGATTCAGACTCCTGAATATCAGCCCAGCGCATCCAGCAAAGCCTGAACCGGATGACGCAATTGCCGCCCGCGCAAGCGCTTCACCTGGCAACGGCACGAATAACCCGTGGCCAGCAATTCGCCGTCGCCAGGTTGCGCATCGACATGCCGCGCCCACGATTGCTCGAATATCGTCTCTGACGTCCCGCGATTGCGCGCCTCGTGGCCATACGTGCCCGACATGCCGCAGCAACCACTGGCGGGCGTTGTGAGCACAAGGCCCGCGGCCTCGAATACGTCCTTCCATAGTCCCGCCGCGGCGCCCGCATTGGTCCGCTCGGTGCAATGCGCAAGCAGACGAAACGTAGCCGCCCCGCGCTTGTGCGTTTCCCGTTCGCGCAGCACATCGAGCAGCCACTCCTGCGGCAATCGCACCTCTGGCATGGCTGCAATGCCCTCAACCTTGCGGTACTCCTGACGGTAGACGAGTGTCATAGCTGGGTCCACGCCAACCAGCGGGACGCCCGTACGGGCGAGCGCGGCGAGTTGCGCAGCATTGCGGCTCGCCGCGCGCCGGAACTGCGGCAGAAATCCTTGAACATGTAGCGGCTTGCCGTTCGGAAGATACGGCGCGACGAACACCTTGAATCCAAGACGCGCAGCGAGTTCCATGAATGCAGCCAAAACCGGCGTTTCGAAGTAACGCGTAAATGCGTCCTGCACGACAATCACGCTGCGCCCGCGCCCGGCTTCGCTAAGCGCGGCGAGCCGTTCCGCTGTCGCCAGTTCCGCGCCCGATTTGCGCAAGACCTCGCGCCAGGAAACCGTGCTCAAGAGCGGATTGTCGACGATCCCCAACCCGCGCCCGAGCATCGACTTCACCGGGCGTGAGCGCATCAGCGCGTTGTAAAGACTGCGTGCGGTGGGCACCGCCGCCACGCGCGGCACGGTGAATTCGAGCGCACCGATCAGATAGTCACGCAGGGGCCGCAAGTAGCGCGTGTGATAAAGCGCCAGGAAGCGCGCGCGAAACTCGGGCACGCTCACCTTCACAGGGCATTGTCCCGCGCAGGACTTGCACGCGAGACAACCCGCCATGGCATCGTAGACTTCGTGCGAGAAGTCCTCTTCGCCCCGGTGTTTGCGCACGCTGTTGACGACGCGGACCGGCCACGCAGCAACCGCCGGCGCGGCAGTCAGATCCGTTCCGGCATCCTGTTGCATGCGCAACCATTCGCGCATGAGCGACGCCCGCCCCTTCGGCGAATGCACGCGCTCGCGCGTGGCCTTCCACGAGGGGCACATGGCGTCGTCCGGGTCGAAGTTGTAGCAGGCGCCGTTGCCGTTGCAGTGGACGGCGTCGGCGTTGGCCTGCCAGACCCGCTCGTCGATGCGGCGATCCCACTCGCCACGCAGCGGCGTTGCATCGATCTTCAGCAGCGGCGCGCTCGCGCCCGCGGGCGTGGCGATCTTGCCGGGGTTCAGTTGATTGTGCGGGTCGAACGCCGCCTTGAGCCGTTGCAGCGCCGGATACAAGGGGCCGAAATACGCAGGCACGTACTCGGAGCGCACGCCCTTGCCATGCTCGCCCCACAGCAGGCCGCCGTACTTGATCGTCAGCGCGGTCACCGCGTCGGAAATCGGGCGCACCAGCGCGGCCTCGGCGGGATTGCGCATGTCGAGCGCGGGGCGCACGTGCAGCACGCCCGCATCCACGTGCCCGAACATGCCGTAGCGCAGCCCGAAACCGTCGAGCAGCGCGCGGAACTCCGCGATATAGTCGGCCAGATTTTCAGGCGGCACCGCCGTGTCTTCCACGAAAGGCTGCGGGCGGCTCGCGCCGCGCACGTTGCCAAGCAGCCCCACGGCGCGCTTGCGCATGGCGTAGACGCGATTGATCGCCGCTTCGCCATCGGCGATCGTGTGGCCGAGACGCTTCACGCTCGCGTCCGAGCGCAGATGCTCCGTGAACGCCGCCACGCGTGCGCGCACTTCGCTCGCATCGTCGCCGCTGAACTCCACCATGTTGATGCCGCTCGCGCCGCCTTCCACGCCCTCGTCGTCCGCGAAATACGCGGCCACGCTTTGCCAGACGATGTCCTCGCGCGCGAGGCGCAGCACGGTCGAGTCGACCGTTTCGATCGAGAGCGGACGGTGGGCCATCAACGCCTGCGCGTCGCGCAGCGCATCCATGAAACCCTCGTAGCGAATATTGACGAGCGCGGCGTGCTTCGGAACCGGCAGCACATTCAGCGTCGCCTCCACGATCAGGCCGAGCGTGCCTTCCGAGCCGCACAACACGCTGTTGATGTCGAACCGGCCGTCGCGCTCGCGCAGGTGCGCGAGATCGTAGCCCGTCAAGCAGCGGTTCAGATTGGGAAAGCGCTCGCGTATGAGGTCGGCCTCGCGCTCGCTGATCTCGCGCGCGGTGCGCAACACCTCGCCCACCTTGTCATTGCGCGCGCAAAGCGATGTGAGCGCCGCGCTATCGACCGGCGCGCTCGACAAACACTCGCCGCCCAACAGCATTGTTTCGAGCGCGAGCACATGGTCGCGCGTTTTGCCGTAGGTGCAACTGCCCTGCCCGCTCGCGTCCGTGCTGATCATGCCGCCGATGGTCGCGCGATTCGATGTGGAGAGCTCCGGCGCGAAGAAAAGACCGTGCGGCTTCAGCGCCGCATTGAGCTGGTCCTTGACGACACCCGCTTCGACCCTCGCCGTGCGCGCAACAGGATCGATGTCGAGGATGCGGTTCATGTGCCGCGACATGTCGACCACGATGCCTTCGGTGAGCGACTGGCCATTGGTGCCCGTGCCACCGCCGCGCGCCGTCACGACCACGCCGCGAAATGCCTCGCGCCCGAGCAGGCTCGCGATGCGTTGCACGTCCCTCGCATGGCGGGGAAACACGGCCGCGCGCGGATAGCGCTGGTAGATCGAATTGTCGGTGGCCAGCACGGTGCGCGTGGCGTGGCTCGTATCCACCTCGCCCTCGAAACCCGACGCCTTCAATTCATGCAAAAATTGACGGATCGGTCGCTCGTGGGTTTCGCCGATGGGAAGCCTGGCTATGGTCATATTGCTCTCGAAGTCTCGTGCAGGGCGTGTTGCGCCTTTTCTGACCGATCATTGTCGCGTCCGAACCGGCGCCGGACAAACGTATGTTTGTTGGATTGATCATGAGGTTTATGAATGAATTATCGTAAGCTGACGCCCTCGATGTCGCTGCTGCTCGCATTCGAAGCGTCCGCGCGCCATGAGAGCTTCACGCGGGCCGCGCAAGAGCTCTCGCTCACGCAAAGCGCCGTGAGCCGCCAGGTGCAGGCGCTCGAAGCCATGCTTAACCTCGAACTTTTCACGCGCGAGGGCAAGCGCATCGTGCCGACCGACATCGGCCGCGCCTATATGACGGAGATTGCACAGGCGCTCACGCTGATCCGCACCGCGACATTGCAGGCGCTCACAGCGAACGCGCCGAAAACGCAGTTGCGCGTCGCGACCTTGCCCACGTTCGGCGCGAAGTGGCTGTTGCCGCGCCTGCACCGCTTTTATCAGGCGCATCCCGACCTACAGATCGACCTCGATTCGCGCATCGGGGCCGCCGACTTCGCGACCCAGGACCTCGACGCGGCCATTGTGGTGGGCGACGGGCGCTGGCCGGATGTGATCGCGCACCGCCTCTACGCGGAAGAACTGGTGCTGGTGGGAAACCCCGCCACGCTGCCGTTCGCGCGAAAGTCGAAGCGCGGCGCCGTCCCGACGATCAAGGCCCTCGAAGGTCTCACGCTGCTGCGCGTGCGCAGTTTTCCCGACGCATGGCGCGAATGGTGCGCGCATTCCGGTCTGCCGCACGACGCGCTGCGGCCCGGCCCGAGCTTCGAGCTGACCTCGCATCTGATCCAGGCGGTCGTGGCGGGTATAGGCGTGGGGCTCGTCCCGCGCATGCTCGTGGAAGACGAACTCAGGGAAAAGCGGCTGCTGAGCCCCTTCGAAGCCGTGGCGAGCTCGCGCTCGTACTATCTGGTGTATCCGGAGCGCGCGCAGCGCCACCCCGTGCTGATCGCGTTTCGCGACTGGCTGCTACAGGAGCTTGCCGCCCCCGACGCCGCGCGCTGAAACCTGGAAACGCTCGCCGCGCGCGCCGCAACGATCGAACGCGTCAGACCCTGGGCGGATAAAGCGCTTCGAGCGCATCGGTCACGCGGTCGAGCACTTCGCTCCAGTTGCCGCGCTCCGTTTGCGTGAAAAGGCGCAGGCCGGGATACCAGGGGCTGTCGTCACGGTTGCGCAGCCAACGCCAGCAACCCGCGAAGCGGTTGAGCAGCCATACACGCTTACCCATTGCCGCGGCAAGATGCGCCACCGACGTATCGACCGAAATGACGAGATCGAGCCCGTCAATCAATGCGGCCGTCGCGGCGAAGTCGCCAACCTCGTCCATCCAGTCAACGACCTGCGCCTGGCCGGCCGACGGCAGTGGCTTCGCTGCGGCATCGGCCTTTTGCAGGCTGATCCAGTGCGCGCGGGGCCATGCGAGCAGTTTCGCGAACGCTTGCGGCGCGATGCTGCGCCGGCGATCCGCGGTCAACGCCGCGTGACCGGCCCACACGACGCCGATGCGTGGCCGCGCGTCATTGCCAAGCCCGGCCAGGCGCTCGGCCCACATGCGCGCGCGTTGCGGTTCGGCGTACAGGTAAGGCACCGGCGCGGGAATGTTGTCGAGCCGCGTGCCAAGCAGCATCGGCAGCGAAAGCAGCGTGCAATATCCGTCCCAGCCGGAAAGATCGGATGGCACGTCATCGAGCAGCACAAGATTGGGCCAGCGCGCGCAGAGTGACTGTTCGAGCAGTTGCCGCAGCGGCCTCGGACACACGTAGCCAACGCAAGCGCCGTGCGCGAGCGCCATAGGTAGGTAGCGGCAAAATTGCAGCGCGTCGCCGAAGCCTTGTTCGTGCAGCACCAGCAAGCGCCGCGCGCCGCCGAGCGGGCCGCCTCGCCAAAGCGGAATCGGCAAGACCGGCGCACCCTTCTCCGCCGGCCTGTCGCCAATCTGGTTGCTGGCCCAACGATGCTCGAAATACGGCCAGCCTTCCGCATAATGGCCCGCCGCCAGCAGAGCGTGCCCAAGGTTGCTGCGCGCTTCGACATTGCGCTCGTCGAGCGCGATGGCGCGCTCGAAATGGGCAATGGCCGTGGCGAGTTCGCCCATGTCCTTCGAAACCGTGCCGAGATTGTTATGCGCCGCCCCGTGACCTGGCTGACGCGCGATGGCCTGCCGGTAGCTTTGCGCAGCCTCCGCGGGCTGGTCGTCGAGTTGCAGAACGACACCCAGGTTGTACCAGAGCAGCGTCGTGTCGGACGCCGGAAAGCGCTCGCGCGCGCGCCGCAAACCCAGGCGCGCCGTTTCGGCCGCCGCTGCGTAGTCACGCAGACGCGTTTGCGTGACGCACAGGCTGTTGCAGTACGCGGGGTGGGGCTGCAACTGCACGGCGCGCGTGAGCCATGCTTGTGCGTCCGCCGGCGCGCCCAGTGCGAGTGCGATCAGGCCGCGCAGATGCAACGCGTCGCTGTTGCGCGGATTCGCAGCAATGGCCTTCTCGGCAAACGTCAATGCGGTTTCATATTGACCCGCGTTGTAGGCGCGATTGGCGTTGTCTGCGAGTGACTGCGCGTGCTGGATCGACGATGACACGAGTTTCATGCTTTACACTTTCAAATACGAAAACGAGGAGCCGCAGTCCACATCAAACCGGTTGAAATACGTGTTCTCCGGATCCAGCCAGGCGGTCAAAAAGTTACGCGTACAACCGGCGCGCCAGGGAAATGGCCAGTCGCCTTCATGCGCGAGATAGCTACGACTGAATTCCATGAGCACGATGCGTTTCGCCACTCGCGGGTAGCAATTGGCAATATGCATGGGTCCGGAATTCACGCCAATAAATCTCGACGCCGTGGCGATTTCCGCAGCCGATTCCCATAAATCCAGCTTGCCGCGCAAATCAATCACATTTCGCCCTTCAAGCGGTTTGTCGCTCTTTGAGCCGATTTGCACGACTAGCCAGTTCCTGTAATTTCTGCGGATTGCGGCAATGACGTCGTCACTCATGACCCGCACTTCGTCCTCGCCAAACTGATAGCGGATAGGCGCTTCGCCAGTCAGGGCGCGGTCAGAGCCAGTGGTATGAACGACCACCTTGTGAGGGACGATATGGACCTCTTCGTGGATGTACAGCCGAGGATGCCGGCATGCCCCGCCTTTGAGTCCGAGCTGATGCAATATGTACTCGGTTTGTGAGCCGAAAGTGTCGCTGTTGTATTGCTTCTCGTAGCGCCGTGCATGCTTTTCATCGCGCGCATCGGGTATCACCATGACTTCCGTATCGCCCTGAGCCGCAGACCTGAAATCGATGTAGGGATTGTGTTTGAACACCCACATGCGCTCATCGGAATAAAACAGGCGCTCGCCTTTTTGTGCGTAGTAAGCCTCGGGAATAGCCGTTACCGAGACTTGATCGCCGATGGAAAAGAATGGGATTCTTAGCTGCACTGCCATGATCTGGACCCGCTCCCTGTGAGTGCTTGATCTTTTCGTGCCAGCTTGCGGTCGTCAGATGACGCGTCCTATGCGGCAAAGCCAACGCTTGCCGCAATTAGACCAGCGTCTCAAAAATTCTCGATCAGGTAATGCTTCGCGCAGGCGAAAACGAGCAAGTCAGGGGCTGCGCCATGGCACGCGGATCGTGCGCGGCGAGTAGTGTGAAGTGTCGATTCGCTGATGTCGCGAACCGCAGACGCCCGCTATGTGAGCGGAGACTCATCGGGTTGATGAAACGAATGACGAAAGTGACGGGCCGTCAGCATTCGCCAATCCGGTCCATTGAAACACCAGGCGCCCCGCTCCGCCTTTCATCGCGTCGCGGGGCGCGTGGCCTTAGTGTGCGACCTTCTTCGGCGCAGGCACGCCCAGCACCAGCGCTGCGCCGCTCGCCACCAGCAACGCGGCCAGCAGATACAGCGCGTTGTCCATGCTGCCCGTATGCGTCTTGATGAGGCCGATCGCCCACGGACTGACAATGCCGCTCGTAATGCCGATGCTGCTGATGAGCGCGATACCCGCGGCGGCGGCCTTGCCCGACAGATACGCAGAAGGCACCGCCCAGAAGATCGGCAGCGCGGCGAAGATCAGCACCGCCGCCACCGAAAGTATCGCCATCATCGCGGCGAAGCTCGCCAGGTGCAGCGTGAGCAGCGCCAACGCAATGCCGCCGCCCATCGTGCAGGCCGCGAAGTGCCAGCGCCGTTCGGCGCGCCGGTCCGAGCGGCGTGCGATCCACATGAGGCCCACCGCGCCCACCGCATTCGGAATCACCGTGTAAAGGCTGATCCACAACACGTCATGCACGCCGAAGTCGCGAATCATGAGCGGCATCCAGAAGTTCAGCGTGAGCGACGCGCAAGTCAGCGAGAAGTAGATGAACGCGAACAGATACACACGCGGATTGCGCAGCGCCGCGCCGAACGAACGCGTGGAATGGGCGTGCGACTGCTCGCCGTCGCGCTGCGCGATGAGGTGGGCCCTTTCCGCGTCGTTGAGCCACTTCGCCTTCTCGGGGCCGTCCACGAGCCAGAAGGCCGCCATCAGCCCGAGCACCACGGCGGGAACACCTTCGATCGCGAACATCCAGCGCCAGCCGGCCAGACCCATCACGCCGGCCAGATCGCGCATGATCCAGCCCGAGATGAGGCCGCCCAGCACGCCCGCCACCGCCACGCCCGCGAAGAAGATCGAGAATACGGCGGCGCGGCGGCGCGCCGGATACCAGTACGTGAGATAGAGCACGATGCCCGGAAAGAAGCCCGCCTCGAACACGCCCAGCAGGAAGCGCAGCGCATAGAACTGCGTGGGGCTCGAGACGAACATCATGCAGGTGGAAGCAATGCCCCACAGCAGCATGATGCGCGTGAACGTGCGGCGCGCGCCAAAGCGGGCGAGCAGCATGTTGCTGGGCACTTCGCAGAGCACGTAGCCCACGTAGAACACGGCGGCGCCGAGGCCGTACATCGCGTCGCTGAAGCCGAGATCGTGCTTCATCTGCAACTGCGCGAAACCGATGTTGATGCGATCGAGAAACGACACGACGTAGCAGATGAACAGAAACGGAATCACGTGCGCCGACACCTTGCTGTAGAGCGCGTCGTCCTGGGCGTCCGACGGGGAAAGCGTGTGGGCGGGCGCGGCGTACGCGCGCGCAGCTTCGGACCCACGGTCCGGGGCGATCGATTGAGGCATCAGCCTGTCTCCAAACATGACTCCGGCGCACCGGGCAGATCCGGGCAGACCGTTGATACGCGGCGTCTTGCGCGCCTTGCGCGGTTCGCCTGAAACGCTCGCGGCAAGGCGAGTTTCCAGGCAGTGGCCCGATCATAGGTTGGCCCCGGATAATTTGTCAATAGCGAATCTATTCGCTTTACGTTAATACGGGTTTCCCTTAGGGGTGCACCCCACGGGCACGCGGTTAGCCACGCAAGGTCTGCCACGTCACCGATTTGTCACACGAAACCGGTTTGCGAACTTCGTCCGTCAATTATTTCGAACACCTTATTTTTTTGTTCGCACGTACTCAACCTACAATGACGCAATCGCCAATGCCGCACGCGCCATTCGATTGCTTAAGATTGCTTACGTTAAGCAGCGACCCGCCGATCGGGCCGCTCAGCCGAGGAGATCGTCATGACCGCTTCTGGCCCTTCCACCGCTTCCACGCTTTCCGCCAATTTCTGGCAACCGTGGAACTACTGGATGCCCGCGCTACGTTCAGCGCTCTCGATCGACGCCGCGCCCCAGTCGCTCGACCAGTCGATCCTGCCGTGGTCGTTCACGGGGCTCGTGATCAACGAGAGCAATTCGAGCAATCCGGCGGCGGAGCGCGCTATCGTCAGCGAAGAGAGTTACGGGCGGCAACTGGGCCGCATTTCGGAAGCGCTCGCCTTCCTGATCGACCAAACCGGCGTGGACAAATCGGCCACGGCGATCAAGTGCTTTCTGGAGATGAAAGAGAAGATCGAAGCCATCAAGCACGAAACCGAAGACTCGCGCTTCGAACGGGTGCTGGCCGACCTGGAAAGGCTCAAGGCGCGTGACGAAGCCGCCTTCGCGGCACGGCTCGCGCGCCTCGATTCGCTCGCCAAAAAATAATGCGGCGCACCTCACGGTGCGCCGCATCGACGTGCGTGGCATGAAGCGGCGCGCTGCCGCCTGGTCTTCGCCCGTGCGTTAGTGCGTCAGGAAATCGATGACCATGCGGTTGAACGCTTCCGCATGTTCCCATTGCGCCCAGTGGCCGCAACGGTTGAACACGTGCAGTTGGGCGTTCTGCATGCCTGCCAGCAGGCGCAGGCCGGTATCCATCGGCACGAAGCGGTCGTCGCGTCCCCAGATCACGAGCGTGGGCGCGGCGATCTCGCCAAGGCGCGGACCGTAGTCGCTGAACTGCTTCGGGAACGCCGCGAGGCTCTTCACGAAGTTTTCCAGGTGGTCGCGGCGCGCGAGCATGTTTTCAAGGCGCGTTTGCATCAGCTCGTCAGTGAGCGCGCTCGCGTCGTACACGAACACGTTCATCATGCGCTTGAGGTTTTCAATCGTCGGATCGCGATAGAGACCTTGCAGCAGCTTGATGCCTTCGGTGGGCATCGGCATGAAGCTGCTCGGGCCGCCGGTGCCGCCGCCCATCAGCACGAGCTTGCCCACGCGTTGCGGGTTCGCGAGCGCGAACGCCACGGCGCTGTGGCCGCCCATCGAGTTGCCGAGAATATGCACGCGCTCGATGCCGATTGCGTCGAGCAAGCCCTTGAGCACCCGGCCGTTCAGGTCGGAGCGCGAACTCGTGCAGACGACCGGATCGCTCTTGCTCCAGCCGGGGCAGTCCATCAGGATCACGCGATAACCGGCTGCGACGAGCGGCTCGACGTTGCGGTTGAAGTTGGCCCAACCGCTCGCGCCCGGCCCCGAGCCGTGCAGCATCACGACGGTTTCGGCGCCTGCGCCCGCGTCGTTGTAGTGAATCTGGAACTCGACTTCGCCGTCCTTCACGCGCGCGAACTTGCTCGTCGAAGCTTCCGTGATTGCCTGTGCCGTACCAGTCATGATGACCATCCCTTAAAACGAATTAAATGCCGGAGAAGGCCTGCGCCTTCTCCCCGTCAATATCATGCGCCCTGCGCGCCGAGCGAGCCGCGCTGCCTGAACGCGCCCACTACGCTGAGCGCGGCGAGCGCCGCGATCACAACGAGCGGAATGCTCGCGCCCACCAGCATCGAGGGGCTCTGGCCGAGCGCGAAAAGCTGACCCGCCACGAGCGGCCCGAGAATCGAACCGAGACGCCCCACGGCCACCGCCGCGCCCACCCCCGTGCCGCGCACTTCGGTGGGGTACGCATGGCCCGCGAGTGCGTAAAGCACCGATTGGCCGCCCACAATGAAGAAGCCGCACAGCAGGCCGCCCACCGCCGTGGAGTTCGCGCCGCTCGCGCTCGCGAGCACGGCGAGCGCCGCCACGATGCCCACATACATGCCGATCACCGTGCCGCGACGGCCGAAGCGATCCATGATCGCCGCGATCGCGATTGCGCCCACACCGCCGCCGATGTTGAACATCATCAGCACGAAGTTGGACTGCACGCGCGAGAGACCGCGTGCGAGCACCATCGAAGGCAGCCAGTTCATCAGGAAGTACAGCACGACCAGCGTGCCGAGATAGCTGATCCACAGCGCAATGGTCGTGCGCGCGCGGCCATGACGCCAAAGCGCTTCGGCCACGCCCGGCGTGCCGGCCTTCGCGACCTTCGATGCCTGCGCCGCCACGAACTGCTGCGACTCGCGCAGGAACAGGCCGAGCAGCGGCACCATCACGATCGGCCCGAGACCGCCCACATAAAACACATGACGCCAGCTCGCGTCGCCCGTGCCGAGCATGCCGATCACGGCCGCGACGGCCGCGCCGAACGGCATGCCGCAGTACATCGCGCCCACCGCCGTGCTGCGCTGCTGCGCGCCCGCGGCCTCCGAGCACAGCGCGATCAGGTTCGGCATGGCGGCACCGAGACCGAGGCCCGTGAGCAGACGCGCGACCAGCAGGCTTTCGAAGTTCCACACCATCGTCGTGGCGAGCGAGAAAAGCCCGAACAGCGCAACCGACCACATGAGCACGCGCTTGCGGCCCAAGCGGTCCGCAAGCCGCCCGCCCAGTGCCGCGCCCGGCAACAGGCCGATGGCGCCCGCGCTGAACGCCCAGCCCATTTGCTGCACGGCCAGGTGAAACTCCTTCGCCATGCGCGGACCGGCCACACCCGCCGATTGCAGGTCCAACCCTTCGAGCAGCGCAATCGCCAGACACAGGGCGATCGTTGCCTTGCCGCTCGTTGCACTGCCTCCAGCACTACTGTTTCGCGACGTCATAAAGTCTCCATAGGTATGTATACGAGCCGCTCTTTTCGGCGGCTATAAGTGGCAACGCCGCGCACCACCCGAAGGCGATGCGCGGCGCGCTTGATCAGGACTGCAATGCTTCCTGGCGCTTTTTCAGATCGAGCGCCACATCGACGATCATGTCTTCCTGGCCGCCCACCATCCGGCGCTTGCCCAGTTCGACGAGAATGTCCACCGTCT
>NZ_QEOB01000035.1:0-85893 GCF_003096875.1 Paraburkholderia unamae
TAGGCGTCCATGCCGGACACCGTGGCGCCAGCCACCGTTTGTTCTGAAGGCGCAAAGACCCGGCGTTCCTGAAGAACCGATTCAATCGCAGACATGTTGATTCCGTTTTGTATATCGAGCGCGCGCAATGACGCCTGCCTGGGGCTCGCGCCGCCGGCAGGCGTCACGCCATTCGCTCAGAAGAAGCCGAGCGCCTCGGGCTGATAGCTCACGAGCAGGCACTTGGTCTGCTGATAGTTCGACAGCGCCATCTTGTGCGTCTCGCGCCCGATGCCCGACTGCTTGTAGCCGCCGAACGCCGCATGCGCGGGGTACAGGTGGTAGCAATTGGTCCACACGCGTCCCGCCTCGATCTCGCGGCCCATGCGGTATGCGCGCGTGCCGTCGCGCGTCCAGACGCCCGCGCCCAGGCCGAAGTACGTGTCGTTGGCGATCTCGATGGCTTCCTGTTCGTCCTTGAACGTCATCACCGAGGCAACCGGCCCGAAGATCTCCTCCTGGAACACCCGCATCTTGTTGTGACCGAACAGCATGGTCGGCTTCACGTAGTAGCCGCTGCCGAGTCCTTCGCCGGGCGCCGCACGCTCGCCGCCGGTCAGGCAGCGTGCGCCTTCCTCGCGGCCGATGTCGATATACGACATGATCTTGTCGAGCTGCTGCTGCGACGCCTGCGCGCCGATCATCGTATCGAGGTCGAGCGGATGCCCGATCTTGATGCGCTCGACGCGCGCAATGGCCTTCTCGATGAAACGCTCGTAAATCGACTCCTGAACCAGCACGCGCGACGGGCACGTGCAGACCTCACCCTGGTTCAGCGCGAACATGGCGAGGCCTTCGAGCGCCTTGTCGAGGAACACGTCATCTTGATCGAGCACGTCGGCGAAGAAGATGTTCGGGCTCTTGCCGCCCAGTTCGACCGTCGAGGGAATCAGGTTCTCAGCCGCGGCGTGCAGAATGCGCTTGCCAACCGGCGTCGAGCCCGTGAACGCGATCTTCGCAATGCGCGTGCTGGTCGCAAGCGCTTCACCCGCTTCCCGGCCGAAACCGTTGACGATGTTGATCACCCCGGCCGGGAACAGGTCGCCGATCAGTTCGATCAGCACGAGCACCGACGCGGGCGTCTGCTCAGCGGGCTTCATCACGACGCAGCAGCCCGCGGCGAGTGCGGGTGCAAGCTTCCACGCCGCCATCAGCAGCGGAAAATTCCACGGAATGATCTGGCCGACCACGCCCAGCGGCTCGTGGAAATGATAGGCGACCGTGTTGTCGTCGATCTCGGAGATGCCGCCTTCCTGCGCACGGATGCAGCCCGCGAAATAGCGGAAATGATCGATGGCGAGCGGCAGGTCCGCGACCATCGTTTCGCGCAGCGGCTTGCCGTTGTCGATCGTCTCGGCCACGGCGAGCACCCGGAGATTCTTTTCCATGCGGTCGGCGGCCGCGAGCAACAGGTTCGCGCGCTCGGTCACCGACGTCTTGGCCCATTTGCGGCGCACCGCATGGGCGGCGTCGATGGCGAGGTCGATATCGGCCGCGCGCGAGCGGGGAATGCTGCAAAACGGCTTGCCGTTGATCGGCGAGACGTTTTCGAAATAGTCGCCGTCGATCGGCGGCACCCACTTGCCGCCGATATAGTTTTCGTACTGCTTACGATACGGATACTCGATATCGAGGCCCAGCTGCTTCATGTCAAACGGGTTCATCTTGCGTCTCCTGCTCATTGTACGGGGTTGGAATCGTGCTAACGGCACGGCACCTATCTGCAAATAGTGTGCCTGCGGGCGGAAACCGCCCGGGCGCGGCCTTACCTGCATGCCGCCCTCGGTTGCGCGCGCATAGGTGTTCCAATACGGATCACCGGATGTGACAGGCCGCGCGTCTGTTGCAGTTCGGCACATGCCGGCCAGCCGGGTGCGGGTAGCGGTTTCATCGTGAACCGGCGCACTTGCGCCCGGGCTTCGGGCACAAGTGCGGCTGCATCGATCAGAAGTGGTGCGAGATGCCGACGTTGACCAGCACGGTCTTTTCGCCCGGCGCGGTGCCGCCGTTGACGATCGAGGTCTTGAGGCTTTCGAGCGGATCGGCCGTGCCGACATAGCCGGCGTCGACGTAGGCGAGCTGCGCATACAGGACCGTGCGCTTGGAGACCGCGTAGTCGTTGCTCAGCACGAGCGAGCGCGTCGTGCTGTTGTGGCTGCCGCGATACCGGTTGTAGTAGCCGGCAAGCCCCGTCGTATTCGCGGCGTTCCACTGGTAGCTCACGCCGGGGCTGATCGACGTCACGTGCGAGACGTCCCCACCGTCGAGCGCGCGGTCGATCACGTCGAAGTAGTTGAGCTTGCCGGTCACCGGGCCAAACGATTTGGCGAGGCCCACGCTCCACAGGCGGCTCACGTTCTCGCCGGTCACGGAATCCGCCACCTGCTGGAAAGCGGCGGACGCCGTGACGGGGCCGGTATAGGTCGCGCCCAGCGAAATCTCGCTGCCCTTGTGCAAGCTGCCCGCCACGCCGCCGAACGACCAGGCCGCGCCCAGCCAGACGGGACCGAGCGTGTTCGAATACTGCACCGCGTTGCCGATGAACACGCCAACGTCGTTGCCGGGGTTGGTGCCCGCACCCAGCGCATTGCCGGGCGCGGACAACTGGTTATAGGCCCATGTGTACAGGTTCGACAGATTCTCCGCGAAGGCGCGCGGCTCGGTCGTGATGGCGGCCAGCAGCGAGGGGCTGTACATGCGGCCCAACGTGAGCGAGCCGTATGGCGTGGTCACGCCGACGTTGGCCTGACGCCGGAAGATCTGCGACTCGTAGCCGGGGCCCATGATCAGGGCGCCGCTGTTGCTCGCGAAGTGAGATTCCAGGTTGAAGGTGGCCGCGTATCCGCCGCCCAGATCCTCGTTGCCCTTCAAGCCCCAGACGCTCGGATTCGTGCCGCCGGTCGCGAGCTGGACCTGCGAGCCCTGGCCGTTGGCCGCATGATTCTGGTAGAGCACGCCGGCATCGATGATGCCGTAGAGCGTGACCGAGGATTGCGCCGCCGCCGTGCCTGCGAGCGTTGCCAGTGCCACGGCCAGCGTGATCTGCCGATACTGTCGAGTGTGCATCGTGTCTCCTTGATTTTCTGATTGGGTCAAACGTGAACGTCTTCTTTTCTTTGCAACCGCGAACCGCCGGAATGGGGTTGGTTGGAAGCTGGTTTTCATGAACCACTTCAATTTCTACGTTTTCATATGGCATCCTTATAATTTGTTTACCTAATTAATGACAGCGCACGTTGCCCGTTTGAGCATCTCTACGTCAAAAATCTCAGCGAATACGGCGTCTGCCGCCCTGTCCTGACCAACGCGACAGCGCCAGCGCGACGCCCAGCCACGCCACGCCCGCCCATCGGATGCAATCGATCCCGACAAACGCGCCCGCAAGCGTCAACAACCAGCCCGGCAGGCTCGCGCACGCAGCGGCGAAGCGGCGCGTGCGCCTCGCCTCGCGCCACGACAAGAACGCCGCAACAGACATGAGGCTCAGGGCTGCGCCGAACCAGAGCCCGTTGTCGCGCGTCGCCGCGAACCAGCTTGCGCCGAATAGCCCCGCGTAGGTGGTCCAGCAAATCGCGCACTTCGGCGCCGCGATCTGTAGCGCGAAGAGCGCCAGCCGCGATGCGCGCGACACAACGCGAGACGCGGCGAGCCGTTCGCGTCTCGCCCCGCACCGGCAGGCGCATCCGGCGTCATGCGCAGACATGGGATAACCCGTCGGCCTTGGGCGCCGCCACGTCGCGTGAATTGCCCGCCCACAGCAGGCGTGCGGAGTTGAACGTGACGGAGAGCGAGCTTGCAACCATCAGCGCGGCGGCCATGGCCGGCGAGACATGGCCCGTCAACGCTAGCGGAATCGCCATCAGGTTGTAGACCGCCGCCGCCGCCAGGTTCTGCTTCATGGTTCGCGCGGTCAGCCTGGCGCTCGCCAGGGCATGGTCGAGCCGCGCAATGTCGCCGCCCATCAGCACGATCGCGGCCGACGCCACCGACGACGCCGTGGCGCCCTCCACCGCCACGCCGAGATCGGCCGCGGCCAGCGCCGGGGCGTCGTTGAGCCCGTCGCCGACGAACATCACGCATGCGAGCGAAGCTTGCGCGGCCTGCACGCGGCGCGCCTTGTCCTCGGGCGACTGCCCGCTGAAGACCTCGGTTTGCGCGATCCCCACCTGGTGTGCGATGTCCCGCGCCACGGGGTCGGCGTCGCCGCTCAGGATCGCGACGGCCAGCCCCGACGCGCGCAGACGCCTCACGGCCTCACGCGCTCCCGGCCGCGGCGCATCGGCGAAGGCCAGCGCACCTAGCCAGCGATCTGCGCGCGCCACGTGCGCCAGCGTGTGCTGCGCGGGCCCGGACGGCACCGCGACGCCGTTGCCGGCCAGCCAGGCGGCCTGCCCCACGCGCAGGCAAACGCCGTCCTCGCCCCGCCATTCGACGCCGGCGCCAGGCACTGCCCGGCACACGCCAGTGGCGCGATCGAGCGCGTCGAGGCGCGCCGCCGGCACCAGCGAGCGAATCGACTTCGCGAGCGCATGCTCGCTGCCGCGTTCGGCCAGCGCCGCCGTCTCGATCAGATCATCGCGCGCGACGCCGGGCGCAAGGCGCAGGTCCACTAGCGTGGGCCGCCCCTCGGTCAGCGTTCCCGTCTTGTCCAGATAGACCTGCGAGATGCGCCCCGCCTTTTCCAGCGCTTCGACGTCCCGGAACAGAATGCCTTCGCGAGCCGCCCGGCCCACTCCCGCAGACAGCGCCAGCGGCACCGCCATGCCGAGCGCGCACGGGCACGTGATCACCAGCACCGCCACCGCATGCTCCAGCGCCACCGGCCACGTCATGCCGCGATAGCGGCCCACCGCGCAGGCCACCAACGCGAGCACGCAGACCACAGTCGCCAGATGGCGCGTGAAGCGCTCGGCGAGCGTTTGCGATGCGGTCTTGCGCGCGAGCATGCGGCGCACCTCGCGTGCGATCCGGTCGACCCGGCGCGCGCCCCATGCGGCTTGCACCCGCACGATCAGTTCGCCGTCGCCGTTGAGCGTGCCCGCTTCCACCGCGTCGCCGCAGCGAACGCTTGCGGGTTGCGTCTCGCCGGTCAGCAGCGAGCGATCGATTCGCGACGTGCCGTGCGTGACGATGCCGTCCAGTGCGATGCGCTCGCCCGGCCGGATGCGCACGGCACTGCCTGGCGCAACCCGTTTGACGAGCGTGGCCACCTCCGATCCGTCGGCGTTGACGACACCGACCTGCTCGGGCGGCAGATCGAGCAGCGTGCGTACGGCGTCCGCCGAACGCGCGCGAACGGACATTTCGATCAGGCGTCCCGCGAGCAGGAAGGTCACGATGGTCGCCGCGGAATCGAAGTAGACCGCCGGGTCGCCCTGCGTGAGACGCCACACCGACAAGGCGAACGCGCCCAGCGCGCCAAGCGACACCAGCACGTCCATGCCCGGCGCGCCGGCGCGCAAGGTGCGCCAGCCCGCGCGAAGGAAGGGCAACGCGCACCAGGCTACGACGGGCAGGCACATCGACCCGGCAAACAACGAAAGCGCGTATTGGGCGGGCCGCGACAACGCGCTGTCGGCAAACAGATAGAGCGGCCATTGCGCGGCCATCACCCACATGTCGAAGAACACCGCTACAACGAGACGCAAGCCCAGATCCCGCTTGATCCTCGCGAAGTGCGCGCGGCGATCGTGGCCGTCGCCCTCGGCCACACAGGGGTAGCCGATCTTTTCCACGGCCGCGACGATCTGCGCCAGCGTGGCCGCTTGCGTGTCCCACTGAAGCTGCGCCGACTCCGCGGCAAAGCTGACCGTGGCGTCGAGCACCCCCGGCTGCCGCTTCAGCACGCGCTCCACGGCGTTGGCGCAACTCGTGCACCACATGCCGCGCACGTCGAGCGTGATGCTGTCGAGGGTCGCTGAGGTCGTCATGGGCGCCTGATTATTTCGCCGCGTTGAGTTCGGCTTCGCCCTTCCACGGCGTCGAGCGATTGCCGAGTCGATCGCGTTCGGCCTTGACGAGCGAGGCGTCGAGCGCGGCCGCATGATTGCCGAAACTCGCGCGCACATAGCTGCCGACCGCGGCGATTTCCGCATCCGACAACATCGCGCCGAACGTCGGCATGGTGCCGTTGAAGGCCTCGCCCTTGACCGACAGCGCGCCCTCCACGCCGAGCAGCAGGATATCGGCGAGCTTGTGCGCGTCGCCGCTCACCCACTCCGATCCCGCGAGCGGCGGGAACATGCCGGGCAAGCCGCCGCCCGTCGCCTGGTGACACGCGGCGCAGCGGCTCGCGAAAATCTGCGCGCCGTCCGGCCCCGGCGCGGCCTTCGCACCCGCCTGGGCGGTCGCGACGGCCGGCGCGCCCTGCTCGCCGGAATAGATTTCCAGCCAGAAATAGCAGGCGCCCCACACCGTGAGCGAAAGCACGGTGATCCACAGCAGCCAGGGGACGGGATTCGTGCGCTCCTCAGGCTCGGTGTGCTCGCGCAGATCAATCAAGAGGTCGTGTTCGGTACGGCGGTTCATTGCATGGCTCCGGCTTCGGAAGCGGGAATGGGATAGGTGTGATTCAGCGAAATCAGGTAGGCCGCCAGATCGAGCGCGTCCTGCGTGGCGACGATCTGGCCGTGCGCGGGCGCGTACTGCGGCGGCAGGCTCACCACCGCTTCGCCGGGCGCGGCGCGCTCGACATGCCGGAACAGAAACGGATACGACGGCATCACGCTGCCCGGCGACACCGCTCGCGGCTGGTACAGGTGCGCCAGTTGCCAGTCGCGGCTCGGCTGGCGCGCGCCGATATTGAACAGGTCGGGCCCGGTGCGCGCCACGCCGAGCAGATGCGGATCGTCGTAGGCATAGTCGGCCGGCACCGAGGGACGACCCCAGCCGCGCAACGCATCGGGGCCGAAGCTCGCGGCGCGCGGCTGCTGCGTATGGCAATAGACGCAGCCCATGGAGACATAGGTGGCGCGGCCGCGCAACTGGGCGACGGTGTATGGGGCAAGCGCTTCCGGCGCCTGCACGGCGCGCAGTTCGCGGTACGGCAAGGCCACCAGCATCAACGTGGCGAGCGCGAGCATGATCAGCGCGCCGATAAAAATGGTCAGCAGCCGGTTCATGCCTGCACCCCGGCAACGTTGACCTCGCGAATTGCCGCGTGAGAGGCGACTCGCGCCCGGCGGCCGGTTGCCATCGCAACGAAATGAACGGCGAAAATCACGTGACCGAGCGTCATCAATGCGCCGCCAATCGTTCGCGCGAGCAGATACGGCTCCAGCAGCGTTACCGACTCGATGAACGGACGGCTCGCGTCGAGCAGAGCGATGCCTTGCAGGACGCCGCCTATCGTCAGCATGACGAAGTAGATGGCAAAGCCGACGCAGACCAGCCAGAAGTGCGCCCCGATGAGGCGCGGATACGGCCACGGGCGTTCGACCACGCGCGGCATGATGAAATAGATCGAGCCGAACATGATCATGGAAAAGAAGCCGTAGACGCCGAGGTGCGCGTGCGCCACCTTGTACTGCGTGAAATGGACCAGCCGGTTGAAGAACGGCACGGCCTCCAGTGCGCCTTGCAGGGAAACCAGCGTGTAGAGCATCGCGCCGGGCACGATGAAGCGCAGCGTAGGCGAATGGCGCAGGGCGGCGAAGCGCCCCACCACCGTCATATGCTGGTTCACGCCGACCGCCAGCACCGGCACGATCATCATCACGCTTTGCACCACCGACACGCTGACCAGCCAGCCCGGCACCGGCCCGCCGATCAGATGGTGGATACCGGCCTGGCTGTAGAACATGGCGAGCGCCCAGAAGCCGACCAGTGAAAGGCTGTACGAATAGATAGGACGCCCGAGCACCTTGGCGATGAAGTAGTACGCCGAGGCGAGGCCGATCGGCGTGAGCCAGAGGCCCAGCACGTTATGCGCGTACCACCAGTTGACGATGGCTTGCTCGACGCCCGCGTGCACGTGCGGAACCTTGGCGACCACGTAGAGAATGGGGAACCACAGCAGCGCCGCGCTCGCATACCAGACCGACACGTACAGGTGATCGACCGTGCGACGGCGCAACGTGCACAACAGCGGCACCGCGCAGAGCGCGCCGCCCACGGCAAAGAGAATGCCGATCTGCCAGGGGATCTCCAGCCACTGCTGGCCATCGGTCCAGCCGCACAGGATCGCCGCGACGCCACCCGCCACCGCGCCGTTCCAGAACAGCGCCCCAAGCGTCGCGAAGCGCGCGCCGGCCAGTTCCGTACCGAGCAGACGCGGCAGCATCCACAGCACGACGCCGAGACCCGCCATCGAAGCCCAGCCGTAGGCGACCATGTTCAGATGCGCCGTACGGATCCGCCCGAACGTGAGCCAGGCGCTTTGCGTGAGGAAGTCGGGCGAGGTGAGCTTCTGCGAGGCGATCAGCCCGGCGAGCGACCCCAGCACGAGCCAGACGATCGACGATGCGAGGAACGCGAAAGCCGGACGGCGGCTCGAACGATCCTGGTTCAGGCGCTGCCCGGCCACGTCGTGCGCGAGCGTCCGGTGCGCCGCGCCGCCGTGGGTCGCACCCTGTGCCGCGCGCTCGACATCTTGCAGTTCCGCGAGTTGTTGCGCGGGTGCGGCCGGGTCCTCGACGAGACCGACTTCGTGCGGCGCGAAGATCACCTCGGCCGCTGCCGGGCCTGCGCGCATGAGCCCTTTTGTCTGGGCCCAGATGAACAGGAACAGGCCGAGCACGGAAATCAGGAAGGAAAGCGCCAGAAGTGCGCCAACAGTCAATGTCATGCTGGAAACGCCACGGTTAGGAATAGATTGAATTCGTGGGGCGCAGCGCACCGGCCCACTGCCGGGAGCCGGCAATGAGCGGGGGCGCTGCTTTCAGGTGGAGCGTGTCGGCGTCGTGGCCGCTGGCGAAGGCCCGGAACGAAGACGACAGTCGAGTCATTGCGCGACTCTGCGAGACGTTCGGGCCGAAGCGAATTCGCCGCGCCCTGTTGGCGACAGGGCGCGGCGCAGGACACAATCAGTCCTGGCCCAACGCGAACACGTAGAGCGTGCCGCCGCGCGGCACGTCCTTCGCCACGTCGGCCATCGGGCCGCCCCAGATCGGGTTGGCGCCGCCGTAGCCTGCCAGCACCGCTACGTACTCCTTGCCATCCACCTCGAACACCGAAGGCTGCGCAATCACGCCGCTCGCCAGTTGCGGGCTGGTCCAGAGAATCTTGCCGGTTGCGGTATCGAACGCATACAGATGGCCGTCGAGCGAGCCGCTGAACGCAAGGCCACTGGACGTGGTGGCCACGCCGCCGTTCCACGGCATCTTCGTCCAGTGACTCCAGAGTTTCTTGCCCGTGTTCACGTCGATGCCCTGGAGTTCGCCATAGCCCTCGCTGCCCGGTTCCGGCTTGATCTCGAAACCTTCGCCGAGATACGGCAGGCCTTCCATGTAGCTCACCGCCTTGCCCGAGAGGCTCATACACGCGTGCAGGGTGGGCACCACGGCGATATGGCGGGCCGGGTCATACGACACCGACCACCAGTTCTTGCCGCCCAGGAAGCTCGGGCAGGTTTCGATCGTCGTTCCGGCCTTGGGGAACTTGCTCGGGTCGGCGATCGGCTGGCCGTCTTTCGTGTAGCCCGTCACGGAATCGGCCTTGACGAACGGCTTGGCATAGATCAGCTTGCCGGTCTCGCGATCGATCGCGTGGAAAAAGCCGTTGCGGTCCGCATGGACGATCGCATCGTAGTCTTTGCCGTGGTACTTGATCTTCGCGAGGATCGGCGTGTTGACGCCGTCATAGTCCCATGTGTCGCCGCGCGTGTACTGGTAGTGCCACTTGAGCGAACCGTTCTTCGGGTCGAGCGCGAGCAGCGAGTCAGAGTACAGGTTGTCGCCGGGGCGCAGCGCGGCCAGCCACGGACCAGGGTTGCCCACGCCCCAGTAGAGCGTGTTCGAGCCGACGTCGTAGGTGCCGGTCAGCCATGCCGCGCCGCCGCCGTGGTCCTGCATGCCGTCGGGCCAGGTCTCGCTGCCCTTCTCGCCCTTGCCCGGAATCGTGTAGCGCTTCCACTGGATCGAGCCATCCTCGGGGCTCAGCGCCGCGATATAGCCGCGAATGCCATATTCGCCGCCCGACGTGCCGACCACGATCGACCCGTTCAGCGCGAGCGGCGCGAGCGAAAACGCATACCCCTGGCCCGGATCGAACATCTGCTTTTGCCACACGAGGCTGCCCGTTTGCGCGTCGAGCGCGGCCACTTCGCCGCTGAGCATCGCGACGTAGACGTTCTTGCCGTACAGCGCGACACCACGGTTCACCACGTCACAGCAGGCCGTCTTGAACGACTCCGGCCCGAGCTTCGGCTCGAACTTCCAGAGCTGCTCGCCGGTCTTCGCATTGAAGGCGTAGACGTTGTCCTTGGGTGTGGTCACGAACAGATAGTCGCCGTTGACGATCGGCGTGGCCTCGAAGCCCTGCTTCAGTTCGTCCGGGAACTTGTACGCCCAGGCCTGTTTCAGGTTCGCGACGTTCGCCTGGTTGATCTGCTTGAGCGGCGAATGCGACTGGCCGTCATAGGTGCGATAGTAGGTCAGCCAGCCCGTATCGCTCTGCGCCTTGGTCAGCCGGTCGAAAGTAACGGCCGGATAATCGGCGGCCGCGTAAGCCATGCCGCCGCTCATCAGGGCGGCCGTGGCAAGCCCGATTCCCCATGACGTCTTGCGGAATGCCGAAACTACACGTTCGTTCATTGTTGTCTCCATGTGTATTTGTGAGAGCGGTCGAAAACTGGCAAGTACGCCGGGCGCCCGGACGGGCCTTGGCCTGCCAGGCCACGCTTGATTGCAAACCTTGTGCCAGCACCGCACAAATCGTTGCTGCACAAGGGTTTGCGCGGCTTTTTCAGTGCTTTGGGGCCGCCGCGAAGATGCAACACGAATCAGGACAGGTGTTGCATTTCGTTGCAGCCGGGCAATCTTGATGTCATCAAACAGGACAGCTAACAATTCTCTTTCGATCACGACGAGCGTCGCTCGCAGCGCTGCGCGTTTTCAGTCGAGCCAGCCGCGCAGCCGCGCGTGATCGAGAAAACGGTAGATGTCCGGCGCGAGTTCGGTCGAACTGAAAAGGCGCTCCACCTCGCCAATGATCTGGTCGAGTTCGTGCACGCCGTCGCAACGCGCGAGTATCTCGGCCGCGCCCGCATTGAGCTTCACCCGCCCTTCCGGATAGAGCAGCACATACACGCCCTGATCCGCTTCCCACTGCAAGCGGTACATGACGCGCAAACACGGGCGCAACGGCACGCCACTGACGGCATCGGGCAGCATCGGATTCATAGGAGCCATGCTTTTTTTCACCGCATCGGGGAGCGACCGGACATGATCGAAGGCAATGTCGCGAATCTGATTCCTTCGGATTCCCATGTATCTCGTGCACGCGCACCTGCGCGCGTTCGACGGAATGCGGGACAAGAATCGCATTCGTATTGTTTCGTGTTCTTGACAGGCGTAAGCAGCCTGCGCGTGCCGCTCGGCAACGTGTCGAGCCGGTCGATCATGCGACGCCTTCGATTGGAAGCGCCACGTCCGGCGGTGCGTCGACCCGTATCCTGATCTTCATGATCGTTCTCGTGACGCGCCGCCCGCCTCGCCTTGATGGCCATGCGGGCGACGCGCTGACGCGCGCTCAGCGGTTGGCGATATACATCGTGATTTCAAAGCCGAAACGCAGGTCGGTGTACGAGGGGGGGGTCCACTGCATGACATGTCTCCTTGTTTGAGATTGGGTCGAAGTACCGCATCGAAGTTGCGGCCGGGTTCTTCAAAGCAAGGGTCATGCCGACCTGCGAGGACGCCGGCCCGGCACGGCAAACGCGCCCGCGCGACGACGTGAAGCCACACGCCGCCGGCGAAGCACTGTCACATTCGCCAACATCTGTTGTTTTCGCCTGTACCCGGCCTGTACCCGGATGCAACACATCGGCCTCGCCGGTGCACCTTGGCGGCGGCCGGACAATTCGCCCGTCGCGCCCGCATCGCCCGGCGCGCAACGCTTCGCGGCAAATGGCACACGACTTGCAATAACGGTTGCACACCCGGACCGGAGCGCTTGCCGGCCGTGCACCCATCAATACCCAGGAGACGAAGATGAAGAGACGCTCGGCGGCGGCAAGCCGGCTCACGACCTGCACAATGGTCGTCGACACGGCGACGACCCTGAACGCCGGTCCGGTGGATGCCGCCTCGGACTATCCGCCCGTGACCTGCGACCGCCTGACCCGCGCCCCAAGCGATCCGGGCTGGCTCACCGACTCCCGCAGCTACAACGGCCAGTCGCATTCGCCGCTCAAGCAGAGCGACGCTTCCAACGTGGGCCAGTTGAAACAGGCATGGCGCTACCCATTTCCCGCCAAACTGAGCCAGAGCTTCGAGGCGACGCCGATCGTCAACGGCAACTATCTCTTTGTCAGTACGCCGAAAGACAACGTCTACGTATTCGGACTCGTCCGGGGCTGAGCACGCCTCCTGTTATCCGCCGCGCACGCCGGGCTTGCGGGCGCGGCGTCCCCTGCTTTTACTGGAACGTATGACCATGAATATCCGACTCACCCATATCGCCCTCACCATCGCGCTTGCGGCAAGCGCCGCGCACGTACCCGTGCATGCCGCGACGACAGGCGGCAGCGCGCCCGCATTCGACCACGATCAGGTCGTTCACGGCGAGCATCTTTATGCGGACTCCTGTGCAAAATGCCACGGCGAGAAGCTCGAAGGCATCACCGCGCCCGCGCTGAGCGGACCGGCGTTCGCACCGGCGGCGAATTCGCATCTGACGATAGGCGGCATCTACCAGTACATGTCGACCAACATGCCGGCCGACCGACCCGGCAAGATGACCGATCAGGAATACGCGGACCTGATGGCGTTCCTGCTCTATACGAATGGCTATGACGCAGGCAACGCCAAGCTGAGCGCCGACACCGCGCAGTCATCAACCACGCCGCTCAACGCCGGGCCTCGCCATTAAGCGTTGAAGAAAACCTGGCAGCACGAAACATCAGCATTCTCACCCTGGAAACCCGCATGAACACCCGCAATCGCAGAACCTTCATCCTCCATGCCGCCGGTCTGTGCGCCGCGCTCGCCACGGGCGGACGCGCATTCGCCGCGCCCGCCCTCGTCGACGAAAGCGACACCACGGCGAAGTCGCTCGGTTATCGCGCCAACGCCGGCAGCGTGGACGCCGCCAAATTTCCGAAGTACGCCAAAGGCCAGCGTTGCGCGAATTGCCGCTTCTACACGGGCGCGGCCGGCGAGGCGGCGGGCCCGTGCCCGATGTTCCCCGGCAAGGCCGTTGCGGCAGACGGCTGGTGCAACGTCTACGCGCAGCGCGCGTGAACCCGCGCTAAATCACCTGCCAAACAAAAAAGCGCCGGTTCCCCGGCGCTTCGTGTCAAGCGTAGTCGTATACGCCCCGTCCCGTCTTCCTGCCCAGACGTCCCGCGGCCACCAGTTCGCGCAGCAGCGGGCAAGCCCGGTACTTTGGATCGCCGAAGTCCTTGAGAAAGACGTCCATGACCGAAAGACACACGTCGAGCCCGACGAGGTCGGCAAGCGCGAGCGGCCCGATCGGGTGATTCGCGCCCAGCCGCATGCCCGTATCGATATCCTCGGCCGGGGCCACGCCCTCGGCGAGCAGGAAAAACGCCTCGTTGATCATCGGCACGAGAATACGGTTGACCACGAAGCCCGGCGCATTGCGCACGCTGATCGGCGATTTGCCGAGGCGCTCGGTCAGTTCGCGAACCGCCTGCACGGCTTCGCTGCCGGTTGCGAGACCGGCGATGATCTCGACGAGCGGCATCAACGGCACCGGATTGAAGAAGTGCATCCCGACGAACCGCGACGGATCGGCCAGCGCCGCGCCCAGCGTGGTGATGGAGATCGACGACGTATTGGAGGCGATGATGGCCTCGGGCCGTGCGACCGCTTCGATCTGCTTCAGGATCCGCAGTTTCAGATCGAGGTTTTCCGTCGCCGCCTCGATGATCAAACCGGCAGCACCCAGGCGCTGATAGTCCGTGGTGGTTTCGATGCGCGCGAGCGCGGCGTCGCGCGCCGCCGCATCCAGCTTCTCTTTCGCCATGAGGCGCTCAAGGCTGCCCTTCAGCGCCTTGATGCCTTTGTCGAGCGCCGCCTCGGTCACGTCCACCATGATCACGTGCAGGCCGGCGAGGGCCGCGACCTGCGCGATGCCGGCACCCATGGTCCCGGCGCCGACGACTCCCAATGTTTCGATTTGCATCGATATTGTCTCCGCGCGATGGAACGCGCGCCAAAGTAAGTGGAACTACTGGACGTTTTCGAAAATGGCGGCGATCCCCTGGCCGCCGCCGATGCACATCGTGACGAGCGCGTAGCGGCCGCCAATGCGCTTGAGTTCGTGCAGTGCCTTCACGGTAATGAGCGTGCCCGTCGCGCCAATCGGATGGCCGAGCGAAATCCCCGATCCATTGGGGTTCACCTTCTCCGGGTCGAGCCCCAGCTCCTGCGTCACGGCACAGGCCTGGGCCGCGAAGGCCTCGTTCGACTCGATCACGTCGAGGTCCGCAACGGACAGCCCCGCGCGTTGCAGCGCGAGCCGCGTGGCGGGCACGGGACCGATGCCCATGTAGAGCGGGTCCACGCCCGCGTGCGCGTAAGAGACGAGCCGCGCCATCGGCGCGAGGCCGCGCGCCTGGGCCGCTTCCCGCGACATCAGCAGGACGGCCGCCGCCGCGTCGTTGATGCCTGAGGCGTTGCCCGCCGTCACCGTGCCGTTCTCTTTGGCGAACACCGGCTTGAGCTTCGCGAAGTCGTCGATGGTGGCGTCGTGGCGCAAATGCTCGTCGGTGTCGAACACCGTTTCGCGCCCTTTCACCGTGCGTGTGACCGGCACGATCTGGCTTGCGAAACGGCCCTCGGCGATAGCGCGCGCCGCGCGGCGATGCGACTCCAGCGCGAGGTTGTCCTGGCGCTCGCGCGTAATGCCGTAACGGCCCGCCACGTTTTCGGCGGTCACGCCCATCGGCACGGTATGGAACGGGTCGTTGAGCGCGCCCAGCATCATGTCGACGAGGCGCGCGTCGCCCATGCGGGCGCCGAAGCGCGCATCGGTCGTGATGTACGGCGCGCGGCTCATGTTCTCGGCGCCCGCGCCGATCGCCACGTCGGCGTCGCCGAGCAGAATGGTTTGCGCGGCGGAGACGATCGCCTGCAAGCCCGAACCGCACAGACGGTTCACGTTGAAAGCGGGCGTCTCGGCCGGAATGCCCGCGTTGACGGCCGCAACGCGCGAGAGGTAGAAGTCGCGCGGCTCCGTGGCAATCACGTTGCCGAACACCACATGGCCCACGTCCTTCGCTTCCACCTTGCTGCGCGCGAGCAATTCGCGCACGACGAGCGCGCCGAGTTCGGTCGGCGCCACGTCTTTGAGGCTGCCGCCAAATTTGCCGATGGCGGTACGCACACCGCCCACGACCACGACTTCCTTGTTCATTTGGAGTCCTTGATGATTTGCCTTGCGCGGCGCGCCGGGGAGCGCGTCGGCCGCTGAAAAGGGTTCCGGCCCATGCCGGTGATGCGTCCAGGCCACGTGGTGGCGATCCTAGCGCGAACGGCACACGGGCGGACTGGTCAAACCGGCCGATTTGCTGACAAAACCGGCCACGACATGCGCCAGAGGCCGCCTGGCGCGCTCAAACGCCGTGAAAGAGAGGCAGCACCTCGGAGGCCAGTTCGTCGAGCACGTCCCGCGCCGGGCGTTGCGTGGCGAGGTTGAACGTCACGTGATGCGTGCCCGCCTCGCGCATGGCTTGCAGCAGGTCCACGAGCGCGAGGCGTCCTGTGCGATAGCCGAGCGCAACGGGTGTTGCGGGCTCGTTCGCCTGCTCGCTCAACTCGAGGCGCATGGCCGCGCCGAACGCACGGAACGCACTCGCTGCGGAACGCTCCACCGCCGCACGCCACATGGCGTAGCGCGCGCGCTGCACGTCGGGCTCGCGGTGGTAGGTCATCCAGCCGATGGCATGGCGAGCGATCCAGTCGACACTTTGACCGCCCGAGCCCACGGCGAGCATCGGCACCCGAGCGGCGGGACGCGGCAACAGGAAGAACTCAGGAGCGCCGGGCGGCGCGAGATCGGGAATCACGCGCGCAACAGGGGCGAGCGCGGCGGCCACGGTGCCCCAGTGTTCGCGATACAGATCGCGCCTTTGCTCGGCGTCCTGCCCGAACGCGGCGTACTCGGACGGCCGGTCGCCCGAGCCGAGCCCCAATATGAAGCGCCCGCCGGACAGATGGCTCACGGAAACCGCGCCCTTGGCAATATGCAACGGGTGCCGCAGCGTCAGCACGATGGCGCCGCTAATCAGCGCGGCCTGCTTCGTGTGGGCCGCAAGCGCGCCGAGCAGGACCCACGGGTCCAGATGCCCGACCGGATCGGGATAGTCCGCGCTGTTGAGCGGCACGTCGCGCACCCATAGCGCGCGAAACCCGGCGGCATCGGCATGGCGCGCAATCTCGATCTGCTCGCGGAAGTCCGCGATGTCCGACTGCGGGCGCAGCACGGGCAAGGACAGACCGATCGACAACCTCGAGGGCGAGAACACGCGGCTCGCGATATCGTCTTCAACGGATGCCATGGAGTTTCGTGGTGAGATGTTGTTGAGGGAAAGGCGTGCTGCACCGAGATCCAGTTTGCGCCGACATTCTCAAAATGAGATAATTGTGGCGCTTTCCTCTCCTGCGATCCCGTTCCGCAGACAGGCCTCGGATGGACCTATTAGACCTCGAAATTTTCAGCACCGTTGCGAAAGAGAACAGCGTCACGCGTGCCGCTCACCTCCTGAACCGCGTTCAGTCGAATGTCACGACGCGCGTGAAGCAACTGGAAGATGAGCTCAAGGTTCAGCTTTTTTCCCGTGACGGCAAGCGCATGACCCTGACTGCCGAGGGCCAGCGGTTTCTGGGCTACGCCCAACGCATGCTCACGCTCGCGGAGGAAGCGCGTCAGTCCATGCAGTCCCACACGCCGGTGGGACGCCTGCGAGTCGGCTCGATGGAAAGCACGGCGGCAGCGCGTCTGCCGGCGATCCTCGGCGCCTATCAGAGCCTGTGGCCCGACGTGACCCTCGAAGTCCTCACGGGAACGACTCGCGTGCTCCTCGACTACGTGCGCGCGAGCCGGCTGGATTGCGCGTTTGTGGCGGAAACCGCGGAGCGCGCCGACGCCGAATTCGCTTCAGGCGATACGGGCCTGGCGGCCGTGCGGGCGTTCCGGGAAACACTGCTGCTCGTCGCGCCCGGCCGGCTCGACCTGGCGCAGTTCGCGCAATCCTCGGACCGCTATCCGCTCGCGGCTTTCGCGGCGGGCTGCACGTATCGGCGCATTGCCGAACAATGGCTGGAAACGCAGGCCGATTCGGAAGGCTTCCGTCCGCGAATCATCGAGTACGCGTCTTACCACGCGATTTACGCGGCCGTTGCGGCCGGCACCGCGGTTGCCGTCTTGCCGAAGTCCGTGCTTTCCACGGTCCCCGCTTCCGCCACGATCCAGAGCCGCCCGATCTGCGATATCGACACCTACCTCGTTTCGCGAGCGTCGTACCAGAGCGCGGCGTTCGATGAACTCGTGCGTCTGTTACCGAGCCAGTAACAGAGGTAAGGGGCGCGTGCGGCGGGGTTCATCTCACGCCGCTCGCGCCATGCAGGAAGCCGCTACGATATCCGCGCCATTCACACAAGCAACCGTGAAGCCTTAATTCAAGCGCTGGAGTTCGGCTATCGCGGCATGCATCTCGGCCACGAGCGTTTCGACCAGTTCGGCCGCCGGCAGCGCGCGCGCCAAAGGCGCCGCCTGTCCCGCCCATTGAGCGCCGTAGTCGTATACCCCCTTGGCTTTCGCCGCCGCGTTCAGCGCCTTGCCCGCATCGTAGGCGATGGGATAGGCCGGCAACGCCTGCGGATACCCGTCTTCATGTTCAAGCTCGGTAAACGCATTGACGATCGAGCGCGCCGGGCGACCCGAAATCGCCCGCGTGAACACGGTATGCGAGGCAGCTTCACCAAGCAGCGCGCGCCGATAACCTTCGTCGATCGCGGTTTCGGCGCACGCCACGAAGGCCGTGCCGAGTTGCGCGGCGCTCGCGCCCAGCGCCAGCGCGGCAACCACGCCCGCGCCGTCCATGATGCCGCCCGCGGCGATAACCGGCAGGCCGCACTGCGTCGCGATCAGGCGCGTGAGGGCGAACGTGCCCAGCAGTTCGTCGCGCCCGGTCGAATCGAAAACGCCGCGATGACCACCGGCCTCGATGCCTTGCGCAACGATCGCATCCACGCCCGCCGCTTCGATCTGCCGTGCTTCGTCAAGGCTCGTGGCGCTTGCCAGCACAACGATGCCCGCTTCCTTGAACGCCTTGATCACCGACGCGTCGGGCAGCCCGAAGTGGAAGCTCACGACCGCCGGGCGTTCTTCGAGAAGCACGCGCTGCATATCGGGATCGACAATGAAGCTCGTGTAGATCTCCTTGAGCTGCGCAGGCGGTGTCGCGTCGAAGCGCGAGAAGTGGCGCTCCAACCACTTCAGCCACGCCGCCTCCGTTTGCGGGTTGGCAGCCGCCGGGCTGTGGCAGAAGACGTTCACGTTGAACGGCTTGCCGGTCAGCGCACGCGTCGCTGCGATGGCCTTGCGCGCGTCCGCGGCATTCATCGCCCCCAGACCGATCGAACCCAGCGCGCCCGCGTTAGACACCGCCGCGGCGAGCGCGGGCGTCGTCACACCGGCCATTGGCGCCTGAATGATGGGCTTTTCGACACCAAGCGCTTTCAAGAAATGCTGCACGTGCTGTGCGTTCATAAGTCCTCGCTGCGTTTGCCTGCACGATCATGATTGATGCGACCGGTGCGTCCGCTGAGTTCGAATCGAATCGTTTCGATTCAAATGGTCCCGAGCCGACGGCCCTCGCCCTTGCCGGGCCGTAAGCCCACCCGACAGGATCATATATCTCAAAAAGGAAATATACAACAGTCATCAATCTCGTTTTGGGATTGATGACTCGGAGCTTATATGCCCGCAGCAGCCTCCGCACAGTGACCATGGGAGACTTGACGCATCACTGCGCGTGAGGCGTGGCATACGCCGCGAGAAAGACCTCCACCGCGCGGGTGACGACCGGCAGCAGTTTCGCGCGCGTGGCTTTCACCTCATAACCCAGCGTCGCGATCTCGACCAGTTCGGCCTCCAGCAGCGCCAACAGATGGCGCGCCGCGACTTCCGGGTCGCAACGGCGAACGGTGCGCGCCTCGATCGCACCGGCCAGGAAGTCGCGAACGTGCATCAAGCCACGGCGCGGCCCCGCTTCGTATAAGGTCCGGCCTACGTTCGAGCGGTCGACTTCCTGAAAGCAAAGGCGGCGCGTCGCGAGAAACGAGGGTTGCAGCACGGCCGCCAGGTAGTGCTGCCCGAACGACACCAGCGCGTCGCGTAGCGGAACGTCGAGCGTCAGTTGATCGAATGCGTCCCGTATCTCCGTTCCGGCACGGCTCGTCATTGTTTCAGCAAATAACACGTCTTTCGACTCGAAATAGCTGTAGAGCGTCGCTTTCGACGCGCCGGAGCGTGCGGCGATTTCCGCCATCGAGGCCTGCTCGAAGCCGACCTCCCGGAACACCTCCAGGGCAGCGTCAATAATGGATTGGCGCTTTTCTTCCGTTTTCTTTCTCATACAGTCTCCAGTCCCGACCCGCCATGACGCGCCTCGATGCAACGCTTGTGCGTGCGCGTCGTGCATCCATGCAAGCCGCCGCGCCGGTCATGCTTTGAAACATTCATGCGGCCGCGAAGGCGGGTCATTCGATTGACAGCGATCCATCGTTCCATTATAAACCATACCGTACAGTTTAGTTATAGAGGCGGGAGCATGGAATCGAAGCTCGAACCGTGATGCGTACCTCGCAAGTCGGGGCCTGAGCAAGACGCGGCATTCACCGCCATCGACGCTGCGCCCCGGCGCCTCCTCCAATATCGGCGTGCCAGGGTTCACCGGATTACACGCGACCTATCGATTAGTAGTCCGAGTGAACAGGCCGGACCTGCTTCGCCGGCCTCACCCTGGCTTTCGTGCGTTTCTCCGTTGCGAATCCTTCACGACGCCGCTCGCTACCGCATCGCGCCTGCCCGCATGCCGGCCAGGCGCTTCAACGTCCACCATTTGATGGAATCTATGCCGCAACTCAATCATTCAAGCATTGGGTGGGAGAGGAAAAAGCGCCGGCTTGCCGCCGCACTCGTCTGCTCATCCGCCATCCTGATCGCCGGTTGCCAACGTCACGGCGCCGAGATGCCCGTGGCGCAAAGCGTCGACGTCGGCGTCAAAACGCTCGCACCGCAACGCATCGTGATGACGGCCGAACTGTCCGGCCGGCTTTCGTCGCTCAAGGTCTCCGACGTGCGTCCACAGATCGGCGGCATCGTGCAAAAGCGGCTGTTCGTCGAAGGCTCCGACGTGAAGGCAGGCCAGGTGCTCTACCAGATCGATCCGGCCACCTACCAGGCGACCTACGACCAGGCGCGCGGCACGCTCGCGAAAGCGCAGGCAACGCTCGCCTCCGCGAAAACGAAGGCTGATCGCTACGCGCAGCTCGTGAAGATCAACGCCGTCAGCGCACAGGACAACGACGACGCCATCGCGGCCGTGCGTGAAGACGAAGCCGACGTGCTCGCGGATCGCGCCTCGCTCGAATCGGCGCGCATCAACCTCGGCTACACGCGCATCACGGCGCCAATCTCGGGGCGCATCGGCGCTTCGTCGGTGACCGAAGGCGCGCTCGTGACCGCGGACCAGACCACGGCGCTCGCGACCATTCACGCGTACGACGAGATGTACCTCGACGTCACGCGTTCGAGCGCCGACTGGCTGCGGCTGCGCCAGGCCTTCGCCTCGGGCCGCCTCAAGCGCGCGGGCAGCGGCGCGGCCGTGCAGCTCGTGATGGAGGACGGCACGCCGTACGCCCACTCGGGCGTGCTCCAGTTTTCCGGCATCACCGTCGACGCGACGACCGGCTCGGTCACGCTGCGCATGATCTTCCCGAACCCCGAAGGCGAACTGCTGCCCGGCATGTTCGTGCGCGCGCAACTGGACGAGGGCGAAAGCGCCAGCGCGCTGCTCGTGCCGCAGCTCGCGGTCACGCGCGCCTCGGACGGCGGCGCGAGCGTCTGGGTAGTCGACGCAAGCGGGCACGCGAAGCAGGTCGCGGTGCGCGCCGACAGCGCCTATGGCGACCAGTGGATCGTCACGAGCGGGCTGAAAGCGGGCGACCGCGTGATCGTCAGCGGGCTCCAGAAGGTCCAGGCGGGCGTGGCGGTCCACGTGGCCGCGTCGTAAGGAGGACGCATGGCAGGTTTCTTCATCCAGCGCCCCATTCTCGCGTGGGTCATCGCCATCGTGATCATGCTGATCGGCGGCGCCGCAACCACGACGTTGCCAATCGAGCAATACCCGACCATCGCGCCGCCTTCGGTGCAGGTCACCGCGACCTATCCGGGCGCGTCCGCCGACACGGTCGCCAAGACCGTCACCCAGGTGATCGAGCAGAAGCTGTCCGGCATCGACAATCTGCTCTACATGTCGTCGACGAGCAGCGGCGCGGGCCAGGCGACCATCAACCTGACCTTCAAGCCCGGCACCAATCCGGACATCGCCCAGGTGCAGGTGCAGAACAAGGTGACCCAGGCGAGCGCGTCCCTGCCCGAGACCGTGCAGGAACAAGGCGTGCAGGTCGCGAAGGCGTCGAGCGACTTCCTCATGACCGTCGCGCTGTCGTCGCCGGGCGGCTCGCTCAACTCCATCGATCTCGGCAACGTCATCGCCACGCAGCTCGAAGACCCGCTCACGCAGATCAACGGCGTGGGCGACGTCACGCTGTTCGGGGCACAGCACGCCATGCGGATCTGGCTCGATCCGGTGAAGCTGCGCAGTGTCGGCCTCACCGCGTCCGACGTGACGACGGCCGTGACCAACCAGAACGTGCAGCTCTCGGTGGGCGAACTGGGCGGCGCACCCGCTACGGACTCCCAGGCAATCAACGCCACGATCTCGTCTTCCAGCCTGCTGACCACGCCCCAGGAGTTCGGCGACATCCTGCTGCGCGTGAACACCGACGGCTCCAAGGTCCGGCTGCGCGACGTCGCACGCGTGGAGGTGGGCGGCGATTCATACGATACGTCGTCGCGCCTCGACGGCAAGCCGGCCGCCGCGCTGGCCGTGAAGCTCTCGACCGGTGCGAACGCCATGGCGGTTGCGAAGGCCGTGCGCGCGAAGCTCGTCGAACTCCAGCCGCAACTGCCCAAGGACGTGGCGATAGCGTACCCGTACGATTCCACGCCGTTCGTGAAGATCTCGATCGAGGAGGTCATGAAGACGCTCTTCGAAGCGGTGATCCTCGTGTTCCTCGTGATGTACCTGTTCCTGCAAAACCTGCGCGCGACGCTGATTCCCACGATCGTCGTGCCGGTCGCGCTGCTCGGCACGCTGGGCGTGATGTCGGTGATCGGCTTCTCGATCAACGTGCTGTCGATGTTCGCGATGGTGCTCGCGATCGGCCTGCTCGTGGACGACGCGATCGTCGTCGTCGAGAACGTCGAGCGCATCATGGCCGAGGAACGACTCGACGCGAAGGCGGCGACGAAAAAGGCCATGAGCCAGATCACCGGCGCGCTCGTGGGCGTGACGACGGTGCTCACCGCCGTGTTCATTCCGATGGCCTTCTTTTCCGGCTCGACCGGCGCGATCTACCGGCAGTTTTCGGTCACGATCGTTTCCGCCATGGTGCTCTCGGTGTTCCTCGCCATGACGCTCACCCCCGCGCTGTGCGCAAGCCTGCTGAGCCCGGCCGCCGTGGCGCACCAGGAAAAGCGCGGCCTGCTCGGCGCGTTCAACCGGCTCTATTCGCGGAGCAACGCGCGCTACAGCGCCTCGCTCGCGGGCGTGGTCGCGAAGCCCGTGCGCTGGATGCTGGGCTATGCGCTCATCGCGGGCGTGGTCGGCATTCTGTACGTGACGCTGCCTTCGTCGTATCTGCCCGAGGAAGATCAGGGGTCAATCATGGTGTCGATCTCGGCGCCGGTCGGCACGCCGTCTTCGAAAACGCTCAAGACCGTGGCCGCTGTCGAGCAGTACTTCCTGAAGCAACCGGCGGTCTCGCACATGATGGCCGTGAACGGCTTCAGCTTCAACGGGCAGGGGCAGAACAACGCGCTCGCTTTCGTGCAGTTGAAGGACTGGAGCCAGCGCGGTTCGAACGACAGCGCCCAGGCCGTGATCGGCCGCGCGAACGCCGCCTTCGCGGGCAACCGCGACGCGCAGATCTTCGTGATGAACGAACCGGCGATTCACGGCCTCGGCACGCAAAGCGGCCTCGACTTCGAGATCGAGGACCGCGCGGGCCAGGGGCATGACAAGCTGCTGAAGGCGCGCAATCAGTTCGTCGCGCTGGCCGCGAAAGATCCGTTGCTGGCGATGACGCGTCCCGCCGGTCTCGAAGACACGCCGCAGCTCTATGTCGATATCGACCGCGAGAAGGCCAGCGCGCTCGGGCTGTCGATCGCCGACGTCGATTCCACGCTCTCCACCGCGTTCGGCTCGTCGTACGTGAACAACTATATCGACACGGGGCGCATCCAGAAGGTCTACGTGCAGGCCGACGCACCGTACCGCATGATGCCAGGCGACATCGGGCAGTGGTACGTGCGGGCGGATTCGTCGTCGTCGAGTTCCTCATCCAGTTCTTCATCAAGTTCGTCATCCTCAACATCGACAACGGACTACGACGGGCAGATGGTGCCGTTCTCCGCATTCGCGAAAACGCGCTGGACGTTCGGGCCGCCGCAGATCGAACGCTACAACCGCGAACTCGCGATGGAAATGAGCGCGCAGCCCGCACCCGGCGTGAGCACGGGCCAGGCGATGAGCGCCGTCGAGAACCTCGCGAAGCAGTTGCCCGCCGGGTTCGGCATCGAGTGGACGGGGCAGTCGTATCAGGAAGTGCTCGCGGGCTCGCAGGCGACGTATCTGTACGCCATCTCGCTGATCGTGGTGTTCCTGTGTCTTGCCGGGCTGTACGAAAGCTGGTCGGTGCCGATCGCGGTCATTCTCGTGGTGCCGATCGGCGTGCTCGGCGCTTTGCTGGGTGCGCATATGCGCGGGCTCTCGAACGACGTCTACTTCAAGGTCGGCTTGCTGACGACCATTGGTCTCGCGACGAAGAACGCGATCCTGATCGTGGAATTCGCCAAGGATCTCCAGGCACAGGGCCGCGGCCTCGTGGAAGCCACGCTCGAAGCCGCGCACCAGCGCTTGCGGCCCATCCTCATGACGTCGCTCGCCTTCGTGTTCGGCGTGTTTCCGCTCGTGATCAGCACCGGCGCGGGCTCGGCCGCGCGCCATGCGATCGGCACCGGCGTGGCGGGCGGCATGATCGCGGCAACCGCGCTCGCCGTCTTCTTCGTGCCCGTGTTCTTCATCGTCGTGCGCAGGCTGTTCAACGAGCATGGCGGCACAGCACAGCCCGCAAAGGATCCGGAATGAAAGTGAAGCTTCTGTGCGCGCTCTGTGCAATAGCGCTGAGCGCCTGTTCCCTCGACCCCGTTTATCAACGGCCGGCCTCGCCCGTCGCCACCGCATGGCCCACGGGCGAGGCGTATGCGACGAGCGCATCGGCAACACCGGCAACCCCGGCCGACGCTTCATCGTTCGCGCCCGATGTCGGCTGGCAGGACTTCTTCAAGGACGCGCGCCTGCAAAAGCTGATCGCGCTCGCGCTCGACCACAATCGCGATCTGCGGGTCGCGGCGTTGCAGGTGGCCGAATACGAGGCGCAGTACCGCATCACGCGCGCGGCGCTCGCGCCCGCGATCGACGCAGGCGGTTCGCTCACGAACACGCGCAGCGACGGCGCGGTGAGCCATTCGAATACCGTCTCGGTCGGCACGACGTCGTGGGAGATCGACTTCTTCGGGCGGCTGCGCAGCCTGAAGCGTCAGGCGCTGGAAAACTATCTCTCGACCCAGGCGTCGCGCACCAGCACGCAGCTATCGCTCGTGGCGGACGTGGCGACCGACTATCTGCAACTGCTGTCCGACGAGGCCTTGCTGAAGGTCGCGACCGACACCGCCACGGCCAACCAGAGCACCTATGACCTGACCGTCAGCATGATGAAGATCGGCAGCGCGTCGTTGCAGGACGTGCGCGAGGCGCAGACTTCGCTTGCCAGCGCGCGTGCGAGCGTGGCCTCGTACACGCGCGCCGTGGCGCAGGACCGCAACAATCTGGTCGCCGAGATCGGCTGCCCGCTGCCCGACGACTTCGGCGGCGGCGGCCCCACGCTGCTGGAGAGCGACGCCATGTTCGCCGACATCGGCGCGGGCATGCCGTCCGATCTGCTCGCGCGGCGGCCCGATATCATCGAGGCCGAGCACACGCTGAAGGCGGCCAACGCGAACATCGGCGCCGCGCGCGCGGCGTTCTTTCCCAAGATCGAGTTGACCGCCACGGCGGGGACCGCCAGCACGAGCCTGTCGCAACTCTTCAAGGCGAGCACGGGCGCGTGGACGTTCGCGCCGACGATCACGATGCCGATCCTCGACTACGGCAGCAACAAGGCTTCGCTCGACGTCGCGAAGATCGAAAAGGACATCGACGTGGCCGACTACGAAAAGACGATCCAGACGGCGTTCAAGGAAGTGTCGAATGCGCTGGCGGGCCGTGCGACCTATGACGATCAGGTCGCGGCGGACCGCGACTACGTGAAATCCGCTCAGGACTACTACGATCTTGCGCAGGCGCGTTTCAGGACCGGCACCGACAGCTTCCTCACGGTGCTGAGCGCGCAGCGCACGCTCTATACCGCGCAGGAGCAACTGGTCACCGACCAGTTGGCGAAGCTGTCGAACCAGGTCACGCTGTACAAGGTGCTGGGCGGCGGCTGGTCGCAAACGTCGCAAACTGCGCGTACTGCTCAAACGTCCCAGGCCGCGCTCTGAGTGCCACAAGCCGCAAACCGGTCACGCGGGTTGGCCGAACCACCGCTCGGCCGCTGCGGCCAGGGCCTCCAGCCTCGGCGCATCGTCGGCGGCCCAGGCAACGATGCCATCAGGGCGCACGAGCAGCGCATTCAGACCGAGGCGCTCCTTGACGCCGCCCGCCGCATACGCGATGCGGCCGCGCCAGCGGCTTGCAAGCGCCTCGAGCGACGGACGCGAATCAAAGTCCAGCAGCAGGCCCGAGCCCGTTCTGAGCCGCTCGCCCACGGTCGTCCCGTCCGCCAACGCAAAGTCGGGAACGCTGCGGCCGACAAGCGGATGGTCGCCCCCCAGGTCGTAGCGCAGGGACACCGCCCACACGCGCTCGGCGAAATACGTCGCGCCGTCGCGCGTGCCGACGAGATCGCGCATGATCGCTTCGAGCGCGCGCGTGCTGGGCGTCGGGCGCATCAGGGCGACCTGGGCGCGCGACCAGTCCAGCACCTGCGCACCGACGGGATGCCGCTCCCGCTCATAGCTGTCGAGCAGGGCCGCCGGTGCGTCGCCGCGTAGCGTCGCGGCCAGTTTCCAGCCCAGGTTCATCGCGTCGCCCAGGCCCAGATTGAGCCCCTGGCCGCCCAGCGGGGAATGGATGTGCGCGGCGTCGCCCGCCAGCAATACGCGACCCGCGCGGCCCGCGCGGTAAGCCGTCGCCTGCCGTGCGCGATCCGTCCAGGTCGCGGCGAGGTGCAAGGCGGTCAAGGTGACGTCGATGCCGGAGATCCGCCGCAGGACGGCCTGCACATGGTCGAGCGTAATCGAACGGGTACGGTGGAACGCGCCGCCGTCGAAATCGACCATCGCGATCGTTCCGGGACGCGCAAACGTGTACATGCCCGTCGGCGTGTAATGGCGGCCGGGTTCGAGCAGGTCCGGCTGAGCCAGTTCGACTTCGACGCAATAGCCGGTGAACTCGGCATCGGTGCCCGCGAACGCGAAGCCGCCCGCTTTGCGGACCGTGCTGCGCCCGCCGTCGCATCCCACCAGCCAGCGCGCGTGGAACGTCTCGCCACCGGCGTGCACGCTCACGCCGTCTCCCGACTGATCGAAGCCCTCTACTGCGAGGCCGCGCCGGATCTCCACGCCCAGCGCGTGCGCACGCGCCGCGAGCGCCGTTTCCAGCGACTCCATATCAACCGCCATGCTGGTACCGGCCGGACCCGGCAACCGGTACGGCCACTGCGAGGTGTCGATGGCCTCGTGAAAGAAGGGGATACCGGCGAAGTGGCCTGCGGGGCGGCGCGCCTGCTGCATCCAGTGCGCGCCGGGTGGCGCACCGCCTGTGTCGTGCTTCGCGCGTTGCGACCTCGTGATGTCGTCCAGCAAGCCGCGACGGTGGAACGCTTCGAGCGTGGGCGCCGAGAGGCCACGCATGCCGAACGGCAGACGCTTCAACGCGGCGCGCGGGTCTTCGGCCTGCTCCAGCACCCGCACCGTGACGCCCGCCAGGCGAAGCTCGCAAGCGAGAAAGAGGCCGACCGGGCCGCCACCTGCAATGACGACGTCATGGCTCACGCGGACGGCTCCCGAAGCGCTGCCTGCTGTGTTCCCGCCACGCCGCTCAGGAAGTCGACAAGGCTCAACGGCGCGCGCTCGTCGAGGCACAGTTCAAGCGTCGCGCAGGAATCCGCGGCGGCGGCCGCGCTGCGCGCGAACATCGTGGCTTCGTACGCGGCGAGCGCGGTCTCGACATCGCCGGGATGCGCCGCAATCGCCGCCCCAAGCTCCGCGCCGTCGAGCATGGCGAGGTTCGCGCCCTCGCCCGCCGGAGGCGCGAGGTGCGCGGCGTCGCCCAGCAGCGTCACCCCGCGCACGCGACTCCATCGATGGCCAACCGGCAGCATATGGAGCGGCCGCAGGACCGGCGCGGCCTCGCCCTCGGTGATGAGCGCCCTGAGCGCGGGCGACCAGCCGTCGAACTCGGCCGCGACTTTCGCCGTCACGCTCGCGGCATCGGCGAAGTCGAGCGCGTCGAACCATGCCAGCGGGCGCTTCAGCGCGATATACGCGTGCAGCACCGCGCCGGGCTCCCGGTGCGCGAAGATCCCCTTGCCCGGCGCGAGCGCGAACAGCGCCCCGCCGCCTACGGCCGCCGCCGCCGGAGCGTGCCGCGCATCGGCGTCGTGCAGGCAGGTTTCGATGAACGACGTGCCGACATACTCGGGCTGCGCCCCGGAGAGCAGCGGCCTGACCTTCGACCACGCGCCATCGGCGCCGACGAGCAGGCGGCTGACCTCGCTCGATCCGTCGGCAAAGCTCAGCCGATGCTCGCCCTGGCCGAGCGGCGTGATGTTGCTGAGCTTCTTCCCCCACCGGATCGTCTGCGGCGGCAGCGACTCGACGAGAATGCGCCGCAGTTCGCCGCGCGGCGCCTCCGGCCGCCCGCCCGTGCCATCGTCTGATTCCTCGAACAGCATCCGGCCCTGCGAGTCCAGCACGCGCGTGGCCTCGCCGCCTGCGTGAACGATCGCGCGGAATGCTTCGGTGAGCCCGGCCGCCGCGAGCGCGACCTGCCCGTCATGCTCGTGGATGTCGAGCAAACCGCCTTGCGTGCGCGCTTGCGCCGACGGCTCCGCCTCGTAGACGATCGCCGGAATGCCGTGCAGGTGCAGCACCCGCGCGAGCACGAGGCCGCCGAGTCCCGCGCCGACAATCGTGACGGGGCTGGTTGGGGGCGTAAAGGTCACTGGGGTCGCCATCAAAGCCTTCTTCCATTGGGTATGGAACGTTGTTCCATGGAAAAAATAGTTTGGAACAATGTTCCATGCATGTCAAGCTACGCCCATGACTACGGAAATTCGGACCAGACGGCGCGCCGACGCGCTCACCAAGGAGCGGATCGTCGAGGCGGCGATCGCGATCCTCGACCAGGACGGCGAGGACGCCCTGACTTTCCGCGCCCTGGCGGCGCGCCTCGCGACCGGCAGCGGCGCGCTCTACTGGCACGTTGCCGACAAGCAAGAACTGCTCGCGGCGGCCACGGACCAGATCATCGCCGCCGTGCTGACCGAGGCGGTGAGCCGGCCCAGGCCGCAGGACGCGATCCGCGCGCTTGCCCTCGGCGTGTTTGACGCCATCGACGCGCACCCCTGGGTGGGCGGGCAGCTATCGCGCGATCCGTGGCAGTACGCGGTCCTGCGCATCCTGGAAGGCATAGGCGGGCAGATCCAGGCGCTGGGTGTGCCCGAGCACGCGCAGTTCAACGCGGCCACGGCCCTCATGAGCTTCATTCTCGGTCTTGCGGGCCAGTACGCTTCGCGGCCCCGCGCCTGCGAGGACGGCATGGACCGGGTGGCGATTCTCGAAAGCGTCGCGGCGAAATGGGCGCAACTCGACCCGGTGGAGCACCCGTTCGTGCGCCAAGTGGCGACGATGCTGGCCGGGCACGACGACCGCGAGCAATTCCTGGCGGGCATCGACCTCATTCTGGCCGGCATCGAGACCGGCATTGCCCGCAGCGGCGATGCGAACGCGTAGCGCGCCGACACGCCGCGCACAATATTAATCAGCAGTCCGACATTGATTGTCACCGTTTGCGTTCATCTGCCGATTCGTGTGCCGCACGCACGAATTGACAGCGCGCAGCGGCGCGTCGACACTGAACGCCTCTTCCCTCCTGCGTGGCCAATGGCATGAACTTCGAGATTTCGGACTTGCGCGCCTTTGTCGCGACAGCGGACCTGGGCAGCTTTCGCGCCGCGGCCGACACGCTGCATCTGTCGCCATCGGCGTTGTCGCGTCGCATCGAGAAGCTGGAGGAGGCGCTGGGCGTGAGGCTTTTCGAGCGCACCACGCGCAAGATGGACCTGACCATCGTCGGTCGGGGTTTTCTGGAGCGCGCGCACCGGATCCTCAACGAGGTCGACAACTCGATGCTGGAGTTCGACGATCTCGCGCGCAAGATGACGGGCGAACTCACGATCGCGTGCGTGCCCTCGGCGGTGCGCTATTTCCTGCCGGAAGCCATTGCGGTCTATCACCAGCGTTACCCCGGCATTCGCCTGCGCCTGATCGACGAGCCTTCGTCGATGGTGTTTCTCGCTGTCGCGCGCGGCGAAGCCGATTTCGGCCTCACCTACGTCGGCACCCAGGAGCCGGACATCGAATTCACGCCGCTGCTGGACGACCCGTTCGTGCTCGCCTGCCCGCGCGGCCACCCGCTCGCGAAACGCAAATCCGTGGCGTGGGCGGAACTCGTCAACCTCGACTATCTGGCGATCGCGCAGGGCAGCGGCAATCGCGCGGTCATCGACGAAGCGCTGGCCGGTGTCGCCGGCCGCCCGAAATGGTTTTGCGAGGTGCGCCATGTGCCCGCGCTGGTGAGCCTGATCGAAGCGGGACTGGGCGTGGGCGTCGTGCCACGGCTCGCCATGCCGCGCGGTCCGCACAAGGCGCTCACGAGCGTCGCGCTGGTCGATCCGCCGATCCGGCGCACGCTGGGTGTCCTCCAGCGGCGCGGGCGCGGCTTGTCTTCCGCCGCGCGCTTCTTCCTTCAGTTGTTGACGGAAATGCGCGCGCCCGACGCGCTTCCCGCCAGCGCGCCCGCGTAAGCGACCCTCCCTTGATGTCGTGCGCTCAGTGCGATTCGTGCGTCCAGCGCACCAATCGCACGAAAATATGCGTTTGTTCCGGGCACCGCTTCTATCCGATCATCTGCGAAACGCAAGCGCTGTGACGCAGCAGCCGCTTGACCCACGGTTTTCAGATCGAAGGAGACGACCCGTTCCATGACCCCGCCCACCTCCACCCCGCAAGGCATCGTCAGCCAGGCTCAACTGACCGAGCTGACCATCGAAGCGCTGTGCACACTCGGCCTGAATCGCGCCGACGCCACCGACACCGCCACCGTTCTCGTGCTCGCCGACCTGTTCGGTTTGCGCACGCACGGCACGAGCCGGATCGAATCGTACGGCGCCCGCCTGCGCATCGGCGGCATCAATCCCACGCCGTCGATCACCGCCGAGCAGGTCGGCCCGGCGCTTCACCGCCTCGACGGCGACAACGGCGTCGGCCCGCTCGTGGGCTATCGCGCGCTCGATCTGGCGATGACGGCCGCGCGCGAAAACGGCATCGCATGCGTGTTCGTGCGCGGCAGCAATCACTTCGGCCCGGTGTCGCCGTACTCGTACCTGGCCGCCAAGCAAGGCTTCGCCAGCATCATCGGCAGCAACGCAACAACGACCATCGCGCCGTGGGGCGGCACCGACGCGCGCCTGGGCAACAGCCCGGTCGGCTTCGGCGTGCCGAACCCGCAAGGGCACCCGTTCCTCCTCGACATGGCGATCAGCGTCGCGGCGCGGGCCAAGATCCGCAACGCGCTCAAGCGCGGCGAAGCGATTCCCGGCGACTGGGCGACCGACGCGCAAGGCAAGCCGACCACCGACCCGAAAGCGGCGCTAGACGGCTTCCTGCTGCCGATTGGCGGCCACAAGGGCTACGGGCTCGCGCTGGTCGTCGACCTGCTCGCGGGGCTGCTTTCCGGCGCGGCCTACCTGACGCACGTAAAGTCGTGGGAAGACGACCCGGAACAGCCGCAGAACCTCGGCCATTTCTTTATCCTGATCGATACGAACAGGCTCGGCAGCACCGCGTGGCTCGCCGCGCGCATGGCCGACTATGCGGCGATCCTGCACGGCTGCGCACCCGCCAATCCCGATGCGCCCGTGATCGTGCCAGGCGAGATCGAACTGGGCCGCCTGGAGCGCCAGATGGCCGAAGGCATCGACATCGGCGCGGCGCAGCTCGCAATGCTGGAAGCGACCGCGCGGCCGCAACGCTGAAGGCGGCAAAGACAGGCAAACACAGGCGGCCGACCGTGCGGCGCATCCGGGCACACGGTCCGTCAAGCCCATAACAAGCTCCAGGGAGCGACAGGTGACAAACATTCGATGGCGCATCGTCCTGCTGCTGTTCATCGCAGGCTTCATCAATTATCTCGACCGCTCGGCGCTTTCCGTCGCCGCGCCCGCCGTGGCGCAGGAACTGCGCATTTCCCCGGCGAGTCTGGGCCTCGTATTCTCGACCTTCTTCATCGGCTACGCGGCGTTCAATTTCATCGGCGGCTGGGCGGCCGACCGCTGGGGCGGCAAGCGCGTGTTCTCCGGCGCGATCCTCGCGTGGTCGCTGCTGTGCGGCGCCACCGGACTCGCCACCGGCTTCGGCTCGCTGCTGGCGGTCCGCACCTTCTTCGGCATGGCCGAGGGACCGCTCGCCACGACGATCAACAAGATCGTGAACAACTGGTTCCCTCACAAGGAATCGGCCACCGCGTTCGGCTTCGCCAATTGCGGCCTGCCGCTGGGCGGCGCGGTGGCGGGCCCGGTGGTCGGGCTGCTGACGGCCGCGTACGGCTGGCGCGTCGCATTCGCGGGCGTCGCGTGTTTCGGGCTGCTCTGGCTGATCTTCTGGCACTTCATGGCCACCGACAAACCGCATCAGCATCCGCGCGTCTCGGCCGACGAGCGCCGCCTGATCGAATCCGACCGCAGCGTGTCCGACGATCCCGCCGACGTGAAGCCCCTCGGCTTCTACCTCAAGCAGCCTGCCATTCTCGCGGCGATGATCTCGTACTTCGGCTATAGCTACATCCTGTTCTTCTTCCTCACGTGGTTCCCGAGCTTCCTGACGATGGACCGCCATCTGAGCCTGAAAAGCATGAGCCTCGCGACGGTGCTGCCATGGCTGCTGGGCTTTATCGGCTACGGCCTGAGCGGCGTGCTCTCCGACCTGATCTTCCGCCGCACGGGCAACGCGCTGCGCGCGCGCAAGTGGGTGTTGATCGTATGCCTGGGCGCCGCGGGCGTTTGCGTGACGCTCGCGGGCGCCGTGACGACCACGGCCGGCGCGCTGCTGCTGATGGCCGTTGCCGTGTTCGCGCTGTACTTGAGCGGCAGCACGTACTGGGCGCTGATTCAGGACACGATTCCCGGCCCGAAGCTCGGCAGCGTCGGCGGCTGCGTGCATGCGATCGCGAACTGCGCGGGTATCGTCGGCCCGGCGGTCACGGGCTTTCTCGTCCAGCAAAGCCACACGTTCTTCAGCGCGTTCGTGCTGGCGGGCGGCATCGCGCTCGCCAGCGTGCTGGCCGTGGCGATCCTGCTGCGACCGCGAGCAAGCGCGCGGCGCGAGTCGGGCGAAGCGCGCATCTGCGGCTGAACGCATCCCTAACCTCAATTCCATTCCACCCACATGAAACCCGATCCGTCCATCATTCGCGCCTTCACGCCCACGGGCAAGCTGCGGGCATCGATCAATCTGGGCAACCCCATTCTCGCGGGCACGGACGCAAGCGGCGCGCCGGCCGGCGTGTCGGTCGATCTCGCGCGCGCCTTTGCCGCCACGGTGGGCGTGGCGCTGGAACTCGTGGTGTTCGATGCGGCCGGCAAGTCCGTGCAGGCGGTGAGCGAGGAGCGCGCGGACTTCGGCTTCTTCGCCGTGGACCCGCTGCGCGGCGAAACCATCGCGTTTACCGCGCCATACGTGCTGATCGAAGGCTACTACCTCGTGCGAGACGCCTCGCCGATTCGCCGCAACGAGGAGGTCGACCAGCCGCAACACCGCGTGACCGTGGGCAAAGGCAGCGCCTACGATCTGTTCCTCACGCGCGAATTGAAGCACGCGCAGATCGTGCGCGCGCCGACCTCGCCGAGCGTCGTCCAGACCTTCCTCGACCAAAACCTGGAAGTCGCGGCAGGCGTAAAGCAGCAACTCGAAGCCGATGCGCGCGAGGCCCACGGCCTGCGCCTGCTCGACGAGCGTTTCATGGTGATCCGCCAGGCGATGGGCGTGCCGAAAAGCCGTGGCGCAGCGGCGGCGCAGGCACTGCATGCGTTCGTCGAAGAGGCCAAGGCATCCGGCTTCGTCGCCGAGGCGCTCGCGCGGCATGGGATCGTGGGCGCGTCGGTCGCGCCAGCCGCGTAAGGGCGAGCGTGAGGCGGGACGTGCCCGGCTTCACGGCAGCCAATACCGGCGCAGCCAGGTCCTGCGCCGGTATTGGCGGCGCGGACCATGACGCCAGCGTGCGGCGGCGGGGATCGATCGATGGCGAGTCAGCACGATGGTGAATAACGCACGGCCACCACACGAAAAAACGCCGCACCGGGCTTGCCCCGGTGCGGCCAACAAGCTGACGGGCGGGACTCTCGCTCCTGATACCCATCAACTGGGAGAGCTTCGAGGCTAACATGCGGCGCGGCGCGGTCCAGCCTTCTGCCGGAATGTGAACGGCTTTGTCCGATCGGAACTAGGGCCTAAAGATCGAGCGCTTGCTTGAAGCGCTCGTTCAACGCCGCGAGTTCCGCGATGTTGCGCGCGTGCATCTGCATTTCCTGCTCCGCCATCAGGCGGTGGCGCGGGTTCGTCTCGGTTGCGAGCAGTGTCTCCAGCGCGGCCATGCGCGCGCGCCGCTGCTGAATCTCGGCCTCGGCGTTCGCATTGACGTCGAGCACGCGCGAGATTTCCTCTTCGAAAGGCGCGGGCTCGCCGTTCTGCCATTCGGTCCACTGTTCGACCTTCTCTTCCCAGGAGCGCCGCCAAAGCCCCTGCTGCGGATCTTTGGGGTCGAGCGCATCGATCTGCCGCCGGGCATGATCGATTGCATTGCGCAGATGCGCGTTCTTCACGATGCCGTGGTCGTCCATAGTGCTTTCCTCTGCCGGGGCGTCCGTCGAATTTGCGCAGCCGAAAAAAAGGCGCCGCACCGTCGCCAACGGCGGTGCGGCGAGGGGACTGACGGGCGGCAACCGGTAGCCGAAGCCCGTCAGCGAGAGAGCCTTCAAACTACCACGCCAACCCGCGCTATCCGGTCTTCCATGCGCAAGGAGACCGTAATTGTCCGATCGGAACTAGCGGTCATGGGCCGGCGACACTCGCACGGCCACCCGGTTACATGCCGCGTTACAGATGTAATGCGCGCGGCGCGCCTCGAAATGCGGGCGCAATCGCGCGCTTGCACACTCTCGATCACGCCTGCGCCGGGCCGCGCCGCCCGCATGCGCAGGCTTTGTTCGAGGAGCCGATGCAATGAAAGTCGCGCTGTTTATTCCGTGTTTCATCGACGCCTTCTTCCCCGAAGTGGGCGTCGCCACCTTGCAACTGCTGGAGCGTCTGGGCTGCACGGTGGACTATCCGTTGGATCAGACCTGCTGCGGCCAGCCGATGGGCAACAGCGGCTGCGAAAAAGAGGCCGCCGCCACGGAGAATCTCTTCGTGCGCAATTTCACGGGCTACGATTACATCGTTTCGCCTAGCGGCAGTTGCGTGCATCACGTGCGCGACCACTTGACCGCGGCCGACCAGTCGCGCGACACCCTCGCGGTGCGCCGCCGTACGTTCGAGCTGGTGGAATTCATCCACGACGTGCTCAACGTGCGCGCATTCCCGTGGGCGTCGTTTCCGCACAAGGTCGGGCTGCACAACAGTTGCGGCACGCTGCGCGGTCTTCACACCGCCAGCACGTCGGAAATCGACGAGCCGTTCTTTTCCAAGCCGCTTGCGCTGCTGCAAAACGTCAAGGGCATCGAATTCATTCACCCCGATCGCCCCGACGAATGCTGCGGCTTCGGCGGCACGTTCTGCGTGTCGGAGGAACCCGTTTCCGCGCGCATGGGCGGCGACAAGGTGCGCGACCACAAGCGCAACGGCGCCGAATACATCGTCTCGGCGGATTCGTCGTGCCTGATGCATCAGAAAGGCTGCTCGGAGCGCCTGGGCCTCGGTCTGAAGTTCATCCACATCGCACAGATTCTCAACGGAGCAACGGCATGAAGCGCGTCGATCATGCGGGGTATTCGAAGCAGTTCATCGCCGACGAAAAGCACATTGCGTTTCACGACAAGCGCCTGTGGGATTTGCGCTCCGCGCGCGACGTCGAGGTGCACGGCATTGCCGAATGGGAGGAACTGCGCTCGCTCGCGTCCGCGATCAAGGAGCACACGCTGACCCATTTGCCCGACTATCTGGAGGAATTCGAGCGCAACGCCACGGCCAACGGCGTCGTCGTGCACTGGGCGAAGGACGCGGAGGAACACAACCGCATCGTCCACGAAATACTCAGCGCGCGCGGCGCGCGGCTGCTCGTGAAAAGCAAGTCGATGCTCACTGAGGAATGCGAAATGCGCCCGTATCTGGAGGCGCGCGGCATTGCCGTGGTGGAGACCGATCTCGGCGAGCAGATCCAGCAGCTCGACGACCAGATGCCCTCGCACATCGTCGTGCCCGCCGTGCACAAGCTCGCGACCGACGTGGCGAAAACCTTCGCGCAGAACTACGGCACCGACCCGAACGAAAGCGACATTCCGAAGCTGGCCGAAGCGCAGCGCCAGGCCACGCGCCCGCGCATCCTGCGCGCCGACGCGGGCATGACGGGCTGCAATTTCGCGGTCGCGGAAACGGGCGGCATCACCGTCTGCACCAACGAAGGCAATGCGGACCTGAGCGCCAACGTGCCGCCGCTGCATATCGCCTCGATCGGCATCGAGAAGCTCATTCCCAAGCTCGAACATCTCGGCGTATTTATCCGCATGCTCTCGCGCAATGCGCTCGGCTCGCCCATCACGCAATACACCTCGCATTTTCGCGGTCCGCGCGACGGCGGCGAGATGCACTTCGTGCTGGTCGACAACGGCCGCTCGGCACGCCTCGCGATGGACGACTTCTGGTACTCGCTCAAATGCATTCGCTGCGGCGCCTGCATGAACACCTGCCCGGTGTACCGGCGCAGCAGCGGCCTGAGCTATGGCGGCGTGTATTCCGGGCCGATCGGCGCGATCATCAATCCCACCTTCGACCTGAAGAAGTACAGCTCGCTGCCGTTCGCCTCGACGCTCAACGGCAGTTGCACCAATGTCTGCCCCGTGAAGATCAATATTCACGAACAGATCTACAAATGGCGGCAGATCATCGCCGAACAGCACGAACTGCCCTTCGTCAAGCGCGAAGCCATGAAGGTCGCGGGCAAAGTGCTCGCGCATCCGAAGCTGTATCGCGCGGCGATCAAGGGCGCGGGCAAAGCGGTGGCGACGTTGCCGCGCGCGGTGCTCTACAATCCGCTCAACGCATGGGGCAAGCAGCGCGAGCTACCCGAGGCGCCGAAGGAAACCTTCCGCGACTGGTATCTGAAGCACAACAAGAGGAACAAGCCATGAGTAGCCGCGAAGCCATTCTTTCCCGTTTGCGCGAGGTGGAGCGCGCCGCGCGGCCGCTGCCCACGGTCCCTCTGTACGACATACCGCCCGAGGCCGTGCTCGACACCTTCAAGACCTCGCTCGCGCGACTGGGCGGCGTATGGTGCGAGCCGCCCGCCGACGGCGATCTCGACGCCTTCATTCGCACGCGCTTTGCGTCCGCGCGCGTGATCTGCTCGGCCACGCCCGAAGTGCGCGGCACGCGCGACCTGGCAACGATCGCCCGCCCGCACGATCTCGAAGACGTGGACGTGGGCGTGGTGCGGCCCGCATTCGCGGTCGCGGAAACCGGCTCGATCTGGCTGAGCGAGCACGAGTATCGCGTGAATGCGCTCGGCTATCTCCCGCAGCACCTGGTCGCGCTGCTCGATCCCGATCAGATCGTGAGCAATCTGCATCACGCCTACCGGCGGCGCGAGTTCTTCGAGTCCCGCTATGCGGTGCTCATGAGCGGGCCGTCGGCCACCGCCGATATCGAAGGCGTGCTGATTCGCGGCGCACAGGGCATCCGCTCGCTGACCATCGTGCCCGTGCGCCAGCCGCGCGCGGCAAGCTAGTCTCACGAGGCCGCGCATGATCTTCTCGATGGACGCCCGCGCCGCCCTCCTGCGCTCCATTTCGCACGGCCGTCACCGGCTGCCGTTCGCCGAATCGGTACGCGGCGGGTTGATCTGCGCCGCGCCCGCCGTGCTCGCGGCGGCCTGGCACGAGCCGCTGCTCTGCTGGTCGGCGATCGCCGCATTCTGGACCTGCCTGTGCGACGACTCGGGCACGCGGCCGCGCCAGCGTATGACGCAGGGGCTCGTGTTCGCGGTGCTCGGCGCGCTCGCCGCGGGCTGCGCGATCGCGGCGGGCGCGGTGCCCGGCTTAGCCATTGCGCTCGCGGGCGTGAGCGCGTGGCTCGGCGCGCTGGTGCGCTGCCGGGGCGCGCTGCCGGGGCTGCGCGGCTTGCTCGCCGCGACCGCCTTCGCGGTGTGCGCGGCGTTCCCGGTGCATGGCGCCCAAGCCGCGCTCGACTATGCCGTTTTCTTTCTTGGCGGCGGGCTCTGGGCCATCGCCTGCAATCTCGCGCTCTGGCAATACAGCGCCGATACGCGTGTACGCGCCGCGACATTTGCCTGGCTCTACGCGTTGGGCTCCTATGTGAGCAAGCTCGCGCAGACGCCCGATCTTCGCCACGGCGCGGCGGCGAGCCGTGCGGAACTGCGCACCGCGCTCGACGCCATGAGCGCCGCGATCACGGCCGCGCCCGGCGAAGTCGCGCCTGGCTGCCGCCGCTGGCTGGCCGACGCCGAACAGGCCATGGCGTTGCTCGCCGGGATCGAAAGTCTGTTGCACAGCAGGCGGCGCGCGCCGCAACCGGCCGTGGAGCGCGCCACGCTCGACCTGATCGCCGCCACGCTCAAGCGGCTGGCGGACGGCATCGACGCCTGCGCGCTGGACGTGCGCCGCGCCACGCCGCCCGACCCCGCCACGACCGCCGCGCGCCTGCGTCCTTTCGCCGACTATGCCGCCCACGTTGAACATGCCGGACATGCCGAACTCGCGCGCCCGCCGGTCGAGGCCGAAGCCCTGGCAGCCGACGCGCCGCGCGCCGCGCGCGCGTGGCGCGACGCGTTCATGACGTTGAGCGCGCGCCTCGCCACCCTGGTCGCCGAAGCGGACAGCGAGACGCGCGGCGCGACGCACCGCGCCCCGGCGAGCGCCACGCGCACGAGCCGGCCGTGGCGCGACGCCTTCGCGGCCGTCACCGCGCAAGTGCGCACGCAAGGCGTGTTCGCGCGCTACGCCGCGCGCCTCGCGCTCGCGGCCATGGTGGCCGTGACGCTCGCGCGCTGGCGCAGCGCGGAGCAAGGTTACTGGCTCGCGCTCACGACCATGTTCATCGTGCAGCCGACCTTCTCGCAAACGGTCAGGGTGTCGAGCCTGCGCATCGGCGGCACGATGCTCGGCGCGGTGCTCGCCTCGGCGCTCGCGCTCCTGATCCACAGCCCGATCCTGCTCGCGCTCGCGATCCTGCCGCTCGCCACCGGCACGCTCGCCGCGCGCGCGGTGAGCTATGTCTCGTACATCCTCTTTCTCACCTCGCACTTCGTGCTGGTCGCGCACCTGGGCACGCCGGTTGGCGAGCCGTGGGATCTCGCGGTCTCGCGCGTGCTCAACAGCCTCGCGGGCGTGGCGGTAGGCGTGGCGGCGAGCTTTCTCGCCTGGCCCGAGTGGGAGCAGCACAAGCTCGCGCCCGCCGCATCACGCGCCCTTGCGTGCGTGAGCGACTATGTGCAGGCGGTGCTGCGCGGGTACGCGCCGGACCACGAGGCGCGAGCGCCGGAAGCCATCGAAAAAGCGGAAAAGGCCGAAGCCACCGACTGCGACACGCGCGCGATCGCCGCGCTGCGCAGGCAGGCCTGCCTCGCGGTGGATGCGCTCGAAGCCGTGATCGCCGCCACGCGGCTCGAATCGCTGAGTTCGAATCACCGCGCGGCGCACGCGAGCGTGCTGATGCTGCGTCTGCGCAAACTCGTGGGCGTGGTGTCGCCGCTGGAAGGCGCCGATGCCGCGCTCGACGCCGCCGACCGCGCGCGTCTCGCCGCGCTCGCGCAATCGGTGAGCGCGCTGCTGCGCGCGACGCGCGAGGAACGCGCCAGCCTGCGCGCGCATCTGCAAGCCGAGGCCGAAGCCGAGCCCGCCGGCAGCGCCCGCTCGTTCTTCGCGCGTCATATCGAACATGAGGTGATCGAGGGCGCGCTGGCCGTGTCGATGGTGTTGCCCGACGTGCTCGACTGAGCCCGCCCTGGCCCGCGCGCGGCCTTAGCGCACACCGCTCCAGCCCGCGGCGTTGCTGAGCTTTTCCACGGGCGCCGCGAACACATAGCCGGCGCCGCGCGCCGTCTTGATGAACTCGGGCCGCGCGGGCACCGCCTCGATCTTGCGGCGCAGCCGCAGGATCTGCACGTCGATCGAGCGGTCGTACACGTCGTCGTACATGCGGCTCGCCTCCAGCAACTGCTCGCGCGCGAGCACGCAGCCCGGCGCGGCAAGAAACGCATTGAGCAGGCTGAATTCGCCGTTGGTGAGCGGCACGACTTCACCGCGAGGCGAGGTGAGCTTGCGCGTGCCGATATTCAGTTCCCAACCGGCGAAGCGGTACGCGCGCGCATCGATCTGCCGCCCCGTGGCGGGGGCCGAGCCGGCCGCCGTGACGCTCGCGCGGCGCAGCAGCGCCCGCACGCGCGCGAGCAATTCGCGCGAGCTGAAGGGCTTGGTGAGATAGTCGTCGGCGCCCAGTTCGAGCGCCATCACGCGATCGGCCTCCTCGCGCAAACCGGACACCACGATGATCGGCAACGCCGACTGCACGCGGATGCGCCGGGCGATCTCGATGCCGTCCTCGCCCGGCATGCGCAGATCGAGTATCACCAGGTCGATCGCCTCCTCGGCCAGCGCGACGGACATCGCCTTGCCGCTGGCCGCCGCGCTCACGCGCATGCCGTTCTCGACGAGATAGGCGGCGATGAGTTCGCGAATGGCCCGGTCGTCGTCGACCACGAGAATATGGGGCGGGTTGGGCTCGTTCATGACAGCACGGGTTTCGGCTTGATTTTTTGCGTAGGGTCGCGCAATGACGACTGAAAATTATAGCGGCAGCGCCGCGCGGATCGCGCGCCCGAGCGCCTCGCGATTCACGGGCTTTTTCAGCACCGCGTGCACGCCCGCCGCGCGCGCCGCCTCGTCGAGCAGCGCCGTGCCATAACCGCTCACGAGCAACGCGGGCAGCTCGGGGCGCAGCGCGTGCAGCCGCTCGATCAGTTCGATGCCGCTCATCTCCGGCATGGTCTGGTCGGTGAGCACGAGGTCGAAGCGCTGCGGCTCGCTGAGAAAGGCGTCGAGCGCCGCCTGCGGCGAAGCGAAGCCCACCGGCTCGTAGCCGAGTTCCGCCAGCCATTCCTCGCCGAGTTCGACGAGCGTGTGCTCGTCGTCCACCAGCAGGATCGTTTCGCCGTTGCCTTGCGGCGCACGCGCGGCCGCCTCACGCTCGTCGCCTGCGGCGGCGCGCGCGTCGCGGGTGAACGCCTGCGCGATCGGCAGATAGATGAAAAAGCACGCGCCCTCGCCGGGCGCGCTCTGCACGTCGATCACCCCGCCATACTCCTTCACGATGCCGTCGACGAGCGAGAGCCCGAGTCCGGTGCCCGCGCCGCGCCGGCGCGTCGTGAAGAACGGATCGAAGATCCGCTCGCGCACCTCGGGTGCGATGCCCGCGCCGGTATCGGCCACGCCGATGCGCACGTAACGCGACGCTGGCGGCGCGGCAACGGCGCCGCTCACATCGCTCATGTCGCTCTCATCGACCGAAACCGTGATCGCGCCTGGCCCCTCCAGCGCGTGCAGCGCGTTGCTGCACAAATTCATGACGACCTGATGCAGATGCGTGGGATCGCCCTGCACGACGGCGTCGGGCGCGTCGATGCGCAATGCGATGCGCACGCCGCGCGGCACCTGCGCCTTGAACAGATCGACGGTTTCCTCCACCACCGAGGCGACATGGACCGGCAGCCGCGCCGCCATGCCGCTGCGGCTGAACGCAAGAATGCGCTCGACCAGCTGGCTCGCGCGCGTGCCCGCGTTGAGCACCTGCTGCGCGTCGCGGCGCGCGGGCGAATCGGCGGGCAGCGCGGCGAAAACGCGTTCGCCATAGCCAAGAATCGCGCTGAGAATATTGTTGAAGTCGTGCGCGATGCCGCCCGCGAACGTCCCGAGCGCTTCGAGCTTCTGCGCCTGGCGCAGTTGCGCTTCGAGACGCAGCCGCTCGGCTTCGGCGGCGCGGCGCGCGCTCACGTCGTCGATGACGGCCACCAGCATGCCGTCGAGTTCGCCCGAAGCGGACAGCCGCGAAATGCTCATTTCCGTCCAGATCACCGTGCCGTCGCGGTGCACGTAGCGCTTGCCGAACGTCACGTGCGAGCGCGCGCCGCGCTCCAGTTCCGCCACCTTGGCGCGCGTGAGCGCGACGTCGTCGGGGTGCGTGATGTCGTCGGGCGCGAGCCCGTGCAGCGCCTCCAGCGTATAGCCGACCATGCGGCAGAAAGCCGGATTCGCGACCATGTACGGCTGATTGGGCAAGAGCATGACGATGCCGACCGGCGCGTTGTCGAACACGGCGCGCCACCGCTGCTCGCCCGCGCGCAAACCGGCATGCGCGCGGTCCTGGCGGCGCACCTGGCGCATCAGCAGATAGAGCAGCACGAGCACGAACGCCGAGATCGCGAACGTGCGCGCGAGCGTGGCGCGCGTGGTGCTGCGCCAGCCGCCTAGCACCTGCGCGCGCGAACGGCCGACTTCGACGACGAGCGGATGGCCCGGCACGGCCGCGCGCGCGGTCAACGGGGCGGCAGCGGCCTGCGTTGCGCGTTCGGTGGCGCGTTCGGTGGCGCTTTCGGTGGCGCTTTCGGTGGCAATTTCACAGGCGAACGCGCGAGCCTCGCCGATGCCCTCGATCGCAAGCGACAGTTGTTCGTCGCGCGCAACCTGTGCGAGCCCGGCGAGCAGCGCTGCGCACTCGCCGCGCGCGTAGACGGGGGGCGTGCCCGGCATCCGGTCGAGTGTCTGCCCGACCTGCCCGGCCCACACCTGCGCGACGAGCTGCAACGCGCGCTGCCCTTCGGCGAGCGTAGCGCCGCGGCTTTGCCAGACGTTCACGAAGGCCGCCGCGCACAGCACGAGCACGACCAGCAGGCCGCCCGCGAGCGTCGTGCGATGGCTCGCGGGGCGCGCGTTTTCATCGGCGTCGTGCGGGCGGGCGAACCAGGCGGGCCGCTTCATGATGCAAGCGACGTCATCAATTGCCGGACGTTGGCGAGCAGCGCGGCGCAATCGAGCGGCTTGGCGATCACGCGGTCCGCGCCCAGTTGGCGCGCCACGGAAGCGGCCGTCCCCACGTTGAAGCGGAAGCGGCCCGAGATCGCGACGATGCGCGCGTGCGGATATCGCTCGCGCAGGCGGCGCAATTGCGCGGCGCCATCGCATTTCGGCTCGCCCAGCGCAACCACGATCACGCCGACGCTTTGGGCGCGCGCGTCGGGCACATCAGGCACATCGGGCAGGCGTTCGAGCGTGTCGGCGTGGGCGTGGGCGACGAAGCTCGCTTCGCGCAGCGTCGCCACGATCAGCTCGCGGGTGCCGGCATCGTCTTCCAGCACAAGAATCGAATGGGACATGGCCGCGCCTGCTCCCGGCCACGGACCCGGCCGCTGGGCGCCGGCCCGGAAAACGAGCCAGCGCCGTTAGTTTACGGGAGCACGGTTGCCTGTGGATGCCAGGCGGGCAACCGCAAGGTTACAGATGAAACATGGCCGTAGCGGCTCGCGCAGGCGCGTCAAGCAAGATATGGCGATTTCCATTTCGCAAATCGATCGATACCCCTCGCAGCGCCCGCCCTCGCCTGTCACCGGCTTCGTTGAGCGATCTGGAACACTCTCTTGCGTTCGCCGCGATTTTTCCGCCGCCGCTCCCCATCGACCATACCGACGCGCAAACCGCACGAACAACGTATAGCAGCGCAAAACGTTTCGATAAATTCATAAGCATTACTTAAAATAAGGGGAAAGCCAATGCAGGTCCGGAAAATCAAACTCGACATGGGTCTCGCGAGCGTCGCGATCGCCTTCGCGAGTTCCGCGAGCCATGCCCAGTCCGTCCGCCTGTCCGGCTCCGTCGACGCCGGTATCGCGTACGTGAGCGACGCGGGCAACACGAACGGCCATCAAAGCGCCTGGCAGGCGAAAAACGGCGACATCAACATCAGCCGCTGGGCCTTGACCGGCAACGAGCCGCTCAGCAGCGATCTCAGCGCGATCTTCACGCTCACCAACGGCTTTTCCGTGATGAACGGCAACGCGGCGCAACAAGGGCGCCTGTTCGGCTTCCAGGCGTGGATGGGGCTATCGTCGCAGCGCGCGGGCACGCTCACGATGGGACGCCAGTTCGACGAAGTCGTGCAGTTCGTCGAACCGTTCTCGCTCGGCGGAACCTCGTATGGCGGCGCGGGCTTCGCGCACGTCTACGACAACGACAATCTCGACAACTACACCCGCATCAACAATTCGGTCAAATACGTCACGCCGGTGCTGGGCAACCTGAAACTCGGCGCGCTGTACGGGTTCTCAAACGCAGCGGGCGGCTTCGCGAACAACCGCGCGTACAGCTTCGGCTTCTCGTATCAGTACGGCAATCTCGACACCGGCGCGGGCTACTTCCAGCTGGACCGCGCCTCGAACCTCGCAACGGCCAACACCGATGGCGCCGTGCCCGCCGGCGCGCCCTTCAATGCCGAGCGGCAGCGCACGTGGGCCGCAGGCGGCCTTTATCATTTCGGTTCCGGCGCGGCAGGCCTCATCTTCAGCGAAACGCGGCTGGACAACGCCACCTCGATCAACAACGTGGCCGACACCGCCATCAGCCTGCCGGGCGACGACGTGCGCTTCGACAACGTCGAAGTCAATATCCGCTATTACGTGACGCCGAACTGGAACCTCTCCGCGGGCTACACCTTCACGCTAGGCCGCTTCGCCACGCCAAGCGGCGTGCGCTATCCGAAATGGCACCAGGCGGGCATCGTGTCCACCTATTTCCTCTCGCCGCGCACCGACGTCTATGTCGAGACGATCTATCAACGCGCGAACCAGCTGGAAGGCACCGGCATTCAAGGCGCGCAGATCTCGAACTTCTCGCGTGCGTCAGGCGCGAACCAGCTCGTCGCGGCCGTGGGCCTGCGGCATCGTTTCTAGCGGCACGGCGGCTGCGTGGGAAAAATTCACGACACGTCCGCCGACGCTTCATGCGCCTCGATCACGGGCGTATGCGCGAGTGGCTCGCGCGTCAGTTTTTCCAGCAGCGCCATGTCGCGAGCGATCACCTCGGGCAGATGGGCGCGCAGGAACTCCACCCAGGTCTTCGTCTTCGCATCGACGAACTTGCGCGACGGATACAGCGCATACACGTTGACCTTCTGGAGAATGTGCTGCGGCAGCACGCGCACGAGCGTGCCGTTGCGCAGCCCGTCGATGGCCGCATAAACGGGCAGCATGCCGATGCCCATGCCCTCGCGAATCGCCACCGCGAGCGATTCCGCGATATTCACCTGCACCGGCCCGTCCACGTGCATGGCCACGCTGCCCTCCGGGCCTTCGAGCGTCCATTCGTGCACGGGCGAGGTCGGCGTCTTGAGGATCAGGCAATCGTGATGCGCGAGATCGGCGGGCGTGTGCGGCGCGCCGTGGGTACGCACATAGCCCGGCGACGCGCACAGGACGCTGCACGACGACCCCAGTTGATGCGATACGAGATCGGAGTTCGGCAGCGAAGTGGCCGTCACCACCGACACATCGCTGCTGCCCTCGAACAAATCGGCCATGCGCTGCGAGAGCGTGAGCTCGATCGTCACCTCGGGATGCAACGCGCGGTACTTCGAGATCGCGGGCAGCACGTACTGTTGCCCGATGCTCGCGAAGCTGTGCAAACGCAACGCGCCCGCCGGACGTTCATGCGCGCCGCTGGCTTCCTCCTCGGCGCTGCCGAGATCCGCGAGAATCTGCTTGCAGCGCTTCAGATAAAGCTCGCCGGCGGGCGTGAGCGCGAGGCGCCGCGTGGAGCGGTTGAGCAGGCGCGTGCGCAGATGCGCCTCCAGTTCGGAGAGCGCGCGCGACATGGCGCCCGTGGTCGAATCGAGCGAGTGGGCCGCGGCGGTGAAGCTGCCGGCCTCGACGATGCGGACGAACACCCGCATGTTTTGTAACGTATCCATCGTGCAAGATCAGGCAAAGTCAGGCAGGCTCGGTAAGCGCTTGCGAAGGCGCGCGCACGGTCTGATCGGCGCGCATGCTGCCGCGCTCGCGATAGCGCGCGTGCCACGCGAGCGCTTCCTCGATCAGATGAGGCGTGTGGCCGCCGCGCGCGGCCGCCTTCGTCACGTAGTCACGCAGCACGTCACGGTACGACGGGTCCGCGCAATGCGCGATGATCTGCTGCGCGCGCTCGCGCGGCGCGAGGCCGCGCAGGTCCGCCAGCCCGTGCTCGGTGACGATGACGTCCACATCCTGGCCGATATGATCGACGTGCGACACCATCGGGACGATGCTCGAAATGTCGCCGTCCTTCGCCAGCGACTTCGTCACGAACACGGACAGATACGCATTGCGCGCGAAATCGCCCGAGCCGCCGATGCCGTTCATCATGTGCGTGCCGCCCACGTGCGTCGAGTTCACGTTGCCGTAAATGTCGCATTCGAGCGCGGTGTTCACCGCAATGACGCCCAGCCGCCGAATGACCTCGGGATGGTTGCTGACCTCTTGCGGCCGCAGCAGGACGCGCGAGCGGTAGCGCTCCAGGCCCTCGAAAAAGCGCTTCTGATATTCACTCGACAGCATGATCGCGGAGGCGCAGGCGAAATCGACACAGCCCGTGTCGATGAGTTCGATGGCGCCGTCCTGAAGCACCTCCGAATACATGCGCAAACCGCGAAAGCCCGAATCGACGAGCCCGTGCAGCACCGCGTTGGCGATGGAGCCCACGCCCGCCTGAAGCGGCCGCAACGAGGGGCCGAGCCTTCCCGCGCGCACTTCGTTGGCGAGAAAGCCGCTCAGGTGCCCGGCGATCAGCGTGGTGTCCGAATCCGGCGGCAGCACCTTGTTAGGGCTGTCGCCCTTGCGCGTGACGACGATCGCCGCAATCTTTTGCGGGTCCAGCGGAATAAAGGGAAGACCGATGCGCTGCGCCGCGCTGGTCAGCGCAAGCGGCTCGCGATCGGGACGCGCGCGCGGCACATAAACGTCGTGCAGCCCTTCGAGCCCGAGCGGCATCTCCAGGTTGATCTCGACGATCACCTGCTTCGCGAGCGCCGCGAACACGGCCGAATTGCCGACCGACATCGTCGGCACGATACCGGCTTCGCCCACCGCCACCGCTTCGATCACGGCCACGTCGACCGGGCCGAGGTGGCCGTCGCGCAACTGCTCAGCCATTTCGGAAAGATGGAGGTCGATGAACATCGCCTCGCCCGCGTTGATCTGCTTGCGCAGGGTGCGGTCCGACTGAAACGGCATGCGCCGCTCGATGGCGCCCGCTTCGGCGAGCACGCCGTCCACTTCGTGGCCCACCGACGCGCCCGTCATCAGCGTAATCCGTAAGGAGTGCTTGCGGGCGCGCTCGGCCAGCGCCAGCGGAACCACCTTGCAGTCACCGGCGGCGCCAAAGCCGCTCATGCCGACGGTCATGCCGTCATGAATCAGCGACGCGGCCTCGTCCGCCGTCACGATCCTGTCGCGCAACGGCGCCAGGCGAATCCGCTCCTCAAGCACTTCTGTCTCCTTTGGTATGCCACTGTCCGCCGGTTTGCCGCCCATCTGTACGATGAATGACGCCTATCCGACTCCAGATGTCATCAAGTTTAATGAAGATTCTTCGATGCATAACGTGATTTAATGTCATCAAATCCAGTCGTTTTTTTCATGCCTTCCGCCGTCTCTTTCTCCTTACGACGATGCCCATCGATGTCCGCGCGCTGCGCTACTTTGTCGAAACCGTTCAACTGGGCAGCTTCACCCAGGCCGCGGCCGCCGTGTTTGTCACCCAGTCGACAATCAGCAAGATGGTGCGGCAGCTCGAAGACGAAGTCGGGCAACCGCTGCTGATCCGCGACGGCCGCCAGGTGCAGCTCACCGACGTCGGGCGCGTGGTCTATGAGCGCGGCTTGCAGGCGCTTTCGGTGATCCGCGAACTGCAAACGGAAGTCGCCGACGTCGCGCAGCTCGGCCGGGGCCAGCTCACGGTGGGCATGCCGCCAATGGGCAACCTGTTCTTCCCGGCCGCCGTTCGCGCCTTTCAGCAGCGTTACCCGAAGCTCGAACTGCGGCTCGCCGAACATGGCGGGCAATTGCTCGAACAGAAAGTCATCGACGGCGAACTGGAAGTCGGCGCCACCGTGCTGTTGCCGGGCGCGAGCCAGGAGAAGCTCGCGACCCGCGTGATCGCGCGCTACACGATCTGGGCCGTGGGGCCGCGCGAGGCGCCGTGGGCGGGACGGCGCACCGTGAAGCTCGCCGCGCTCAAGGATCAGCCGCTGATCCTGCTGGACGACGCCTTTGCCCTGACCCGCCGCCTGCGTGCGGCATTTCAGGACGCCGGGATCGAGCCGCACGTCGTGGCCAGAAGCGGGCACTGGGACTTTCTTGCGGCGATGGCGGCGGCGGGGCTCGGCACCACGTTCCTGCCCGAACCGTTTCTCGCGCACCTCGATGTCAGCAATCTCGCGCTGGCGCGCGTGACGGAGCCCGCGCTCGACTGGACGCTCACGCACATCTGGTCGCCGGATCGTTACATGTCGCACGCCGCGCGCGCCTGGCTCGCCTTGTGCGGCGAGGTGCTGGGCAAGCAGGCGCGGGTTGGCGTGCTCTAGGGCATGCGCCGCGCCGGTCCATGCGAAAATCAGCGACTCAACGTCGCCGGGAGCGAGCGCACATGAGGTCGGGAATCGCGTGAAAAGGAGCTTCATTCCAACGGCGGAGCAAGCGGCCGTGATCGAGGCGGCGCGTGGCGCGGGCGACCTCAAGATCAAGGCGTTCGCGGGCGCGGGCAAAACCTCCACGCTCCAGCTCGTGGCAGAGCAATTCGGCGAGCGGCGCGGCATGTACCTCGCGTTCAACCGCGAAATCGCGGCCAGCGCGGCGCGGCGTTTTCCCGCTCACGTCGATTCACGCACGATGCATTCGCTGGCATGGGCCGGCGTCGATGCCTCGCTCAGAAACCGCATGAGCCTCCAGGGCGAGCCGCCGCACGAACTCGCCGCGCGCTACGGCCTGGGCGCGCTGGAAGTGCGCACGGTGACGGGCAAGGCCGTCGAGATCGCGCCGTTCGAGATCGGGCGCATGATTGCCGAGGCGCGCGACAGGTTCTGCCGCTCCGCCGATCTGCGGCCCGCGTTGCCGCATATCGTCGTCGACGACAAGATCGACGAGGCGGTGGCCGCGCAACTGCGCGCGTGGCTGCTGCCCTATGTCGGGCGCATGTGGGAAGAAGGCGCGGCTACCCGCACGAGTAGCGCGAGCGGCGCCATCTCGCCGGACGTGCTGCTGAAGCGCTGGGCGCTCTCGGAGCCGCGCGTCGAGGCGGATTTCATCCTGTTCGACGAAGCCCAGGACAGCGACGGCGTGATGCTCTCGGTCCTCGGCCGCCAGCGCCACGCGCAGATCATTTACGTGGGCGACCCTTACCAGCAAATTTACGAGTGGCGGGGCGCGGTCAACGCGATGGAGCAGATCCACGCGCCCGAGCGCGCGCTCACGGAGTCGTTCCGCTTTGGCGCGACCTTCGCGGCGCTCGCGAGCCGCCTGCTCGCGCTGCTGGGGGAGCGCACGCCCATACGGGGACAGGATGCGATCGGCTCGATCATGGTGGAAGATCCCGCGCTCGCGCCCCCGGTGGACGCGATCCTGTGCCGCAAGAACGTCACGGCGATCTGGCAGTTCGCGGCGGGACTGGAGGCGGGAGAGCGGCCCGCGATCCGCATGAGCCCTGCCGAGATCCTGGCCTACGCCGAAGGCGCGGAACGCCTGCTGGCCGGCCAGCGCGCCTTCCGCCCGGCCGCGTTTTCGCTGTTCGAAACGTGGAGCGACGCCCAGGCGTTCGCGCGCAGCGCGTTTGGCCAGGACCTTCTGCCGCTCGTGCGCATCGTCGACGAACTGGGCACCGGCTATCTGCGTGCGCTCGCGCAGCGCTCGGCGCAAGCGGACGCCGCCGATTACGTGATCTCGACCGTCCACCGCGCCAAGGGCCTCGAATGGAAGCGCGTCAAGGTCGCCGACGATTTCCGGCTGCGCGGCCCCGACGGCAACCCCATGCCCGAAGACGACGAACTGCGCCTGCTCTACGTCGCGCTCACGCGTGCGCAGCACGTCCTCGATATCTCCGGCCTGCGCGACGAGTTGCTGCGGCTTTTCAGCCTCCGGCGCCAGTAGCGAATCGATTACGCAGGCTGCGCTCGCGCGAGAGGATCGTCCTATTCGCGCGGCTGCGATCCTGTCAAAGTGGGCATCCAAACCCGATCAAGGAGCCCGCCGTGTCCGGTCAGCCCGCGTCCCCGAGTCTTGTCTGCGAGACCTTTTCCGAATCCGACGTTGAGGGCGCGCACGCGCTTTCGCTGCAATTCGGCTGGCCGCATACCCGCGAGGATTGGCGCTTCGCCGCCGCAACGGGGCGCGGCTTCGTGGTTCGCGAAAGCGGCACGGTCATCGGCACGGCGCTGTGCTGGCCCTGGGGCGAGCGCGGCGCGACGCTCGGGCTCGTCGTCGTCGCGGCGAATCAGCAGGGGCGCGGCATCGGCCGCATGCTCATGGAGCGCCTGCTCGACGCGCTCGGCCCGCGCATGACTGTGCTGCACGCCACGCAGGCCGGCCAGCCGCTCTATGAAAAGCTCGGCTTCCGCAAGGTCGGCCTGCTGCACCAGTACCAAGGCACCGGCTTTGCCGCGCCGTTCGTCGAGCCGCCGCCAGGCGAGCGCCTGCGTCCGCTCGAAGCGGGCGACACGCCGCGCCTGATCGAACTCGCGACACGCGCAAGCGGGCTCGATCGCAGCGCGTTGCTGCCGCCGCTGCTCGATATGTCGCAAGGCGTGGCGCTGGTCAAAGGCGATACCGTGGTCGGCTTTGCGCTCCTGCGCCCGTTCGGCCGGGGTCATGCGATCGGCCCGGTGCCCGTGGTCGCCGACGACGGCCTGGACAGGCAGCGCGCGCAGGCGCTGATCGCCAACCGCCTCGCCGCCAACGCGGGCGCTTTCACGCGCCTCGACACGCCCGACGAGCAGGGCCTCGGCCCCTGGCTCGAATCGGTCGGACTCGCGCGCGTCGACACGGTCGTGAAGATGGCGCGCAACGGCGAGCCCGCGCGCGACCCCGCCACGCTGCAATACGCCATCGTCACGCAGGCGCTCGGCTAAGCCGCCGGGCTCCTCCGCCTCGCCAATCAAAGGCACGCCATCATGACGCTCCTCTACAAGGCCGACCCCGAGCGCGGCAAGCAATGGGCGCAGCTCTTCGCGCACAAAGCCCCCGAGATCGACTTTCGCCTCTGGCCCGATACCGGCGACCTCGCGGCCGTGCGCTACCTCGCGGCCTGGCAGCCCCCCGAGGACCCCGCGCGCACGCTGCCCAATCTCGAAGTGATCTTCTCGGTGGGCGCGGGCATCGATCAGTTCGATCTTTCCGGCGTGCCGGAGCACGTGGCGGTCGTGCGCATGATCGAGCCGGGCATTGTCGAAGGCATGGTCGAGTATGTGACCCAGGCGGTCCTGACCATTCACCGCGATCTGTTCGAATATGCCGGGCAGCAGCGGCAGCGCGTGTGGCGCGCGCTGCCCGTGCGCGCCGCCGCGTCGCGCCGCGTTGGTGTGCTCGGCCTCGGCATGCTGGGCGGCGCGGTGCTCGAACGCTTGCACCTTTTCGGCTTTGCCTGCGCGGGCTGGAGCCGCTCGCCACGCACCTTGCCGGGTGTGGAGTGCTACGCGGGCGCGCAAGCGCTGGACGCCTTCCTCGCGCGCACCGATATCCTCATCTGCCTGCTGCCGCTCACCGAAGCAACGCGCGGCCTGCTCGACGCCGCGCTGTTCGCGAAGCTGCCGCCGGGCGCGTCGTTCATCAACGTCGGGCGCGGGCCGCAACTGGACCAGCAGGCGCTCATCGACGCGCTCGACAGCGGCCACTTGCGCCATGCGATTCTCGACGTCGCGGACCCCGAGCCGCTGCCGCCCGAACACGCGTTCTGGACCCATCCGTGCGTGCGCTTGACGCCGCATATCGCCAGCGCCACGCGGCCCGAAACCGCCGTCGACGTCGTGCTCGACAACATTCGCCGCCACCGCGCGGGCATGCCGATGCTCGGCCTCATCGACCGCACGCGCGGTTATTGAGCGTGACCGGGGCGCAGCAGAATATGCTGCGCGCGCCGATCAAAACGCCACAAACACGCTATTTCGCGAATTATTTGGCGAAGCGTCCACCGGCGGCGGCCCGGTAGCATGGAACGGTGAATCAACGGCGTAACGACGAACAAGCGACGGACAAGCAACCGCCAGCCAACCGCCAAGCGCCGCACTCCTCTGACTTTTCAGCCGGGAACCGAACCATGCCGAACCGCCATCTCATCGAAGCCGACCGCAAGCATCTGATCCACCCCGTCGTGAACTACCGCGCGCACGAGAAGCGCGGCGTGACCGTGCTCGAATCCGCCCAGGGCGTGTTCCTGCGCGACGCCGATGGCCGCGAACTGCTCGACGCATTTTCGGGCCTGTGGTGCGTGAACACGGGCTACGGCCATCAAAGCATCGTCGAAGCCGCCACGCGCCAGATGTCGCGCCTGCCCTACGCAACGGGCTATTTCCACTTCGGCTCGGAGCCTGCCATCGAACTGGCCGCGCAACTCGTGGAACGCGCGCCCGCTTCGCTGCAACACGTGTACTTCACGCTGGGCGGTTCCGACGCCGTGGATTCGGCGCTGCGCCTCATTACGCACTACTACAACGCAACGGGCCGCCCCGCGAAGAAGCATGTGATCGCGCAGGAGCGCGGCTATCACGGCTCGTCGGCGGTCGGTGCGGGCCTCACGGCCTTGCCCGCGTTTCATCGACACTTCGACTTGCCGCTCGCCACGCAGCATCACATTCCCTCGCCTTACGCGTATCGCAGCGAGCATGCGGACGATGCCGCGCTCATCGCCGCCTCGGTCGCCGCGCTCAAAGCGAAGGTCGCCGCACTGGGCGCCGATCATGTCGCCGCGTTTTTCTGCGAGCCGATCCAGGGTTCGGGCGGCGTGATCGTGCCGCCCGTCGGTTGGCTGAAAGCCATGCGCGAAGCGTGCCGCAAGCTCGACATCCTGTTCGTCGCCGACGAAGTCATCACGGGCTTCGGCCGCACGGGACCGCTGTTCGCATGCCAGGCGGAAGACGTCGAGCCGGATCTGATGACCGTCGCCAAGGGCCTCACGGCGGGCTACGCGCCGATGGGCGCCGTGCTGATGTCGGACGTCGTCTATCAAGGCATTGCCGATGGCGACGCCGCCGCCGTGGTCGGCCACGGTCATACGTATTCGGCGCATCCGGTGAGCGCGGCCATCGGCCTCGAAGTCATGCGCCTCTATCACGAAGGCGGCCTGCTCGCGAACGGCGTGGCGCGCGCGCCGCGCTTCGCGCAGGGGCTCGACGCACTGCTCGAACACCCGCTCGTGGGCGATTCGCGTCATCGCGGCCTGCTCGGCGCGCTCGAACTCGTCGCCGACAAGGACAGCAAGCAGCGCTTCGACGCCTCGCTCGGCCTGCCCGATCGCATCGCGGCCGCCGCATACGGCAACGGCCTTGTTTTCCGCGCGTTCGGCGACAACATTCTCGGCTTCGCGCCCGCGCTCTCGTTCACCGAAAGCGAGTTCGACCTGCTGTTCGAGCGCCTCGAAAAAACGCTCGACGACGTGCTCGCGCAGCCCGAGGTCCGCGCGGCATTAAAGGCCGGCAATGGGGTCAGCGCCCGTGTCGCCGCGTGATAACATCACTCGAACCTTCGACATGCAGGGCCGCCCCCATCACGATGAGCAACGACTGCAAGCTGGACCGAATCGACCTGCGCATCCTCTCGCAACTCCAGAAGCGGGGGCGCATCACGAATGTCGAACTGGCCGACGCAGTCGGGCTGTCGCCCAGCCCCTGCCTGATCCGCGTGAAACGTCTGGAGAAGGCGGGGTTCATCGTCGGCTACGGCGCGCAGATTCAGCTCGAAAAGCTGGGCGACGTGCAGATGGTGTTCACCGAGGTCACGCTCGCCGACCATCGCCGCGAGGACTTCATCAAGTTCGAGAAAGCGATACGCGAGGTGGACGAGGTGGTCGAGTGCCATCTCGCGAGCGGCGGCTACGACTATCTGCTGAAGTTCGTCGCGCGCAGCGTGAGCCACTATCAGAGCATCGTGGAAGGGTTGCTGGAGCGCGACATCGGCATCGAGAAGTACTTCAGCTACGTCATCATCAAGACAGCGTTCGTCAAGACGCACTATCCGCTCGAAACGCTGTTCTCGCAGAACCTGCATTCCTGAGCATGGGCGACGGACGTGAGGCACGCGCCTCGCGCGCCTGCGTCCCGCCTCCATTTTCTCGCACACGCTTCGCGCTGAAACCTCCTTCCGGTTTCGGCGCAGTCGTCGTGCGCGCTCACTTCCTCGCATCGATCCAACGTCTTCCGCACGGGCGGAAAGGAATCGGCATATGACTACGCGTTATCCCTTGAGCGCATTGATGCGCAGCGACAATTTCATCGACGGGCAATGGATGAGCGCCGCCTCGGGCGCGCGCTTCGCCGTGACCGATCCCGCCACCGGCAACACGATTGCCGAAGTCGCCGACAGCGACGCAAACGACGCACGCGCCGCCACCAACGCGGCCGCCCGCGCGTTTCCCGCGTGGCGCGACACGCTCCCCGCCGAACGCGCGGCGGTGCTGCGCCGCTGGCACGCGCTGATCGTCGCGAACGCCGACGAACTCGGTCAACTGATCTCGCTCGAACAAGGTAAACCCCTGCACGAAGGGCGCGGCGAAGCGATGTATGGCGCGTCGTACGTCGCCTGGTTCGCCGATGAAGCCACGCGCATCTACGGCGACCTCATCCCGCAGCAGCAGCGCGGCAAGCGCATGAGCGCGGTGAAGGAGCCCGTTGGCGTGGTCGCGGCGATCACGCCCTGGAACTTCCCGCTCGCGATGATCGCGCGCAAGATCGCACCGGCGCTGGCCGCCGGTTGCACCGTGGTCGGCAAGCCCGCCGAGGACACGCCGCTCACGGCGCTTGCGCTCGTCATGCTCGCGCACGAAGCGGGCGTGCCGCCCGGCGTGCTGAACCTCATCTGCGCGTCGCGCGAGCACGGCGTGAGCGCCGTCGCCGACTGGCTCGCCGACTGCCGCGTGCGCAAGATCACGTTCACCGGCTCGACGCCGGTGGGCAAGCATCTCGCGAGAGAATCGGCGGGCACGTTGAAGAAGCTCTCGCTCGAACTGGGCGGCAACGCACCGTTCATCGTGTTCGACGACGCCGATCTCGACGCCGCCGTGGAAGGCCTCATGGCCGCGAAGTTCCGCAACGGCGGGCAGACCTGCGTGTGCCCGAATCGCGTGTACGTGCAGTCGGGCGTATTCGAGCGCTTCGCCGACAAGCTCGCCACGCGCGTGGCGGCGCTGAAAGTCGCACCCGCGACCGACCCCGCCGCGCAGATCGGCCCGATGATCAACGCGCGAGCGGTGGAAAAAATCGCGCGCCACGTGGACGACGCCGTGACCCGTGGCGCGCGCGTGCTCACGGGCGGCAAGCGCCTCGCCGAACTCGGCCCGAACTGGTACGCGCCCACCGTGCTCGCGGGCGCGACTGCCGACATGCAGCTAAGCTGCGAAGAGACCTTCGGCCCCGTGGTGCCGCTGTTCCGCTTCGACAACGAAGCCGAGGCGATTCACGCCTCCAACGACACGCCCTACGGCCTCGCCTCGTACTTCTACAGCCAGGACGTGCGCCGCATCGACCGCGTGGCGCGGCAGCTAGAAGCGGGCATCGTCGGCATCAACGAAGGCGCGCTCGCCAGCGAGGCGGCGCCCTTCGGCGGCGTGAAGGAATCGGGCTATGGCCGCGAAGGCTCGAAGTATGGGCTTGACGACTACCTCTCCATCAAATACCTCTGCCAGGGAGGGCTCGCATGAGCACCTATCCGATCGAAGTCGCGTTTCCCGACATCGCCGCGCACGAGCGCAGCGAAACGGGCATCCCCTATGTTCATACGTTCGATTCGGGCGTAGCGGGCCCGCATGTGATGATCAACGCGCTCACGCACGGCAACGAGGTGTGCGGCGCGATCGTCGTGGATGCGCTGTTGCGCGCGCGGCTGCGGCCACGGCGCGGCAAGCTCACGCTCGCGTTCGCCAACGTCGAGGCGTATCGCCGCTTCGACCCGCAGCACCCCGACGCCGCGCGTTTCGTCGATCAGGACTTCAACCGCGTATGGACGGCGCAGGCGCTCGACGACCTCGCACGCGATTCGAGCGAGTTGCGCCGCGCCCGCGCGATGCGGCCCGTGATCGACGACGTCGATCTGCTGCTCGACCTGCATTCGATGCATGAGAAGTGCATGCCGCTCATCGTCGCGGGACCGCTTGCCAAGGGCGTCGAACTCTCCGCGCGGCTCGGCGCGCCCGCCACCGTGATCTGCGACGAAGGCCATCCCGAAGGACGGCGCATGCGCGATTACGAAGGCTTCGGCGACGCGGCGAGCGCGAAGAACGCCTTGTTGATCGAGTGCGGACAGCACTGGGAAGCGAGCGCCGTGACCGTGGCGCGCGATGTGAGCGCGCGATTTTTGCGGCTCTCGGGCGTGGTGGACGAAGCGGATCTGCCTGCGGACTGGCTGCAACCGCTGCCGGCTGAAATGCGCGTGGTGCGCGTCACGGAGCCCGTCGTGGCGAAGAGCATGGACTTCCGCTTCGCGGGCGACTACACGGGACTCGAAGTGTTCCCCAAAGCGGGCGCGGTGATCGGCTGGTCCGACGGCGAGCCGGTTCTCACGCCCTACGACGACTGCATTCTCGTGATGCCTTCGCTGCGTCAGTTGCGTCCCGGCGTGACCGTGGTCCGTCTCGGCAAGATCGAGCAGCGCATTGTGCAACCGGGCTGAGCCCCCTCCCTTTTTAATCAGGTTAGCTAACGAACAATGAAAGTTCAGCAGATCGCGCAAAGCGCCAACGTGCAGGCACTGGAAGACTGGGGCACGGCGGGCACACCCGGCGCGCAGACGATACGCGTTTTCGGTGTGCAAAAGGTGATTCCGGGCACGGAGTCCGTCGATACCGGCCTCTTCGAATGCACCAGCGGCACCTATCGCCGTTCGGTGAAGGAAGCGGAAGTCATGCACATCCTGAGCGGCAGCGGCCGCTTCACGCCCGACGGCGAGGCAACCGTGCATTTTCGCGGCGGCGACACGCTCTTTTTCGCGGCGAACACGGAAGGCACGTGGGAAGTCGACGAAACCATGCGCAAGGTCTACGTCATTCTGTAACGCAAGACGCAAGCGGGGCGCTCAAGCGGCTTCGAGCGCCCTCGCCTGCTGGAGAAAGGCGCTCGGCGTCACGCCGCAAAAGCGCTTGAAATGACGCGCCAGATGGCTCTGATCGAAAAAGCCCACCTGGGTTGCGACGACGGCGCCCGGCACGCCCGCCAGCAGCAAGAGTTGCGCGCGGCGCACGCGCACTTCGCACAGGTACTTGTACGGCGAGAGGCCCACCTGCTGACGAAACACGGTGGCGAACCGCGAGACGCTGAGCGCCGACACCTCGGCGAGTTCGGCGAGGCTCACGGACTTGTCGAAGTTCTCTTCGATATAGGCCAGCGCGTCGCGTAGCGGTGTGACCGGGGCGTTGAAGGTCTGCATCGTCAAGCCTCGCTGGCGGTCGATACGCTTGCGCAAACCTCGGAACCGGCGCGCGCCGCGTGGGCGAAGCGCGCGATCGAAAACGGGTCGAGCGGCATGTCGGTGGCGCCCGAGTCGAGCAGTTCCGCGAGCGTCTCGCCCACGCCCGGCCCGATCTGGAAGCCCGAGCCGCTGAAGCCGAACGCGTAGAAGAGGCCGTCCGTCGTCGAACTGGGACCGATCACCGGCTCCGAGTCCGGCAAGTAGCTCTCCACGCCGCTCCATACGCGGATCACATGCAACGGCGCGAGCGCGGGGACGAGGCGGCGGAACTGCGCGATCTGCTGCACGGTGTTGCCGGGCAGCACGCCGGCGCGGCGCGTTTGCGCATCGGCGGGGCCCGCGGGGCCGCCGCCCAGCACGAGGTTGCCGCGCGGAATCTGCCGGAAGTACACGCTCTCTTCCTTCACCGACGTATAGACGCCCATGGAATGCATGAAGCGGTAAGGCACGGGCTCGGTCACGGCCATTTGCGGCCCGCGCGCGACGAGCGGCACCGGCTCGCCGAATTGCCCGGAAAGCGCACCCGCCCAGGCGCCCGCGCAGATGAGCAGTTGCTCCGCGCGCCACACCTCACCTGTGGCGCTCTCCACGCGAAAACCACCCGCTTCCTTTTCCACGCGCACGATCTCGGTGTTCTCCACGAGATGCGCGCCGAGCCGCGCGGCCGCGCGCCCGAAAGCCGGTGCCGCGAGACGCGGATTGGCGTGCCCGTCGCGCGGCGAGATCGAGGCGGCCAGCACATCGCGGCCAAGGAACGGAAAGCGCTTGAACATCGCCGCGCCTTCGAGCACTTCGAGATCGAGCCCGTGCTCGCGCGCCTGCCCGGCGTAGCGATGAAAGTATTCGGCGTCGTGCGCGTGGTAGCACACGCGCGTATGGCCCGAAGGCAGGAACTCCACGTCCTCGCCCAGCAGCGACTGCGCGCGATACCAGATATCGAGCGCGCGATTGGACATGGCAAGCTGCGAAAGCGCGCGGCCCTGGCGGCGCACGCCGCCGAAGTTCACGCCGCTCGCCTGCTGGCCCGTGAGCCCGCGTTCGATCAGGATGACTGAGCGCTGGCGGCGGCGCAGGAAGAACGCCGTCGACGTTCCGATGATGCCGCCTCCAATCACGATCACATCGGCGCGATCCGTCATTCGCTGAACTCCTTGGCGCAGCACGCGCCGTGCTGCATTGGCGCGGCGAGGGCCGCATGCGCTTCGTCGATCCCGTTCGCGGCGGCGCTCAAGGTCATCGTGAGCGGCTTCACCGGCGCTTGCCCGCGCAGGCGGCCTACCGCTTCGAGCGGCACGCGCGCCTCGGCGGCGATCACTTCGGCGCCCGCATGCGCGCAGAAGCGGCCCTGGCAGCGCCCCATGCCCACGCGTGAAAATGCCTTCGCGCGGTTCGCTTCGGTTGCGCCCGTTTCGCGCACCACGCGGCGCAATTCGCCCGCCGTGATGGACTCGCAGCGGCACACCACGGTGTCGTCGGGCAGCGCCGCCGCGAAATGCGCAGGCCACGGAAACGCCTTGCGCAAGCCTTGGGCGAAGCGCGTGTAGCGCGCGAGTTCGACGCGCAGTCTCGCCGCTTCGGCGAGCGTCGCCGATGACAAAGGCACGCCCGAGTCCTGCAACGCGGCCAGCGCGGCGAGACGCCCCGCGCGCTCGGCGGCGTCGGCGCCGCGCACGCGCACGCCGTCGCCGGCCAGATACACGCCCGCCACGCCGCTGCGGCCGTCGTGATCGACGTCGGGCAGCCATTGCCGCGCGGCGGCGTCGAAGCGGAACGCACAGCCCGCGAGATCGGCGATTTGCGTTTCGGAGCGCAGGTGGTAGCCCAGTGCGACCGCGTCGCACGCCACGCGCTGCTCGCGGCCGTCGGCGAGCGTCACCCGCACCGCGTCCACGCCGTGCTCCGGCGTGCCTTCGATGGCGAGCGGCGTGACGCCGCGATGCACCGGCACGCCCGCGCGGCGCAGCGTGCGCAAAAGCGCCATGCCCTTGCGCAACGCGGCGGGCACTTGCAGCAGATCGGGCAGCGCGCGCACGCGCTGGCCGAACGTGGAGGTGTCGAGCACCGCGCTCACCGTCGCGCCCGCTTTCACGTATTGCGCGGCGACGAGGTACAGCAGCGGGCCCGTGCCCATCATGACGGTGCGCGCGCCAATGGCGCAGCCCTGCGACTTCAGCGCGACCTGCGCGCCGCCCAGGCTATACGCGCCCGCCAGCTGCCAGCCGGGCACGGGCATGAGCCGGTCGGTCGCGCCGCTACAAACGATCAGCGCGTCGAAGGCCACTTCCTCGTAATGCGCGCCGCGCGCCAGATGCACGGACTGCGCCCCGACGTTCCAGACCAGTGTGTCGGGCCGGTAGTCGATCTGCGGGCGCAGCGCGTCGAAGTCGCGGTGCAGGGCCGCCGCACGCGCGGCCTCGGTGCCGTAGAGCGTTTCGTAGGCGCGCTTGAACCCTTCGGGCTGGCGGCGGTAGATCTGCCCGCCGTCGCGCCGGCCTTCGTCGACGACGACCGGGCGCAGCCCGGCGCTCACCAGCGCCTGCGCCGCGCGCACGCCCGCAGGCCCCGCGCCGATCACGACCACCTTCAGTTGCGCGCGCGCGGCCATACGCCCTCCCCGGCAAGCGCGTTGCGCGTGACGATCGACATGCCGGGCGCGGCGGGCGTCGTGCAGGCGCGCAGCCGCTCGCCCTGCGCGGTCCACACCCAGCAGTCCTGGCAAGCGCCCATCAGGCAGAAACCGGCGCGCCGCCCTTCGTCGAACTCGCAGTCGCGCAGCGCGTCCTGGGTGGCGAGCAGCGCGACCATCAGCGTGTCGCCTTCGGCGGCCTGGGCCACGCGGCCGTCGATCTCGATGTCGAAGGTCGGGCGGCCCGCTTCCGCGACTCTCACGAAGCGCGCGTTCATGCGGCGGCCCTCTTCGTCGATTGAGTGGATTGAGTGGATTGAGTCGATTGCGTGGCTTGCGCGACCTGAGCGGCCTGTGCGGTCTGCAAGCGCTCCAGTTCCGCCGTCGTGTGATGGCAAAGAATCTGCGCACCGCCCGGCAGCCGCTTCATCGCGGGCGCGCTCACGTTGCACGCGCCATCGATACGCACGGGGCAACGCGCGCGAAACGCGCACAGCTCGCGCACCTCGGCCGACGCCCCGAGCGGCGGCAGCGCCGCGCCCGCCACGGCGCGCCGCGCGTCGAGCCAGCCCGGCTGCAACGCCGGAACCGAATCGACCAGCAGGCCCGTGTAGGGGTGATAAGGCGGCGCCTCCAGCACGTCGCGCTGGCCCGCCTCGACGCACTGGCCGCCGTACAGCACGACGACGTCGTCGCAAATCGCGCGCACCGTGGAAATATCGTGGCTGATGAACATGTACGAGACGCCCAGCTCGCGGCGCAATTCGCCGAGCAGATCGAGAATCGCCGCGCCGACGACGGTGTCGAGCGCGGACGTCACCTCGTCGCACAGAATCAACGCCGGTTCCGCCGCGAGCGCGCGGGCCAGGTTCACGCGCTGCTTCTGGCCGCCCGAGAGACCGCCCGGCTGACGCTTCGCAATCGAGGCAGGCAGCTTCACGAGGTCGAGCAGTTCGAGCATGCGTTTTTTCGCCGCCGCGCCGCGCAGGCCGTGATAGAAGCACATGGGCCGCGCGAGGATGTCGGCGATCGTGCGGCTCGGGTTGAGCGCCGTGTCGGCGTTCTGGAACACGATCTGGATGCGGCGGTACTGGTCGGGCGTGCGCGCCGAAAGCGTGGCGGGCAGCGGCACGCCGTCGAGCAGCACTTCGCCGCGCGCGCGTTCCACGAGCCCCGCCACCACGCGCGCGAGCGTCGTCTTGCCCGAACCCGATTCGCCGATCACGCCCAGCGCGCTGCCGCGCGCAATGCGCAGGCTCACGTCCTCCAGCACGCGCGCGGCGGGCACGCCGTTCGCATCCACGCGACCGTAGCCCGCGATCAGGTTGCGCACTTCGAGCAGCGGCACTTCGGCGGCCGGGGGCGCGGCGGGCGGACCGGGGTCGGGGTGGCGGCGCGCCGCCAGCAGCGCGCGCGTGTAGTCGTCCTCAGGCGCGTCGAGCACCTGGAGCGTCGTGCCATTCTCGCGCACCGCGCCATTGTTCAGGACGACGATACGATCAGCCATCTGCGCGACCACCGCGAGATCGTGCGACACGTACACGGCTGTCGTGCCCAGTTCGCGCACGACCTTGCGAAAGGCCGCCAGCACTTCGATCTGCGTGGTCACGTCGAGCGCCGTGGTGGGCTCGTCGAACACGACCACGGCGGGGTCGGTGATGAGCGCCATCGCGGCCATGAGGCGCTGCAACTGGCCGCCCGACACCTGGTGCGGATAGCGCGCGCCGATCGTCTCCGGCGCGGGCAGCGCGAGCGCGCGGAACAGGCTCACCGCCTTCTCGCGCGCCGCTGCGGGCGACATGAGCTTGTGCAGCAGCGCGGGCTCGGTCACCTGGTCCATGATCGTGCGCGCCGGGTTGAAGCCCGCCGAGGCGCTCTGCGCGACATAGGCCACGGTGCGCGCGCGCAACGCGCGGCGGCCGCGTTCGTCGAGCGCGAGCACGTCGGTGCCGCCGATCTTCACGCTGCCGCCCGCAATGGCGCAACCGTCGCGCGCATGGCCGAGCAGCGAGAGCGCGATGGTGGTCTTGCCCGAGCCCGATTCGCCGATCAGCGCGAGCACTTCGCCCTTCTTCACGGTGAAGTCGACGCCCTTGACGATCTCGACGACCGGATCGGGCGCCGCGCCCGCGACCACGCGCAGGTCCGTCACTTCGATCATGTTCATTTTCCGCCTCCATGCGCGCGGCCGCCGTGGCGACGCAGGCTGTCGATGAGCAGGTTTACGCCGACCGTGAGCGTCGCGATGGCCACGGCCGGCATCAGCACGGCGGGCGCGCCTTCCGCGAGGCCGCCGATGTTCTCGCGCACGAGCGAGCCCCAGTCCGCATCCGGCGGCTGGACGCCGAGCCCCAGGAACGACAGGCCGCTCAGCAGCAGCACGATGAACACGAAACGCAGGCCGAAGTCGGCAAGCATGGGGTGGATCATGTTCGGCAGCACTTCCACGCGGGCAATGTAGAACAGCCCTTCGCCGCGGGCTCTGGCGACCTGCACGTATTCGAGCGTCATCAGATTCACGGCGAGCGAGCGCGAAATGCGGAACGCGCCCGGAATATAGGCGAGCGCCGCCACCGTGATCAGCATCGGCACCGAGGAGCCGAACGCCGCGATCACCACGAGCGCGAGCACCTTGCTCGGAATGGAGATCAGCGCGTCGAAAATGCGGCTCAACACCTCGTCGATCCAGCGCGGCGCGACAGCGGCAAGCAGTCCGAAGAATATGCCGATGCCGCTTGCGAGCAGCGTGGCGGCGAGCGCGAGGCCCACGGTGTACTGCGTGCCGTAGAGCACGCGGCTCAGCATGTCGCGGCCGAGGAAATCGGTGCCGAGCAGATGCGCCGCGCTGTACGAGCCGAAGATTTCCGTGGAGGTGATCGCGCCGCCCTTGTAGGGCGCGACGAGCGGCCCGATGAAGGCCACGCCGAGCCAGAACACGACAATCGCAAGACCGATCAGGCCGAGCACAGAAAGGCGGCCGGCGAGACGGCGCAGCGGCGAGCGCGGCGGCGTGGGAATGTCGTTCGGCGCTTCCTTCGCGGCTTCGGCGGCGGGCCGTTCCTCGCTCTCGCTGGTTGCGTAGAGCACGGTCGTGGCGTGAGATGTGGCGGGTCGGTTCATCGTTGACGCAGCCTCGGGTTGGATACGATTTGACACAGGTCCGCGATCAGCACGAGCACCAGATACGCGGCGCAGAACACCATCACGCAGCCCTGCACGAGCGGCAGGTCGCGGTTCGTCACGGCGTCGACCATGAGGCTCGCGAGGCCCGGATAGTTGAAGATCGACTCCACGATCACCACGCCGCCAAAGAGGTAAGAGAGGCTCAGCGCGACGGCGTTGGCGATCGGGCCGATCGTGTTGGGCAGCACATGGCGCAGCACGATGCGGGCGGGCGACGCGCCCTTCAGGCGCGCCATTTCCACATACGGCGCACCGAGCTGGTCGAGCACGGCCGCGCGCGTCATGCGCGCCATCTGCGCGACGATCACGCAGCACAGCGTCATGACCGGCATGGCGTAGATGCGCAGCAGCGTGCCGAACGAATCCACCTCCGAGAGGTACGAGAGCGCGGGCAGCCAGCGCAGCTTCACCGCGAAGATCAGCACAGCGATGGTGGCGACGAGGAACTCGGGCACGGCCACGGCGGAAAGCGTGAGCACGTTGAGCGCGCGATCGAGCAGCGAACCGCGGAACACGGCGGAAAAGATGCCGATGGCGAGCGCGAGCGGCACCGAAACGAGCGTGGTGAGCCCCGCCAGCACGAGCGAGTTGGGCAGGCGCGTGGCGATCAATTCGCTCACCGGCTGGTTATTCGACACCGACGTGCCGAAGTTGCCCGTCGCGGCATGCAGGAGCCAGTGCAGGTAGCGCGTGAGCGCGGGCTGGTCGAGGCCGAACTGGTGACGCAGCGCGGCCACCTGCTCGGGCGTGGCCGCCTGGCCCAGCGCCTGCTGCGCGGCGTCGCCGGGCAAGAGGCCCGTGAGGCCGAACACGATTGCCGAGACGATCAGCAACGTGAGCAGCGCGAGACCGAGACGCGCGGCAATGAGTCGTTGCGCGTGGGCTTTCATCGGGTGTCGCCTCCTCATCCTGGTGAAGCGGGAAATCGGTGGCCGAACTTGCCAACTCAGGCGCGCCCGGCCGCAATCATCAAGCATCCATCACGCTTCAATCACGCTTCGAGCCAGACGTTCTCGGCGAACTTGAAGCCCATGAGGCCCGCAATCGGAATCGAGCCGAGGCCCTTGAGCTTCGTGGTGTGCGCGTCGAGCGAGCTCAGGAACAGCGGAATGCCGATGCCGCCGTCGCTGTGCACGAGCACCTGCATGTCGCCATAGATCTTCTTGCGCTTGGCGTCGTCGGGTTCGCCGCGCGCGGCCAGCAGCATCTGGTCGAACTTCGGGTCCTTCCAGTTCGCCTCGTTCCACGGTGCGTCCGACTTGAAGAACTGCGTGAAGATCACGTCGGCGCTCGGGCGCGCGTTGATGTTGCCAAAGGTCAGCGGGTGCTTCATCCAGTGGTTCGACCAGTAGCCGTCGCCCGGCGTGCGCACCACCTGGAGGTTCAGGCCCGCCTGCGGCGCGACCTGCTGGAGCAGCATCGCCATTTCGACCGAGCCGTCCGCCGCCGGCGACGCGTAGATCTGTAGCGGCGTGCTGCCGAGTTTCGCCTTCTGGAAGTAGAACTTCGCCTTCTGCGGATCGTAGGTGCGCTCGGGCAGCCCTGCGAAATAGTATTTATTGGTCGGGTCGATCGGCTGGTCGTTGCCGATCGCGCCGTAGCCGAGGAACACGGCGTTGCGGATCTGCTCGCGGTCGAACAGGTGCATCATGCCGCGGCGGAAATCGGCGTTGCCCGTGATGCCGCCTTCGTCGCGCATGATGAGGTCGGTGTACTGGCCCGTCTTCGTTTCCTTCACGGCGAAGCCCGGCGTGCCCTTGATGCGCGAGGTCGAGCGCGGACTCACCTGGTTGATGAGCTGCACGTCGCCCGAGAGCAGCGCGTTCACGCGCGCCGATTCGTCGCCGATGCCGACCAGTTCGATCTCGTCCAGATGCGGCAGGCCCGGCTTCCAGTAGCGCTCGTTGCGCACGACCACCGTGCGCACGCCCGGCGAGAAGTCCTTGAGCTTGAACGGGCCAGTGCCCACGGCCGTCTTGAAGTCGGTCGTGCCGTCCTTGATGATCATGAAGTGCGAGTCGGCGAGGATCACGGGCAGGTCGGCGTTCGCCCCCGTGAGCGTGATCGTCACTTCGTTCGGACCGGTGCCCTTCACGTCCTGGAACTGGTCGGCGAGCGTCTTGACCTTCGAGGCCACCGCGGGGTCCTTGTGGCGCATGAGCGAGTAGACCACGTCGGCGGGCGCGAGCGTCTTGCCGTCGTGGAACTGCACGCCGCTGCGCAGCTTCACGACCCACACCGTCGCGTCCTTCGTTTCGAGCGACTGCGCGAGCGCCATCTGCGCGCCGAGATGCGCGTCGTACTCGGTCAGGCCGTTGTACACCATGTAGGCGCGCACATAGTCGGTGGACACCGACTCCTTCGCGGGATCGAGCGTGTCGGAGGCCGACGAGGACTGCGTCGCCACGCGGATCTTGCCGCCCTGCTTCGGCTTTTCCTGCGCGAAGGCGGCGCCGCTCGCGGTGAGGAGGCCCGCGCCCGTCATCGACATCATGCCCCCCGCGACCATCGCGCGAAGGAGGTCGCGGCGCGAGGCGCCGCGCTTCGTCAATTCCTCGAGCCGCACGCCCGCGTGGGCAATGTCTTCAGGCGATTTGTCGATGCTCATGAAACTTCTCCGCGTCTGATGTGGGGGGCCGCAGCCCGACGTATCGAGGCTGTGTATTGTCGAAAAGCAGGGTCAGTAAAAAGCGTCTTTGATCTGGTAGTACGCGCCGACGAGCGGCAAAAACCACGGTTTGCCCGTGTGGCCGGGAATGGCGGGCCACGTGAAATCGCGCCACGGGTTCGCCGCAGCGTTGCCGCTCATCACCTCGGCCATCACCTGGCCCATGTGCGTGGACATCTGCGTGCCGTGGCCGCTGTAGCCCATGGAGAACCACACGCCTTCGTGCTGGCCCGCGCGCGGCAGGCGGTCCGCCGTGATGTCGACGAGCCCGCCCCAGCAGTAATCGATGCGCACGTTCGCGAGCGCCGGAAAGAGCTGCCCGAGATTGCGCTGAAGAATGCGGCCGCTCTTTGCATCGGACGGCTGCTCGGAGGCGGTGAAGCGTGCGCGGCCGCCGAACAGCAGGCGCGAATCCGGCGTCACGCGGAAATAGTTGTGCATGAGGCGGCTCGTCGTGTACGAGCGGCGGTTGGGCAAAAGCCGCGTGAGCTGCGCGGGCGGCAGCGGCTCGGTCACGACGATGAACGAGCCGACCGGCGCGAGACGCCGCCGGTACCACGCGAACGGGCCGTGCCGCGAAGGCCCCGTCGCGATCAGAACCTGTTGCGCGCGCAACGTTCCGCACGACGATTCCACGCGGTAGCCGCCGCCTTCCTTCGCGATGGACGTCACGGCCGCATGCTCGTAGAGCCGCGCGCCGCGCCGCACGGCGGCGTTTGCGAGCCCCACCGCGAAGCGGCCCATGTGCATCTGGCCGCCGTGCTTCTGGAGCAGGCCGCCGTAGAAGCTGTCCGAATCCACTTCGCTGCGAATCTGCTCGCGGCCCAGGACCTCGATGTCGGGATCGACCTCGCGGCGAATCAGTTCGGCCGTGCGTTCGATGTGCGCCAGGTGATGCGGCTTCGCAGCGAGCTTGAGCTTGCCCGAGGCGAGGTAGTCGCAGTCGATGCCCTCTTCGCGTATCAACCGCTCGACGGTCTCGACCGCCGCCGCATACGCGCGGTAGCAGCCTTGCGCGCGCTCCACGCCCAGTTGCGCGCGCAGCGCCGCATAGTCCTGCGCCACGCCCGTGTTGCACTGGCCGCCGTTGCGCCCCGAAGCGCCGCCGGCCATGCGGCCCGCGTCGAGCACCGCGACACTCGCGCCGCGGCGGCCGAAGGCGAGCGCCGCGGAAAGCCCCGTGAAACCGCCGCCGACCACGGCGACGTCCACGCGGCCCTCCACCGGCCCCTCGCTTGCGAGCAGGCCGCCGGGGGCGGTATCGAGCCAGTAGGAATCGAGCTTCATCGGGCGGCCTTGGCGTGATCGGTTATCAGAGACCCAGTTGCGTGGCGAGGTCGCCGATCGTGTCGACTTCGTAGTACTCGTAGTACGGCGTGCCCGGCTCGTGGCCGCGCTTGACGAACGCCTTGTGCTTGATGCCCAGGTCGTGCGCCGTCATGAGGTCGTAGCGCAGGCTCGACGAGACGTGCAGCACGTCGCCGGGGTTGCAGTTGAGCTGGTCGAACATGTACTCGAAGCCCTGCATGCGCGGCTTGTACGACTGCGCCTGCTGCGCCGTGAACACGCGGTGGAACGGCGCGCCGAGTTTGTCCACGTTGCTCTGGATCTGGTCGTCCGACGCGTTCGAGAGAATCACGAGCTTGTACTTCTTCGCGAGACGCGAGAGGCCTTCGGGCACGTCCGGGTGCGGGCCCCAGGTCGGCACGGCGGTGTAGAACTTTTCGGCTTCCGACTCGATGAACTCGACGTTCATGCGCTTGCAGGTGCGGCGCACCGCATTGACGACCACGTCGCGGTACGGCTTCCATGCGCCGAGCACTTCGTCGCGGCGATAACCCGCGAAGAACGCAACGAACTTCTCGAGTTCCGCGCCCTTGAGGCGCTCGCCGTACATCTCGCGCGCCATGTCGGCCATGCGGAACTTCGTCAGCGTGCCGTAGCAGTCGAACGTGATGTACTTCGGCTCGAAATCGATCATGATGGCAATCCTTTCGTGTGATGAACCCGCTGCGGGCTCAGTGGCGAAAACAGGAGGAGGTGCGTCCCTGTGGAAAATTTAAACAGCACAAAATTGGGGGTTGGCGTCGAATCGTGGGGCCTGCGCGGTATAAATCACGCGTTTGGAGGGCTCGCCGCAGCAGATTCTGCGGCGGCGCCATCGAGCGCGCGATAACGGCATGGCCGTGCGTTTTCCCATGCGATTTGTCAGCATTGCAGTCGGCATGTCGTCAGGTCCGCGTATCGATCAGCACGCTCTTGAAACGCAGGTGCGCTTCATAGCCCTGGCGGCCGAGATCCTTGCCCATGCCCGAGCGCTTGTAGCCGCCCGTGGGGATCATGAAGTCGTTGCTGCGCCCGTAGCGGTTCACCCACACGGTGCCCGCCTCCAGCGCGCGCACGAGGCGCAGCGCGCGGCCGATGTCCGCCGTATGCACGCCCGCCGCGAGGCCGTATTCGGGATGCGAGGCGAGCGCGAGCGCTTCTTCCTCCGTCTCGAAGGTTTGCACCGTGAGCACGGGGCCGAACACCTCGGCGCGCACGGCCTCGGTGTGCGGCGTGACGCCCGTGAGGATGGTGGGCAGATAGAACGCGCCGGGCACGGGCGCGTCCGCGCGGCGGCCGCCGCACGATAGCGTGGCGCCTTCGGCCACGCTGCGCTCGACAATGGCTTCGATGCGTGCCGCCTGCGCCTGCGAAATGATGGGCGGCAGCGTCGTGCCCGAAGCCCATGTCGCCCCGGCGCGCAGGGTCGCGAACGCCTGCTCGATGCGCGACACCAGTTGGTCCGCGACGCCGCGCTCGACCAGCAGCCGCGAGCCGGCCACGCACACCTGCCCCGCGTTACCGGCAATCGCACCGGCGATGCGGCGCGCGACTTCATCGAGCTTCGGCGCGTCGGCGAACACGAGTTGCGGGCTCTTGCCGCCCAGCTCCAGCGTGAGCGGCTTCGTGCCGCTTTGCGCGCAGGCCGCCATGATCGCGGCGCCCGCGCGCGTCGAGCCCGTGAACGTGACCTTCGCGACATCCGGATGGCGCACGAGCGCATCGCCCGTCGTCACGCCGTCGCCTTGCACGACGTTGAAGATGCCAGGCGGAATGCCCGCCTCGATCGCGAGTTCGGCCAGGCGCAGCACGGAGAACGGCGTCATTTCAGAAGGCTTGAGCACCACGGCATTGCCCGCCGCGAGCGCCGGGCCGATCTTCCACGAGGCCATCACAAGCGGGAAATTCCACGGCGCGATCGCACCGACCACGCCATAAGGCTCGGCGATCGTCATGCCCAGGTGATCGTGGTCGGTGGCCACGACCTCGCCGCCGACCTTGTCGGCGAACTCGGCATAGAAGCGGATGCCTTCCGCCGTGAACGGCACGTCCCACGCGCACACGTCGCGCACGGGACGCGTCGAGCCGAGCGCTTCTAGCGGCGCGAGCGTGGCTGTGTCGGCGGCGATCAGGTCCGCGAAGCGGCGCAGGATGCGGGCGCGCTCGCGCGGCGCCATGCGCGCCCAGCCGCTCTCGCGAAACGCGCGCCTTGCGTTCTCGACGGCGCGCGCCACCAGTTGCGCATCGCCGAGCGGCACCGAGGCATAGACCACGCCGTCCGACGGCCGCGCGACCTCGATGCGCGCCGCGCCCCCGGCAACATATTCGCCGCCAATGAAATGGCCGCTTCTTTCAGCGATGCTGGCAGCGGCTGCGGCGGGATCGAACTGGTCCATGACTGGCTTCCCTCGACTTGGTCTCGATGGGAAATATCGTAGGTCCACTGCCACCGCATTTTTCGCCGACAAAAAGGCGCAATCAGCAGAATCGACGCGTTATTGTCGGTCCAACCCCGCGTTTTGCATTGCATCACGGGCCCGGCCCGCTCGCGTGCACAAACAGGAAGATCGTCCTAGTCAGCCACAGCGGGCGATGCGATAGTCACGGTACGCGTATACAGAATCTGGAGGCCGGCGTGTCCGACCCAAACCTGAACAGCGTCATTACCTATCGCGCTTTTACCGCTGATGACCTGCCCGCCGCCCACGCATTGTCGATGGCGGTGCGCTGGCGGCACCGCGCCGAAGACTGGCGCTTCGCCGCCCGCATCGGCGAGGGCATCGTGGCCGTGGATGAAAGCGGCTCGCTCGTCGGCACGGCCTTTTCCTGGCTGTTCGGCCCCAACGCGGCGACGCTCGGCATGCTGATCGTCAGGCCCAGTCATCAACGCCGCGGCATTGGCCGCGCCATGATCGAGCACTGGATGGAAGCGCTCGCCTCGCGCACGCTGCTGCTGCATGCGAGCGACACGGGCTGGCCGCTCGTCGAGCGGCTCGGCTTCACGCGCATCGGGCGCATCCAGCAACACCAGGGCGCGGCGTTCCAGCCGCCGCTCGTCTCGCTGCCCGCGGGCGAGCGGCTGCGCCCGATCGGCGCGAGCGACCGGCCGCGCCTGATCGAACTGGCCACGCGCGCAAGCGGCCTCGACCGCTCGGAGATGCTGCCGAAACTGCTCGATCAGGCAAGCGGCATCGCGCTCGACCGCGACGGCGAACTGATCGGCTTCGCGCTCTTTCGCCGCTTTGGCGACGGGCATGTGATCGGCCCCGTGATCGCCCCCGATTCGCCCGACGCGTGCCGCGCCAAGGCGCTGATCAGCCATTGGCTCGCCTCCAACGCGGGCATGTTCGTGCGCATCGATACGCCTGACGATCTGGGTCTTTCCGACTGGCTCGAAGGCGTGGGCCTGCCGATCGTCGATCACATCGAGAAGACGGAGCGCGGCGAGCCCCTGCGTGTGGATTCGGCATTCAAGCAGTTCGCGATCACGAGCCAGGCGGTGTGGTGAGCGCGTGGGCGCTCACCGCGCCTCACGACATCGTCGAGCGCGGCGGCGTGCCGTCGAACGCGTCCTGCAACAGCGCGCGCAATGCGCCGCGCTCCACCGGCCGGGGGTTCCAGTAGGGATTCTCGACGGCGATATCGGCCGCGCGGTCGAGATCCGCGTGTTGCATCCCGAGTGCCTTGAGCGAAGTGAGCGCGCCGTTATCGCGCGCGAGCGCATGGATACCGCTTGCGGCGTCGCTCGCGCCGAGCGCGCGCGCCATGCGCCGCATCGCCTCCGGCGCATGCGCCGCGTTGTAGGCCAGCACGTGAGGCAACACGGCCGTATGCGTTGGCGCGTGCGGCAGATTGAAACTGCCGCCCAGCGTGTGGCAGAGCTTGTGATGCAGCGCCATGCCCACGCTGCCCAGCACGAAGCCGCATAGCCACGCGCCGTAAAGCGCGTCGCCGCGAGCCGCCACGTCGGCCGCGTTCGCCCGCACGCGCGGCAACGCCTGCGCGAGCGCGCGTATGCCCTCCTCGGCCATCAGGCTCATCACCGGGTTCGCGTTGTGCGCGTAGAGCCCCTCCGCCGCATGCGCGATCGCGTTGATGCCGCTCGTGACCGAAAGATCGACCGGCAAGGACACCGTGAGTTCGGGATCGTAGATCACCGTCTTCGGCAGAACGCGCGCATCCGTGCCGGTGCGCTTGTAGCCTCGCTCCGTCAACCCGTAGATGGGCGTCATCTCGCTGCCCGCGTAGGTCGTGGGAATGGCTAGGATCGGCAGGCCGCTGTCGAGCGCGATCGCCTTGCCGAGTCCGATCACCGAGCCGCCGCCCATGGCGACGGCGCAATCGGCGTGGCGGGCGCGCGCGAATTCGCGGGCGTCGCGCGCGACTTCCAGCGGCACGTGCATGGTGGCGCGGTCATACAGTCCCGCCGCGCGCGAGCCCAGCCGCTCCAGCGCCGACTGCGCGAGCGCGTGCTGCCCCGGCGTGCAGAGCACGATCGCGCGGCGCGCGCCCAGCGCGAGCACCTCGCGCTCCAGATGACACAGGCTGCCCGCGCCGAAGATCACGCGTGACGGCCGCGCCTCGTAAATGAACGCGTTCATGCCGGTACCGCCGCTGCCGCCCGATTGAGGACGAAGTCGTAGTCGAGCGTGTAGAACGGCACATCGACAGGCGAGCCGTCGGGCGCGGTGCCCGGCTCGTGGCGAACCCACTGCGCAACCAGCGTCGAGCGCACGCCGAACACCACGTCGGAGTCGAGATAGCGGTCGCCGTCGCGGAACACATGCGTGATGAGCGTTTCGAAACCCGGCGCCTCAATCATGAAATGCAGATGCGCGGGCCGCCACGGGTGACGTCCAAGCGCTTCGAGCAGCTTGCCCACCGGACCGTCGTGCGGAATGGGATACGGCTCGGCGAGGATCGAGCGGAACGCGAAACGGCCATCGGCGTCGGTGTGCAGCCGGCCGCGCGCGCGATGCGTCACCGTGCCGTCCGCCTCGGGCACCTGCACGTCGTAATGCCCTTCCTCGTCGGCCTGCCAGACCTCGATCGATGCGTGCGCAACGGGTTCGCCGTCCAGCGAGCGCACCTGCCCACCGACAAAGCACGGTTCGCCGCGCGCGCCATTGGCGATATCGTCGAACTGCGCGTATTGCGGGCTGTCCGCCACGTAGAACGGCCCGAACACGGTGGCTTCCGTGCATCCCTCGGGCTTCGCGTGGCTTTGCGCGACCACGAGCGTCGACAAGCCCAGCACGTCGGAAAGGAGAATGAACTCCTGGCGCTTGTCGTCGGTGATATGGCCGACGGCGGTGAGGAAGGCGATTGCCTTCGCCCATTCCGCCTCGGTCAGCTTCGTTTCGCGAGCGAATGCGTGCAAATGCTCGACGAGCTTCATGACGACGCCGCGTAGCCGCGCATCCTCGCAGCCCGCGAGCGATGCGGTCACCGCCTGCGTTATCGTCACTTCGTTCAGGTTACGCATGTCCCCTCCATCGGGTTGTCATTGGATTGCGTCAATCGCCCGCGCGTCAGAACTTCTTGCGCAAGCCCACCCGCAGCGCCACCTGGTCAGAACCGCTCGACGCCGCGAGCACCGGCGCGAGGTCGGCAACCGCGCCGCCGCTCGCATGCATCCACGTCGCGCTCGCATAAAGGTCCGTGCTCTTCGACAGGTAGTAATCGACGCTGGCGTCCGTTTCCTGATAGCGCGGCGTCTGACCGGTTTCCGACACGCTGCCCGCCGTGTAGCTGAAGGCCACCCCTAACTGAAGCGTGGGCCTGACCATATAGCTGGCGACGACTTCGCCGATGTTGAACGTGACATGGCCGCCGATCTTCGCGCCGAGGGTCGGGTCCAGATCGCCGAACTGCGTATGCGTCCAGTCCGCGCTGATGCGCGCCGCGCCAAACGTGTAGCCCGCGCCGAAGCCCAGCACCTTGTAGCTGCCGGCCGCGAGCCCGTAATTGCCGTCCACCGTGTTCGACGCCGTCCATACGCCTTCGGGAACCGCTTCGGCGGGGTGATCGATCTGGGTGTAGGCGCCCACCACCTGGAGGCCGCCAGACACATACTGCAAGGCGAACGATTTCGCGCTCTGGCGGGCGAAGTCTCCCGCCACGCCGCCAAAGCTGTAGATCGCCACGCCCGTGAGGCCGCCATACGTGGGCGAGACGTATTTCACAGCGTTGTTGAGGTGGAAGTCGACGCCGTTGTTGTCGAGGTCGCCGGGGTGCGGAAACAGAATGCCGCCGGGCAACTGGCCGTTTGCCGAGAGCAAGCCGATATAGTCGCCGATCGCTTCGCCCTGGCGCCCGAGCGTCAAGGTGCCGTAACGCGTGCTGGACAGACCGACGAAGGCCAGCCGCCCGAACAGACGCCCGCCCTGGCTCAGCGCGCCCGTATTGCCGTTGAAGCCGCCCTCCAGCCTGAACAGCGCCGCCCAGTCGCCGCCCAGGTCTTCCTGGCCGCGCACGCCCCAGCGGTTTCCTTGGGAGATACTGCCTTGCATTTGCCACGCGGAATGACCGCCCTGATTGCTCGACCACGTCACGCCATTGTCGAGTATGCCGTACAGCGCGACGCTGCTTTGCGCGCGTGCACCAACGGGTAAAATCAGGCATCCTAATAGAATTGCACAGTACGGCTTCACGAGATCTCCTTGCGTTGGGAAAAGGCAGGTCTCGCCGAAACAGCGCCGCCCCGGTCGCGGGGCGCGGCGCAGCGTGATCGACGGACGAATGATGCCCGTCGGCATGACGGGCGATGGCGGTCCGCGAGCGAAGTCATGAACGGGCGCGTGCGCCCGAGCCCGTGGGCTCCCGCCGCCGCGCGGCGCTGCGCGAGGGAGGCGGCGCGGCAGGCTTGCGGTACGCTTCAGGCTCGGGCGGCGACCTTCAGGCCGGGGGTCATGAGCACCGAACGGTCGGGCACGTTGGTGGCCCAGCCATTGGGCAAAGGCGCGATGAATACGTTCTCGGTGCGATAGCGCGACATCTTCCATACGCCATCCACACAACGAAACGCGTTGTTGAGGCGGCTGGAGCGCAGCACCGACGAGCCGTCGTCGAAAATCCACGGCTGGAAGTGGACCCACTGGCCCTCGGCCTCCTCGCCGCGCACGTGAATCTGCTCGCAGGTGAGGTAGTGGCAGTTCAGGATCATCTGCGGCGAGCCCGGCTTGAAAAAGCGCTCGAAATGCTCGTACAACTGCTCATGGCCGACGCTTGCGCCGAACTGGTTGTCGTAATAGGACCCCACGCCTTCCCAACGCGCGTCGGCGGAAAACAGGTTGACGATTTCGCGCAGGCGGCCCTGGCCGTCGAGACCGTGCTCGGGCAAGGGCACGTCGCAAAGCAGCATATAGCGCGCCATGATGCGGCGAATGTCCGACTCCGCGCGCAGCACGCGCAGTTCTGCCTTGATCGAGGCAAACTCCTTGTTCAACAATTCGAGATCCATCCGGAATGCTCCTGTACGGGTTAAACGAAATCCGAGGCCACGACGATGTCCACGTCTTGCGTGAGGTACTGCATGCGTGCGTTCCAGAACGCCTGGAAGGCCTCGGTGTGAAAATGCGCATCCAGGGCTTCGCGCGTGGCCCAGCGCTCGACGAAGACGAACGTGTCCTCGCTGTCCTGCGCAACGGCCACCCGGTATTCGAGGCAACCCGCTTCGGCCCGCGCGGCGGCGGCGAGCAGGCGGATCTGCGCCTGAAGGTCGTCGCGCCGCTCCGGCTTCGCGCACTGGGTCGCAATGATCGTGATGGGTTCAGCCAAGGCAATGTCTCCTGAATCGAATTGGGATCATGCAAAGGCGATGAAGCTCTGCATGGGGTAGTGAGGCGACGCCCCGCGAAACGGCGGAAACGCTTCGAAGTCCGCGCGCAATTCCTGCCGGACCGGCGAGTTCAGCGAGCGCGCCAGAGCGGCCGCGTTGTCGAACACCACCTTGTTGCGTTGCATGGCGTTGGAACGCTGCGCACGCAGGTCGCTGCAATAGTCGATGCGCGTGTAGATTTCGACTTCGCGCACATCGGGCAAACGCGCCATGATCGGCGGATGGTGGCGCAGGTAATGCGCGAGCCACGCGTGAAGATCGTCCGCCGGTCCCTCGTAGGCCACCAGGTAGGTGCAGAACGCGTCTTGCGCGCCCTCTGCTTGCGGCGGTTGCGCGACGGCATACGGACGAGCCAGCATGGCCTGCTGCGTCCAGTCGCAACCGGCGAGCAGGGGGAATGCCTCGGCATCGAGCAGGCGCGCCAGCGGGCCGCCTTCCCCGGCTGCCGCTTCCAGATGGCCGATGTCGTCGAAGTAGAACTGCATGACGCACACGGGCGGGCTTTCCGGCTCCAGAAAGGGATCGCGACCGCCAGGCGCGGCGGGCACGTGCGCGACGAGCTTGCGCAACGGTGCGACGCCTCGCGCCAACTGCTGCACGCACGCCAGCAGATCCGCCGCTTCGGCCGCGCTCAAGCCCCGGTCCCGGCTTGCGCTCAGAAAAAGGCACACACTCATCGAGAAGTCTCTCCAGACGGAAAATGGCTCAAATCAAAGGGGGAATCGATATGCCACGTCGCAGCAGCAGTCGAGCCGGCAAGCACTAGACGTGCTTCGCGGCTTCGCCGTTGGCGCGGCCAAGGCGGTGAAACGTCCGGCCAAACCATGCCAGGCCGTCACCATGCTCGCTCAACTGGATCGATTGCACTTCAATAAACAATACGGAGTGCGATCCAACCGTTTGCAGATCGGCGATACGTCCCTCAAGGCTGGCGAGCGCGGCCGTGAGGCGCGGCAGACCCTGCTCGCCCTGCTCCCATTCGCCGCTCTGGAATCGATCGTCGTGCGAGAGCGCGGTCATGCCCGCAAAGTCGCGCGCCAGCGCTTCGTGATCGCTGCGCAGGATATTCACGCAGACCATGCCGTTGCGCACGAGCGCTTCGTGCGCTCCGCTTTTCTGGTTGACGCACGCGAGAACCGTGGGCGGCGTATCGGTCACGGAACAAATGGCGCTGGCGGTCATGCCGAATCGCCCGGCGGGTCCATCGGTCGTGATGACATTGACCGCGGCGAGCAAGCGTGACATGGCCTCGCGAAAATCGGCCTGAGTGCATGCCTGAATCATGTTGCGAGCCTCCAAGGCAAATCATGGGTTCGACGGATCATAGTCAGGCGAAATGGCCATAGCCAATTCGGATCAATAATCCCGCGCATTCGTCACGAGAATCGGCGCGATCGTCTTTCCTCGCCGCGCAGGGGCGGCGCATTCCGATTCGCACGGCCGATGAGCGACATTAGAAATGCGAATTTGACGGCGCTCGCGCCGCTCTCTCATCCTTGTCTCCTGTCTGCGGAGCTTGCTGGCTCCGCGTCCGCCAACATGGAGATCGTCTTGTGAAACTCGAAAGCACTGCCACCCTTCAACCGCCCCCCGATGCCGCCGCGCCGCACGAGCGCCTGAGCGTCGATGCGCTCGTGGCGGAAATCGCCGCGCGCCGCGAAGAGTTCAATCGTCTGTCGCACGTCCCGCGCGACGTGGTGGAGAAGATGAAGCAGGTAGGCATCTTCCGCTCCAGCACGCCGAAACGGTTTGGCGGCGAGCCCATGGCGCCCGCCGACTTTCTGCGTATCGTGGAGCGCATTTCGACGGCCGATGGCTCGGCCGGCTGGGTCGCCGCATTCGGTTCCGCCAACACGTATCTCGCGGCGCTGCCGCCCGATACGCAGGCATTGATCTACGCGAACGGCCCCGATCAGGTTTCGGGCGGCGGACTGTATCCGTTGCAGCCCGCGAAGGCGGTGGACGGCGGCTGGGAAGTCAACGGCCAGTGGCGTTTCGCGAGCGGCTGCAAGGCGGCCGACTGGCTGAGCGTCGGCATCGGCGGCACGCCTGCGAGCGGCGGCGGCGCCGCGGGCAAGCCCTTGAGCGCCGTGTTCCCCGCCGCGCAGATCGAGATCATCGACAACTGGAACGTGGTCGGCATGCAGGGCACCGGCAGCCACGATCTGCGCGTGCACAACAAGTTCATCGCGCACGAATGGACCTTCGTGCGCGGGGCATCGGCCACGATCGACGAGCCGCTGTACCGCTACCCCACCGTCGCCTACCAGGCCGAAGTCCATGCGGCCGTGAACCTTGGGCTCGCGCGCGCCGCGCTCGATATCGTCACGGAGATGGCGGGCGGCACCAAGACGTTGATGGGTGCGCCGAGGCTGGGCGACCGCGCCTACTACCGCATCGACATCGCCAAGGCCGAAGCCGCGTATCGCAGCGCACGCGCGTTCTACTACGAAGCCGCCGAAGCCGCGTGGGAAACGATCCTCGCGGGCGACCCGGTGCCCGCCGCGCAAACCAACCTGCTGCGCCTGAGCGCGACGCATGCCGCGCACGTCGGACTCGAAGTCGTCATCGACGCGTACAAGCTGGGCGGCACCACGGCGATCTTCAAGGAAAACCGTCTGCAATGGCTGGTGCGCGACGCGATGGTGGTCACGCAGCACGCCGCGCTCAACGAAGCGACTTACGACGGCGCGGGCGCGCTCTTTGCGGGCATCGAACCGGGCATGCCGTACCCTTGATCGATGCTTAGGCTAACTGAGGACCATTCATGCCCAATATTCAGGTCACTGTTTGCGAAGGCTTCGACGACGCGTGTAAAGCGCGTTTGATCGCCGACGCAACCGGGGCGACGGTCGCCGCGCTCGACGCCCCTCGCGAATCCGTTCGCGTCTGGCTGTGTGAGATCGCCGCGCGGGACTTCGCGGTTGGCGGGATGGCGTGCGCGGGCGGCGCGCGTCCCCAGGCGGCGGCCGGTGCGATTTTCCAGGCGGTTCTGATCGCGGGCCGCAGCGACGCTCAAAAGGCGCGGCTCATCGAGGGGCTCACCGCGTCGGCGGCCGGCGCCCTTGCGATTGCGCGCGAGCACGTGCGCGTCATGATCCTGGACATTCCCAACACCGACTTCGGCGTTGGCGGCGACACCGCCGCTTCGCTGGGGCGCGGTATTGGGCGTGCCCGGCAAACCTCCGGTTCGCAAGCCGCGTAACCCCCAACACCCCTCAACATCCCACAAGGCCGACTGCCGCGCTACGCGGCGTCGGCCGTTTTCGCTTTCCTCTGCGATTTTCCCCTTATCGCTGCACGCAAAAAATCGCAAGCCGGTTGCTTGACCGGCTTGCGAGGGCGACAGGGTTCGGATGACGATGCACGCCCGCAACGGGCGTGCGATGGGCTAGAGGTCCAGCAACAACCTTTCCGATCTCGCACGAGACACGCAGGCGCAGATCTGGTCGTTGGCGGCTTTTTCCTTCTTCGAAAGGCAATGATCGCGATGATCCGGCTCGCCGTCCAGCACCGGGACGACACAGGTGCCGCAAATGCCTTCCCTGCACGACGTATCGACGGCTATGCCCGCACGCAGCAGAACATCGACCAGTCGCTCGTTCGCGGGCACGCAAAGCACGTCACCCGAACTCGCGATCTCGACCGTGAAGGGTCGATCGTCGCCATCCTGCGCGGCGGCTTGCGTCGCGCCGAAATGCTCCAGATGCACGGCGCAGTCGGCCCGCGTAGCCTCCACCTGATCCACCACGGCCTGCATGAACGGGGCGGGGCCGCAGGTGTAGACCTGCGCCGCCTGCCTTGCGGGCGCGATGCATCCAGACAAGGCGTCCGCCATGCGATCCGGCGCCACGCCGTAGTGAAAGCGCACGTTGGCGGCGAAGTCGCCGGACTCCAGCAGCGGCACGAAGGCGGCTGCCTCGCGCGAGCGCGCGAAGTAATGCAGCGTGAACGGCGCACGCTGCGCGCACAGACGATAAGCGAAGCTCATCAACGGCGTAATGCCAATGCCCGCGCCCACGAGTATGTGTTCGCTCGCGGCTTCCACGAGCCGGAACAGGTTGCGCGGCGCGCCGACTTCAAGCTCGGCGCCCGGCGCCACGCGCTCGTGCAGCGCGGCCGATCCTCCACGCGAGGCGCTCTCGCGCTTGACTGCGATGGTATAGCCCGACGCGTCGTCGGGCGCGCCGCACAGGGAATATTGCCGCGTGACGCCGGTGGGACCGGTCACGTCGACATGGGCGCCGGGTTCGTACGGCGGCAGCGGCGCGCCGTCGGCGCGCACGAGCCGGAACACGCGGATCTCGGGCGTTGCGTTGTCCACCCGCTCGACGATCAGTTTCATCGTCACCTCCGCATCAAAGCAGGAAACCCAGCGCGTCGAGGCTGTCGGCGGCGTTGATCAGGCGAACGATCTTGCGTTCGAGCTTCAGCGCGCCATCGCGGCGACACAGCCGATAGGTCACGTTGGCGATGAACGTCGTGTACGACTCGCGCTTGTAGGCCGTGACGATCTGCGCGGCATCGACCTCGAAGCTGTCTTCCTGCACGGCGCCCAACGTGAAGCGCGAGACCGTTCGCACGGTCGCCGCCGCGCTGTCCGCCGAAATCGCGGCGCCCGACGTCATGCGCGCGAGGCGCATCTTGCGCATGCGCGCGTCGTCGAAGGCGTAGTTCAGCGTGCGGGTGAAGTCGGTCGCTTCAGCGTCGGTCGGCACCACGTAAATGCCTTCCTCGGTCCACAGCGCCGCCCATGCTTCGTAGCGCTTGCGGTCGAGCAGTTCCGCCTCTTTCCAGATGAATACGATTGCCTCGCCCAGGTCGCCGCCGAGATGATCCGTCACGTTCATTGTTGCTCCATCATTCGTTTCCACATGTCATACGCTTCGCGCATGCCGGTTTCGTCGGTCGAGTGCGAGATCCGCACGCCGTCGGCGCCCACCTTTTCACGGTTGAGGCCGCGATTAACCAGCAGCGGCGCATCGACACCCGTATACGCGCCCGCCTGCACCCGCTCCCACGCCTCCGCATCGTCAGGACTGCCAAATCCGAACGGGCCTTGAAAGTGCTCGTGAATACGCAGGCGTTCCAGGTTGGCGATCTCGGGGCCGCCGTCCATGCCGAGCGCGACGTGGCGAATCTGCGTCTCGCTCACCGACACCGGGTGCAGCACCCGGAAGAACGACATCGACATCGAAACGTTGGGAAAGAGGTTGAGGTTGAAGCCCGCGCCGTGCAGCGAGCGCACGATGCGGCGCACCTTCTGCATCGGCATTTCGGCGGAGAGTGCCTCGATCACGTGATTGAAACGCGCTTGCAGGACCTCGGTGCCGTCGTCCGCTTCGAGATCGACGTGCTCCGGAACCATCACCATGACACTATGCCCGTTGCCGAGCGCGCGCGTGACGGAGGCTTCGTCGGTCATGAACGAAAGCATCTCCGACGTTTCATTGTCCACCGACTCCAGGAAGCTCTTGTGGACCACCGGAAAGTGATAGCCGTCCGTGGTGTTTTCCAGTTGAATCTTCCAGTTCCCTTTGAAGCGGAATTTGTGCTCGCCCTGCGTCTTGATCGGATAGCCCGCGCCCTGCTTCATGAACAGGTCGATCCACGACCGTGCGTTGCCGAGGAAATCGTCGAGCGAACCGATGTCCTGGTTGAAGCTCGCGAAGATCATCCCCGCATACACGCCGACACGCAGCGAGCGCAGCGGCAGATCGCCCTTTTCCAGCACGTCCTCATAACCGTCGGAGTAAGGCAGTCCGCGCAGTTTGCCGTCCAGGCCGTACGACCAGCTATGGTACGGGCAGGTGAAACCGTTGGCGTTGCCCTGGCGCTTGTCGCACACCGTCGCGCCGCGATGGCGGCAACGGTTTTCGAGCACGCGTATCGTGCCCGTGCGATCGCGCACGACGATGACGGGCTGCCGTCCGATCATCGCGGTCTTGAAGTCGCCCGGCTCGCGCACCTCGCTTTCATGCGCGACCCAGATCCATGTCTTGTAGAAAATCTTTTCGAGCTCGGCTTCGAAGATCGCCGGATCCGTATAGAGCGACGGATCGAGCATGGCGTTGCGATAGAGATCGGCATACGCCGTCTCCGCCGTTCGAGCTTGAAAATGCAAGGGTTGACTCATTGAACGCTCCCTGTCGTGTTCAATTGCTTCGAAAATCGGTACGCCGGCTGTCGAGCGCGCGTTGCAGGTGCAGGGCGAGCGCGCAGACGCGTTCGTCGTCGCCCTTGCGGCCGACCAGTTGAATGCTGGCAGCGGGCCGCCCCGGCTCGGCCGGCAGCGGAAGACTGAGCGCCGGATGGCCGCTCAGATTGAAGGGCCGCACGAACGTGCTCATGCCCACCACGGAAAAACCTTCGCGCACGGCCTGGAGTGTTGGCGGCAGGTGCGGCAGCGTCGGCAGCACCAGCGCATCGACGTCTTCGAGTTGACGGTCCACTTCCGCCGTGAGCGCGATGCGCACACGCTCCGCTTCCTCGCGCGCCGCCGCCGTCGTCGTGCTCGCCAGCGCGAGGCGCTGCGCCACGTCCGCGCCTAGTCGGTCGTCCCCGGCCAGATGCGCGAACGCCGTATAAGTCTCCGCATTGATCAGCGTGAGGCCCGCGTCGAACCCCGCCTGCATGAGCGGCAAGGTGCCCTCGATCGTGCGCCAGCCGCTGGTGTCCAGGGCGGAGCGCATGGCCATTTGCACCACGGGTTCCGCCTCGACGTCCAGCACGCGCACGCGGGCGGCGTCTTGCGGACGGCTCGCACGCGCCAGGTCGAAGTCCGCCGCGATCACGCTCATGGCGGCATTCAGCAAGGCCATGTCTCGCGCGAACGGGCCGATGCAGTCGAGCGTGCTGGCGCGCGGCCAGGCGCCCTTGCGGCTCACGCGGCCGAAGGTCGGCTTCATGCCGATCACGCCGCAGCACGCCGCGGGCACGCGGATCGATCCGCCCGTGTCGCTGCCGATGGCGACATCGACAAGCCCCGCGCCCACCGCGACGGCCGAACCGCTCGACGAGCCGCCGGGAATGCACAGCGGGTCGCGCGGGTTGACCGGCGTGCCCGCCCAGTCGTTGATGCCTGTCATGCCGTAGGCCAGCTCGTGCATGTTCGCCTTCGCAACGACCCGCCACCCTGCGGCGAGGAGTTGCCGGACCACGTCAGCGTGCTCGCTTGCGGGTTCGGCTTCGGCAAGCGCCGCGCTGCCCGCGCGGGTGGGAAACCCGGCAATATCGATGCAGTCCTTGATGGCAACCGAGGGGCCTTGCCCGCCGAGCCCTACCTCCATCGCCAAGGCGCGATAGCGATCGGCTTCACCTGTGTGCGGCAGTTTCATTCTCGATCTCCGCGCTTCGCGCGAGCGATCTCGATCCTCTGTTTTTTCATAGGTAGTACGTATCAATATGGGGAGATGGGGTCACGCCATCCACAAAGCGATTCTAGACAGGGCCGCGAGGCCCATCCAATTCGTTGTTGCGATGTGGTGTATTCACTGCGTAAATCCACGCAGCGCGAGACTGCTTACGCAAGACCCCTGTCACGCGCACGTGCGTGCGCGGGATACGTTTCCGGCGTCAGCAGCGTCGTGATCACCGTGACCATGCCGAGACAGCCGAGGTAGATCGCAATGGGCACCGCGCTGCGGTAATGCGCCAGCAGCGCCGTGGCGATGACCGGCGCGAGACCGCCGCCCAGCACCGAGGCGACTTCGCGGCCAATCCCAAGGCCCGAATAGCGCAGCCGCGCGGGCAGCAACTCGCTGATGAACGCAGGCTGCGCGCCTTCGAGCATGCCGAGCACGACGCCGTTGGCAATCGAGAGCGAGAGGACCACGAGCACGGGATCCCGCGTATCGAGCAGCGCAAAGAACGGCCACGCAAAGATCACAATGCCCAATGCACCGGCGAGATAGACCGGTTTGCGGCCTATCCGGTCGCACACGTAGCCCGAGAGCAGCGACACCGGAATCATCAGGATCATGGAGAAAGTCAGGGAGCCAAGGACGAACGCATTCGAAAGGCCGAGGAATTTTCCATAAGCAATCGAAAAGGCGAAAAAGATCCACGACGCGCCGCCTTCGCCCAATCGCAGTCCGAACACCATGAGGACCTGCCGCGAACACGTGCGCAGCACTTCCACGAGCGGCCGGTGCGAGACTTCATGGGCCGTGCTCGCTTCGGTGAACTCGCGGCTCTCGGCCATATGCGTGCGCAGCCAGAGGCCGAGCCCGATCAGCACCGCGCTGAAGAGGAAAGGCACGCGCCAGCCCCAGTTCGCGAAGGCGTCGCCCGAGATCTGTTGCATCAGCATGAATGCGCCGCTCGACAAGACGAAGCCGATCGTGGCGCCGCACGGGCTCCACGCGGAAAGCCGCCCGCGCTTGTGCTGCGGCGCGTTCTCGCTGATGAACAGAATGCTGCCGCTCCACTCCCCACCGGCCGCGAGCCCCTGGACCACGCGCAGCAGCACGAGCATCACGGGCGCCGCAATGCCGATCTCCGCATAGCCCGGCAGCAGCCCCATGGCGAAGGTGGCGAAGCCCATCGCGCCGAGCGTGAGCGTCATCACGAACTTGCGGCCGTATCGATCGCCTAGGTGGCCGCACAGCACGCCGCCGATCGGACGCGCGACGAAGCCCACCGCGAAGCCGCCGAATGCCGCGATCGTGCCCGTGAGCGGGTCCTTGCCAACCGGAAAGAACACGGTGCCGAAGACGAGCGCCGCCGCCGTACCGTAGAGAAAAAAGTCGTACCACTCGAGAATCTGACCGATGAGCGATGTCATGACGGCCCTTCGCACGCCATGTTTGGCGTCGGTCCGTTCGATGGCCATCGGCATAGCCGTGTCGGTGTTCGCGTCCATTGAGGAAACCATTCGTGAAGTGAGTTGAAAGCGTGAGGCCCGGCCGGACGCCCCGCACGGAAAGTCGTCTGAAACTGCGGATGACGATAGGTGCCCAAAACTGACGGGTCAAATTCGTATCGTTGATGCGCTCCATCCGTAATTCGAATGCCGGTGGACAACGGCGCATGGCGCGCGCTGCTCATCGCTTTCAGGGGCGCGAAGAAGAAGGAATGAGAAACGGAATCAGGACTCACGCGAATAGCGCACGCGCGCGAGGCTTTCTAGAATGGAGCGGACTGGCTCGGGCAGCACTGGCTCACTTGGTCAGGCACGGTCGTTGCTTCACGCCAAAAGCGCTGAATGTTTTGCCGCCGGCCGGTTCTTCAACGTTGCCGCGGCCCGCGCACCGCCATCCCCTACTCTACGAAGCATGAAGCACGTCAATCTCGCCACTGTCGATCTGAATCTCTTGAAGACTTTTGTGGCGATCTGGGAGCATCGCAGCCTCACCGTGGCGGGCGACAGGCTGCATCTGAGCCAGCCCGCGGTCAGCCACGCGCTCAGGCGTTTGCGCGAAATATTCGACGACCCGCTGTTCGTGCGCAACGCGGGCGTGATGGTGCCGACGGATGCGGCCTCGCGCCTGCATGCACCAATAGACGACGCGCTGGCGATCATTTATGGTGCGCTGCAACGGCATTCGCGCTTCGATCCGGCCGAAGCCTCGCGCACGTTTCGCCTCGCGATGTCGGACATCGCTGAGCAGCACGTGCTGCCGATCCTGATGGGCGCGCTGACCACGCGTGCGCCCCATATCAATCTGGATGTGCGCCAGTTGTCGATCGACGAACTGAACTCGGCCATGCGCAGCGGCGAGATCGATTTCGCGCTCGGTTATTTGCCGGGCCTGAGCGACGAATGCGAAAACATGCCTTTTCTGTCCGATGAATTCGTTTGCATGGTGCGCGCCGCGCATCCGTTCGACACGGACGCCATGACGACCGACGATCTTCAGACGCTGCGCTACGTCTACGTGCAGACGAATTCCACCGGGCACGGGCTGGTGGACAGCGCGTTTCGCAAAGCCGGAATCGCGTGGGATATCGCGCTTCGATTGCCGCATTTCACCGTGGCGGTGGATATCATCGCCACCAGCGATCTTGCGCTGATCGTTCCGCGCAGCATTGCCGAGCGCCATGCTCGCGGTGGCAAGTACCGGCTATACAGCCTGCCGATCGAAATGCCGAAGATATCGGTGAAGATTTACTGGCATAGCCGCTTTTCGTCGGACACGGGATCGGCATGGCTGCGCACGATCCTCCTCACGCTCTTTTCCGATGCGCCGGTCGAAGGCGAGCCGCAGGGGATCGAAGCACAAGGCGTCGATGCTTTGTCTGTGGCTGGCAGACGTATTAGATAATCTGCGGAAACAGCGCCACTGCCGCCTTCACCGCGCGCTTGCGACGGCGGCGCAATGTGAGCGGCGCACGCGGAATATCAAGCCACGTGCGCGCCGCAAGCCGCACCGCGCGATCGAACG
>NZ_QEOB01000036.1:0-80860 GCF_003096875.1 Paraburkholderia unamae
CAGAGGCAGGCGGTACGCGAACAATATCTGCCCAAGCCCGATGTTCCGGTATTCCGGCCTCGGTTTTTTTGTGGCTTCTGCCATGCTAGACCCCTTGCAGCGAAAAATCGACTTCAAAGTTGAAAACGTCAGGACTGCGGAGCAACCTGATTAATGCGGTCTCTCTGAGAAGCCGGAAAGACCGGAACATCTGCGCGCCGCGCTCTGCCGTGACAAACCGGCACGGCAGCGCGGCGCGAGTCGCCTACCCCTTGCGTTGCACCACGAGATCGTTGTCCCGGGCGAACTTCAGCACGAAGTCGAAGGCGTAGGGCGCGACCTCGCGCATCCGGGCGTCGAGCACGACACACTTCAGGTTGCCGATAATCATCGGGCACACATAGGGCGAATAGCCGATGTGCAGGTTTTCCCGCCTGACGCCGCGCGCCCGCGGCCCGAAGCAGGACAAGGCGCCGGCCAGGCGCTCGGACCAGTCGCTGGGCCGGAATGTCTTGCCCTTGCTGGTGATACCTTGAATGACGTATGCAGAGGGATTCGCGGTGGTCATATGCAAATCTGTTCAGGCTCTGAAGAGGGGAGGCTCCTCAATGGAGGCGTTCAGTGCGCCAGTTCGACACGTCTGCCGCGCGCATTCGCATTCGCGTAGACAGCGCGGGCCTCGGGCATGTCGGGCTCGGTCGCGGCACGGTCCGCCGGCAAGCTCAGTTGCAGGATTTCGCTCGTCGTTTTCAACGACTCGCGCGCCTTGTCCGGATTCGACGAAAGCTGCGTGCCGAAACCCGGAATGATCTTGCGGATCGTCGCCTGCCACGCGGACGTGCGGAACTTGCTCTGAAACGCCCTTTCCAGCAGGTTCAGCATGATGGGCGCCGCCGTCGATGCGCCGGGGGAGGCGCCGAGCAGGCCCGCAATGCTGCCGTCCTGCGAGCAGACGATTTCGGTGCCAAGCTTGAGCACGCCGCCCCTCGTCTTGTCGCGCTTGATGATCTGCACGCGCTGACCGGCTTGCCAGAGTCGCCAGTCTTCCTGGCGGGCAAGCGGAAGATATTCCTGCAATGCCTGGAGGCGGTTGGCGTCGGAGAGCGTCAGTTGACCGGCCAGATACTTGATCAGCGAGAACTCGGAAAGCCCCACGCGCACCATCGGCACGATGTTGGTGATCTTCGTGCTGGCGAGCAGGTCGCTGTACGAACCGTTTTTCAGGAACTTGGTCGAGAACGTGGCGAACGGTCCGAACAGAATGGCCTTCTTGCCATCGAGAATGCGCGTGTCCAGGTGCGGCACCGACATGGGCGGCGAACCGACAGAAGCCTTGCCGTATGCCTTGGCGAAATGGCGGGCCGTGATCTCGCTGCTGTCCGCGACGAGGAACGAACCGCCCACCGGAAAGCCGCCGTACTCTTTCGCCTCGGGAATGCCGGATTCCTGCAACAGCGGCAGGGAGCCGCCGCCTGCGCCCACGAAAACGAAGCGGGCGTCGATCTGGCGGGTCTGCACGCGCGACTGCGTATCTTCCAGCGTCACGCGCCACGTGCCGTCGTCATTGCGCGAGATCTTCTGCACGTTGCTGTTCAGAAGCAGATCGAAGTTGGACTGACTGCTCAGGTAGCGCACGTATTGACGCGTGACTTCGCCGAAGTTCACGTCGGTGCCTTGCGGCGCCCACGTTGCGGCAACCTTCTGGCGGGGCTCGCGGCCTTCCATCATGAGCGGAACCCACTGCGCGATCTCGTCGTGCGATTCCGAATATTTCATGCCCTGAAAAAGCGCATTGGTCTGCAAGGCAGCGTAGCGATTTTTCAGGAAACGAGTGTTCTCGTCGCCCCAGACGAAACTCATGTGCGGCGTCGTGTTGATGAACGAGCGCGGCTGCTTCAGTATTCCGCGGCTGACACCCCAGGCCCAGAACTGCCGCGAGACCTGAAAGTCCTCGTTGATGCGCACGGCCTTCGTGATGTCGATGGCGCCGCTCGACGTTTGCGGCGTGTAGTTGAGTTCGGCGAGCGCGGTGTGCCCGGTGCCCGCGTTGTTCCAGCCGTTCGAACTCTCCGCGGCGACGCTGTCGAGCCGCTCGGCCATCATCATCGACCACTGGGGTTCGAGTTCGTGGAGCAGGACGCCGAGCGTCGCGCTCATGATGCCGCCGCCGATGAAGAGGACATCGACCCTGGCGTGGTCATTGCCGGATCCTGGTAGCGAGCGGCCAGAATGTTCCTGTCCCGATAGTGCTTCTCGATTCATTTGTGCCAAGATTCTCACCCGCTGTGGTTGATGCGGAAGTGGTTTGCCGTAATGGCCGCGTGAGCTGTTTCTTCCCGCAGGCCTTTTGTCGATCGATCCCGTCGAGCTCGCTCGTGGCGATCAGTCATGAAGAACGACAAAAATGGAATTCAGTTCGTTGACAGTGAATTGAAAAGGAAATCGCGAACCCATGATTGATTTCCTTCTTGTCCAGACGAACGCAATGGTACGGGCTCACTTCTGCTACATATAGCCGCAGTGTGGTAATGGACCTTTGCTTGATGGGTGTGAATTCTTGACGCAGGACGCGAGCGAACCTCGCATGCGCATTCTGCCGATGATTTCGCTTCAGTATGTGCGAGTGTCAAGATTTCTTTTATTCCATTTCACGACTAATCGGTGCTCGTGGGCTATGCCGTTGCGAGGCAATGGCGCGTAATGGAAGCCTGTTTGGCAACGGATGCGCGAATATGCGATGGCGCAGTCAATAAGGTCGCGAGCCGGCGCTCGGCCGAAGAAAGGGGCAGCGGAAAAGATCAATATGGCCGCCTGGAGCAGACTGTTCCAGAATCCGGGGTGAATCCAGACAGCGGCGAGCCGCGTGGAAGGGCGAGTGAAAGGGTGGAAATGGAAGGCGTTATTTTACCGGGCGGTCGGTCAATCGATATATCGATGCCGTATTCACTGACTATTAAAAGAAGACGTCGGTAATACGAAATCGGTCAATACAGCATTTCCATTTCCAGCATTACGATTGCCTTGAGAGCAGGCGCAATTCGCGCAGTTCGCCAGCGGGGCGCATGGAAGGAACTCTTCCATTGCCAGCACTTAATCAGGGCGGGGCGGCAAACTATAGTTCGCGGCACAGCAGCACGTTACGCTGCGCGTGAGGAGTTTAGTCGTGAAAGTTATGCCTTGTCTCTTGGTCGCCATGTCGCTTTTCGCCACCGCTGCGTATGCACAGGGAAACCATGCCCAGCCGTCCGCCGCCACCGAAACCGCCACGCAGAATGAAGCGGCGCCGGCGGCGCACAAGTTTGGCCGTGTTGACCACGATCGCCGTGAAGACAAAAAGGACGACTGTGTCGGTCCGGTGTCGTTCTGCAATATCTATTTCGGTAGCTGAGCGTTTGCTTCTGCGAATCGCTGCGAGCAAGTCGGTGCTGGAAGCGCATGGTATGGCCCGCCCATTGATCTGGATCGTTTTGCTGAACGGTTCGGAGGTGAAAATTGGACAACTCGAATGAGCATGTGTGGAAAAGCACCGTTGCGCTGCTCGGCCGGATTTCTTCGCCGGATGCCGGCGTAGGCAAGTACACCGTGAGCGGCCCCGATAATGGGCGGGGCCTCGCAAAAAGAGCCGCACCGGCGCGCGCCGGAGGACGGCCGGCCGATCTGGCCAACTGCACCATCGTCGATCGCATTTCCGCGTGTTCCATCATGGTTCGCTGGGGCGACGCGACCGTGGGGCACTATGGCGAGCAACTCTGGAAGCGCGGCATCGCGCGGCGCTCGACGTATTGCATCTTGAGCGGCATGCGGGTCAGGCGGGGCGATATCGTGTATCGGCCCTGCACGCGCGGACTGCGTCCGGCGAATTGCGAAGAGGTGATCCTGGCGGGCGTGCTGGAACAGGCTGACGCCGGCCTTTGCCAGGTATCGTGCGAGGTTTCGTCGGGCATCGACTAGAACGTTGCCCCGTGCAATCCTAGTGGCGCGAGAACTGGCGCAATTCAGACTCGTTCTGCATGAGTGTCGAAGGAAGTTGCTCGCGCAACATCTCCACCCACAGCCGCACCTTCGCGTCGGGATAACTGCGCGAAGGATGGATCGCGTAGACGCCCAGCGCGCGTGACGTGTAGTCGGGCAATATCCACGCGAGCTCGCCGCTGCGCAGCCCGCGCATTGCCGTGTAGATCGGCAGGAGGCCCACACCCATGCCTTCGCGCAACGCGACGGCCAGGGCCTCCGCAACGTTGACGCGGAACGTCGTCTGTTTCAGGTTGATCGTCTCTTCGCCCCTGGGGCCGCTGAAGCGCCACTGCGCGGGCGGGGCCTCGGGCGTCACGAGTTGCAGGCAGGTGTGCGCGGCAAGGTCGGCCGGCGTGCGCGGCACGCCGCGCTGTTCGAGATACCGCGGCGACGCGCACGCAATGCTGAACGTGCTGGCGAGGTGCTGCGATACGTAGCCCGAAGCCGGCTGCGCGGTTGCGAGAACGAGCGCCACGTCATACCCCTCTTCGAGCAGATCGGGCGTTTGCTGCGTGAGTGTCAGCTCCACGCTCACGTCGGGATAGCGCCGCCGGAATGCGCCAACGGCGGGCACGACGTAATGCTGGCCAAAGCCCGTTATCGCGTGGACCTTGAGTTTGCCGGACGGATGAGGGAGCGTGTCGGTGGCTTCGACTTCCGCCTGATCGACGTAGGCGAGGATCTGCTCGCACGAATTCAGGTAGCGTTTGCCCGCTTCCGTGAGCGCCATGCGGCGCGTCGTGCGGTTCAGCAGGCGCGTGCGCAGATGCGCTTCCAGATCCGATACCGCTCGCGACGCGCACGCAGTGGTGGAATTCAGGCGCCGGGCGGCGCCGGTGAAACTGCCGGCCTCGACCACGCGTACGAATACACGCATGTTTTGAAGCGTATCCATGCTCATCCTTCTTTTGACGCCGGGATTGTTACACGCTTCAAAAAAAGAATTGTCGCCTATATCGTGAATAATGCCTTCTAGCATTGTCGGTTATTCCGATGCCGTTCAAAAAATACAATGGCGCGTCGCAAACTAACGGCAAGTGAAGGAGTCAATTGTGCAGTCTCCGGTACCGAGAGGACTCGCCGCGCTCACGGTTCTTGCGTTCCCATTGATCATTGCGGGCTGTGCCAGTACCGGGGGAATCGCGCCGCAAGCGAAGCATGTGCAAGCATCGGAACTGGACGCGGGGTCGGCCATTCGCGCCGCCAATACCGACGCCCAGTGGCCCGCGAGCGACTGGTGGCGCAGCTACAACGACGCGCAGCTCAATGCCTGGATCGAAGCCTCGATCGCGGATAACCCGACGCTCGCGGCCGCCCAGGCGCGCGTGCGCGAGGCGCGCTCGATGGTGGGCGTGGCGCGCGCCGGCTTGCTCCCGCAGATCAACGGCAACATGTCCGTGCAGCGCCAGCACTGGTCCAACAATATTTATTACGGCCCGGGCGCGCTCGGTGATTCCAATTCCTGGAACAACACGGCGACGCTCGGTCTTTCCTATCACCTCGACCTGTGGGGCCAGGACCGCAACAACGCCGAGCGCGCGCTCGACATGGCGCACGCCACCGCGGCCGACGAACGCGCCGCCCGGCTCGAACTCGAAATCAATGTCACGCGCGCGTATATCGATCTTTCGATGAACTATGCGTTGCTCGACATCGCGAAACAGACGCTGGCGCAGCAGGAGAAGCTGCTTTCGCTCGCAAAGGGACGCTTTACGGGAGGGCTTGGCACGCAGCTCGAAGTGAGCGAGGCCGAAACGCCGCTGCCGGAGTACGAACGCCAGATCGATGCAGTCGAAGAGGACATTGCGCTTGGCAAGAACCGCCTGGCCGCGCTTGCGGGCAAGGGGCCGGGCGCCGGTGAGTCGATCGAGCGTCCGGCGCTCTCGCTTGCCGCGCCCGCGGGGCTGCCGTCTGCGCTGCCGGCCGAACTGATCGGGCATCGGCCCGACGTGGTCGCGGCGCGCTGGACCGTGGCGGCGCAGGCGCGCGGCATCGACGTGGCCAGGGCCGACTTCTATCCGAACGTCAACCTGCTCGTGTCGATGGGCGGCTACGCGGCCGCCGGCCCGCTGTTTCAGTTCCTGAAGTCGATGAGCGGCAGTTACACGGGCGGGCCCGCCGTTTCGCTGCCGATTTTCGACGGCGGGCGTCTGCGCGGCCAACTCGGCGCGCAGTCGGCGATTTACGACGTGGCCGTGGATCAGTACAACCAGACCATCGTGACCGCGCTCAGGGAGATTGCCGATCAGGTGGTGCGCATGCGCTCGCTCGCGACCCAGGAAGAGGACAGCCATCGCTCGGTGGCGAATGCCCAGCGCACGTTCGATCTGGCCACTGAAAGCTATCGGCGCGGGTTGCGCGACTATGTGAACGTCGTGATCGCGCAGAAGGACTTGCTGGCCTCGCAGCAGGGTCTCGTGCGCATTCAGGCCGAGCGCCTGAGCGCGCACGCGGCGCTGGTCGGCGCGTTGGGCGGTGGGGCCATCGATTCGTCAAGCAATCCTACGCAGGCGGAGCAGCTTCCCGCACACGGCAAAAAGAAGCGCGACTTGCCGCCGATGCCCGCGGCATGGCTGGCCCCCCCGCTGCCCGATGGGGGCGCGCAGCCCGCGGCACCGGTGGCGCGCCCCACTTCGCACGGTGGCTGATGCCGGCTATCCGCGAATTTCTGTTTGTGTGCGCGGCCCACGCGTTCGTTCAGCCGGACCGTTGCCGTCCGGCCGGAGTTTTTCATGCCTCGTGACATTGCAGTTTTCGAAGCCCTCATTCCGACCGCCGTGCTGCTGTTTTTTCTCGGCGCGGCGCTCACCTGGATACTCGATTCGGCGCTCGCCCGCATCGGCGTTTACCGGTTCGTCTGGCACGTCTCCCTCTTTCGGGTGAGCCTGCTGGTCGTCGTGTGCTGCGCGCTGGGTCTCGTCGTCTATCGTTGAACTCGATTCGAAGAATTATGAAATTGCGCAATATCATCGGCTTCTTTGCAACGGCCATTATCTTTGCCGTTGCCATTGCGAGCGGCCGCGCCTTGTGGGTCCACTACATGGACGAGCCGTGGACGCGCGACGGCCGCGTGCGCGCCGAGGTGGTCAATATCGCGCCGGACGTGTCAGGCGCCGTGGTGGAATTGCCCGTGCGCGACAATCAATGGGTTCGCAAGGGCGACCTGCTCATGCAGATCGACCCGTCGCACTACCGCATCGCGGTCGAGCAGGCGCAGGCCAATGTCGCTTCGCGCAAGGCCGAATTGCAGATGCGCCGCGACGACGCGAAGCGGCGCGCCGACATGGACAGCCTCGTGGTCTCCACGGAAAACCGCGAGAATGCCTCGCACGCCGCCAATGGCGCGCAGGCGCAATACGATCAGGCGGTGGCCGAACTCGACGCGGCGAAGCTCAACCTGGAACGTACGCGCGTGGTTTCCCCGGTGGATGGTTATGTGACAAACCTGCAAGTCTGGAAGGGCGATTACGCGATCCTTGGCCAGCCGAAGCTGGCCGTGATCGACAGCAATTCATTCTGGGTTTACGGCTATTTCGAGGAAACCAAACTGCCCGGCGTGAAACTCGGCGAGAAGGCCGAAATGCGGCTCATGAGCGGCGCCAGGTTCGAAGGTCATGTCGAAAGTATCTCCAGCGGCATTTACGACCGCGATAATCCGCAAAGCCGCGAACTGCTCGCCGATGTCAATCCGACCTACAACTGGGTGCGGCTGGCGCAGCGCGTGCCGGTGCGCATCCATATCGACAAGGTGCCCGAGAACGTGCACCTGGCCGCCGGGCTCACCTGCACCGTGGTCATCAAGCCCGGAAAATAAGCGCGCGCTGAGCGGCGGCTGGATTCAGCCGCCGCTCAGATTTTTTCGAGCAGGCGCTCGCCGATCAACAGGGCGTCGATGTCGTTTTGCGCGAAGCCGCGCAGGGCGTCGGCCGGAGATTCGACGAGCGGTTCGCCCGCCACGTTGAACGACGTGTTGAGGAGCACCGCCATGCCCGTTTCGCGCTCGAACGCGCGCAGCAGCGCGTGGAAGCCGGGGTTGTCCTGCTGCGAGACCGTCTGTGGCCGCGCCGTGCCGTCCACGTGCGTCACGGCCGCAAGGCGCGCTCGCCATGCGGGCCTCACCGCGCAGATGCGCAGCATGTAGGGGCTCGGAAGGTCGAGTTCGAAATAGCGCGCGGCGTCTTCGGCCGGCACGCAGGGTGCGAACGGGCGGAACGCTTCGCGGCGCTTCACGTCCAGGTTCATGCGCTCGCGCGCGCTGGCGCGCTCGGGGCTCATCAACAGCGAACGATTGCCGAGGGCGCGCGGCCCTATCTCCCCGCGCCCGGCGTGCAGCGCCACGCAGCGCCCGGCCGCGAGCAGTCTTGCCGCTTGCGCGGCGAGTTGCGCAGGCGTGCCGCGCGTTTCGCGGTAGCGCAGATGGGGCGGCATGGCCGCGAGCGCCGCCGCCACGCTGGCGAGGTCGTATGGCCTGCCGCCATAGGGCGAGAACGGGCCGGGCCGGAACGGCTCGCCGAGCACGCCGTGCCAGCCCCACAACGCGGCGCCGAGCGACGTGCCGCAATCCGCGCCGGCCGGCCCGGCGAACACGGCGTCGAATCCCGCTGCGCGCCACACGAGATCGTTGGCGCGGCCGTTGAGCGACACATTGCCCGCGAGGCACAGGCGGCGCATGCCCGTCATCGCGCGCACCGTTCGCGCGAGATGCAGCATGGCGCGCTCGCATTCGCGCTGCGCCGCATAAGCGAGCGCGGCGCGCGCGGCGTCGTCCGGCAGCGGCGGCGCGTGGAACAGACGCGAGCCGTGTGCGTCGCAATCGTCGCTGTAGTCGACATTGAGCCCTTCGAAGCGGCCTCGAAACACCGGCGCGCGCGCCGGGTCGCCGTAGGGCGCGAGGCCCATGGTTTTGCCCGTTTCGCGCGCGCCGAAGCCGATAGCCTGAGTGACGGCCTCGTAGAGCGCGCCGATGCCGCACGATGTGCTGCGCGCCACTTCCTCGATCCGCTCGCCGCGCGCGATCCAGACGCTTTGCGACGCGTGGCGCGCGCCCTGATCGCGCCGATGGCCGTCGACGACGAGAATGGCCGCTTCGTCGAACGGCGAGCAGTAGTATCCGGCCGCCGCATGGCACAACGCGTGTTCGACGTCGAGTTGCGCGACGTTGCCGAAGTGCGGCGGCGCAAACGTCGCGCCGCCGCCCGCGACGCGCGCAACGAGCGCGGGCCGGGCGTGTTCGGGCAGCCCGAGCGCGCTGCGGCACGCGGCCATGGCGTCGCTCGGGTAGGCGTTCGAATGCTTGATGCGGTCAAGGCGCTCCTGACTCGCGTGTGCCACCGCGCGCTCGCCGTGCGCGCTGATCACCCAGGCCGCGCCGGCGTCGGCGGCCGGTCCCGGTTGCAGGCCCAGTACGCCGCCGGCGCGGTCGTTGTCCGATATCGGGGAGGGGTAGGCGGTTGACATGAGGCGGTCTTGCGTCGAGGGTTCGGGCGGCGGTGTGAGGCGAGCCGCGATCATACCCGCGCGCCCGCGCGAGCCCTGCGGCGCTGGCGCTGACGCTGAGCCGTGGCGGCGAATAGCCAGCTACCCGCGAAGACGGCCACGATGGCGTACCCGGCTGCGCCCAGGTGCGCGTCCAGCGCGCCTGCGCCGTCCCAGAGCGATCCGCGCAGCGCGAACTTCTCGCCAATCAATCCGATGCCCTCGATCCCGCCAATCAGCAGCGCAAGCGCTGCTGAGAGCGCCGTGACGCCGACGTTGTAGCGGTGCTTGCGGGCGGGGTCGCGCAGCGCCCAGCCGTAGACGCCGAGCATCAGCATGCCGTCGGCGGTGTCGATGAGCGTCATGCCGGCCGTGAAGAGCGCCGGAAAGACCATGATCGACCAGATCGGCAAGTCATGCGTCGCGCTCGCGGCGGAGAGGCCGAGCACGCCGATCTCGGTCGCGGTGTCGAAGCCCAGACCAAACAGCACGCCGAGCACATACATGTGCCAGCTTTTCGTGACGATGCGGGTGAGCGGCCGCAGCACGCGCGCGAGCAGGCCGTGCGCATGCGGCGCGGCATCGTCGTGCGCGCCGCCGCGCCGCGCGCGACGGTACGACTGGATCACGGCGCGCAGCGTGAGCAGGTTGGAAATCGCGATCGCGAACAGAAAGATCGTCGAAACGGCGGTGCCGATGGTGCCCGCGACGTCGCGCACGGCGTCGAGCCGCTCGCGCAGGCCGAACGCGGCCGCGGCGATCGCCGCCGAGGCGAGCACCACGATGGTCGAGTGCCCCAGCGAGAACATCAGCCCGATCGTCACGGGCCGCTTGCCGTCGTGCATCAGCTTGCGCGTGACGTTGTCGATCGCGGCGATGTGGTCCGCGTCCACGGCGTGACGCAAGCCGAACGTGTAGGCCAGCATGCACGCGCCGAGCAGCGCGGGCCGCGAGCCGAACATCGCGATGGCCCAGCACCACGCGGCGAGATTGCACGCGAGAAGCATCGACAGCACGACGCCAATTTTCGCGCGCGTGGCGGAGCGTTTCGGGAATGACGGCGGGCGATGCGGGGGGTGAGGCAACGGAATATCCATCGTGTCTTGCTCGAATCGGTCGCCGGCCGTCTTGAGTGAACGGCGCACCGGCGAAAGGCATTCGATCAAGCAACCTCCGTTCCACCTTGCGGGCCATGCCTGTGGCCAGCGCCATTAGAAGGGTTTCTCAGCGCGATACGTGGTCGCGCTTGCCGCCCGCCAACGGATTGCGCGCACGGCGCAAGTGGTCACGACGTTGCCACTTTGGCGCGCGAATGGTTGCGTCGTAGCTACCCGCGCGGCCTGAACGCCGCGTCGCGACCGGCGTGTGACACACCGTCTGCGGAAGCATTTTTTCTTTTGTGATCTAGATCAACGGCACCTCCGACGCCGGTTTGGTGCACCCGTGCACGCAGTTGGCACGAATCTTGATCTTTGAGACCGCTAAACGCCGACAGGGGGGCGCCCGGAGACGCCGCCGTATGCCGGCGTCGCAGGGCCGAAGGCCATCAAGGAACCACACAGTGATCGAAACGTTTTATGAAGTCATGCGACGCCAGGGGATCTCGCGCCGCAGCTTCCTCAAATTCTGCTCGCTGACGGCGACGTCGCTCGGCCTCGGGCCCGCGTTCATGCCGAAGATCGCACACGCGATGGAGACCAGGCCGCGCACGCCGGTGCTCTGGCTGCACGGGCTCGAATGCACGTGCTGCTCGGAGTCGTTCATCCGCTCGGCGCACCCGCTGGCGAAAGACGTCGTGCTCTCGATGATCTCGCTCGACTACGACGACCTGTTGATGGCCTCCGCGGGGCACCAGGCCGAGGCGATCCTCGAAGAAGTGATGACGAAGTATCGCGGCAACTACATCCTCGCGGTCGAAGGCAATCCGCCGCTGAACCAGGACGGCATGAGCTGCATCATCGGCGGCAAGCCGTTCGTCGATCAGTTGCGCCGCGTGTCGAAGGACGCGAAGGCCGTGATTTCGTGGGGCTCGTGCGCGTCGTGGGGCTGCGTGCAGGCGGCGAAGCCCAACCCGACGCAGGCGGTGCCGATCCACAAGGTCATTACCGACAAGCCGATCATCAAGGTGCCCGGCTGCCCGCCGATCGCCGAGGTGATGACGGGCGTGATCACCTACATGCTCACCTTCGACCGCATGCCGGAGCTGGACCGCCAGGGCCGCCCGAAGATGTTCTACAGCCAGCGCATTCACGACAAGTGCTACCGCCGTCCGCATTTCGACGCGGGCCAGTTCGTCGAGTCGTGGGACGACGAAGCGGCACGGCGCGGCTACTGCCTCTACAAGGTCGGCTGCAAGGGCCCGACGACCTACAACGCCTGCTCGACCGTGCGCTGGAACGGCGGCACGAGCTTCCCCATTCAGGCGGGCCACGGCTGCATCGGCTGCTCCGAGGACGGGTTCTGGGACAAGGGCTCCTTCTACGACCGGCTCACCCAGATCAACCAGTTCGGCGTCGAAGCGAACGCCGACAGGATCGGCGGCACCGCGGCCGTCGTGGTGGGCGCCGCCGCCGCGGCGCATGCGGCCGCTTCCGCGATCCAGCGCGCCCGGTCGAACCACGACGCGAACCACGACGTGAAGCGGGACCTGAAGCAGGACGTGAAGCAGGACCACGACGGCCGATAGCCGCACCCAGCGTCCCCGCGCCGGGGCGCCGCCCACAAGTACAGGAAGCAGCACAGGAAAAAAACAAGCATGACAGCCATTTCCACCCAGGGGTTCCAGCTCGACAACAGCGGGCGGCGCATCGTCGTCGATCCGGTCACGCGCATCGAAGGCCACATGCGCGTGGAGGTCAACGTCGATTCGAACAACGTGATCCGCAACGCCGTCTCCACCGGCACCATGTGGCGCGGACTCGAAGTCATTCTCAAGGGCCGCGACCCGCGCGACGCGTGGGCGTTCGTCGAGCGCATCTGCGGGGTGTGCACGGGATGTCACGCGCTCGCTTCCGTGCGCGCCGTCGAGGACGCGCTCGACATCCGCATTCCGCCGAACGCGCACCTGATCCGCGAGATCATGGCGAAGACCTTGCAGGTGCATGACCACGTGGTGCACTTCTACCATCTGCACGCGCTCGACTGGGTCGATGTGGTCTCGGCGCTGAAGGCCGACCCCAAGCTCACGTCCGAATTGCAGCAACGCATCTCGCCCGCGCATCCGATGTCGTCGCCGGGCTATTTCCGCGACGTGCAGACGCGCCTGCGCAAGTTCGTCGAAAGCGGCCAGCTCGGGCCGTTCATGAACGGCTACTGGGGCAATCCCGCCTACGTGCTGCCGCCGGAAGCGAACCTGATGGCCGTGACGCACTACCTCGAAGCGCTCGACCTGCAAAAGGAGTGGGTGAAGATCCACACGATCTTCGGCGGCAAGAATCCGCACCCGAACTATCTCGTGGGCGGCGTGCCTTGCGCGATCAACATCGACGGCGATCTGGCCGCCGGTGCGCCGATCAACATGGAGCGCCTGAACTTCGTCAAGTCGCTCATCGACGAAGCGATCACCTTCTGCCGCAACGTCTATGTGCCCGATCTGCTTGCCATCGGCACGATCTACAAGGCGCGCGGCTGGCTGCATGGCGGCGGCCTCGCCGCGACCAACGTGATGGACTACGGCGCGTATCCGCTCGTCAACTACAACCCGTCCACCAACCAGATGCCGGGCGGCGCGATCCTCAACGGCGACTGGAACACGGTCCTGCCGGTCGATCCGCGCGACCCCGAGCAGGTGCAGGAGTTCGTGGCGCACTCCTGGTATCAATACCCGGACAACGACCGCGGGCTGCATCCGTGGGACGGCATCACCGAGCCGCATTACGAACTCGGGCCCAACACCAAGGGCACGCGCACCGCCATCGAGTCGATCGACGAGAGCGCCAAATACTCGTGGGTCAAGTCGCCGCGCTGGCGCGGGCACGCCATGGAAGTCGGGCCGTTGGCGCGCTACATCCTCGGCTACGCGCATGCGCAGCAGGGCAATACGCATTGCGGGCGCATCAAGGAGCAGATCGACGCCTCGCTGGTGGCCGTGAACCAGGACATGCCGAAGCTGCTCGGCTTGCCGGAAACCTCGCTTGGCGCGAAGCAACTGCTGCCGACCACCATCGGCCGCACGCTCGCCCGCGCGCTGGAAGCGGAGTATTGCGCCGAGATGATGGCGGACGACTGGCAAAGCCTCATCGACAACATCCGCAACGGCGACACCTCGACCGCGAACGTCGACAAGTGGGACCCTTCGACGTGGCCCGCCGAAGCGAAGGGCGTGGGCGCGGTCGCCGCGCCGCGCGGCGCGCTCGGTCACTGGATCCGGATCAAGGACGGCCGCATCGAGAATTACCAGTGCGTCGTGCCGAGCACCTGGAACGGCGGCCCGCGCGACGCGAAAGGGCAGATCGGCGCGTTCGAGGCGAGCCTCATGAACACGCCCATGGCGAACCCCGAGCAGCCTGTCGAGATCCTGCGCTCGCTGCATTCGTTCGATCCTTGCATGGCGTGCTCGACGCACGTGATGAGCGAGGACGGCGCGGAAATGACCACCGTGACCGTGCGCTAACTCCACCAGGCCGCCACGGCGCCTGCGCTCGCCGGCGCCGTGGCGGCCAAGAAAGGATGATGACGATGCAATCGTATTCCCGACGCGAAGAGGCGCGCGACACCGTTCCGCCCGCCGAGGCGATTTACGTGTACGAAGCGCCGGTGCGCATCTGGCACTGGATCAACGCGGCGTCGATCGTGGTGCTGGCGGTGACCGGCTATCTGATCGGCTCGCCGCTTCCCACGCAGCCCGGCGAGGCGAGCGCGCATTTTCTGATGGGCTATATCCGCTTCGCGCATTTCACCGCCGCCTACCTGTTCGCCATCGGACTCGCGGGCCGCGCGTATTGGGCCATTGTCGGCAATCACCACGCGCGCGAAATGTTCTGGGTGCCGGTGTTCACGCGCGAGTACTGGCTCGACATGCTCGCGATGCTGCGTTACTACGCGTTCCTCGGGCCCACGCCGCGCCAGTTCAGCGGACACAATCCGTTGTCGCGATTCGCGATGTTCTTCGTGTTTCTGCTGGTCTCGCTGTTCATGATCGTGACCGGCTTCGCGCTGTACGGCGAAGGCGCGCAGGCGGGGTCGTGGCAGCAGATTGCGTTTGGCTGGGTGCGTCCGCTGCTCGGCCAGTCGCAAGGCGTGCACACCTGGCATCACCTCGGCATGTGGGCGATCCTGATCTTCGTGATCCTGCATGTCTATGCGGCGATCCGCGAGGACATCATGGGCCGCCAAAGCGTGGTCGGCTCGATGATCTCGGGCTACCGCACGTTCAAGAAGTGAGGCCGCGATGCTGACTTCCCCGCAAAGCGGCGCGCCCGCCATCGTCGTGCTCGGCATCGGCAACGTGCTGTGGGCCGACGAGGGCTTTGGCGTGCGCTGCATCGAGGCGCTCCAGCAGCGCTTCGAATTCGCCCCGCACGTGAGCCTCATGGACGGTGGCACGCAAGGGCTGTATCTGGTCCAGTACGTCCAGGCCGCCGACAGCCTGCTGATTTTCGACGCCGTCGATTACGGTCTCGCACCCGGCACGCTGAAGATCGTTGAGGATGACGAAGTACCGGCATTCCTCGGCGTGCGCAAGATGAGCCTGCACCAGACCGGCTTCCAGGAGGTGCTGATGCTTGCGCGCCTGACCGGCCGGTATCCGCGCCGCGTGCTGCTGGTCGGCTGCCAGCCCGACGAAGTGGACGATTACGGCGGCAGCCTGCGGCCCGCCGTGAAGGCGTCGCTGGAGCGCGCGCTCGAACTGGGCGTCGAGCGCCTCGCGGCATGGGGCGGCGAGCCCTCGCCACGCCGCACGCCGCTGCGCGCCGACGAGGCGGTCACGCTGCCGCATCTCGCGCTCGCGCGCTACGAAGGCGAGCGGCCGAGCGAGGCCGATGCCTGCCGTACCGGCGACGAGCGGGTGTTGCTGCGCTCGCGCCACGAGGAGCCGCCGTCGTGTGCATAGGCGTGCCGATGCGGGTGATCGAGGCGCAGGGTTTGCAGGCGTGGTGCGACGCGCGCGGCGAGCGCCGCCGCATCGACACTTCGCTGGTTGGCCCATGCAGCGCCGGTGAATGGCTGCTGGTCTTTCTCGACGCGGCGCGCGAGAAGATCGACGCGACGCGCGCGGCGGAAATCGACGCGACGCTTTCGCTCGTCGAACGGGCGCTGGCGGGCGACGCCGCCATGGCCCGCGCGAACGCGCATTTTGAATTGCCGTCCGCGCTTGGCGTGGACGACCTGATCCGGCTGACCGGCGGCGTGCGAACGGCGCGCGGCGGTCACCGGTCCTCCGAGGAATCGACATGACAAATACGAGCGGCGCCGCGCATGACGCGGCGCCCGTGGTGCAGCGGCTGATCGACGACGGACACGCCGTGTTCGTGGACGAACGCACGCTCGACGAATGGCTTGCGGACGGCGGCGAATGTGTCGTGCTGCTCGCGGGCGACCCGGTGCGCTTTCCCGAATCGCTCGACGTGGCCGTGGTGCTGCCCGAACTCGCGCGCCTGGCGGCGGGCCGCTTTGGCCGCACCTTGCGCGCGGCGGTGGCGACGCGCGCAAGCGAGGACGCGATTGCGCGCCGCTTCGGCTCGCAGCGCTGGCCCGCTTTGCTGTGGCTGCGCGACGGCGGCTATGTCACGACGCTCGCGGGCATGATGGACTGGGACGATTACGTGGCCAACGTCGCCCATGCGCTCGCGCAGCCGACTACGCGGGCGCCTTCGATCGGCATTCCCGTTCACGCCGCCGGCGCTTCGGCGGGCTGTCACTAATCGTCGTTAAGCGTCGTTACGCCTCGTTAAGCGTCGATTGCACATCGATCAATCATCGGGATTGCCAACCATGTCCATGATTCCGTTTCCCGTTCCCGTCGTGCCGTTCGGCCCTGGCAGCCAGGACGAGGGCGATGCGGTGCTCGACTATCTGCCGATGCCGCAAGGCATGCGCACCTATGTCGCGCCGTCGCTGCCGGAGCGCGCCGATGCGCGCTCGCTCGACGCCGCGCGCGGCGTGCTGCGCGAAGTATTGCGCGTACTCGCGGCATACGAACCCGGCACGCCGCCCGAAGTGGTCGATCTCACGACCTGCGACGCGGCGGCGCTGCGCATTCTCAACGACGTGCTGGGCGAGGGCGAGGTCAGCGCGCGTATCGACGATGCGCAGCGCGGCAGCGTTCTGATCCAGGAGACCGTATTTACCGGGCTGTGGCGCGTGGTCGAGCCCGGCGGCGCGAGCGGGGCCGACCGCCTCGAAATCGGCGCGGCTCCGGCGCTTCTCGCGCGGCCCGCGCAGGGCACGCAGCCGATGGCGCCCTTGCCGGCGTTGCTGCCGCCGGGCGTGATGAACGCGCCTTCGATCCTGAGCGAGGTGCGCGATCACGTCGCGCGCTGGCGTGCCGGCGATGCGCCTCACGTTCTCAACCTGACGCTCCTGCCGTTGTCGCCGGGCGACGAGCAAATGATCGACGCCGTGCTGGGCGAGGGCGCGGTGCAAGTGCTCTCGCGCGGCTATGGAAATTGCCGCGTGGGCAGCACGGCGATCGCGAATTGCTGGCGCGTGGCCTATTTCAACTCGCAGGACACGCTGATCCTGAACACGATCGAGATCACCGATCTGCCGGAGGTCGTGTGCGCCGCGCCGGAAGACCTCGCGGATTCGCGCGAGCGGCTGGCCCAGTTGATCGAGTGGGTGGGCGAGGCGTGACGATGGACGAGCGTACGAGGCAATTCGAGGGCAGCTATCTCGGCGACAGCAGCCGCATCGGGGCGCATACGCGCCTCGAATGCAAGATCTGCTGGTGGATCTACGATCCCGAACAAGGCGACCCGGTGTGGCAGATTCCGCCGCACGTGCCCTTCGCGGCGCTGCCCGCGCACTGGCGCTGCCCCGTTTGCGACGGCGCGGCGGACCAGTTCATGGTGCTGGGGGACGCGGCTTGACCGCGCGCGCTGTCGTGCGAGATGCGGTGAGCGATGCAGTGCAAGATGCGGCGCACGGCGATCCACGGGTGGCGGCGCTGGTCGCGCACTTCGAGACGGTCGCAAGCGGTGCGATGCGCGACATGGCGGTTGTGAATCGCGCGTTGCGCGTCGAAGCGATCGGCTTCGCGCCGAAGGCGGGCGAAGCCGGGGCGCGAGGCGCATGGCTTGGCGTGCTGATCACGCCGTGGTCGATGAATCTGCTCTGGCTGCCCGGCGCGACGCAGGACTCGGCGCCATGTCCGCGCCCAGGCGGCAAAGCGTGCTTGCGCGTAGGCAACGTCGATTTCGAATGGATCGGCGCGCATGCGCAAGACGTGGGGGCGTACGCGTGCTGCTCGCTCTTTTCGCCGATGTTCGAATTCGCCGGGCAAGAGAGCGCCGCCGCGACCGCGCGGGCCGTGCTTGCGCAGTTGCGCGGTGCAGAAGGCGGTGGGCAGGGCGACGGGAAGGGCGACACATCGGCCGTCGCGCCGCGCGCGTCGCGTCGCGCGTTCCTGTTGCGGCCGGGCGCGTTCGGGAGCGCTGCATGAGCGCGGCGACGCAGGCCGCGTCGGCCGCGTTGGCTGCGCTGGCCGGGCAGTACCGGGTGCGCCCCGGTCGGCCGGACAGCATCGCGGGTGGCCGTCCGCCGCTCGCCGCCGCGCTGCTGCGCGGGCAACCGGCGGCAAGCGCCGCGTCGCGGCTTTCGGCGCTGTTTGCGCTGTGCGGACTCGCGCACAGGCTCTGCGCGGAACTTGCGGTCGGCGCGGCGGGCGCTTCCGTCGAGCACGAGCGGGAGGACGACGCGAACGCGGCTCATGCCGCGATGCTCACGCGCGAGACGCTCGCCGTGCATCTGCGCTGCATCTGGACCGACTGGCCCGTGCGGCTGGCCGCCGCCGCGCCGCATAGGCCGCCTGATGTCGGAACGGCGGTCGAAGCGGCAGGCGCGCCCGAATGGGTGGAGCGGCATGTTCTCGGCATGCCCGCGCGCCAGTGGCTCGCGCACTGGACGGACGATCCGCGCGGTTGCCTGAGCGCCTGGAGCGCGCGGGCCGAGACGTTCCCGGCCCGGTTGCTGGCGGACTGCCGCGCCTACGCCGATACGGCGTGCGTCACGCCGCGGCCGCTCGTGATCGACGAAGCGCGGTTGAGCGAACTGGCCACGGCGATTGCCGGGAGTCCCGCTTTCGCGCAAGCGCCCTTGCAGCACGGCCTGCCCGCGGAGACCGGCGTGTGGACGCGTAGCGACGATCCGCGCGCGCTGGACTACGATACGCCCTGGCTGCGGCTTGGCGCGCGCGTCGCGGACGTGGCCCGGCTGGTGGCGGGCGGCGGCGGTGCAGGCGCGCTGCGCTTTGGCGCGCGGACCTGCGCGCCCGGCGAGGCGATCGGCTGGTGCGAGATGGCGCGCGGCGTGCTGGTTCATTGGGTGCGGCTCGCGCCGGACGATGCCGGGTTCGACGACATCCGCATCGAGGACTACCGCGTGGTCGCGCCGACCGAGTGGAATTTCCACCGCCAGGGCACGCTCGCGCAAGCCTTGTCGCGGCTCGACCCCGCGCCGGATGACGGCGCGCTGGCCGCGCGCACCGGCGTGTGGATGGGCGCGTTCGATCCGTGTATCGCCTATACGGTCGACACGGACGGCGCGTGAGTGCAGCGCGATGAAACGAAGCATGGAATACCGGGCGGGACCCACGATATGCATGAAGTAAGCCTGGCCGGCGGCGTGCTGGCATCGGTCGAAGCGGCCGCCGAGCGCGAGCGCTTCGTCCGCGTGAAGGTGCTGAGGCTCGAAGTCGGGCGCCTCGCGGGCGTCGAGGTCGAGGCGCTGCGCTTCGCCCTCGAAGCGATCGCCCCCGGCACCTGCCTCGCCGGCGCGCGCGTCGAGATCGAGGAACCCGCGGGCAGCGCGTGGTGCATGAACTGCAACGCGACCGTGCCGCTGGCCGCGCGGGGTGAGCCCTGCGCGCATTGCGGCGGCTACTGGCTCCAGCCGAACGGCGGCACGGCGCTGCGCATCGTCGACCTGATCGTCGACGATGCCTGACAATCATCGGATTAGCACAAGGAGAAGCAACATGTGCGTGGTATGCGGGTGCAACAGCACCGGCGATCGGCAAAACGCCGCTCAGGGGCACGAGGGCGCGCAGGCGCACGGCCACTCCGGTTCTCATTCCCACGCCCGGCCGGGTGCAGCGGGCGCAGCGGTGGCTTCGGGAGCTTCGGGCGAGGACCTGCACTACGGCCTCGGGCCCGCGGGCGTGACGGTGCCCGGCCTCGACCAGGGGCGCACCATCAAGCTGGAGCAGGACGTGCTGGGCGAGAACAACCGCCATGCCGCCGCCAACCGGCAGCACTTCATGGCGCACGGCGTGCGTGCGCTCAATCTCGTGTCGAGCCCCGGCTCGGGGAAAACGACGCTGCTGTGCGCGTCGATCGCCGCGTTGCGCGAGCGGATGCCGGGCCTGCCCGTCGGCGTGATCGAGGGTGACCAGCAGACGGCGAACGACGCCGAGCGCATTCGCGCGGCCGGCGCGCCCGCGATCCAGGTGAACACGGGCAAGGGCTGCCATCTCGACGCGGCGATGGTGACGGCGGCCTTCGGGCGGCTGCCGCTGCACGACCATGCGCACGAGCACGAGCACGAGCACGAGCACGAGCACGAGCATGGCCATCACCACGAGCACGGTCACCACCATGACCACAAGCACGAACATGAACACGCGCCCGTCGCGACCAAAGCACCCAACACCCCGCGCAGCGTGCTGTTCATCGAGAACGTCGGCAATCTCGTTTGCCCCGCGCTGTGGGACCTCGGCGAAGAGGCGAAGGTCGCGATCCTCTCGGTGACGGAGGGCGAGGACAAGCCGCTCAAGTATCCCGACATGTTCGCCGCCGCGCGCCTCATGATCGTCAACAAGATCGACCTGCTGCCCTATGTGCAGTTCGACGTCGAGCAGTGCATCGCGTATGCGCGCCGAGTGAATCCGTCGCTCGAAGTGATCCGGCTTTCGGCCACGACCGGCGAAGGCCTCGATGCGTGGCTCGACTGGATCGCGCGGGCGCGCGACCCGATTGCCGAGCGCATCGGCGTGCTGGAGAGCGAGCTTGCGGCGCTGCGCGCGCAGCAGCGGCGCGCGGGAGGCGCCGCATGACGGCGCGTGTGCAGCATCTGCCGCATGCCCTCGGCGATCAGACGGTGCTCGCCACGGGCGCGTGGCTGAAGAACGCCGCGTGCGTGTGCCTGGGCGGCGAGGTGCACTGGTCGCCGCTGCACGGCGATCTCGACGACCCGGCGCACTGCGTGGCGCTCGATGCGTCGGTGGCCGCGCTCGTCGAGACCGCCGCGCGCGCGGGGCGGCCCGTGCGCGCGATCGCGCACGATCTGCATCCCGACTTCTACAGCACGCGCGTCGCGCTCGAATGGGGCGAGCGGCTCGGCGTGCCGACCGTCGCCGTCCAGCATCATCACGCGCACATCGGCGCGGTGGCGGCCGAGCACGGGCTGAACGAGCCCGTCGTCGGGCTTGCGCTCGATGGCGTGGGCCTGGGCACGGACGGCGCCGCGTGGGGCGGCGAACTGCTGGAAGTGGCGCCCGCCGGCTGGCGGCGCCTCGGCAGTCTCATGCCGCTTGCGCTGCCCGGCGGCGACGTCGCGGCGCGCGAGCCTTGGCGCATGGCCGCCGCCGCCTTGCACGCGCTCGGGCGCAGCGACGAAATCGAGCCGCGCCTTGCGGCCGCCGTGGGCGAGCGCGCCGCGCGCACGGTCGGCGTCATGCTCGCGCGCGGCCTCAATTGCCCGCCGAGCACCGGCGCGGGTCGCTGGTTCGACGCGGCGGCGGGACTGCTCGGCGTGTGCCTGCGCCAGCGCGCCGAAGCCGAGGCGGCCATCGCGCTCGAACGGCTCGCAAGCGGCTACCTCGTCGCGCACGAGGCTCCCGCCGTGGCGGGCCTGTGGCAAGTCGCGGACAACGGCGAGCTCGACCTGCGCGCGCTCCTCGCCGAGTTGCTGACGCTCGCGGACGCGGGCGAAGCCGCGCGCGGCGCGGCCGTTTTTCATCTTGCGCTGGCCGAGGCGCTCGCCCACTGGGCCGCGCACGCCTCGCAGGGGCGCGCCGTGCTGTTCGGCGGCGGCTGCTTTGCGAACCGGCTGCTCACCGCGCGCCTGCGCGAGTCGCTTGCGGCGCGCGACGTGCGCACCCTCATGCCCGAGACGGTGCCCTGCGGCGACGCAGGCCTGGCGCTCGGGCAGGCCTGGGTTGCCGCAAACGATCCGCAGGTGTTATCCCTGCCCACGACCGCACGAGGAGTCAGCGCATGTGCCTAGCCATTCCCGCACGGCTCATCGAATGGTCCGACGCCGAAACCGGTGTCGTCGATCTCGGGGGCGTGCGCAAGACGGTCTCGCTCGCGCTCGTGCCCGACGCGCGCCCAGGCGATTACGTGATCGTGCACGTCGGCTTCGCGCTGGGCGTGATCGACCCCGAAGAGGCCGAGCGCACGCTCGCGCTGTTCGGCGAGGTCGCCCAGTCGCTCGGCGAGGCGCATGACGCGTCCGTTACGCAACCCGGAGCCGCCCAATGAAATACGTCGACGAATTCCGCGACGGCGAAATCGCCGCACGCATTGCCGGGCGCATCGAGGCGGAGACGCAGACCGGGCGCCGCTACCACTTCATGGAGTTCTGCGGCGGTCATACGCACGCGATTTCCCGCTACGGCGTGGCCGATCTCCTGCCTGACAACGTGCGGATGATCCACGGTCCAGGCTGCCCGGTTTGCGTGCTGCCGATCGGGCGCATCGATCTGGCGATTCGCCTCGCGCTCGAACACGGCGTGATCCTCTGCACCTATGGCGACACGATGCGCGTGCCCGCCTCGGACGGCTTGTCCCTCCAGCGGGCCAAGGCGCGCGGCGCGGACATCCGCATGGTGTATTCGCCGCGCGACGCGCTGCGCATCGCACGCGAGCATCCGGAGCGCGAGGTCGTTTTTTTCGCGATCGGCTTCGAGACCACCACGCCGCCCACGGCGCTCGTCGTGCGCGAGGCGGCGGCGAGCGGCGCGGAGAACTTCAGCGTGCTGTGCTGCCATGTGCTCACGCCCGCCGCGATCACGCATCTGCTCGCCGCGCCGTCCGTCGACGCGAACGCGGTGCCGCTCGACGGCTTCGTCGGCCCCGCGCACGTGAGCATCGTGATCGGCTCCGCGCCTTATGAGGCCTTCGCGCAGGGGTATCGCAAGCCGGTCGTGATCGCCGGTTTCGAGCCGCTCGACGTGATGCAGGCGATCCTCATGCTCGTGCGCCAGGTCAACGACGGCCGCGCCGAAGTGGAGAACGAATTCGCGCGCGCCGTCACGCGCGCGGGCAATGCGGCCGCGCAGGCGCTCATGCAGGACGTGTTCGAAACGCGCGAGTCGTTCGAATGGCGAGGCCTCGGCGAGGTTCCGGCGAGCGCGCTGCGCATTCGCCCGAAGTACGCGCGCTACGACGCGGAAAGCCGCTACGAACTCGCCTACCGGCCCGTCGCCGATCATCGCAAGTGCGAGTGCGGGACGATCCTGCGCGGTCTCAAGCACCCGCGCGACTGCACGCTGTTCGGCACCGTCTGCACGCCCGAGAATCCCATGGGCTCGTGCATGGTGTCGAGCGAAGGCGCGTGCGCCGCGCACTACTCTTATGGTCGTTTCAAGGATATCCCGGTCGTCGCAGCATGAGCCCAGCCCAACCCTCTCCGGTCAAGCCCGCCTACGTGCGGCCCCTGAACTTTCGCGACGGCCGCATCGACATGGGCCACGGCGCGGGCGGGCGCGCGTCGGCGCAACTGATCCGCGAACTGTTCGTCGCGGCCTTCGATAACGAATGGCTGCGCCAGGGCAACGACCAGGCCGCGTTCGCGCCGCTCGCGCCCGGCCCCGGCGAGCGCATGGTGATGGCCACCGACGCGCACGTTGTCTCGCCGCTGTTCTTCCCGGGCGGCGACATCGGCAGCCTTTCCGTGCACGGCACCGTCAACGACGTCGCAATGGCGGGCGCGCGGCCTTCGTATCTCAGCGCGAGCTTCATCCTGGAAGAAGGCTTCCCGCTCGCGGACCTGCGCCGCATCGTCGAGTCGATGGCCGCGGCGTCGCGCGCGTGCGGCGTGCCGATCGTGACGGGCGACACCAAGGTCGTCGAGCGCGGCAAGGGCGACGGCGTGTTCATCACCACGACCGGCATCGGCGTCGTGCCCGCGGGCATTCATATCGACGGCTCGCAGGCGCGGCCCGGCGACGTCGTGCTGCTCTCGGGCACGATCGGCGAGCATGGCGTGGCGATCATGTCGCAACGCGAGGGCCTGGGCTTCGAAACCGAGATCCGCTCGGACAGCGCCGCGCTGCACACGCTCGTGGCGGACATGCTCGCCGTCGCGCCCGGTGTGCGCGTGCTGCGCGACCCGACTCGCGGCGGCCTTGCCACGACCCTCAACGAGATCGCCGGCCAGTCGGGCGTCGGCATGCGCATTCAGGAGCGCGCGATTCCCGTGCTGCCGCAAGTCGATGCGGCGTGTGAGCTGCTGGGCCTCGATCCGCTTTATGTCGCCAACGAAGGCAAGCTGGTCGCGATCTGCGCAAGCGACGACGCGCCGCCACTGCTCGAAGCCATGCGCGCGCATCCGTTGGGCGCGGCGGCGGCGCGCATCGGCGAAGTGGTCGAGGACGCGCACGGCTTCGTGCAGATCGAGACGAAATTCGGCGGCCGGCGCATTGCCGACTGGCTCTCGGGCGAACAACTGCCGCGGATCTGCTGATCCCGCTTGCTTCGATGGTGACGGTGGTGACGATAAGTATCGGGAGACTCAAGGTATGATTGCGGATCGTCCGCCCTCCAGTCGCGTTGCGCTCGCGGGGAGCCCTGAAAGACCGGTTCCCCACGGCTTCGATCAAGCAATGAGTTCGCCCGTCCCCGCCAGTCCCGCCACGCTCCCGCTGCGCCAGCCCGCCACCGTGCTTGTCGTCGACGACGAGCCGCGCTTGCAGGAGACGACCCGGCGCGTGCTGGACGACGAGTTCGAGGTGTTGACGGCGGGCTCCGCCGACGAGGCGCGCGCGATTCTCCAGGAGCGCGCTGTCTCCGTGATCCTGTGCGACCAGCGCATGCCGGGGCAGACGGGCGTCGAATTCCTGTGCGAGGTGCGCGAGACCTGGCCCGACGTCGTGCGCATCATCGTCTCGGGCTACACCGATTCGGAAGACATCGTCGCGGGCATCAACCGGGCGGGCATCCACCAGTTCATCCTCAAGCCCTGGTTGCCCGATCACCTGATCGAAACCGTGCGCCAGGCCGCCGAGGCCCAGTCGCTCCAGCACGACATGCGCCGCCTCGATCTGGAACTGCGCGGCAGCGTTCCGCTGTTGCGGCGGCGCAGCCACGAAAAGCTCGCGCGCGTGCAAAGCGAGTTCGGTTTCGATTCGATCGTGCGCTCGCCGGGCAGCCCGCTCGACCCGGTCTGCGTGCTCGCCGCGAAGCTCGCGCGCTACGACCTGTCGCTGCTCATTCTCGGCGAATCGGGCACGGGCAAGGAACTGCTCGCGCGCGCGATCCATTACGGGAGCCCGCGCGCGGCGGGGCCCTTCGTGGTCGAGAACTGCGCGGCCGTGGCCGACACGCTGCTCGAATCGGAACTGTTCGGCCACAAGCGCGGCGCGTTCACAGGCGCGTTCCAGGATCACACGGGCCTGTTCCAGCAGGCCAACGGCGGCACGATTTTTCTCGACGAGATCGGCGACATGTCGCTCTCGTTCCAGGTCAAGCTGCTGCGCGTGCTCCAGGAAGGCGAGGTGCGTCCCGTGGGTTCCACGCGTGCCGTGCCGGTGGACGTGCGCGTGATCGCCGCGACGCATCGCGACCTGGAACGCGAGGTCGAAGCGGGACGGTTTCGCGAGGACCTGTACTATCGGATTGCGACCGCGACGCTCTCGATGCCCCCGCTGCGCGAGCGCAGCGGCGACCTCGTGCCGATCGCGCAGAAGCTGCTTCAGGACATTGCCGGCCAGGTTCCGCAGCGCGGCGGACTGGCGTTCGCGGGCAACGCGCTGGCCGTGCTGCTCAGCTATCCGTGGCCGGGCAATATCCGCGAGCTGCGCAACGAAATCTACCGGGCGGTGGCGCTGAGCGACGACGACCTGATCCGCGCGGACGCGTTTTCGCCGAAGGTGCTGCGCGGGCAGCCCGCCACGCCGGGCGCCTCCGGCATGGTCATGCATGCGACGACCGGCACCCTGCAAGAACGACTCGACGCGATGGAGGCCATGTTGATCAAGGAAGCGCTGTTGCGGCACCGCTGGAACAGGACGCGTGTTGCCGCCGAACTGGGTCTCTCGCGCGCCGGGCTGCGGCAGAAGATGCAGCGCTTCGGGCTGGAGGAGCGCACATGAGCACGGCGGCAACGGGCGCGTTCAACGTGCTGTGGCTCCAGTCGGGCGGCTGCGGCGGCTGCAACATGTCGCTGCTGTGCGCCGATACGGTCGATTTCGCGGGTACGCTCGTGCGCGCGGGCATCCACGTGCTGTGGCATCCGTCGCTGTCGGTCGAAACGGGCGCCGAGGCGCAGACCATCCTCCAAGCCTGCCTTGACGGCGAGATCGAACTGCACGCGCTGTGCGTGGAAGGCGCGATGCTACGCGGTCCTAACGGTACGGGGCGCTTTCACGTGCTCGCGGGCACCGGGGTGCCGATGATCGACTGGGTTGAGCGGCTTGCGCAGGTCGCGCACTACACGGTGGCGATCGGCACGTGTGCGGCATTCGGCGGCATCAGCGCGGGCGGGGCGAATCACACCGAGGCGTGCGGCCTCCAGTTCGACGGCGAGCGGCCCGGCGGCCTGCTCGGGCAGGCTTACCGGTCGCGCCGCGGCCTACCGGTCGTCAACGTCGCGGGCTGCCCCACGCATCCCGAATGGGTGCTCGACACGCTCGCGAGCCTGTCGATGAACCTGCTCGATGCAACGGGGCTCGACGCGCTCAACCGGCCGCGCTTCTACGCCGACCAGCTCGTTCATCATGGTTGCACGCGCAACGAGTTCTACGAATACAAGGCGAGCGCCGAAAAGCCCTCCGACCTCGGCTGCATGATGGAGCACATGGGCTGCAAGGGCACGCAGGCGCACGCCGACTGCAATACGCGCTTGTGGAACGGCGACGGCTCGTGTACGCGCGGCGGCTACGCGTGCATCAACTGCACCGAGCCGGGCTTCGAGGAACCGGGGCACCCGTTCCATCAGACGCCGAAGATCGCGGGCATTCCGATCGGCTTGCCGAGCGACATGCCCAAGGCCTGGTTCGTCGCGCTGGCTTCGCTTTCGAAGGCCGCGACACCGAAGCGCGTGCGCGAGAATGCGACGGCGGATCACACGAAAGTGCCGCCCGCCGTGCGCTCTACCGTGCGCAAGTAGGCCCCATGTCCCGGCTCGTGATCGGTCCATTCAATCGTGTCGAAGGCGACCTCGAAGTGCGCCTCGATATCGCGCACGCGCGCGTGACGAGCGCTCACGTGAACGCCACGATGTATCGCGGCTTCGAACAGATTCTCGTGGGGCGGGAGCCGCTCGACGCGCTCGTCTACGTGCCGCGCATCTGCGGAATCTGCTCGGTGTCGCAAGGCGTCGCCGCCGCGCGCGCGCTCGCGAGTCTCGCGCACGTGAGCCCGACGCCAAACGGACTCATCGCGACGAATCTGATGCTGGCCGCCGAAAATCTCGCGGACCACTTGAGTCACTTCTACCTGTTTTTCATGCCGGATTTCACGCGGCCCGTGTATGAAGGGCGGCCGTGGCATGTGCAGGCGGTCGAGCGATTCACGCCGTATCGCGGCGAGCGCCATCGCGTGGCGCTCGCCGCGCGGCAACGCTGGCTGCGCCTGATCGGCACGCTCGGCGGCAAGTGGCCGCATACGGGTTCCATCCAGCCGGGCGGCAGCGCGCGGGCGATCGAGCACGGCGAGCGGTTGCGCCTGCTTGCCTGCATCGGCGAATTCAGGCAATTTCTCGAAGAGACGCTGTTCGCCGCGCCGCTCGAAGAAGTCGCGCAACTCGACAGCGAAGCCGCGCTCGACGCCTGGCGCACGCGCGCGCCGCAGCGGGGCGACTTGCGTTTCTTCCTCTCGATCGTCGCGGATCTCGGGCTCGACAGGCTCGGGCCGGGGCCGGGCTTGTACCTCTCGTACGGCGCCTATCCGCAACCGGACGGCACGCACGCGTTGAGTGGCGGCGTGTGGGACGCTCAAGCAAACCGGCTCGATGCGGTCGATCTGGCGGCCATCACCGAGGACGCCACGCACGCGTGGCTCGACGACGCGGGAGGCCCGCGCCATCCGTCCGTGGGCGTGACCGCGCCGCTGGCCGACAAGCCCGGCGCCTATACGTGGAACAAGGCGCCGCGCCTGAACGGCGCGGTACTGGAAACGGGGGCGATCGCGCGCCAGTTGACCGACCGGCATGCGCTGATCGCCGATGCGACCGCGCGTTGCGGCGGCACGGTGTACACGCGCGTGCTGGCGCGCCTGCTGGAACTCGCGCGCGTGGTGTCGATGATGGAGCAGTGGGTGAAGGCGCTTGCGCCGGGCGAGCCGTACTTCGCGCCATTCACGCTGCCGCACGAAGGCAGCGGCGTGGGGCTGAACGAAGCGGCGCGGGGCAGCCTCGGGCACTGGGTCGAAGTGAAGGGCGGCCGGATCTCGTGCTACCAGATCGTTGCGCCGACCTCGTGGAATTTCTCCCCGCGCGATGCGTCGGGGCGGCCCGGCGCGCTGGAGGCCGCGTTGGTCGACGCACCGGTGCAGCCGGGAGAAACGACGCCGGTCGCGGTCCAGCACATCGTGCGCTCGTTCGATCCGTGCATGGTCTGCACCGTGCACTGAGGCCGAGCGCAGCCGAAGCAGCAGCCGCCGAAGCCGTAGTTGCAGCGAAACCCTTACGAACGTCATGGCACGCAACCCATCCCATCGTCGCGATCGAACACCGAAGCGCCAGAACACGCCAGGCGAGGACGCGCTCAGCCGCGCCGTTGCCAGCGGTGACGCGCCGCTCGGGATCGAGGGGCTCGACGACGCGGCCTGGCTGGAAGTCATCCACAAGATGGACGAGGTGTACGCGCAACTCGTCGAAGACGAAATCGCGCTGGAAGAGAAGAACGCGCAACTGGAGCAATCGCAGCAGTTCATTCTCGGCCTGCTCTCGTCGATGTCGGACGTGCTGGCCGCCTGCAACGAGCGCGGCGAGATCGAGGAAACCAACGCCGCGCTGTGCGAGTTGCTCGGGCAGCCGGACAGCGTGTTGCGCGGCTCGCGTTTCGAGCACTGGCTGGCCGACGAAGCGAGCGCCGCCGCGCTGCGCGAAACGGTGCGCGCCGGGGCACCCATGCGCGACGCCGGAATCGAGCTGAATTTGCGCAGCCGCGACGGCGTGGCCGTGCCCGTGGATTTCAGTTGCACGCCGCGCGGCGGGCCGCGTGGGCGCCGTGTTGGCTATCTGCTGGTGGGGCGGCCGATGGGCGAGCTCAAGCGCGCGTACCGGCAGTTGCGCGAGGCGCACGAGGCGCTCAAGCAGGCGCAGCAGCAATTGCTGCACTCGGAGAAGATGGCCGCGCTCGGCCGGCTCGTGGCAGGTGTGGCGCACGAGCTGAACAATCCGATCAGTTTCGTGCTGGGCAACGTGCACGTGCTCAAGCGCTATGCCGAGCGCCTCACGCGCTTCGTGGACGCTTCCGCGCAACCGGCCACGCCCGCGGAGCGCGCCCGCTTGCGCGAGACGCTGCGCATCGATTCGATCCTGACCGACCTGCCTTCGCTGATCGACGGCACGATCGAAGGCGCGCAGCGCACGGCCGATATCGTGATCGCGCTGCGGCGATTTTCGGCGGTCGATCGCGAGGAGCGCGTGGCCGTGGACCTGAACGATGTCGTGGAGCGCGCGATTCAATGGATCCGCAAAGGCGCGGGCCCGGACTTCGATGTGCACTGGACACGCGGCGCGCCGATGCTCGTGCGGGGCAATCCCGGCCAGTTGCTCCAGGTGCTGATGAATCTGATCCAGAACGCCTGTGACGCGGCCACCGGCGCGCAGCGCGAGCGCCCGGAACTGTGGATCGAACTGGCCTGCCGCGAGGGCAAGGTGCGCGTGACGATACGCGACAACGGCCCCGGCATTGCCGACGAACATCTGCCCCACCTGTTCGAGCCGTTTTTCACGACCAAACCGCCGGGCCGTGGCACCGGACTCGGTTTGTCGATCAGCTATGGCATTGTCGAGCGCCACGAAGGCCGGCTGACGGCGCGCAATGCGTCCGATGGCGGCGCGGTGTTCACGGTCGAAATTCCGCAACTGAGCGCCGAGGCGTGAGCGGCCGCGTCGGCCTGCGCTTACGCAATGAAAGGTCGATACGGTATCAGCCGATCGATTGAGATTAATCGCGAAATAATCATTTTCCTCTTTTGAAAAAGAAGCCAATTTCTCTTTAAGAAGAGAAATGATGGACATATTTTTTCCGCGAATTATTTCGTTAAATATGCCTTTATAATTATGGCGGATATTGAAACGATGCAATGCGGGAATTCACATTTATTCTCCTCATCTCTATTGTTAGCATGATTGCTCATCGTTACCAAGCGAAGCGATGATGTTTTCCCCCGCTTAACCTCCTGCAACCTCGCACGGAGGTTTTTTTTCGCACCGTTTGCGGTATTTGCCGCGTTGTGGACCTTCGGCGCGGTGGCGAAAGAAGCGTCGATCCGGCTTTCGACATGCCGTCGATCAACCGGGGACTGGATGCAAAAGCAAAAAGAATGAGGAAGAAATTGAAAGAAGGAAGGCTTCGGCTTGGGGTGCTGTTTGCCGTATTGTTCGCGAGCACGACGTCTGCCTATGCGGACCAATGGGGTGTTCAATTCGCAGGCGGTGTGGCGGATCACAACGTTCGTAAAGCCGATCTCGGTATTGTTTGGGACCCGGGACTGAGCTGGTGGGAAATTGGCGGCTATCATTTCACCGTGGTGGGTGAAGCGCATGCCGCCTACTGGGATATTCAGGAAAAACCGGGCTCGCATCCGAACCTTTGGGAATTCGGGCTCACGCCGGTGTTTCGCTTTATCAAGAGTTCCGGTTATGTCCGGCCTTTCGTCGAAGCCGGGGTGGGCGTGCGACTGCTGACTCACGTGGATGAAACGCCGGATCGTAGCTTCTCGTCTTCGTTTCAGTTCGCCGACATGGTGGGCGTGGGCGCGCAGTTCGGCGCGCACCAGAACTACCAGGCCGGCTTTCGCTTTCAGCATTTGTCGAACGCGGGTTTGAAACACCCCAACCCAGGCATCAACTTCAGTCAGGTCTATCTTCAGTACAACTTCTGATTGTGTTGTCGTGGAGACCCGATGCCGGAGTGCCGCCGAAGCCGTTAGAAGCGGGTGCGCAACCCGGCCGTCGCCACCACCTGATTCGCGGTGGAGGATGCACCGCCCGACGTGTTGATGAACGCGACGTACTGCTTGCCGCTCACGTGCTGGTACATGGCTTCGGCGTAGACATCGGTTCGCTTCGAAAGCGAGTAGATCGCCTGTGCGTTGACCTGATTCCACTTCGGGTCGGCGCCATAGGTCGTGCTGCCGGTCACATGGCCGTCCGTGTAGGCGTACGCGATGCCGAGCTTCAGCGCCGGGGTCACCGTATAGCGGCCGTTCAGTTCGAAGTTGTCGAAGCGCACTGTGCCGTTCGCCGATCCGAACGACTTCGTGCCCTGGTACTGGCTATGGGAATACACGAAACCGAGCACGGCCGGACCCACCGTGTAGTTGATGCCGGCGGCGGCCACGCGCTGCACGTCGGCGCCGAGCAGGAATCCGGCCGTGCCGTTGGCCGTGGACTCCGCCGTGTCGATCGCGCCGGTCGTGTTCGTGCTGTTCGAGCCGTTGATCTGGAGATAGCTGGCCGCCACTTTCAGCGGTCCGTTGCCGTAGCTCGCGCCCACGCTGTATGCGCGGTTTGCGCTGAAGTCGGTGCTGTTCGAGAAGGCATACAGGCCGCCGAACTTGAAGCCGCCGATATTCGGGCTATTGAATTTGACGGCGTTGTTGATGCGGACCGAGTAGTCGAGATTGTCGTTGTCGAACGGATGGGAAAAGCCGGTCTTGCCGAACGTCGACGCCACTTCGGACAAGGGCGCGACGAAATCGACGCCCGAGTCGTACTGGCGGCCAAGTGTGAACGTCCCGTAGCGGGCGCTATCGAGGCCCACATAAGACTGCCGCCCGAAAAAGCGGTTGTTTTGCCCCATCTTGCCGTTCTGCACGTTGAAGCCGCTTTCCAGCACGAAGACCGCGTGCAGGCCGCCGCCAAGATCCTCGCTGCCGCGCACGCCGAACTGGCTGCCGTTGATGTTGCCGCTCGTGGCCTGGACGAGCGAGCCCGCGCTCGTTCCTTTTTTCACGTTGTTCGTGTACATGAGACCGGCGTCGATCAGGCCGTACAGCGTGACGGAATTTTGCGCGTGGGCGAGTGGCGCAAGCAGGCTGGTTGTGACCGCCGCGCCCAGGAGAAACTTCTTGGACAAGGTTGACTCCGGGAAAAATGAGGGCACCGCGAGGTGTGCGAAAGGGAAGGGCGATCATAGGAGCGGGTGGATTTCACGCGAAGCGATCTCTTGTCATATGGAAATCGATGGCGCTGCTTTCGGGATCGAAGACGAGGGATGAATCGGCTATTGACTTAGCAATGCGAAATAAAATTAAGCAGGGATGCGAGGAGACGCGAAAGCCTTGTCGCACGGCGCTTTTCGGCACGCCAACAGTTCACTGAAGGGGCGAGGAAATCATGCCGGCACTCAGGCTTGCGGACGCACCGCAGCGGGCCGCCGAAAATCGATTCCTCAGTGATCTGGAAGAGTCTCTTCCAGTTTTCGGCTGAAAGGCGTTGCGTGGAGCGTGCATTGGCTGTGCTGGCCGCCCGCTTGCCCTATATCACCACGCAACGCGACCGACTAGCCATCGCGCGAATAAATGTCCCTTCTCGATTGCGTGCTAATGCAAGGGGCGATTCCGGACGTTAGTGATACCAGTGATTTGCGTAGCTCACATGCGAGCGCGTCACTGATCCTCCGTTCCGGTTACTGTCACTATGATTAAAAATATTAGTATTCGCGCCCGCCTTGGCCTCGCCATGGGCTTTCTCGCGGCCCTGCTGGTGATCGGCGGCCTCATGGGCGTGGTGGGCGTCTTGATGAGCAACCGCGACGTAAAGGAGTTGTACGCGAACCGCCTCGCCTCTTCGCAGGCTTTGGGCCAGTCGAACGTCGCGCTTTCCAGGGCGCGTTTGTGGCTGTATCGCATCGCGCTCGATCCGGCGGGGCCGGAAGTCGAACAGGAAACGCAGACCGCGCACGATCTGCTCGATGCCTCGAAGACAGCGTGGAACGCCTATCGTGCGCTGCCGTTCTCGGGTCCGGAGGAAGCGCGGCGCGCGGCCGACGTGAACGGCAAGTACGACGCGCTCGTCGCCAACGGCCTTGACCAGATGTTCAGCGCGATCGCCACCCACGACGCCGCGAAGATTCCCCAGGTATGGCGCAGCCTGCCTCCCGCGCTCTTTATCGACGTGTCCGACGGGATGGATTCGCTGGGCGAGATCCAGGTCACGGCCGCGCGCGCCCTGTTCGACAGCGCGCAGGCGCGATTTCGCTGGTTCGTCTGGGTCGCCGCTTTGGGTATCGCGATTGCGCTGGCCGCTGCCGTTTTCGCATGGTGGTCGCTGCAACGGGCCGTCGGTCTGCCGCTCGCTCGCGCGCTCGACCACTTCAAGGCAATTGCGGACGGCGACTTGACGAGCGCTGTCGAAGTCCATTCGGACGACGAAATGGGGCAGTTGATGTCGGGCCTCGACGCGATGCAAGGCAAACTCGTGCGGACCATTGGCGTCGTGCGCAAAACACCGCAGTCGATCAAAGTCACCACGCAGGAAATCTCGGCCAGCAATCTCGACCTGTCACAACGCACGGAAGAACAGGCGGCGTCGCTCGAACAAACCGCGGCATCCATGGATGAGCTCACCTCGACCGTGCGCCAGAATGCCGAGAACGCGAAGCAGGCGAACGAGGTGGTGCGCAACACGACGCAACTCACCGAGCGGGGCAATCGGGCGACGCAGGATGTCGTGCAAACGATGCGGGGCCTGTCCGATTCGTCGGGCAAGATCGCTGAAATCATCGGCGCTATCGAAGGTATCGCTTTTCAGACCAACATTCTCTCGCTGAACGCGGCAGTTGAAGCGGCTCGCGCGGGCGAACAGGGCCGCGGCTTCGCCGTGGTAGCCGGCGAAGTGCGCTCGCTCGCGCAACGCAGCGCGACAGCGTCAAGAGAGATCAAGGGCCTCATTACCGACTCGCTCAAACGCGTCGAAGCGGGCGCGAGGCAAGCGGACAGTGCGATCGCCACCATGGAAGCGATTCTGGATTCGATCAGGAAAGCCAGCGCCTTGATGAGCGAGATTGCCAGCGCGTCGGAAGCGCAATCGAAGGATATCGAGCAGGTCAATCGGGCCGTTTCGGAAATGGACCACGTGACGCAGCAAAATGCCGCGCTGGTTGAACAGGCCTCGGCGGCGGCGCTTTCGATGAAGGAACAGGCGGGGCAACTGGACAACGCGGTTTCGGTATTCGTCGTAGGGAAGCATTGAATATCCGATGGGTCGATCGTTGTTGATTCTGGAAAAGGCTATTCCAGATCGGCCCATATAAGCCGAAAATACGACGCACTATGCTCCCGCCACTGATCGCAATCGGTCCGCAATCAGTCCGCAATTAATCGAATTGGCAAGCTCGTCGAGTTGCCGGAAAAAGTCCGTCCGGGGAGGCAAATCTAATGAAAAAAGTCGCGATTTTCGGCGCCATTGGCGCATTTTCCGCTGTAACGGCAACGTCGGCGTTCGCGCAGAGTTCCGTCACCTTATATGGACTCGTCGATACGGCAATCCGTTATCAGACGAATGCCGCGCCGGATGGCAAGGACCTGATCGGCATGACGGTTGGTCCGGAAACGCATAGCCGCTGGGGCCTGCGCGGCAGCGAAGATCTGGGCGGCGGTCTTTCCGCGATCTTCCGCCTCGAAAACGGCTTCGAACTCGGCGACGGGAAACTGCATGTGCCGAACACGTTGTTCAGCCGCCAGGCGTATGTTGGTCTTTCGAGCAGCCAGTTCGGCTCGGTCACGTTCGGCAACCAGTACGCACCGATGTACGACACGATGGGCGATATCTTCGACCCGATGGAGGTCGGCGACTACTGGCAAGACAGCTGGATGTACAACGGGATCGGCAATTACCTGACCGTGCCTAACTCGGTCAAGTACAAGTTCTCGTCCAACGGCCTGAGCGTCAACGCAATCTATGGCTTCGGCAACCATGCGGGGGCAATGGGCCTCGACAGCACGTATGGCGTGGAATTGACGTATGAGCACGGACCGGCGTCGATCAACACGGGCTATCAGCAGACTTCCGTTTCGTCCGTGAACGGCAGCTCGGTCAATGGCGCGAAGGTCAGCTTCCTGCACGTGAGCGGCGCGTATCAGATCACGCCGAGCGTCCGCCTGCTGGCGGGCTGGCTGCATGGTCAGGACCAGACCGGCACGACCGACTTCAACATGCAGCAATCCGGTGCGCCGACCCTGCACGGCGGCAGCCCGAACCGCATTGACGACACGTTCTACGTGGGCGGCAACTGGCAGGCCACCACCCCGTTGCTGATTACCGTGGCGGGCTACTATGGCCACACGCGCAATGCCGAAATGCTCGACGGCTCGCTTGGCCGCGGCATCAACTATTCGGCCACGGTGCTTGCCGAGTATTCGTTCTCGAAGCACACCGAGGTATACGGCACCGCGGACTTCGCGCGCGGCAACGGCGCCTTCGCCGCCGACTACCCCGGCGTGACCAACACGGCGACCGGCGCTGTCGACCGGGTCGGCCGCACCAACAATGTCGGTGTGGCGATCGGCATGCGGCAGATGTTCTGATTTTCGCGCGGCACTCACACCAATGCCGCATCGCGCGAACGCAGCCACAGCGTGAGCGCTTCGTGCGGCATTGGCTTCGCGTAGAGAAAGCCCTGCAATTCATCGCAGCCGATGCGGCGCAACGCGTTGGCTTCGTGTTCGTGCTCGACGCCTTCCGCCACCACCCGCAGGCCGAGTTCGTGGCCGAGTTCGACGATCGCGCGAATCACGGCGAGATCGGAAGGCTCGTTGAGCCGCCCGTGCACGAACGCGCGATCGATCTTGAGCCGGTCGAGCGGGTAGCGGTGCAGATAGCTGAGACTCGAATACCCCGTGCCGAAATCGTCGAGCGAGAGCTTGACGCCCAACGCGCGGATCTTCTTGATGGCGTCGAGATAGTGACCGACGCTTTCCATCAGCACGGTTTCCGTGATTTCGAGTTCGAGCCGGTCCGGTTCCACGCCATGCGCTTCGAGCGTATCGCGTAGATGGGTGACGAGCCGTTCGTCGTCGCGCAACTGGATGGCCGAGAGATTGATCGACACGCGCATGTCGGGCAAACCGGCTTCGCGCCAGCGCGCGATCTGGCGGCACGCTTCCTCGATCACCCACGCGCCGATCGGCAGGATCAGCCGGGTTTCCTCGGCGATGGGAATGAACTCCGACGGCTGCACGAGGCCGAGATCGGGATGTTGCCAGCGCAACAAAGCCTCGACGCTCATCAGTTCGCCAGTCGATGCATCCACGCAAGGCTGGTACGCAAGCCACAGTTCATTGCGCTCGACAGCCGTGCGCAAGCGCGCTTCGATTTCAAGGCGATGACGCGTGCTTTCGGCCATGTCGGGCGAGAAGAACTTCACGAGATTTCGGCCGCTCGACTTCGCGCGGTACATGGCGGCGTCGGCGTTTTGCATCAGCGCTTCGATCGTCGTGCCGTCTTCGGGATACAGGGAAATGCCGATGCTGCACGCGACCTGCAAGGTCATGCCGCCGATCGAGTGGGGCTCGCGCATGAGCGGCAGCAGCCGTTCTTCGATGAGCCGTGCCACGTCGGCGCTGCCGCCCGCGCCGGAGAGCAGCACCGTGAATTCGTCGCCGCCGAGCCGGCTCACGGTGTCGCCCGCCCGCACCGATTGCAGCAGGCGCCGCGACACCGAGCGCAAGAGGCCGTCGCCCGCGTGGTGGCCGAGCGTATCGTTGATGTCCTTGAAGCGGTCGAGGTCGATGAACAGCACGGCCACGCGGCCGCTTGTCTGGCGCGCGTGGTCGATGGCCGCGCCCACGCGTTTGGTGAAGAGCGCGCGATTGGGCAGCTCCGTGAGCACGTCGTGTTCGGCGAGAAACTGGATGCGCGCCTCGCTCTTCTTGCGGTCGGTGATGTCGATGAGCGTGCAGATATAGTGCGAGACGCTCGCGCGTTTGTCGCGCACGGCGCTGATCATGAGCCACGCGGGATAGTCGCCGCCCGCGCGACGGCGCACCACGGCTTCGCCGTTCCAGACGCTCGAAATGTCGACGAGGGCGGTCAGTTGCGGCATCAACGGTTCGCCGTTCGGCGAGGCCAGCACGAAATCGGGCAGCGTGCCGCACACGTCTTCGGCGCGATAGCCCGTGGCGCGATAGAACGAGGCGTTCGCGGTGAGCAGGCGCCGGTTGCCGTCGAGAATCAGGATCGCCTCCGACGAAGCCTCGAACACCTTCGCCCATAGTTCGAGCCGCTGCTCCATGAGCTTGATCTGGTTGATCGGCGTGAAAGCGGTCAACACGGCGTCGCGCCCCTGAAACGTGAGGTGGCGCGCCGAGAGCATGGCCCATGTGGGTTCTTCGCTGCCCATCCAGCGCACTTCGAACTCGTCCACGGCGTCGCGATCGGAAAGCTGCTGGAAAAAGCGCGCACGCACCGCGGAATCGAGGCCCAACGCCCACGGGTCGGACGTGCAGCCGTTGAGCCAGTAAAGGGCGGGGCGGTTCGCGTGCAGCACCTCATGGCCCGGCACGGCCGTGACCATCATCGGCACCGGCGTCGCTTCGACGAGCGCATGCTGCGCCTGCGAGGCGCGCGCCGTGGCCGCGAGTTCCTTTTGCACGTCGCGCTCGCGATCGAGCTGCACGAGCATGTCGTTGAAGCCGAGCACAAGCTGGCCGATCTCGTCCTGACTGCGCCAGGTGGCGCGCACGCCGTGGTCGCCCGTGCGGCGCACGGTGTCCATCACGCGCGCGAGCTCGCGCAGCGGCCGCGAGATCTGCTGCGCGACGAGATAGACCATCGACAAAATCCCGCACAGCAGAAAGAGCGCGGTGCCCAGATGGAGCCACATGCGCGAGAAGAGGCCGCGTACGCGCGCGTGGAGCAGCGTGTCGAGCTCGGCTCCCGTGGCGCGCCATGCCTCGCCCACGCGCGCGACGAGCGCCTCGTGCGCGGCCTGCGCGGCCGCGCGGCTCGCGGCGTTGCCGCCGGACTGCGCGACCACCGTGCGCGCCGCCTCGCGATATGCCTCTAGCGCGTCGAGCAGATTCGCGACCGGCGTGGCGAGCGCGCGCTTCACGTCCTTGTTGGCGGCGGCCGCTTCGGCGAAATCCGAGCGCAAGCCTTGCGCGACGGCGTCGAGCTGGCCTTCGAGCACGAGATAGCGCGTGCTCAGATCGCGGCGCGCGGGTGCACTGTCCGCGCCGATGCCGCCTTCGCGCAAACGCTGGCCGATGCCGTTCGCGGCGTCGAGCAGCGCCGGATAGCGCAGGATCGACAGCGACATCGAGTAATAGCTGTCCAGATCGGGGTCGAGGATCAGGTTGGACTGATTGCCCACACGCGTGATGAGTTCGCGGCACGCGTCGAGCGCCGCGCGCACGACCTCGGGCGCGGGCGCGGGCGCGGGCGGGTGCTCTGCGTGTGCGCCAACTGCGAGCGCGCCCAGCGCACCACGCGCGCGCGCGTTCAGCTCGCTGCTCTCCAGGTTCGCGCCATATTGCGCTTCGGCGCTCGCGAGCGCGGCCGTCAGGCGGGCGACCCGCTGCGTGTCGACGTGACCGTCGGCGCCGCTTTGGGCGACGTCGATCAGCACGTCTCTCAACGTGCCGAGATACGCATTGCCGATGATCTCCTTCTGCGAGAAGTCGATCGAAATATATTTTTCGTGAATCAGGATGCCGCTGATATACACCACCGCACTCAAATCGAGCAGATAGATCAGCAGCAGCTTGCGCCCGACACGCAAGCGTCCAAGCAAGCGAAGAAACGGATTGTGTTTCATCGGACGCGCCAAAACGACACCGGAAATTGCGCCATATTCATGACCGAACAAACGACGCGCCTGAGAGCAAGCGGCTCACGCCGGAGCGCGCTTGACTCTTGCGTAACGGCAATAGATTACGGCAACTTTAATATGCCAAAATCAATTCACTGTGTTGATGCGCGCTCGCTTCGGTGTGGTGCGTGGGTGCACCAAATTTGGGGGAATTACGGGGTGGTTGCATGCGCAACCCATAACCGTCGTTCGCACTCCTTTGCGGCCACGACGGCTTTTGGGCTTGAACGGACGCTCGCCGCGTTGCGTTAGCAGGCCAGGCGTGCCGGAGAATCTTCCCCGCTTCGAGTTGTGCGTGATCGTGCCGGCGTAGCCTTCGACTCAGGTCACGTGAAGCGCCAGCGCCTGTCGACTGGCACCGGGCGGTTGGCCGGTGATGCGCTTGAAAGCACGGCTGAACGCGGCTTGAGACCTATAGCCCAGGCGTTGCGCTACGGCTTCAATCGGCAGCCTGTCCTGGGTAAGCCACTGACTTGCCAGGTGCATTCGCAATGCTGTGGCGTAGCGCAACGGCGGCATGCCAACCGTGGCCTGGAAGCGTTCCGCGAAAACGGAACGGGAGGTATGGCACTGCGCTGCCAGCTCCGCCACGGTCCAGTCGCGTCCCGGCTGTCTGTGCAAGGCGAGGATGGCGCGTGCCAGTCGGGGATCCCGCAAGGCTGCGACGAGGCCAGATGCGTCGTCGCAGCCGCACTCCACCCAGCCGCGCACGATCATGGCGGCGACCACGTCCGCGAGGCGAGCGAGGATACCTGCGAAACCGATCCGCCCGGAGCAAATCTCGCGCTTCATCGAAGCGAGGATCGGCATGAGGCCAGGATAGCGCGGCTCGGTGGCATCCACCACCATGAGGTCGGGCATCAAGGGCGCGAGACCCTGCATGCCGCCAAGATCAAACTCCATGCATCCGTAAAAGAGAATGGCGCTGGGGATGACGCTGGTGCTGGGGCAGGTATCCACGCCGCTTACCGCGTCGCCGAGCGGGGCCACGTCGAAACTGTCGATGTCCTGGGCAGGCGTTTGCGGGCTCGACAAAAGTTGATGGCTAACGCCTTGTGGCACGAACACGGCATTCCCGGCCGACACTTCATGCAAGGTACCGTCGCTCGTGCGCAGGACGGCGGAGCCAACGGCCAGGTAGTGGAAGTAGGCGTGTCCGGGCCTCGCATCGAAGTGCAGGCCGAAAGTCGGCCCGGTCTGGATGCGGCGGTACTGGACGCCTCGCAGGCGCATTCCGGTCAGCAGTTCGCTGATGAGGTCGGAAGACAGCGCAAACGGGTCTGTCGAATTCATTTCAGGCGTTTCGATCAAAAATCCCAGACTCTCAATCATAGATCATCCTGGATCGCGAGCCTAGACTTCGGGTCGGCAATCGTTTTCGAGGGATATTTCTGTGATGAGTGATCGTGTTTATGAAGCTGCGCAAGACGCGCAGTCAGGGGCCGGGCCGGACGTGGAGCCTTCATCGGCGGCCTGGATGGCGGTGTTTTCGCTGACGATGGGGGTGTTCGGGCTATTAACGGCGGAATACCTTCCGGCCAGCCTCCTGACGCCCATGGCCGCCGGGCTGGGGGTGTCGGAAGCATTGACGGGTCAGGCCGTCACGGTAACCGCCGTGACCGCACTGTTTTCCGGGTTGCTCGTGCCGCGCCTCACGCGCCGGCTTGATCGCCGCATCGTCCTGCTGGGCTTTACCGCGCTGATGATCGCTTCCAACCTGCTGGTCGCCCTGTCGTCCAGCCTGGCGGTGCTATTGACAATGCGGGTTCTGCTTGGCGTCGCCATAGGCGGATTCTGGAGTATGGCCGCGGCGGTGGCGATGCGCCTCGTGCCGGCGAAATCGGTGCCACGCGCGTTGTCGATTATCTTCAGCGGCATCGCGGTGGGCGCCGTCGTAGCGGTTCCACTGGGAAGCTATCTGGGTGGTCTGTATGGATGGCGCAGCGCCTTCATTGCCGCCGCGGCGGTTGGCCTGGTGACGTTGGCGTTCCAGTGGTTCACACTGCCGCGAATGGCGCCGCGCAACGTGGCACGAACCGCATCGGTCCTCGAGTTGCTGCGCCGGCCTGGAATCGGCATTGGGATGCTCGGTTGCGTGCTGGCGCACACCGGTCAATATGCGCTGTTCACCTACATCCGGCCCGCCCTGGAAAGCCTGGTGCACGTTGATGCCGACGGATTGGCCTTGATGCTGCTGGGATTTGGTATCGCCAACTTCGTCGGGACGCTAATGGCGGGTTGGCTGATGGAGCGCAGCCTGCACGCGACCCTCGTCGTGATGCCCGCGCTGGTTGGCGTGGCGGCGCTGGGCATGGTGGCACTCCCGGTTCAAATAACCGGGTTAATGGTGCTGGTGGTGCTTTGGGGGGCGGCGTTCGGCGGCGTGCCTGTGGCGTGGTCCAACTGGGTGGCACCCGCGGTACCCGATCAGGCGGAAAGCGCAGGCGGGATGGTCGTGGCAGCGGTGCAATCATCCATCGCAGCCGGTGCCGCTGTGGGCGGCGTGGTTTTCGGCTTTGGCGGTGTCACAGGGGTTTTCATTACCGCAGGCGTCGTGATGCTGCTTGCGGCTCTGGTGATTGCGCTTCGCGTTAAGGTTGACGCTGCCCGTCGCGGCGTTGAAGCCGGTCATGGCGTTCATTTCTAGGACGCTTCCGCTCTTGTTTGGGTAACGGCATGGGATTAAACCACTTCGCTATTTTCCAGTCGTTCCCAAATAACGAATAGTAGTCCGTATATTTGTGAAACGCACGCTCGTTTCGCCAGAAACCACCAGCCGGAAACCCGGTGGCTTTTTTTGAGGGTTATACGTCCTTTGCGTCATCTCCCGTACGTTCCATAATTTGCCCACGAAATCGAGTTGAGGCAAGCGCGGTTGCGCTTTGAATGTTTGGCATTGACCAATACGAAGCACAGAAAGGAACCTACAGATGAGGCTCAAAAATAAGTCGGCGTTGATCACGGGCGGCACGAGTGGCATCGGTCTTGCCACTGCCAGGCTCTTCATCGCGGAAGGCGCCCGAGTGGCGGTGACTGGCCGCGATGAATCCGCGTTTGAACGTGTGAAGGCGGAGCTAGGCGAGAATGCGCTCGTTCTCAAGGGCGATGTCCGCTCGCTCAAGGACATGCGGGCGATTGCCGCCGAGTTGAAAGAGCAGTTCGGCGGTCTGGACATCGTGTTCGCCAACGCGGGTTGGGCTTTTCCGTCCGCAGTCAACGACATCAACGAGGATCTCTATAGCGAGATCATGGACATCAACGTCAAAGGCGTGGTGTTCACCCTTCAAGCGGTGCTGCCGGACTTGCGGGAAGGCGCGTCGGTCATCCTCAATACGTCGTTCGTCGCGCAGACCGGCCAGCACGGCATTTCGTTGACTGCGGCGGCGAAGGCCGCCGTGCGATCGCTCGCCCGCAGTTGGTCCTACGAGTTTCTCGACCGCAAAATCCGCTTCAACGCGATCGCTCCCGGCGCGATCAACACGCCCCTGATCTCGAAGTGGGGCATGTCCGATGAGTGGGTACGCGACCGCAAGGCCGAGTTTGCCGAAGCCATTCCGGTGGGCCACATGGGCAAGCCCGAGGATATTGCCTACGCGGCGCTCTATCTCGCTAGCGACGAATCCACCTATGTCGTCGGTACCGAACTGGTTGTCGATGGCGGGGCCTCGCAGCTTTGAGTCTTCGGCTCCCGATTTCAGCCGTTTTCAGCCGCTGCGCGTCATCCCGGCTTATTCGAATTTGAATCAAGCGCCCGCCAGGCATTTCGTCGTGGTGGCTCGTTAATTTGGCCCAACCTGACTGCGCGTGCAGAGGGGCCGAAGTGCAAGGAGAAGTTCTCTTGACCGACAATAGCAACAATCACGCCGCTGGCAAGCCACTCAACAGAGCGGGCCACGCCCGTCGCGACGCGCTCAAGTTTGGAAGTGTTGCCACGCTCGGCGCCATCCTGGGCGGTGGAGCGCTGCTTGGCCACGCCACGCCTGTTCTTGCGCAGGCAGGCAGTAAGGCGGAACTCGCCCCGAATGAACCGCTCAATATTCTGATCGTGAATTACGACGGCGGCACGCTTCTCGATTTCGCCGGCCCCAGCGAGATTTTTCACCGGCTACCGAATACGAATGTTCGCTATGCGAGTCTCAATGGCGGCAACGTCACGCTCGAATTCGGCGTCGTTTATGGCAAGACCGAACGACTGGCCGATATCGAGCAGACTGACCTGATCCTGGTTCCCGGCGGGTCCGATCTGTCGGTGCCGATGCGTCCGGAGTATCAAGCGCAGATCCGGCGTCTGGCTGAAGGCGCCAAACACGTTACGTCGGTTTGCAACGGATCGCTCGTGCTCGCCGCAACGGGCATTCTCAACGGCAAGCGAAGCGCCTGTCATTGGGCCTTCATCAACAAGCTGTCCGAATACGGTGCGATCGGCGTTCCGGATCGCTTCGTAGAGGACGACAACGGCCGGTTCATGAGCGGCGGCGGCGTGACGGCGGGTATCGACTTCGCACTTCGTGTTGCGGCGAAGATGCGCGGTCAACAGGCCGCCGAATTCACGCAGCTTGTGATCGAATACGATCCCGCTCCGCCGTTCCATTCCGGTCACCCCAGAGACGCGCGGCCGGAGGTGATCGCGATGGTCGACAAGGAATTGCCCGGCGCATCCAGGGGGCTCGCACGCGTCCCAGGCGTGCGCTGAAGCGGTCGCAGGCAACGGATGTCGGGACGTCCGCTGGTTTCGACGAAGCTGCGGCCGACATGGCTTGCGCCACCCGCCCAGGTTGGCGCGGCCACCTTCAATTCAAACCATGACGGGAAATCATTAGATGCGACGGATTCGTTTATTCGCTGCCGGCCTCGCAGCCTGCCTCTCCTTTTTCGCGTTTGCCGCGCCAGCTACAGCCAGTGGCCCGCAGCCTCAAATCGAATCGGCCATCAAGGCCGAGAATGCACGGTGGGCGGAAGCCTTTGGACGCGGGGACTATGAGGCAATAGGCCGCCTCTACACGAAAGACGGCGCGCTTTTGCCGCCCGGGGGCGACAAAGTCATAGGGGGCAGCGCGATCGTTCAATACTTCGCAAGCGGGTATGCCGGGTCAAAGCCTCATACCGTATCGTTCAGCAATTACGAGTTCTACGGCAATAACCGGATGGTGACAGAGGTTTCGGATGCGGAAGTCCGTGACCATAGTGGAACGCTCACATATCGCGGTAAGCAGACCCTCGTTTTCCTGAAGCAGGGCGATAACTGGAAGTTGCATCGCGACATGTGGAACGACTACGGTCCGCCGAAATCTGACGACCACTGAGCGGGCGGCAAATAGATCGCCCCAAATCGAAAGCCCCCATAGGACGTTGGACGAACGCCGACCAGGCAGCGCGCTGGTCGGCGTTCGATCGATCAGCGCTCGCTGGTTAGCCGGCTTGCGCGTCGGATCGATTGCGGCGGATGTCCATGCAGTTTGACAAACGCCCTGCGCATGCGCTCCGAATCAGTGAATCCCACGGCTAGCGCAATCTGTTCGATCGGCTCACTCCCATCCTGAAGGCGCAATCGCGCGGCTTCCACTCGCAAGCGCTCGACGGCCCTGGCAGGCGTCTCACCGGTTTCCCGACGAAAGGCTCGTCCAAAATGCCGCAAACTCAATCGTGCCGCGTCGGCGAGTCGTTCGACCGGTAGCGCTTCAGCCAGATGTTCCCTGGCAAAATTCAGGGCGATGCGGATACGATCCGATTCGGGCTCCATTTGCGACATCGCAGAGAATTGGGACTGACCGCCAGGCCGACGATACGGAACGACCAGGAGCCTGGAGACCGTGCGCGCAATTTCCGCGCTCATATCCTTTTCAATCATGGCGAGCGCCAGATCGATACCGGACGCGATGCCCGCCGATGTCCAAACGTGGCCGTCCGCGATATAGATACTATCGCCCTCGACCTTGGCCAGCGGGAAGCGCGACTGCAACTGAGTTGCGTATCGCCAGTGGGTCGTGGCTCTGCGGCCGTCCAGCAAGCCGGTTTCCGCAAGCAAAAACGCCCCCGTGCACACGCTTGCCACCCGTGTGGTTCTGGCGCCCAGTTTCCTCGCTGCGGCGATGTTCTCCGATGTCTGCATCGGTTCGATATCGCCGCCTACGAAAATCACGGTATCGAACGTGCGCCTGCCGACCGGCTTTGTTTCGATGGGCAGGCCCGTGTTGCCGGGAACGGGTCCTCCCGCTTGCGAGATGATGTGAAGGTCATAGGGGCTACGGCCAGCGGCAGTCGCCACCTGATTAAAAGTCGAGAGTGGCCCCGCAAGATCCAGCGCATCATGGCCACGGCAAACGAAGAATCCAACTCGGTGCATGATGAATCGCCAACTGAAATCGTCGATACGGCATATTTTACGGAGAACCCTCAAATAGCGCCATTCGAATTTTCCATTCGAGGCGGCAATGAAGAGTTTCGGCAGACCATGATCATGATCGGGGCGCCGTGGTCCCCGACGGCGGCAGCGGTGGTGTACGCGATGTTCTCCGAGCGGATCCTTTCTGTACTGTGTCAATGCATGGTGCCGTGCCAGTTCCTGCTTTTCCAATTTGATCGGCCTGTGTGCGGTCGCGAACGATGCCCCCCCCTTCCAGCCGCTGCGCAGCAAGCCGATCCACTATATTTTGAAATGCGAACTATTGCGTGGAGGGACCCGTGCGAGGAGCACTGCCCGACCAAACGGAGGGGCGTCGTGCCACCTGGGCGGTGCGTCACGCGCATGAAGGAGCAACGAGGATGCCGCGCATCATCAGGTTTGGAATGGTTGGCGTCATGGCGACCGGCGTTCACGTTTCGGTCGCCTGGTCCGTCTTCAACTGGCTGGTGCGCGACGCGACAATCGCGAATGTTGCTGCGTTCGTCGTCGCCAACATCGTTTCGTTTCTCATGCAGACGCTGTGGAGCTTTTCCTCTCGTCCGAGCGTTGCGCGGTTCTCGCGCTTTGCCATCGTATCGGCCGCAGGTTTTCTGGCAGCCGCGACGATTCCCTGGGTGTGCGGCCGGCAGGCTATCTGGCTTCCTACCGTTGCTGTCGTCGTGTGTATTCCGGCGCTGTCTTATGTTCTGCATGCCAGATGGACTTATCGGGTGGCGTAGCCGCACCCGATGTATGTCGCCATCCTGCATCTCAGTTGCGGTTAGCCAAACCCCTGTACCTTCCCGAATAATTCGCTTCGAAGCCGCCTTGCCGGGTTCTGTCCGGGGATACCCGGTGCAGGCAGGCGTGCTTCGAAACCCGGTCATCACGCTGCGCCCGCGTGGGGCGCAGCATGCCTTCATGGCTTGCGCGCGACACAGAAAATCGTCAGGCCGCCTATGCGATTGAAGCGCATGAGTGCCAACTCCGTCGAGCAGAGCGACTGGAGGACCCGATTGACGAACGGGTGATGCGCATGCATCTGCGACTTCGGGGCATTGGCGGGCCGGTGCGTTCTTTCCGCAAGACGCAGTGCCGCGGCAATCGGCAAGACGAGGCCGAAGTAATAAGCGCTGTGCTCGATTTCGAGGCCGGCGCCGCGCACGGTCCTCTCCAACTGACCGAGCGTGTAGCGGCGCTTGTGGCCGAGGAATGTGTCGTGTGTGCTCCAGAGGCACTGGAACGCCGGCACGGTAATCAGAAAGCGCCCACCAGAGGGCACCTTGGCGGCGTACTCGCGCAGCAGTCCCGCATCGTCGTCGACATGCTCCAGGACATCCATCAGCAGCACCAGGTTTGCGTCGACCGGCTCGACGGTGCGCAGGTAGCGAATAGGCTTGCCCGCTTCGCGAGCTTCGGAGTCAGCCGGATAGCTGATATCCACGCACCATGCTTCTTGTGCGCCCGCATGCGCGAGCAGGTATTTGGAAAAGAATCCGGAACCCGCGCCCACGTCGAGTACGCGCGTGCCCGGCGGCGTGCCGAGAAAGCGGCGCATGGCCCGCGCCTTTGACGCGTAGTACCAGTGCGCCCCGACTTCCGGGCCAAGGACATCGATCTCTTTCAGGTCCATGAACGAACTCCTGTTGTGGCGTACGTCATGCGGCGCGCCGCGTACGCACTGGATTGAACGCGTGGCGATGCGCAAGCGCTAACGTGAGGCGATGCGCAAGCGCGGCGGGGTGCGCGTGCGCCGCGGCGCATCGGTCCGTGCCTGACGGCTGCTCTCGCGCACCATGGGAAGCGTGCTGACCTTCGTGCGAACCTCGTAGCGGCGGCGCACGAGATAGATCGGCCGGCCTTTGGACTCGTCGTAGATGCGTCCGACGTACTCGCCGATCACGCCGATGCCGACAAGCTGTATGCCGCTCATGAAAAGCACGACCGAAAGCATCGATGCGTAGCCGGGCACCGGATTGCCCAGGAGCACCGTGCGCGCGATGATGAAGCCGCCGTACAGGAACGCGAGCAGGGCAAGGACACAGCCGATGTACGTCCAGCTGCGCAGCGGCACAGTGCTGAAGCTCGTGATGCCTTCGAGCGCGAAATTCCAGAGTTTCCAGCCGGAGAATTTCGAATGCCCGGCGCTGCGCGGCTCACGCTCGTAGTCGAGCGTCACCGTGCGGAACCCGACCCATGCGAACAGTCCTTTCATGAACCGGTGCCGCTCCGGCAACTGGCGCAGCGCGTTGACCACGCTGCGATCGATGAGCCGGAAGTCCCCGACGTTTTCCGGGATCTTCACGTCGGAGAGCAGGTTGTGCACGCGATAGAAAAGCGCCGCCGTCGTGCGTTTGAGAAACGAGTCGCAGGCGCGGTTGGCGCGCCGCGCCAGTACGACCTCGGCGCCGCCGCGCCACTGCTCGATCATGCGGGGAATCAGCGACGGCGGGTCTTGCAAGTCCGCGTCGATGGCGATGACCGCGTCCCCGACGGCTTCGTTGAGCCCGGCGGTCAGCGCGGCCTCCTTCCCAAAGTTGCGCGTGAGGTCGATCACCCTGATGCGACTGTCGCGTTGGCTTGCAAGAACCAGCTTGTCCAGCGTGGTATCGCGGCTGCCGTCGTTGACGCAGACGATCTCGAAGCGGATCGATTCGATCGATTCCATCGTCGCGACGATCTGCTCGAAGAACACCCCGACACTGTCCTCTTCGTTGTAGAACGGCACGATGATGGAGACGACGGGGTTTGCGAGCGCGGATCCGGCGTGGCGCGCTTCCCCGGTAATGGTCTTGTTCATGATGTTTCCCCCCCTCTTATTAACGCGCGGTCGCGTTGGTCATGATTGCCTGAGCGTTTCGCTCACGCGCGATCTGCGTGACCAGCATCCAGAGCGTGGCCATCGAGATCAGCGGCGTGAAGGGAACGTGCAGATGCGAAACGATCGTGAGCCCGGCGATGGGCGCGAGCCAGAGTACGGCCAGCCATTCGCGTTGTCCGCGCTGGAAACCGTGTTCTCTCGCGTGGTGGATCACCCACACAATCAGGATTCCATACCATGTGAGGTCGTAGTCGTAGAGATATGGACTCACGAGCAGGCTGGCGCAAACGAGTACGGCGGCACGCAGGCCATAGGCGCTGGGCCGGCCCCATGCGTAGCAGACGGCAGCGGCGGCGCACAGGGCCGATACGGCCTGCACCGCGGCCGCAACCGTGGTCGGTGCATGGAGCAGCTTGAGCGCGGCGAAGGGCGTGGGCACGCGAAACATCAGCGCCCGTCCGGTTTCGACGTAGCTGTTGGCGAGCGCCACGTTGTGCAGGAATGCGGCCAGCGTTTCGCCGCCGAATGCCACGACCGAGAGTGCCAGCGAAATCGCCACTGCGGCCGTCATCGCGCCGAGCGCGCGCCATGAGCGCGAAGCCAGAAGCGCAAGCGGAATCAGCACACAAAGCTGCGGCTTCATGGCGACGAGCCCGAAGCACACACCGGCGAGTATCGGCCGGCGGCGCAGCAGCACAAGCCCGAGGCCCACCAGCGAGGCCGTGAGGAAACTGTTCTGGCCGGACGTCAGCACGAGCGCGCAACCCGGGAAGGCCAGCGCGATTAGCGCCGTGCGCGGGTGCGGTGCGATCGTCTTGACGACTTTCACGAACAGGGCGAGCGAGCCGAACAGGAAGATTGGCGCAGCAAGCGTGAATGGCAGCAGGGCCAGCGGGTAGACGAACAGCAAGAAGGTGGGCGGGTAGAGCCACGGCAGGGTACCCACGGCGCGACCAGCGGCATGCTGCTCGATGGGACTCAGGATGGCGAGGTTGTAAGCGTCGGCGGCGTGTCCCTGCAAAGCTAGATGCGACGCGCTCCAGATCGGCAGCAAATCCACGGCCAGCGGGCCGAGTTGCGGATCCTTGAGCCACCACACGTGATAGGCGTAAGCCAGCGCCATCCCGGCGTAGTAGATGAGCGCGGCGACCGGATAGATCCACAGCCGCGTGCCGCTCAACCAGTGCGTGCGGCGTTCTTTGGCCGGGCGCGCGCATCCGGTGACGGACGCATTCGTGCCCATCGTGTCGGGGACGATTATCGGGTTCATTGACGGCCGCTCCTTTGTTGGGTGCGTGCGCGGCGCAGGATCGCGAGCAGCATGAGCAGCAGGATCAAAGGGCCGACTTGCGGCAGTTGCATCACCGGATTGGCGAATTCGAACACGGGGAGGAGCCATGCGAGCACCAGCACTTGCTGCTCGCCCGGCAGCCACCCGCGACGCAATCCGGTCGCGAGAAGGCAAGCCGAGGACATACCGATCCACACCAGTTCGTAATGCCAAACGTAGGGGTTGACGATCAGCGTGGCCGTTCCGAGCGCGGCAGCGCGCAGTGCCGTATCACGCGACGTGCGCCAGACGCTGTATGCGCCACAGGCGGCGATGAGGGCAACGGCTGCGTGAAGCAGTTCCGCCACGGCCAGTGACGCGCCCGTGATCCGGAGGGCGGCGAACACGGTCGGAGAAGCGAGCCAGAAGCGCACGGCGTTCTCGAGGACGAGTTCGCGCGCCAAGTGGACGTTGCCGGCGAAGAGTTGAAGTGAGTCGAGTCCATACAGCGCCACGCTCGCCAATGCGAAAAGCAAAGCCGTCACCGCAGCAACGCCGAATACTTTCCATGCACGCGTCGCAATCAGAACGAGTGGAAACAGGATGGCAAGTTGAGGTTTGATCGCAAGCAATCCGATGCATATTCCGGCAACCACGGGGCGTTGCTTGATCGACGAGACGGCAAACGCGGCGAGCGCCGCAGTGATCAGTGCGTTTTGCCCGTAGACCGCGCAAAGCATGATGCAGGGCATGGCGAGCACGACGTACCGCGCCGCAGTCGTGCCGAGCAGGCTTTTCTCGAGTCCGGAAACGCGCAAGGTCGCGACGACGAATGCGTACGCGCTGGCGCCCATGAAGGCGAAGTAGGAAAGGGCAAGCGGCAGCAGCGCGAGTGGCGTGACGAACAACAGGAAAGTCGGCGGGTATAGCCAGGGTAGAAACTTGCCGCTGAGCACGCCGCCGGTGACTGCCGCCTCAATGTGGGAAAACGTCGGGTAGTCGAAGACCATGGACGCCTGCCCATGCAGCGCGGCGTAGCTTGCCGACCAGAAGGCCGCGAAGTCGGCCCCCGGAAGCGCACCGCTACTAATGGCAAAGCCGTGAGTCGTCACCGCCCAGATCACCATAAAGCCGGCGTCGACGATGAGCATTGCGGTGCTGTAGAGAATGAGCCGCTCGCGCGAAAGCCAGGACGGCACGGCCGAGTGCGAGCGTGTGGAGTTCCACTCAAGTGGATGCATTTTTTCAGCCCCCGCTGACTATTTTCAGTAGGCGGCACTGCCGCCGATTTCTATTTCCCCGTTCACGTAACGCGTGCGATGCACGTTGGTCCGTACGTGTTGCCGGGATTATTTGGAGATCGGCGCGCATCGAGCAATGCGGAGTGTATTGCAAGCGTTGGAGAGCGAACACTCCGCCGCGAAAGGCCCATTTCAATGAAGGGAGTGCTGAGGAATCAGGGGCTTTTGACGCGTCTTTTCAGGGTTTATATCGACGGGTAACTACTCAATTTGCGGTACGAGGAGATGCAAGCGTGTTGGCATAAGCGTGTGCTTAATGCTCGTGCCGGATGTTTTACCGATAGTTGACTTGTCCAGTTGTTAATTGATGACCAGGTGACTCACATCTCTTGTGTGGACATCGTTGTTATAAGAAAGCGCCTAGAAATATAGGTGTAAATGAGAATCGAGATGTTTTGGTCGGGAAGGCGAGGTGTCCTATCAGGGTTTTTATTAGTGGAGAACGCATGTTCTTTTTTTGGGGTTCGACAGCGAGTTTGGAGGTGTAGGTCACACGTGGCGTGTCAATTTGACCGATTTCGAGGGGTTCGACACAGGAAGTCATTTCGCATGTGAGCAAGCGCACGAAGTTCCCGGTTTTCCACGCGTAGAACTGCGGCTAAGGCTGCTGCACTCAACCGGGTGACGTAGCCCCACCACCCTCAATACCACATGGAAACGGGGGTTAACCATGTTGAAAACCAGGAGATCAAAAATGCAAAACATCATCGCTAAGGCAAAGGGCTTCGTTCGTGACGAAAACGGCATCACGGCGCTCGAGTACGGGATCCTCGCTGGGCTGATTACGGTTCTGCTCATCGCGAGCATCACGTCGATCGGCAAGGCGCTTCAGGCGGTGTTCTCGGATATCGCCAACGACCTCTAACCGAAGCGTGGGCGAGCGGGTTTGCAGCGAACGCCACACTCGCCCAGTTTCGCCAGATACGAACGTTCGACCTGTAGATGTTTGAGACCACGCCGGGAAGCTCCGGACACCAGGCGGCCTTCGAGCTGGTTCAAAGGGAGAAAAAGATGCAACCGATCATCGTTCAGGCAAAAGCCTTCATTCGCGACGAAGACGGTATTACCGCTTTGGAGTACGGGATTCTCGCGGGCCTGATCTCAGTCCTGCTCATTGCCAGCATCACGTCGATCAGCTCGTCGCTCCAGAACATTTTTTCCGATATTGCTAGTGAACTGTAAGCCGTGCACGGGCGAGTGCGCTCGCAGCTCACGCACACTCGCCCGGCTTCTCGTGAATCGAACCGTGGAGTCGGACATGCTTGAGACCGGATCCGGAAATGCCCTGGTAGCAGATGGCCTTCTATCTGCCGCGCGCGCCGTGATGGCCGAGCCCACCGGGTCGTTTTCCGAATGCGGCCTCGCTGCGGCACCTGAGTGTGAAGTTGTCGTATCGGCGCGGGCTGCCAATGCGAGCGCCTTCCGTATTTACCCTCATGCAGACGCCGAAGTGATGGCGCAACAAGATTAGCCGGGGAGCAACCAAATGGACCTCATGCTGTATTCCGTTCCGTTGCCGCAGCAGCCAGTGCCGCTGTGCGTGATGGCATTGGCCATCCTGGCGGCCAGCACGGATATCGTGAGCCGCCGGATTCCGAACCTGCTGATCGCGTTCGGACTCGTCGCGGCGCTGGCCGTCCAGTTCGCCCTGCACGGTGCGCTCCCGGGCGCTGCGATCTGGCTGGGCGGCGCACTCACCGGGTTCGGCCTGTTGCTGCCGTTCTATCTGCTGCGCGGCATGGCCGCCGGCGACGTCAAGTTGCTGATGATGCTCGGGGCCTGGCTAGGGGCCGCGGCGATTGTGAATGTCGCGGTAAGCACTTTCATCATCGGCGGCATCTGGTCACTAGGGATTGTCCTGGTGCGAGGGCGGTTGATGCGTCTAGCCGGAAATGTCGCGGCCTTGATTACCGGGTCTTGCCGCGCCATTCGCGGGATGGGTGTTTCGCCGGGTGCGGGGCGGGAGTCGGTGGGTTCGATTCCCTATGGTGTCGCCATCGCCGCGGGCACCGTGGCAGTGATGTTCGCGATGGTGCGCTAAAGCGCGGGACGAAGCTGGGTTGTCGTTCCGTCGAATATGAGTTTTCTGGAATGTCTACGGGGGATGTCATGAAAAACAGCCGCGCGTTCGCGATGCTTGCCATTGCCATTCTGGCCGGTCTGGCCGCAGTGGTGTTCGCTTCTAAATGGTTGCTGCAAACGTCGTCGGGGTCCACGGTGCCGGTTGCCGTCGCCTCCGACGATATCAATCTCGGCCAGCCGCTCAATGAAACGATGATCAGAACGGTCAGTTGGCCGAAGGACAGCCTGCCGCCCGGCACCTTCAAGGCGCCCAAGGACCTCGACGGGCGCGTGGTCCGCACGAACCTCACGCGCGGCGAGCCGGTGCTCGAATCGAAGCTCGCGCCCGTGGGCACGAAAGGCGGTCTCTCCGCCGTGATCGGCGAGGGGCGTCGTGCGATCACGGTGCGCGTCAACGATGTGGTGGGCGTCGCGGGCTTCGCGTTGCCGGGCAACTATGTGGACGTGATCGTCAACACGCAGGAGCCCGAGATAAAGAGCGATAACCAGCAGCAGAGCATTTCCAAGATCGTGCTCGAAAAGATTCTGGTGCTGGCGGTGGCGCAGCAGGTCAATCGCGACGATACCGCACCCAAGGTGGTGAACGCGGTGACCCTCGAAGTCACGCCCGAGCAGGCGGAAAAGCTCGATCTGGCGCGCAGCGTGGGCACGCTCTCGCTTGTCCTGCGCAACCAGGTGGACGACCACAAGCTGCTCACCGACGGCGTGACCAAGGAAACGTTGCTGGGCAGGCCGCTGCCGCCGCCCGTGCCGCTGCCGGAACCGGTGCGTGTGAAGTACGCCGGGCATGCGCCGGTGAAGCGCAACTGCATCGGCGTGCTTTCGGGTGTGACCGGCAGTCAGGAATGTTTCTGAAAGAAAGCAGCACGGTTGCCTGAATCCGGCGACGACCAACCGGGTTAAAGGCGCGTGAGCGGCGCAGCCGCCATTAAAACGCAGCTAAGTACGGGGTATAACGATATGGATACCAAAGTAAATGTGGGGTCCACGGGGGCCCGCGACGGCATTCGTCCGTGGCGCGTCGCAACGCTTGCGTGGGTATGCGCGGGGTTGATGACTTCGACGCCTGGCTGGGCGCAGCAGTCGAACGGGAACGCAGCACAGGACAAGTCTGCCGCAGGCGCTTCGGTGCCCATGGGCAAGGGCCCTATGCAAATGACCATCAGCATGGGGCCGGCGCAAGGCAGCAGCGCGCCGCCCAAAGCCGTGGCGGGACCGCTGCGCGGACCGAATTGCGTTGGGGCCATCCGTAACGAGAGCAACGTGATCGTGCCGCTTGGCAAGTCGACGCTCGTGCCGATCGACGAACCGGTGCGCAACCGCACCCTCGGCAATCCGGAGGTCGCCCAGGCGACCATGGTGTCGCCGCAAACGCTCTACATCGTCGGTCAGGCCGTTGGGACGACCAACATGATCATCCAGGGCAAGAGCGGCGCGTGCCAGGTGATCGACGTGATCGTCAGCGCCGATGCAGGCGGCCTCCAGGCCGCGCTCGCGCAACTCATGCCGCAAGAGCGTGATATCCGCGTATCGACGGCGGCCGACAACATCGTGCTTGCCGGTCATGTGTCGAGCGCACAGGCAGCCCAGCAGGCCGTGGAGATTGCCAGGGTGTTCGGTGTGAGCGGGCAGAGCAATAACGGCGCGCACACGGGCGGCGTGATCAACATGCTCGGCGTGGACTCGCCGCAGCAGGTCATGCTCGAAGTGAAGGTCGCCGAAGTCGACAAGACCCTGATCGACCAGCTCGGCTCGGCGGTCAATATCCAGGGCGGTTTCGGATCGTGGACGGGCGCACTCGTGAGCAATCTGCTCGCGGGTGTATCGAGCGCATTCGGTTTCTCGAAGGCGAACAACAATCCGCTCAAGTTGGCCATCGACGCGCAGAAGACCGACAACCTCGTGAAGATCCTGGCGGAGCCTAACCTTGTCACCATCAGCGGTCAGGAAGCCACTTTCCTCGCCGGCGGCAAGATCTTCATCCCCGTGCCGCAAAGCGGCGGCGGCACCTCGGCCACCGCGATCACGCTTCAGGAAGAGGAGTTCGGCGTGGGGCTCAAGTTCACGCCTACGGTGCTCAACGGCGGGCGCATCAACCTGAAGGTGGCGCCGGAGGTCTCGGAGCTGTCGCCCACCGGCGTCACGCTGAGCGCGTCGAACGTCAGCGGCGTGAGCATCCTGCCGCTCATCACGACGCGGCGCGCTTCCACCACGGTCCAGATGCACGATGGCGAGTCGTTCGCGATCGGCGGGCTCATCAACAACAACATTACCGGCTCGCTCAAAGCCGTGCCGGGCCTCGGTGAGGTTCCGGTGCTGGGCGCGCTGCTCAGAAGCACTTCGTTCCAGCAGGACCGCTCGGAGCTGATCTTCATCATCACGCCGCATCTCGTGAAGCCGGTGGCGGACGTCGCGCAACTCCAGTTGCCCACGGACAGCTTCTCGCAGGTCCACGAAGCCGATGTGTACGCGACGGGCAACATGGAAGGCCGCGCCAATCGCGACCAGGGACGTTTCGCACCGCCGCCCGCACCGGCCGGCACGCAAGCCGTACCTGGCGCGCCCGCTGCACCCGCCGCACCTGGCGATGCGCCCGCTGTGCCCGCCATGCCGGCCGCACCGCAGACGCCCGCCGCGCTGCCCGCGCCGCAGGTCTCCTCCAGGCGCGAGGCAGCGCCGGCGCCAGCGGGGCCGCCGCCCGCTGAAGCGCTCGTGCAGCCCGTACCCGTGCAGCAGGTGAACGCGCAGGCGCTCGTGCCTGAACCCGGTGCCGACACCGCGGCGCGTGCGCAGCGCATCGAGCGCGAGGCGGCACGGATCGCGTCGAACGAATCCCCCGCTCATTGACCCGGCGATCAGGAGGCCAAAATGAAACTCGAAAACTTTGCAAGCGTTCGCCGGTTCCTGTTGATCGCCCCGCTCGGCGCGGCGCTTGGCGGCTGCATGACCAGCACGCCGATCTGGGATGCGCACTTCGGACAAGCCGTGCGTTATTCGATGCAGGCGCAAATCATCGACCCGGATGCGGGCAAGCACGGCGCCGCGCAGCAGGGCGTGGACGGCAAGTCGGCGGCATCGGCGATGGACCTCTACGACAAGTCGTTCCAGCAGCCGCCGACCGCGTCGAGCCCCTACACGATCGGCGTGAGCGGCGGTGGTGGCGGCGGCGGCCAGTGAGCGGCGTCACGAGCAACCGTCCGGGGAAGGGAACAACAGCGGGGACCTACGATCATGATCGACATACTCATTACCTCGACAGACGCAGAGCGGCTTGCGCAGATCATGCGCACGATCGCGGGATGCGGCCCGTACCGCACGACGCGTAGCGTAGGCACACCGTTCGATCTCGTCGAGCGCGGCGACACGCTCGACGCCTTCGATGTCCTGATCGTCGATGCGCGAGGGTTGCAGGAAGCGCAGTTGCCCGCCGTGAGCGAGCTGTGCCGGCGCTGCGAGCGGCTCATGTGCGTGCTGCTGATTCCCGAGGCGTCGCCCGACGAGCTCATCGCGGCGATGCGCGCGGGCTTTCGCGACGTGGTCACGGGGCCGCAGGACGGCCGCGCGATAGGCGAGGCGTTGCAGCGCGCGATCGGCCAGCGTGCGCAAGGCAGCACGCGTGCGTCGCGCATTGTCTCGTTCATGTCGTGCAAGGGCGGCGTGGGCACGAGCTTCATCGCGGCGAACGTGGCGCATATCGTCTCGCAGACGCAGAGCCGCCGCGTGCTGCTGATCGACCTGAATCAGCTCTACGCGGACGCGGCGTTTCTCGTGACGGCGGATACGCCGCCTTCGACCTTGCCCCAGCTCTGCGCCGAAGTGGACCGCATGGACGTTGCGTTCTTCGACGCGAGCGTGATGCATGTGGCCGAGAACTTCGACATCCTCGCGGGCGCGGGCGATCCGATCAAGGCGGGCGAGATGCGTCAGGACCGGCTCGAATGGGTGCTCGGCGTCGCGACGCCGCGTTACGACTGCGTGATCCTCGATCTCGGCCAGACGATCAATCCGCTTTCCATGCTCGCGCTCGATCGCAGCGACGAGATTCACATCGTCTTGCAGGCGAGCATGCCTCATCTTCATGCTGGCCGCCGCCTCCTGGAGATCTTGCAGTCGCTCGGCTATGGGCCGGAGCGCATGCGCCTGCTGCTGAACCGGCAGACGCGTCACGGCGAGCTCATGCGCGAGGCCGCCGACAGCGTGCTCGGCATGAAGCCGTTGCTTGTCATTCCCGACGACGCGCGCGCCGTTGCGGAGGCGGTCAATCAAGGTGTGCCGATTGCCGTCGCGGCGCCTGGCAGCGCGGTGACGCGCGCTCTGCGCACGCTGGCGGCGAGCGTGGCGCCTCCGAACGCCAGCGGCGAGACAGCACGGGGCAAGGGCGAATCCGTGTTCGCGCGCATGCTCGGCCGCCAGACGCCGGCCAAACTCGGCTTGATGTAAAGGAGAAAAAACATGTCTCTTCGTGAGCAGATCTTTGCACAGCGTCTCGAGCCGACGATCGTCGAGCGCACCGACGCGGGCGGCCCCGCAACGGCCGCCGCCGCGGCGCCGGCCCGGGTGAAGACCGAGGCGTACCAGAAGCTGAAGTACGACATGCATCATGCGGTGCTCGAACGCGTGGAGCTGGAGCGGCTTTCGCGCATGCCGCAGGAGCAGATCCGCGGCGAGATCAACGCGCTCGTGGGCCGCATACTCGAAGAACAAAAGGCGCTTGCAAACGATATCGAGCGCAAACAACTGGCCATCGACGTGTACGACGAGATGTTCGGTTTTGGCCCGCTCGAGCCGCTGCTGCGCGACCCCACGGTCTCGGACATTCTCGTGAACACGTGGTGTCAGACTTACGTGGAGCGCCGCGGCAAGCTCGAACTCACCGACGTCAACTTCTACGACGACGCCCATCTCATGAAGGTGATCGAGAAGATCGTCTCGCGGGTCGGGCGGCGCATCGACGAATCGAGCCCGATGGTGGATGCGCGCCTGCCTGACGGCTCGCGCGTGAACGCCATCATTCCGCCTTCCGCGGTGGACGGGCCGCTCGTGTCGATCCGGCGGTTCGCGGTCTCGCCGTTGAAGGTTTCGGATCTGATCGAGCTGCAAACGCTCACGCCGCCCATGGCGCAGGTGCTCGAAGGCCTCGCGCGGGCCAAGGTCAACATTCTCGTTTCGGGCGGCACGGGCAGCGGCAAGACGACCATGCTGAACGTGCTCTCGGGTTTCATTCCGAACGACGAGCGCATCGTCACGATCGAGGACGCCGCCGAGCTTCAGCTTCGTCAGGATCACGTGTTGCGGCTCGAGACGCGTCCGCCCAACATCGAAGGCAAAGGCGAGATCACCCAGCGCGCGCTCGTGCGCAATGCGCTGCGGATGCGCCCCGACCGCATCATCCTCGGCGAAGTCCGCGGCGCGGAAGCGCTCGACATGCTCAACGCGATGAACACCGGCCACGAAGGCTCGCTCGCGACGATCCACGCCAACACGCCGCGCGACGCGCTCACGCGTCTGGAGAACATGATCAGCCTGGGCGGCCTTGCGTTGCCGCCGCGCACGATGCGCCATCAGATCTCGTCCGCGATCTCGGTGGTCGTGCAAGCCGCGCGCCTGACCGACGGCCGCCGCAAGATCGTGAGCATTTCGGAGCTGACCGGCATGGAAGGCGACATGATCAACATGCAAGAGATCTTCACTTTCAAGCGCACGGGGATGGACTCGAACGGCAACGTGCGCGGTCATTTTTGCGCAACGGGCGTGCGGCCGAAGTTCTGCGAGCGGTTCGCGGCATTCGGCGTGAACGTGCCGGACGCGCTTTTCGATCCGGGCCGGCGTTACGAAGCGACCTGATGTTGCCATTGATGTTGTTGCCGAGGGTTTCGGGAATCTTCCGGGGGAGTATGGCATGAGCACAACCTTCATTCTGGCAATCCTGCTGCTCTTCGTGGCCGTCGTGCTGGCCAGCCAGGGGGCGTGGGAGTGGTGGAACAGCCGGCACGGCGCCGTCGCGCGGCGCCTCGAATCTCGCCTTCAGGCCGTGGCTACGGGCGGGGCGGGGCGCAAGGAGGCGATGTCCATCCTCAAGGCGCGCAAGCTCGACGGATCTACGGTGTTCGAACGCGCGTTGCTGCTGTTGCCGGGTATCCGCACGTTCGAGGCGTGGGTGCAGCAGTCGGGCGTGAGCTGGACGACAGCGCGCATCGTTGCATTGTGCGCGCTGATGCCGGTGCTCGTGGCCGTGGCGGGGATGTTCGTCTACGTGCCGTTGGCGATGCTGGCGGCCCTCGCGGTGGTGACGGCGCTGCTGCCGGTGATGTATGTGCGCTATCGGCGCGCAAAGCGGATGATGCGCTTCCAGAAGCAGTTGCCGGATGCCTGCGACATGCTTGCGCGTGCGTTGCGATCGGGGCATGCGCTGGCGGGGGCGATCGACATGGTCGGCACCGAATTCGCCAACCCGATGGGCGCCGAGTTCCGTATCACGTTCGACGAGATCAACTACGGCGCGTCGCTCAACGACGCGCTGCTGGGGCTCGCGCAACGCGTGCCGGCCGGAGACCTGCGCTACTTCGTGATTGCCGTGCTGATCCAGCGCGAGACGGGCGGCAACCTGGCCGAGTTGCTGGACGGCATTGCGACCCTCGTGCGCGAGCGCTTCAAGCTGTTCGACAAGGTGCGTGTGCTCTCGGCCGAAGGCGTGCTCTCGGCTCGGGTGCTGTCTCTGATGCCGGTGTTCACGGCGGGGGCCATCGCCTTCGTGAATCCGGGCTTTCTGGAGGTGCTCTGGAAAGATCCGGGCGGCGTGATGATGCTCCAGGCCTCGGCCGTGATGATGGTGATCGGCGCGATCTGGGTGCGGCGCATCGTGCGCATTCACGTTTGAGGACGCCAGGTCTTGCGCCGGTAGAAAAAAGCGAAAAGGGGGAATCATGTTAGCGCTCGATTCAACGCGGTTGCTGTTGTTGTTGTGTCTCTTTGCCGGCGTGTTCGGCGTGACGTTGGGCGCCATGTATCTCTTCGCGCCCAGGACTTTGCGCCGGCGCATCGAACAGGCGGGCGGCGGCCGTAGCGCGGCAGCGCCCGGTGCGCAGCCCGACGACGGCAACGAGGCGTGGTACGAAAAGCTCGTGCAGATCTCGGAGCCGCTTTCCCGGCTGTCCACGCCGAAAGAGGGCTGGGAGGTTTCGGCGCTGCGTGTGCGCCTGATGAACGCGGGCTGGCGCACGCCCGGCGCCGTGGCGGTCTTCTTCGGCGCCCGCACGGTGCTCGCGCTGCTGCTGCCCACGCTGGCCGCCATGTGGCTCATCAGTGGCGGGGGCGTGACCTCGGTCACGCAGTTCTCCGTGGTGCTCGTGAGTCTCGTGGCATTCGGCTACTACCTGCCGGGCATCGTCCTCTCGCGCATCGTGGCCCGCCGCAAGCGCGCGATCTTCGAGGACTTCCCCGACGCAATCGATCTGCTGACGGTTTGCGTCGAAGCGGGCCTCGGGCTGGATGCCGCGCTGATGCGCGTGACGGAGGAGATCAAGCTGCGCAGCGCGGTGGTCGCGAGCGAGCTGGAGCTCACGCTGCTGGAAATGCGCTCGGGCTATTCGAAGGAGAAGGCGCTGCGCAACCTCGCCTTGCGCACGGGCGTTGACGACGTCGATTCGTTCAGCACGATGCTCATCCAGGCGGAGCGTTTTGGCACGAGCATCGGCGATTCGCTGCGCGTGCTCTCGGATACGCTGCGCACGCGCCGCCGCATGCTGGCCGAGGAAAAGGCCGCGAAGATCGCACTGAAGCTCCTGTTTCCGCTGATGTTCTGCATCTTCCCGACGCTGCTGGTGGTGCTCATGGGGCCCGCGATGCTTCAGATCTACCGGACGATGCTGCCGGCGATGAATGGTGGCTAGCCCGCGGCCGTAATGAACCAGGAAAGCGGACGAAGAAAACAGACCAGGCCCGGGATGGGCGATTCGATCGGGGGGGGTGTCATGGAATCAGCAAACATCGGCGCGCAGCCGCTCATGACGCGTGCGCATAGGGGACGAGCGGGCGGGGCTCAGTCGCGGCCGGTGCGCCGGCGGCGCGCGCAGCGCGGCGTGGCGGCGGTCGAGTTCGCCCTGGTGCTGCCGCTGCTGTTGCTGCTGCTGTTTGGCATCGTGGAAATGGGCTTTCTCCTGTACGACAAAAGCGTGATTACCAGCGCGAGCCGCGCGGCGGCGCGGCAGGCGGTGGCGTTCGGCGAGGACGCGACGGGCGTGCCGGTTTATCTGAGCGCATCGAGCGTGCAAGGTATCGCGACGGGCGGACTTTCGACCTTGCTGGTCAACTTCGGCTCGGGCTCGCCGAGCGTCACGATCACGAATTCGACCTCGGGCGTGGTCACGGGATCGACGCAGGCATGTAGTTCCGGCGCTTCGTTGACGGTCGCCGTGAGCTACCCGTTCACCGGTTTCGGGTTCGGCGCGTCGGCGGCGATCAATCCGCTGAGTACGGTGGCCAACGCGCTCACGTTGAGTTCGTCGACGACCATGAGCTGCGAATAGCCGGTGGGCGAACCGGCATATCGACTGGGGATGAATATGTACAGGACAACTACAGGTTGCCGCAAGGTTCGGCGCCAAAAGGGTACGGTGGCGATTCAGGTCGCGCTGATGCTCGTTCTCCTTATCGGCGCGGCGGCGTTCGCGCTCGACGTGGCGCGCTGGGTGATCGTGCGTCACCAGCTGCAAAACGCGGCTGACGCCGCAGCCCTCGCCGGGGTGAAACAGTTGCCTGGCCAGTTGGTTGCGGCCGCTTCAACCACCTTGTGGGCGTCGGCGGCGCCCGCCGCGAGCGCAGCGGCCGCCCAGTACGCGAGTGCGAATTCGGCCAACAACCAGGCGGCGTCGGCGCAGTCGGTGATGGTCGGCTATTGGGACGTCAATCGCGCCAACGTGGCGACTAACGCGCTCCCGCTGGTGCAGACCATTGCTTCGCCAACCTCCAAGCCGGCCGTGATGGTCACGACGGGCTTGCAGGGTGGAGCGAGCTTGCCGCTGATGCTCGGGAGCCTCCTCGGCGTGTCGAGCCTCAATGCCAGCGCTACGGCTGTCGCGGTCATATCGGCACCGGGCGCGGCGCTGCCGGGTGCGCTCTTTCCGATGGTCCTGAATCAGTGCATCTACCAGAATTCCACGTACTGGAGCAACGGGAAACCTGTGTCCGGCATGCCGCTTCAGATGGGCGTTGGCGGGGCGATCACGATTGCGGGCACGACTTGCGCGAGCGCCGCAGGTCAATGGACAACACTGAATGACACCGCCTGTGGGTCGATCAACAGCGTGCCAGCGATTCAGTGTCTGATGCAAAACGGAAACTCGGGTCCGCTCACCACTACGAGCAATGCGCAAACACCTTGTGTGCAGCAACCTGTCAGCTGTACCTACGTTCAGCCTGGCACGAAAGCGGAGCTATACGACAGCAGCAACTATCCCACCTTGCCGATTGTGGTGACCGTTCCGGTCGTCGCCGACGGGGCGACGGCGCTCAACGGCAGCAGTACGCCGATCCTCGGTTTCGCGTCGTTTTCGATCGATGCCGTGTATAAGGCGGGGACCTCGTCCCCGTGTGCCAAATGCATTGTCGGGCATCTCGTTTCGGGCGTCGCGGGCAGCACGACGGCGGGCGGCACGACGAGCAGTTACTACGGCGCGGTCACCCCGCCCAGTCTCGCGGTGCTGCCGACAAACGACTATTACTGAATCGTGACAGTCGGTCCGGCGTGGCGCTTCTCCGCGCGCCGTCCGGCGACCAGTGCGGGTATGGCTCGATAGCGGCGAAGTGCACGTCGCACGGCGTGCCTGGCTGCCACGAGCGACGTTTATCCTGGCCCTGAAAAGGGCGCAGGGCCGGTCCAGGCCGGATGGCCGCCAGGCGTCCCGCAAGGTCGTTTGTGGGCCGACGTACATAGCGGCGGTCAAATTTGACATCCCCCGCCTTGCCAGGTGGCAAGCTGGAGCCCCGATCTCCCAAACCAGCAGGACCGAGGCGCCATTGGCCAGAACAGAGTGCGAATCGCACGGGGAGTGCACGCATGGACTGGAGTCGCTGGTACAGCTTGAAAAGCTACGTGCGGTCCTCGCTGTGGACCGTGCCGCTCATTGCAGTCGCGATCTATGCCGTGGTGAAGCCGCTGACCGAAATGCTCGGAAGGTGGATGATCCGGCAAGGGATCCTCGATCCGAAAACGGGCTTTTTCGGGCTGTCCATGACAGGCGCCCGGTCGTTGCTCGCGGACATCGTTTCCGCGGACCTGGCGTTTCTGGTCTTCACGTTCGGTTCATTGCTCGTCGCCATCCAGGTGGCCGGCGGCCAATACACGCCGCGCATCATCGCGACGACGCTGTTGCGCGACAACATCATCCGTGGCATTTCGGGGTTGTTCGTTTTCGCTTTGCTGTTCGCCAACAGAACGGCGGGCTGGATGGGCGAGGACGAGGTCCACCAGCTTCAGGTTTTCATAGCGGCGCTGCTCGGATTCGCTTCAGTCGTCGCGTTTCTTTTCCTGATCGACTACGCCGCGAAATTTCTGCGGCCAGTGAGTCTCGTGGCTCGCGTTGGGGAGCGCGGGCTCGCCGTGATCGACAGCGTCTATCCCGCGCCATCCAGCGGTGTCGCGACCGCGCCGGAGCGTGACAAGGAGCGCGGCACGCCCGATCGCGTTGTTCGCCTGGCAGGCAGCTCCGGCATCGTGCTGGCCGTGAACATGAAGATGCTCGTGGCCGAAGCGCGGCGCGCCAATTTGATCATCGAGTTCGCACCGCAAGTCGGCGATTTCGTTGCCGTGGATGAACCGCTGTTCTATCTGTACGGCAACACGGGTGCCATCAATGAAACGCGGTTGCGCACGCTTGTTGCCTTTGGAACGGAACGCACGATGGAGCAGGACCCGATGTTCGCGTTTCGCATCCTGGTCGATATTGCGCTGAAGGCGCTGTCGGCGGCGATCAACGATCCGACCACGGCCGTCCTTGCCATCGACCAGTTGCACCGGCTCTTGCGGATGGTGGGAAAGCGCTCGCTGCGCATCGAAGAAATTGCGGACAAGTCCGGGCAGGTGCGCATGATCCTGCGAACACCCAACTGGGAAGATTTCGTGCATATCAGTTTTCGCGAGATACGACAGTGCGGAGCCGGCAGCATCCAGATTGCACGGCGTCTGCGCGCGGCGATCGAGAACCTCATCCAGAGCCTGCCGGAGCATCGTCATGATGCGTTGTACATCGAGTTGAGCCTGCTCGATCGCGCGATTGCTTCGAAGCTGGAGTTTGCCGAAGACGTTGCGTTGGCGCGCATTCCCGACTCGCAGGGACTGGGCGGTTCGGCAACCTCGATAGCGAACAACTAGCCCATCAGGAGGCAACCGATGCGCAAACTCATCATGGGCATTGTTGAATTTCGCGAGAAAATGTTGCCCCACTACGCCGAGCAGTTCAGCAAACTGGCGCTCGCGCAGACGCCGGATGCGCTCTTTATCACGTGCTCGGACAGCCGGGTCGTGCCGGACCTGCTTGCCTCAACCCATCCGGGCGATCTGTTCACGATGCGCAATGTCGGCAACCTGATACCGCCGGCAACCGCCGAGGGGGTCTCGACCGGCGACCTTTCTGAGGCGAGCGCAATCGAGTACGCTGTGCTAGTGTTGAAAGTCGCGAATATCGTCGTGTGCGGACATTCGGAGTGCGGGGCGATGAAAGCCGTGCAGACACGCAGCGCCAAACTGAAAGCGCCCAACCTCGATAAATGGCTGTATCACGCGAGCAATGCCGCGTTTCGCCTGGAGCAAGAAGGGCCGCTCGATGGCAGTTTGAAACCGCACGATCAATTGTCGCAACTCAACGTACTCGTGCAGCTCGAGCATTTGATGACTTACCCGATCGTTCGCCAGCAGGTTAGCGCCGGTGCGCTGGTATTGAGCGGGTGGTGGTTCGACATCGCGGCTGGCAATATGTACGCCTATGAGCGCACGAGCCGCTCATTCGAAGTCATCGACCGCGCGATGGCGGAGCGCATGGTCGCGCGCCTTGCCACACGGGCGCGCTGAAGGGAGGTTTTCCAGTTCTGCCCGCAGCACAGAGTGGTCACAAGCCGGATGTCCCGCCCAGGCGTGGCCTGTCCGACCCGGATTACGACGAACGCTTTGGTGAGCATGGACAATTTACTGACTCTCGCTACGGATCCGGCCGCCTGGGCCGCTCTTGTGACACTCGTCACCATGGAGGTGGTGCTCGGGATCGACAACCTCGTCTTCATTTCCATCGTCAGCAACAAGCTGCCGGCCGCGCAGCGCTACACGGCCCAGCGGATTGGCATCGGGCTTGCCCTCGTGCTGCGCCTTGGTTTGCTCGGCACGGTGGCGTGGATCACGCGCTTGACCGAACCCGCGGTATCGCTGTTGGGTCATGCGTTTTCGTGGCGTGACCTCGTTCTGATTAGCGGCGGCCTCTTTCTCGTCTGGAAGGCGACGACGGAGATTCACCACAACGTCACGGGCGATGAGGATGAGCATGCCGATAACGGAGCGCCGGCCGTGCACGCGATGTTGACGCCGCAGGCCGCAATCGTTCAGATCCTGCTGCTCGACCTGGTGTTCTCCATCGACAGCATCGTTACCGCCGTGGGCATGACCAGTCATGTGACGATCATGTACATCGCCGTTATCGTAGCGGTTGTCGCGATGCTGGTCGCGGCGGCTCCGCTCTCCAGGTTCATCGAACACAATCCCACCATCGTCATGCTGGCGCTGAGCTTTCTCCTGGTGATCGGCATGACGCTCATCGCGGAGGGCTTCGGCTCTCACGTGCCCAAAGGCTACATCTACGCTGCGATGGCATTTTCGGGGTTCGTCGAAGGCATGAACATGCTCGCGCGGCGCGCCCGAATGCGCCGTCGTTTGCGCCAGGCCGCCCAGTAGCGGAGGTAAGGGAGGTAAGGCGCTCGTCTCGTCGAGATGAAATCAAACGTGACCCCTGAGGGAAAACGCTTCCACCGTCTATATTGACTACTAAGCCGGGCGCTCCCGGACAGCACGACGTGTGAAGCGGAGGCAAAGATGGGCACCCGGTCCGGCAAGGCGTCGCAGGTCGTGCGGTGGTGTCTGAAGCCTGTGCTGTGGCTCCTTGCGGCGGCGATCGTCGGATCGCCTGGCGGCTTACTGCGGACTTCGCTGGCAGGTGAGTCTCAAGGTGTGAATGCGTCGACTGAAAAAATCGGCCAGACCCCGGGGCAACCCTCCCTCGCCGATGAAGAGAAGGCCATTCACAAGCTACTCGACGAGAATCCGGACGGAGAGACGCGGCTTGCGCTGCTGATTGTGCTCGTTCAGGATTACTTCGACGCGGACGACCCCGCCGACGCGAGGCGGGTGATGGAAAGCATCGTTGATGACGCGCGGATCCCGGCTGGCCGACGCTCCCTGACCGCATCGGGACTCGCCCTTGCGTATGCGGTGGAAAACGACTTCGTGCGTAGCCAGCGGCTCGTGAATCAGGCGAAGACACTGGCCGACCAGACGCCCGCCGCCGAGCTTGAAACCCTTCCGGAAGAACCGGCCTACGAGTATCTCGCCGCCGAGGCGGAGCTTGCGCGCCGCGCGTTGAATCAACATGACACGGCGTTGCGCAAGGTGCGCGAGGCGGCCGATCTGGCGAGAAAAAATCTCGACAACCCGTTGCTCAGTGAACATCGTCACGAGGAAGCCGCGAATCAACTGCTCGACGAAGTCGATCATCTCGTGGATTTGCAAACGCAGAACAATAGGCGAACCGAGGCGCTGAACTACGCGAACGGGATGCTGTGGGACATCGACCACGATCCGCGGCTCAAACCTGACGCCGCCCAGCGCGCCCGCGTCGAGGTTGCCGTCACAATCGCGCTCATGTCCAACGACGACTACGATGGCGCACTCTTCTGGATCGACAAAGCCATCAAGGGGTATCAGGATGCCGGCGTGCTCCCCTATACGTTCACCTATGCGGACGCGCTGCGCTTGCGCTTGATGATCGGGCTTGCCACGAATCGCCTGGCCGACTACAAGGCCGATGCAGACGCTTTCCAGTACGCGGCGTCGATCAATCCGGTCGTGGCTAAAACCCCGAGCAAGGACGAGCGGCTTTCGGTGATACTCGCGACGCAGGGGAACTGGCCGGCAGCCGAGTCGAGCCTTTCACGCGTGCTGGCGTACAACCTCAAGGACCAGGGGGCGCAGAGTCCGTTCGTCAAGTATCAGTCTGCCATGTTGATGCTCTATCGCCTTGAGGACCCCGAAAGAAAGGTCAGCGAAAGCGATATCTCCCGATACGTGACGCCCATGCTTGGCCAGAACGACGATTGGGACGCGTCCGGTAGCGCGGGGGCGTTTGTCGAGGACGGTGCGCTTGCCATGTGTCTGAGCCGCCTGATGGACGACGGCGCGCAAGGTCAGGCACTCGCCTTTCGTATCGCCGAATTGTTTCACATGAATGCGACCCAGGGCGCGATGAGCGATGGCGCAGCGCGCCTGGCGGCGCTCACACCGGAACTGCGCAGCCTGGTCGAGCAGGAGCAGATGGCGCGCCGTGCAGAGGACACCGAACGAATGGGGCTTTCGGGGCTGAGCGCACGCCTCGCCAGAATCGGCACGGAAACTACCGGCGATAAAGGGAATGCGATCGCCAGTGTCAACGATGCCGAGAAAGCCATGAATGCCTCGGCCGAGGATCTGGCCACGCTGCACGCGCGCATCAACAAACAGTTTCCCGAGTACCGGCGGCTGGTGTCGCCCGCCGTTCCCACCCCGGAACAGGTCGGCGCGGCGCTGCATGCCGATGAGGTGTATGTCGACTTCTACGTCGGACGCGAGGCGACCTACGCGTTCGTCGTCAACGCCAAAGGCGCGCTGCATGCCATACGACTCAACGTCACGCGCACAGACCTGAAAAAGCGGATCCTGGCGCTGCGCAACGCATTCGATGCGGGCGTTCCGCCGCGTCGGGCGGGGGACCTGGCCGGGTTCGACATGACAGCGGCAGCGGATCTCTACCGCTTGCTGATCTCGTCAATCCAGGCCGATATCGAAGGGGCGAAAACGGTGTACATCGCCACGAGCGGCGTTCTCTCGAGCCTGCCGTTCGACGTGCTCGTGACGGCACCCGCCACGGACCTGGCGAGTGCGCACTGGTGGATCGCCACGACCATGCCGGTGCGTATTCCGAATGCCTCGGCGCTTGTGCTCACCCGCAGTCATCCGGCAACGCACGCTGCCGGGCCGTTGATCGCGTTCGCCGATCCAAGCTTCGACGGCCGCGATCCAGCCACGATCGCCGCCCACCCTGCGAACGGAACGCCCGCACGAGCGTTTCCGGTTGAGGGGGGCGCTGCTGCGTTCGATTACCATCGCGTCGCGCCGCTGCCCGAGACACTCGACGAGGCGACCTCGATCGCGAAGACGCTCAATGCCCCCGGTCACAGCGTGCTGTGGGGCAAGAGCGCCTCGCGCAGCGAAGTGATGAAACGGGATCTGTTGAACGATCGCGTTGTCCTGTTCGCCACGCACGGCATCGTGGCGGGCGAAGTGCCCGGCTGGCACAAGGCGGGACTCGCGCTGGCCTATGAGGGAAGCGGGCTGCGCGATTCGGTTCTCACGGCGGACGATATCGTGACCTTGCGGTTGAATGCCGACTGGGTGGTGCTGTCCGCCTGCAACACGGGACTCGTCACCGGTAACGCGGGAGATGCCATGTCGGAACTGTCCCGCGCATTTTTTGCGGCGGGGGCGCGCTCGATACTCCTTACCCAGTGGGCCGTTGAATCTCGATCGGCGACGCAGGTGACGACCGGTGTATTCCGGACGTATGCCAGCGATCCGTCGCTCTCGAAGGCCGAGGCACTGGCGCGTACCGAGCGCGACATGGCCGGCGGGAAGGAAGGGGAACTCTATCGTCACCCGTATTTCTGGGGCGCATATGCTCTTGCCGGTGACGCGGCCCGCTGATCTTCGGTCATGCGTGGCCGGTGAAAACCGGTCTCCTTCCCGTTGAGAGGAGATCCCGTGTGTGCGAATGCCCGTGTGCGGGTCAGCCGTCGAGTTCGTTCAGGAAGGCGAGCAGCAACCGGTTCACTTCCTGCGCTCGCTCGCGTTGCAGCCAATGGCCCGCACCGTCGAGCAGGTGAGAACCGCGCAACCCCGGCAGCACTTGCGGCAACGCGGCGACGCGCTGCTGCATGCCTGGAAACCTGAGTATGTCGTCGCGCGCGCCACCCAGGAAGAGTGAGGGCTGACGAATCGGGCAACCATACCAGGGGGCGAGCAGTTCCGCGCTCCTGCGGATCGCGCGGTACCAGTTCAATCCCCCACGGAAGCCGGTGCGCCGGAATTCGCCGACGACGTAATCGAGGTCGTCCTGAAGCAGCCAGTCCGGCAATGTGTCGGGGTCGACGGTGTTGTCGAGGATGCCCGCGCCCGGCGTGAGGATGCCGGCGACCACTCGGCCGGGGCCGTCGCCCGACATGCTGAACGTCAGGCGGCGCAGGGTCGCTGCGACATCGGCCTGGAGTTCTTCCTCAGCCACGCCCTCCTGCTGGAAGTACTGCATGTAGAAGGTCGTCACGCCTTGCCGCTCGAATGCGCTCAGCAAGTCGGTCTTCGCAGGCGGGGTATAGGGGACGCTCAGTCCGACGACGGCACGGAAGACATCGGGCCGTAGCAGCGCACTGTGCCACGCGGCCGGTGCGCCCCAGTCGTGGCCCACGATCACCGCCGAACCGGCGCCGAGTATCCGCACCAGTTCCACCATGTCGCCGGCGTGATGCAGCATCGTGTACTGCGCGGGGTCGGCCGGCGCGTCGGTGCCGCCGTAGCCGCGCATGTCCGGCGCCGCGGCGCGGTAGCCCGCGTTAGCGACCGCGGCCATCTGCGCGCGCCAGGATATCCACGACTCCGGAAACCCGTGGCAAAACACCACGAGCGGCCCGTCGCCCTGAAGCGCCACACGCATGCGGATGGCCCCGACCTGAAGCGTTTCGAGCTGCACCTCACGGGGGGTGCTCATGCTGCCTCCGTTGCGGCAAGCAATTGCGCAATACGCTGCGCCGCATCCGAAGCCTTGGCCCCGACGGTTTTGATCAAGTCCTGCACGGCAGCGTCCATCACCACGCCCTTGAGCACCACAACCTGCCCGTTGAGGCGGCACTGCCTGAGCCAGGCGCTCAGGTCGGGGTTCTGCTGCCAGCGCGCGGCATTGGCGAGCGTCGGCAGCCACATGCGCAGGTAATCGACCGGCAGTTCGGGCGCGGGAACGGGCATGCTCATCGCGTTTTTTTCCTTCTCATTCGTCACGTGCGCTTCGATCCAGGCGATCACGCTGCCCGAAAAAACCGGCTGGCACCAGCGGACCATCAGGAGGTTGATCACATCATCCTGGAACACCGGCACGTCCGGCACCGGCTGGATCGCGCAGGCAGTGCAGTCGATGTACAGCGTATCAGGATCGGCGGCGAGTTCACCGTTTTCCAGTACGATGCGCGACGGCTCGATCGCGTGCACGCGGCCAAGCCGCACGATCTCACCGATCTTGCGCAACTGGGCCATCTCGCCGCGCGAAACGAGTGCGCAGCGGTACGTCGTGGGGTTGATGGCAGGGTCGATGCGCATCAGCGCGCCGCCCGCTTCGAGTCGCCGGAACAGGTCGGGGACGTCGTTTGCGTCGCGGATCGCATCGAATTGCACCACGCTGTTCTCGAAATAGCGCCGCCAGCCCGTCGGGCCGGGCTGCATGTTGGCGCGGTCCATCACCCAGGCGTCGCGCGGCATGATCCAGCGGATACGCTCGTGCGGCACACCGTTCTCGATCAGCCAGATGCACGCGTCCATGCCGGTCTTGCCGGAGCCGACAACGGTGTAGCACGCGTAGGGCTGCATCACCTTCGGCAAGCCGTTGCAGGCAATGCATTGCACCCCGGCGGCCACGCGGTATTTGGGCGGGTGCGTGGACGGCACCTCGGTTTTCGCATGCGTGCCGTTCACCCATTTGCGCCGCGCGCGCACTTCGTACTCGGCGCCGGTCAGCAGCGAGCGGAAGCGGTGCGTGCGGCCGTCACTCGCGAAGTGATCGCATTTCGGGAACCACTGCACGCGGCCGGAGGGAATGAAGCGCTGTTTCATTACCTGCTCGAAATGCGTGAGCACCTCGGCTCCCGAGGAAAGACCCAGCATGCCTTCGTTAAAACCCGTGGTTTCATGCGACCAGTCGCTCAGTTCGCGCGACGCCACGCCATACCAGGCGGACGGTTGGTGCAGCCGCACATACGGATAGGCGTCGTTCCAGTGGCCGCCGGGACGGTGGTGGCGATCCACCATCACGACTTGCGCATCTGGCGACTCGGTGAGCAACGTGTCGACGAAGGCCATGGCGCTGGCGCCCGTCCCTGTCACGAAGTAGTCGGACTCGATCGATGGCATGTCACCCTCCTGACCAGGAGACTTTGAAGCCGTGTCTTGACGATCCCGGTGCGGGACACGGTTGCTGCGTTTCTACGTAGCGCGATTCAAGGGAATATAAGCGATCAACGGGCGTGCACGCGGTCGGCTGGTTCTGGTTGTAATGGCTTCAGGCGGAACATGGGGCGACGAAGCCTTCGAGAGCGGGCGAGGTCAATGGGGAAGGGTGCCTCTGGCCGGCGCGGCGGCAATCCGCGACGCCTGGCGGTTTTCGGCACGATTTCCTCAGGACCATAGGCGACGTGCAGCAAGCGGCAAGCGATTCCGGTGAAGAAGTGTCGGTGAGCGCACACAGCGAATAGCGGTATGCAAACAGACGTTCCGGCCGCTTGAAACCGACCCGGAGCGGACAATTCGGGCCCGAGCCCGAGCCCCAAAATGCTCGCTTGCAGTTTGCCTTCAGCCTTCGCGTTCAAGCGGGGTGGCGCTTCGGAATTCGAGCCACATCGCCATGTCTGGGGAGTGACCGTTCAGGCCCTTTCTTCTAGCCGTCGACGCTCACGAGGGGATTCCACTGCATGTCATCGTACAAAAGCGCTGCATGTGCTACCGTGGATGCCAGGAGCCAGCAGGACGTTTCAGTCGAACACCGTAAGGATGCTCATGGAATTCAACAATGGCGCTGTACTTGAAGCTCTTCGTCTTGCTTTGTATCGACAGATACCGTGGCACAAACGCCCGGCCATTTTCACGTCGCTTCGCTCGCAGGGGCTGATCGACACCATCGACCAGAAGCCGCCGCCTGGCACGAAATTCCTCCCGACACTCCAGATTGCCATCCTGACCGACAAAGGACAGAAAGAAATCCGGCGCATCGAGGCGTCAACGCATGTATCCGGTTGGCTGGACGACGATTATTTCGCAACGTTCCTTGCGGACGTGGCGTTTCCCTGATCACGCCTCGTTGCGCGCGTGCGGGTCCGTCACACGGCAGCCAGAAAGGACTAATCCGTCGATTGCGGTGCCCGGATTGCGTTTGATACTCGCCGCGTATAGACGCGCCAAACGATTGCGCTGAGATAACACGAAAAATCCCAACGGGTATTTTCGTGTCCATTTTCCGGATCGAGTCGGCGGACTTCAATCTCCGGGCGGCTATTCACGCCGCCAGGCGCTGACCGAACAGTGCGTTGGGTCTCCTGCTGCACGAGCAGCCGCGTCAGTTCGCACGCCCGAAGATTGCCCTCAATCGCGAGCGTGAACATGGCCCACTCGCGGATATTCGACAACATCGGCAGCCTGGCGCGAATCGCCCGGATTATCCGCGCGGCGATAGCACGACGTTTAGCCGCCGGGCTTCATCGCGCGCCGTGGCAAGCGTGACGTTCCTCATCCTGATCGCGCCGTGGTCGTTGACGGTCATCGTTGCAACGACGGCGGGTGCGTCGGCATCCGCGCCCGCCGCAAGCAGGGCGTTGATGGCTTCGAGGTTGCGAGACCAGATCGCGACGGCGAGCGGGTTTGCCTTGACCATCGGCGGAATCAGGCCCACGGTCTGCGCGCCGTGATGGCGTGCCGCCGCCAGCAGGCCGTCGAATTGCGGAATCGACGCGCTTTGCGCCTGCGTGAAGGTCAGCAGCCAGGGCGTTGAGAGCGCATGCCTGTCGAACGACGGCTGCGATGCTAGCAGCTTCAACGTTTGCGCGAAGTGCGCGTTGTTCGCCATGATCGGCGCTTCGAGGGTCGATCCGCCGCGTTTGCCAAACTCGGGGAGCGCCAGCGGCATCGTCTCGTTCAGATGCAGGTAGAGTGCGATGGCCTCGGTGTCGCAGGTTTCGATGGCGCGTGCCTTCGAGGCGTCGTCGAGCCCGTAGCCGAGGTGCTGGAGACGCCCGCGGTCATCCTGTGGCACGACGGCGCTGCGAATGGCTTGCGTGTCGTTCTGGAGGTTGCGCTCGCTGGCGGCGAGCGCATCGACCTTGCCGTGCAACCGCAACAGCGATTGCTGGAGCGTGCCGAGGGTCGGAATGGCGGAGCCGAGCGCACTCGGGTTGGGCGCGTCGCCGTGAGTGCACGTCGCAAACGCGAGCGCCGCGCCGCCGCTGCTGATCATGGCCGTGAGCCAGAGTTTGCGTGAGCGCGCATAGAACGCGAGGCGTCCCGGCATCGGTGTCAGGCGCCGGCGCTGCTGTTCGAGATGGCTGGCGCCGAACAACAGGAGCAGCAGGCACAGCGCGCCGAGCACGGCCGCGACGCGGCCGGCCACGTGTCCGAGCGCGGGCGCGAGCAGATCGAGCACGACCGTCGAGGCGGTCACGGCCGCATTGACCGGCGATACCCAGTCCGACGACAGCTTCAGTGCGCCGCGCACCGCTGAGTCGCCGTTCGGCGGGGTAGGCGGCACGGCAGCGAGATCGGGCTCTTCCATCAGGCGAACTCCGGCGGGTTGATCGGCGTTACTTGAAGGGCCACGACAGCCCGAGCGACTTCTCGAAGTGGTAAATCGCCATGAGCATGCGCATCGTCAGTTCGCGATGGTGCAGATAGAACTGATGCATGGCGACGCAGAACGCCAGCACGAAGAGCGGCAGCAGCACGATCGTTCCCGCGATCTTCAGATACCACGGCGTTGCGCGCTTGCCGTTGGCCACCCGCCGCGCAAACCAGCTATACAGCAGCACGCACAGCGGCAGTGCGAGCACGCCGGCCACGCCCATTTCGATGCGGTGATGGGTATAGATGCTGTATTCCGGCCCGTTGACGGCCACGTTCAGCAGGGCGCCGATGGCGGGAAAGCCGCGGCTCGTGAACCAGCACAACAGATCCACCAGCAACGTATAGACGGCGAGGCAGGACAGCGCGAGCGAGAACGAGCCGCGAAAGCCGAAGCGCACGCGCACGCCGCTGCCAAGACGCGCTGCGGCGCGCAGCGCAACGAAGTACCCGCAGACGGGCAACAGCACGAAAGTGAGCGTGAGCGCCCAGAAAAACGGGGCGAGCGGGCCGGCCACCAGAATCCAGAGGAACAGCAGACCGGCTGCGGCCAGGAAGGCCAGCACCTGGATGGGATCTTTCCAGTTGAGTTCGCTGGCGATAGCGCCGAGCGCCGACCCTGCCGCCGCCATACCGCCCGGCCCGTGCTGCGCCTGCTGGCGATAAGCCACTTTGATCTGTGCGCCAAGAGCCGTGTCGTAAGCGTTCACGCCGGCTTCCCGCTGCGTTTGCGGGCTCGCGAACACGCCCTGGCTGCCCGCCTGGAACGTGCCGTCCGGATTGCGTCCCTGTTCGTCGCTCATGGTGGGCTCCGCAGCGTCAATGCGCCATCTGCGAGGCCGACGGCACCGATACGACCCACGCGCGGTGATCGTCGGTGTTCTCGGCGAGGTCGTAGCCCATCGCAAACATTAGCTGTGCGAAGAGATTCATGCCGTTCGTGCTCACGAACGACTGCACGTAGCCCGAGCCTTGCGGGAAGTTGTTCTTCGGCGGGTTCGGGCCGGTGGTGCGGCGCGCGCCCGTGTTCGCCCCCTGCGCGAGCGAGCCGCCCCAGAGCAGGAACTGGCCGCTGTCGGCGGAAACGATGTTGTTCGGGATATCGTTGCCGCAGAACTTCACGCCGTCGAAGTGCTGGCTGTGGCCTGCGTCATGCCACAGCACCACGGAGACGTTCATGCAGTAGTCGGGACCGTACGAGAAGGTCCCGATGCTGTGCGCGTAGGCCGTGGCAGGCAGGCTGTTGATCGTGATGGCCGCGCGCGGCCAGCCGTTGCCGCCGTCCTGGAGCACGTGAGAGAGGCCCGAGTCCTTGAAGTGGCCCGGGCCCGGTCCCATGACGGCGGTGGTCATCCCGTTCTTGAGACCGTCCGTGAACTGCGAGACGGAATTGCCGAAGTTGGTCGAGCCGGCGCAACCGGCCAGCAGGCCGGCCAGCGCCGTCGCCGTGCCGAGTGAAGTGAGCAAAGCTTTTTTCATCGTGTGTCCTCTCGCTTTGAGCTTGACGTGAGCCTTATTGCTTGACGCAGAGGCCTTCGACGAAGAAGCCGTTGCCGTTGACTTCGTCGAGGTAGTAGAGGTTCGTCGACGAGACCGGCAGGAACATCATCGCGCTCTGCACGGTGTTGCCGTTGCTCGTGGTGCGCAGCAGCCCGGCCATCAATCCGTTCACGCCGCTTGCCAGCGCGGGCGTCGAGGACGATGACGCGGCGTTGAACGTCGCATTGAAATTCAGCGTGAACGGGGCGGCGTTCTGGCCGGATGGCGTGAACGTCGTGCCCGCAATCGTCACGCGATTCGCCACGATGTCGCCGAGCAACTGGTTGTTGTCGCTGGTGTTCGGTTCCGAGCACAGCCACGTGCCGTCGTATGCGCCGCTCGTCAGGGGCTGCGCCGTGTGGAACACCCACGAGCCGGTCCGGAACGTGCCGTCGCTGTTCGAGCCCGCCTGATCGAGCATCAGCGTGACGGCGCTGCCGCTCGTGCTCGCGAAGAGGCGGCCGAAGGACTTGCCGTTCAGCGTCATGTCGAAGGCGCCCGGGTACGTGGTCTGGTCAGGATCGACGGTGATCGTGCCGGTGTCGGCGATGCTTGCGTTGCTGTCGTCCATACAGTTCGCGCCGTAGGCGGCGCTCGGGCAGGCGCGGAACGTGCCGTCGGCGTTGATCAGCATCTGGCCGCTGTCGGCGTCCTGCGAACCGACTGGTACGCCGGCTTTCGTGTAGTCGCCCGAGAGCTTGATGAAACTGTACGTGCCCGCGAGGCCCGCCACCGTGGTCACGCCGTTGTTCGATGCGGCAATCTGGCCGGAGAGCGTTTGCGATCCGCTGCCTGCCGTCACGTTCGGCACGTTGCTGAGCTGGCCGCTCAGGACGCCGTGGTTGCTGCTGTCGCTAACAACGCCGAACTGCATGCCAACCGCGTTCGCCCCGGCCGCGAGCGCGGCCGGCACCGTGCCGCTTGCCTGGAAAGACGTCACGATGTAATTGCCGTTCGTCAGCGTGTAGTTGCCCACGAGCTTGCCGGTGAGGCCGAACTGCGAATCGATGAAAGTCGTCGTCACCTGGCCCTTGGCCGGGGCGTCGATCTGCACGGAGATCGTGTCGCCGAAGCTGACCGTGCCGATATAGGTCTGCTGCGCGGCGAGCGGTTGCGCCTGCGCCTGTCCTGTCTGCGACCCGCTGCCCGACTGGCTCGAAGCGCTGCTGCTGCCGTTGCTCCCGCTGCCCCCGCCGCAAGCAGACAACACCGCGCACACCCCAATGCAAACCAGTGTCTTGTTCATGCTGGATTCCAGATTCGATTATTTGACTTATGAAATTTGATTTTCTTGCCGACGGAAATTCCGCCGGACGGCCCGGCCATTCGATTTTTATCCGCTCGCAAACGTAAAACAGCGAAAAAATTCACTGCAAGTGCTATTCGTTTGAGCCGTAGATGCATTTCGCATAAGGGCCGCCAATAGCAGGTTGTCCACGCCTTTTGGCAGGGAATGTCCTTTACGGCCCGTCGGTGTGGCATTCTCCAGCGAGTGTGCCCGGGGGCGCATGATCAAAATTGATCATGTGAATGAAACAGGTCGGCCGCACACTAGATGCGAATTAGAAAGAAAAATATCCGAGGCCGATTGGCAGCTTATGGCAACACGTGAAGTCAAGACCGGTAAAACGGACGCGCTCGATGCGATCCTCACGCAGTTCTACGACGCCGTGCTCGAACCGGACGCTTTGCTGCCGGCGCTGGCGCGCTTCGACCATTGGGTGGGCAGCACGCTGTGCCATATGCTCGGCTGGAATCGCGTGCACGATTGCGCGCAGTTCAGCTTCATGACGCGCCCCGAGTTTCTCGCGACCGGCGACGCGTATGCGAATTACTATGCCCCGAAAGATCCTCGGCGCGCGTTGGTCAACCGCCTCGCCGAGGGAATGGTCGTTCAGTGTGCGGACTATTTCGATAGCGGTTATGTCGATCGCAACGAGTTTTACCAGGATCTCCTGATTCAGAACTCGCTTCGATACAGCGCAGGCGGCTGCGCGTTTCGCGACGATTCCGTCGACGTGCTCATTGTCTTCAATCACTGCGTGGGCCAGCCGGCATTTTCCACGGCGCAGATTCAGGGCCTCAAGCGACTATTTCCGCATTTGCGGAAAACGCTGCACCTCATGAGCCGCACGGAAACGCTGCGCGCGGGGCTGTATGCCGGAGAGGCCGGTTTGCAGTCGATGGGGCAGGCATTGATCGTCCTTAACCGGCAGCAGGACATTCTGTTCTGCAACGAGGGCGCCGAAGCCATCTTGCGGGAGCGTCACACGCAGCGTGCGCTGCCGCTGCGGATGGCGGGCACGTCGTTGTGGAGCGCGGCGCTCGGTGATGTGCTGCGTCGCGTCCAGCTTACGCGCCGCACCGAAAGCCTGCTTGCACCCGCGCATGACGGCAGCCATGTCCTCACCGTCATCGCGCTGCCGCGCGAGGGCATCGGCCAGCGCGCGCAAACGGTCGCGCCGATGCACGGCCAGCCATCGTGGCGGGGCGGCGCCGTGCCACCGGGGCTGATTCAGCCGTTTGGCCAGGCCGACCTCATGATTCTGATTTCGCGCCAGCATCACGAGGACGCGATTTCCGCCGCTCAACTCGCGCAGTTGTACGCACTCTCGCCCGCCGAGGCGCGCCTCGCCCATCACCTCGCGAAAGGGCTCTCGATCGAGGAGCATGCCGTCACCGCGGGCGTGTCGATCACCACGGCACGCAACCAGTTGCGCGCCGTGCTCGGCAAGACCGGTTACCGGCGCCAGCAGGACCTCGTGCGGGCGTTGTCGCGGTTGCCGGCGTCCTCGACATCGGTGCAGTGAGAGAACGGCAAGAAGCGAATCATGGCGCAACGTGAAGTCACGACCGGCAAGCCGGAAACGCTGGATGAGATGATTGTGCGGTTCTACGACGCGATCCTCGATCCGGGCGCGCTGCTCCGTGCGTTGACGGAATTCGATCGCTGGATCGGGAGCCGTCTGGCGCATATGGTCGGCTGGGACGCGCGCACGCAGAGCGCGCCGGTCAACCTGATGACGCGTGCCGAGTACATGCACGCGGGCGAGGCCTACGCGCAATACTACGGCAAGATCGACCCGCGCCGCGCGGTGGTACTGCATCAGCCGGTGGGGCGCGTGTTCCAGTGCGCGGACTATTTCGACAACCGGTACGTGGACCGCAGCGAGTTCTATCAAGACCTGCTGATTCCCAACGGCATGCGTTACATCCTCGGCGGCTGCGTGTATCGCGAGGACGCGCTCGACATCTATCTGGTTTTCAATCATGCGGTGGGCCAGGCGTCGTTTTCTACGCAGCAGGTGCAAGCCGTAGACCGACTGATGCCGCATTTGCAGAAGACGTTGAAGCTCATGCTGCGCAGCGAGTCGCTGCGGGCGGGAATCGTCGCCGGAGAAATGGCGCTCGCGTCGATGGATCAGGCGATCGTCGTGCTCAATCCGGCCAACGAGGTCGTGTTCTGCAACCACAGCGCCGAAGCGCTGTTCAAGGCGCAGCGCATTTTGCGCGTGTCGGGGCGCCGCATCGAATCGGCGAGCTTCTGGAACGATACGTTGTCGGGCGCGATCGGCCGCGTGCGCGAGAGCGGCAAGCCCGAAAGCCTGCCCGTGGGCGCGGGTGCGGGCGCGCAGCAGCGCTATCTCACGGTGCTTGCGCTGCCGCGCGCGCTCGGCACCGGAAGCGGGCTCACGCTCGCGAGCGCCGACATCATGATCGTCGTGACCGAAGCGGAGCGCAGTGCCGCGGCCTCGGAACGGCAACTGTCCCAGTTGTTTGGTTTGACGGCTGCCGAGGCGCGTCTCGCGCATGGACTCGCAAAAGGACTTTCGATCGAGGAATATGCGAATGCGTGCGGCGTGACAATTACGACCGCGCGTAATCAGTTGCGCGCGGTACTCGCTAAAACAGGCTATCGCAGGCAGCAGGACCTGGTCCGCGCACTTGCGGTGTTGCCGGCGATCGCGGGCCCGCGTGTTGGTGAATGAATCGCTCGAAGGGCGGCCCGGATCGTCCTGTGCTTAAGCGCGAAGGCAGGCCAGGCTTGCAGCACGGGGGGCATCGCATCGCGGATCTGCGTCGGGTGTGGCCAAGGGATGTTCGAGAACGTTACTTTGAGCGACGGCTTGCGAGGCTGAGCCGACGCATGCATGAGCGCGATGCGCGACGGTGCTTTCTGGCCGGCTACCGCCCGATATTGTCGGCCGGGAACCGCTGAATGGCTCGAGTCAGCGGTTGTGTTGCGACCGGCTTTTCTTGCGGCCGCCCAACCACCACATCGTGGCTCCCCAAAAAATACCGCCGACCATGAACATGCCGATATTTCTGGCGACATCTGCCATTCCGACTTCGTGGTGCTGGAGAAACTGAATCGCAGTGAAAATGACAGCCGTACCAATACCCCACGCCAGGACCCCACGAACTACGACAAATCGCAGCATTGAATTCTCCATACGAGTACGACAGGTTGATCAAATACACATAACACATCAGAAGCTTTTCAAAAGACTCAACCTGGACAGCGAGATCGACAGGTAGCGACGAATTGTCGACGGTTTTGCCAGCGGTGTCGAATGCTTGAAAGTGGCCGCGTGCAGAAGGAGGGGAGCCCGCATTGAACTCCGGAGTGGTGGGAGTCGAGAACTTCTGGAGGTGATCAGCGATGATACGTATACACGAAATACGTCGGTCCCGCCAAAATTGAACATCTACTTCGCGACGATCAGTTGTAGCTAGACAGCATGGGAGGGTAAAGCTATGCCACTCAATGAGCATCTGGCGCAGGCGCCCAGGCGCGGCATGATCGTGCGCTCAAAAGAGACACTTGAACCGGGGCTTTCGATCTTCAAACTCGGTCACCGATTCGACGGAAACGTGTGCCAAAGTGACGAGCAAGTTATTTCCAAACCTTGGTGGTTCACGGAAGCAACCGTCGAATCCATTGACCACGTGGCTCAAAATGCTAATGAGAGCCTGTCCGAAGTGTTTCGACGTTTTGGAGCCGTTGCGAAGAGATGGGGCGGGTCAGCCGACTTGATAGTCAAGGCACGCATCGCAGCCCCGGTAATCGCTTACATCGGCCCTGGCACGATTCAGGACTTTAGGGAACAGGAGCATGAGGAGAGTAACAATACCTGGGACATGCCACTTTGGGTCCCGTCGCCGAATATTGCGCAACTTTATATCCCTCTCGCCAAAAAATCAGACTCGTTATCTTCCGTGACAATGGCCGCACTTCGAGACATTTATATCGTTCCCATAGATGAGTGGGAGAGAGGCTACATCTACGGAAATCCCGATTCAAAATGGAAGCTATAGGGTTGCTGAACGGAGTCGATGACTGAATACCTGCCTGTTCAGGAACTTACGACTGAAACTGGCCGAACCCGAAAGTTCATTGACTATCACCGATCCGCATTCCCTCTGGCAGCGCCGAACTGGATCGCTCAGCACCGGAATGGCGGGTTTCGGCTTCGAAACCGCCATCCACGTCAGGCTAACTTCGGTTTGCCGCTCGCGCATGTCGTTCGCGTCTCGGCATTTGATATTTTTCGAAAGAGTTCAGCCTTTACTGGTGTTCGCGATTTACTCGCCCAGATACGCTGCGCGCACCTTCGGATCGTCGAGCATCTGCTTGGCCTCGCCTTCCATCGTCACGAGACCCGAGTCCATCACGTAGCCGCGATTCGCCGCCTGCAA
>NZ_QEOB01000037.1:0-77203 GCF_003096875.1 Paraburkholderia unamae
CCCTTCCCATCCCGAACAGGACCGTGAAACAACTCCACGCCGATGATAGTGCGGATTGCCCGTGTGAAAGTAGGTAATCGTCAGGCTCCTTATGCAGTAAAGTCCAGAACCCCGGTGTCTCCGAAAGAGAACCGGGGTTCTGGCGTTTACGGGTCTGAAATGCGTGTGCGGGCAAGGCACCGCGCGATATAAAAAAGCCGTCCTATGGACGGCTTTTTTGCTATGCAACACCAGTTCACTGCTGAGCCAGGAATTTCGTCGCAAGATGCACCCAGAACGACGACCCCACAGGCAGCAACTGATCGTTGAAGTCGTAGCTGGCGTTGTGCAGCATACAGGGCCCGGCACCGTGTCCCGCCTCCCGATGGCCGCCTTCTCCATTGCCGAGAAACGCGTAGCAGCCCGGCTTTTCAAGCAGCATGAACGAGAAATCTTCAGCGCCCATCGTCGGCTCGACTTTGGCATCCACGCGATCTTCACCCACCACCTCGCGCATGACCTCGGCGGCAAATTGCGTTTCGGCGCTGCTGTTCACGGTCGGCGGATAGTTGCGATGGAAGGTGATATCCACTGAGCAGTCGTACGCTTCGGCCGTGCTCTCGGCAATCTTGCGCAGGCGCGACTCGATCAGGTCGAGCGTATCGGTCGTGAAGGTGCGCACTGTACCCGCGATCCATGCCGTGTTCGGCACGACGTTGACCGCATCGCCGGCGTGAATCTGGGTGATCGACAGCACCGCCGTATCGAGCGGCTTTTTGTTGCGCGTGATGATGCTTTGCAGCCCGTTGGCGATCTGAACCGCCGTGAATACCGGGTCGCGTCCGTTGTGCGGCAACGCGGCGTGCGAGCCTACGCCCTTGATTTCAATGTGAAATTCGTTGCTCGAAGCCATGATCGGCCCTTCGGTCACGCCGAAGTAGCCGGCCGGCATGCCGGGCCAGTTGTGAATGCCGAAAACCGCATCGACGGGAAATTGCTTGAAGAGGCCATCGTCGATCATGGCTTTCGCACCCGCGCCGCCTTCTTCGGCCGGCTGGAAAATAAAGACGATGGTGCCGTCGAATTGACCATGCTTCGCGAGATACTGCGCCGCGCCGAGTAGCATCGCAGTATGGCCGTCATGGCCGCAGGCATGCATCTTCCCCTCGTTGCGCGAGCGATGATCGAAGGTGTTGAGTTCCTGGATGGGCAGCGCGTCCATATCGGCGCGCAGGCCGATCATGCGCTTGCCGTTGCCGCGTTTGAGCACGCCGACAACGCCGGTCTTGCCCATGCCGCGGTGCACCTCGATGCCCCAGTCGGCGAGCTTCGCGGCGACAAGGTCGGACGTCCGGGTTTCTTCGTAGCGCAGTTCGGGATGTGCGTGGATCGTTCGTCGGAGGTCCTGAATTTCGCCTTGGGCGGCCTGGATTTCCGGGATCAGTTTCATGGCGGACGGTGCTCGAAAAGTGGGCACCCGGCCCTTGTCTCCTCGGGGCCGGGTCTAGACGGACCATTCTACGCCGAACCTTTTTTTTCGCGCGAACCCTCGGGGTGCGAGCCAGCCGCGCACCCCGGACATAATAAAATCGTCCCTACGACAAAACGCCTCACCCACGGATTTCCGATGAACGCCCCAGCCGAATTTGCCCGTGCAGTCTGCCCGCACGATTGTCCCGATACTTGCGCGATGCGCGTGACCGTCGAAAACGGCCGGGCGATCAAGGTGAGCGGCGACCCCGATCATCCGCCCACGCAGGGCGTGCTGTGCACGAAGGTGACCCGCTATGCCGAGCGCGTTCATCATCCGAAGCGCGTGACGCAGCCGATGAAACGCGTCGGCCCCAAGGGAGAAGGGCGGTTCGAACCGATCAGCTGGGACGAAGCGTGCCGCATCGCGGCCGAGCGTCTTGGCGAAATCGCCCAACGCGCGCCCGAGGCGATCCTGCCGTACAGCTACGCCGGCACCATGGGGCTGGTCCAGGGCGACAGCATCGCCCAGCGCTTCTTCCACAAGCTCGGCGCCTCGCGTCTCGATCGCGCGATCTGCGCGGCGGCGGGCGCGGCGGGTCTGCGCTACACCTTCGGTTCGAGCCTCGGCATGCTCACCGAGCATTTCGCCGAAAGCGAAGTCATCCTCATCTGGGGTGCCAACCCGATCGCGTCGAATCTGCATTTCTGGACCCGTGCGCAAGAGGCCAAGCGTAATGGTGCGAAGCTTATCGCCATCGATCCCTACCGCTCGCTGACCGCCGAAAAGTGCCATCAGCACATCGCGCTCAAGCCCGGCACGGACGGCGCGCTTGCGCTCGGCATGATGCACGTCCTGATCACCGAAGACCGGCTCGACCACGACTACATCGCCCGCTACACGCACGGCTTCGACGCGCTGAAGGCACGCGCGCTCACCTACACGCCCGCGCGCGTCGCCGGAATTTGCGGCATCGAGGCGCAGACGGTCATCGATCTCGCCCGCCTCTATGCTTCCACGCGCAAGGTGGCGATCCGCATGAACTACGGCCTGCAACGCGTGCGCGGCGGTGGCAACGCGGTGCGCGCAATCGCATGTCTGCCCGCGCTGACGGGCGCCTGGCGCGAACGCGCGGGCGGCGTGCTGCTGTCGTCGTCGGGCTGGGCTCCCGTGGATGCGAACGCACTTCAGCGTCCCGACCTGATCCCCGGCTGGCCGCAGCATCAGCCTCGCGTCGTCAACATGAACCAGGTCGGCGACGCACTCACGCATGCGGGCGATGCAACGTTCGGCCCGAAGATCGAGGCGATCGTCGTCTACAACTCGAATCCGGTTGCGGTCGCGCCCGAGTCGGCCAAAGTCGCGGCCGGTTTTGCGCGTGAGGATCTTTTCACCGTCGTGCTCGAGCAGTTTCAGACCGATACGGCCGATTACGCCGATCTGCTGCTGCCCGCCACGACCCAGCTCGAACACCTCGACGTCCACAAGTCCTACGGCCACACGCATGTGATGGCGAATCTGCCGGCCATCGCCCCCGTTGGCGAGGCGCGCCCGAACACCGAAATCTTCCGGTCGATCGCGCGCGCGATGGGCCTGAGCGAGCCGGCGCTTTTCGAGAGCGACGAGGAGGTGGCGGCGCAAGCATTCGACTGGACCGATCCGGCGCTCGACGGTGCCGACTGGGCCGCGCTCAAGCGCGAAGGCTGGCTCAAGCTGCACATCGCCGAAGCCCCGTTCGCCGAAGGCGGCTTTCGCACGCCCACGGGCAAATGCGAGTTCTACAGCGAAGCGCTCGCGAAGGCCGGGCACGATCCGCTGCCCGATTACCTGCCTCCGCACGAATCGGCGGACGGCGCGCCGGAACTGGCCGCGCGCTATCCGCTCGCGATGATCTCGCCGCCCGCGCGCAACTTCCTCAACAGCACTTTCGTGAACGTAGAGAGTCTGCGTGCGACCGAAGGCGAACCGCACGTCGATCTCAATCCCGCCGACGCTGCGCCTCGCCAGATCGCCGACGGCGACGAGGTGCGCGTGTTCAACGACCGCGGCTCGATGCGTGCGCGGGCACGCGTCACCGACCGGGCGCGCAGCGGCCTCGTGGTCGGGCTCTCGATCTGGTGGAAGAAGCTCGCACCCGACGGCCGCAACGCCAACGAAGTGACGAGCCAGGCACTCACCGACCTGGGCGGCTCGGCGACCTTCTACGACTGTCTCGTCGAAGTCGAACGCGCCTGAATCCCGACTAAGTCAAACGAGGCCCGGAACACGTGTTCGAGGGGCCTTTCTAACTCGCTGATTTGCTGACATAAAAGCCGGGTCACCATGCTACGATCCGCTTTTTAGCACGACCATTCGAAAAATCAAGGAGGAGACGCCGCATGGAAAAAGTCTGGCTGAAATCGTACCCGCCCGGCGTTCCCGCGGAAATCGACGCGAGCCGTTATGCGTCCATCACGGCGCTGCTCGAAGAGAGCTTCAGCGAATACCGCACGCAGCCCGCTTTCGCGTGCATGGGCAAAGCGATCACCTATGGTGAGCTGGACCAGCTTTCGCAGCGTCTGGCCGCGTGGTTCCAGTCGCGCGGCATCGCACGCGGCGCGCGCATCGCGCTCATGATGCCCAACGTGCTTCAGTATCCGGTGGCGCTGGCTGCGGTGCTGCGCGCGGGCTATGTCGTCGTGAACGTGAACCCGCTTTACACGCCGCGCGAACTCGAACATCAGTTGAAGGACAGCGGCGCGGAAGCGATCGTCGTCCTCGAGAATTTCGCCGGGACGCTGAGCGCGGTCGCCGCCAATACACGCGTGAAGCACGTGCTGGTGGCGTCGATGGGCGACCTGCTCGGCGCGAAGGGTTTCATCGTCAATTTCGTCGTTCGCCGCGTGAAGAAGATGGTGCCCGCCTGGAACCTGCCGGGCCACGTGCGCTTCAATGACGCGCTCGCCGAAGGCGCGCGCGCGGGTTTCAAGCGTGTCGAGCAGAGCCCCGACGACGTCGCGTTCCTCCAGTACACGGGCGGCACGACTGGCGTGGCCAAGGGCGCGACGCTGCTGCACCGCAATCTGATCGCGAATGTATTGCAGTCGGCCGCCTGGACCGAACCCGCGCTCGTGAAGCTGCCGGCCGGCACGCAGCCGGTGACGGTCGCGGCGCTGCCGCTCTATCACGTGTTCGCGCTGACCGTCTGCGGGCTGCTGACGATTCGCACGGGCGGTTTCGCCATCCTCATTCCGAACCCGCGCGATATCGGCGGCATGATCAAGGAACTGCACGGCTACACGATCACGACGTTCCCCGCGGTCAACACGCTCTACAACGCGATCCTCAACCATCCCGAGTTCGACAAGCTCGACTTCACCCATCTGCTCGTGGCGAACGGCGGCGGCATGGCGGTGCAGGAGGCCGTGGCGAAGCGCTGGTACGAGCGCACGCATACGCCGATCGTCGAAGGTTACGGGCTCTCGGAAACCTCGCCCAGCGTGACCTGCAACCCGGTCACCGCAACCGAATACACGGGCACGATCGGCTTGCCGCTGCCCTCCACGGAAATTTCGATTCGCGACGACGCAGGCAACGAGCTGCCGATCGGCGAGGCGGGCGAGATCTGCATTCGCGGTCCGCAGGTGATGGCGGGCTACTGGCAGCGTCCGGAGGAAACCGCGAAGGTCATGACGCCCGACGGCTACTTCAAGTCGGGCGACGTCGGTCTCATGAATGCGCGCGGTTACATCAAGCTCGTCGACCGCAAGAAGGACATGATTCTGGTCTCGGGCTTCAACGTCTACCCGAACGAAGTCGAGGATGTCGTGGCGAAGCTGCCCGGCGTGTTCGAGGTGGCGGCGGTGGGCGTGCCCGACGAGCACTCGGGCGAGGCGGTGAAGCTCTATATCGTCAAGAAGGACCAGGCGCTCACCGACAAGGATGTGTTCGACTACTGCAAGACGCAGCTCACCGGCTACAAGCGGCCGAAGATCATCGAGTTCCGCAGCGATCTGCCGAAGAGCAACGTCGGCAAGATCCTGCGCCGCGAGTTGCGCGACGGCCGGGCTTGAAGGGGCAACGGAAGGCGCGAAAGAAGCATGAAGCAAGACAAGCGGCCTGCCCATCGAGGGCAGGCCGTTTTTCTTTGAGCGTTGCGCAACGCCGCGCTCAAGCCGGCGCGCCAAAGAAAAAAGGCGCCCGGAGGCGCCTTCGAGATTACAGCGACTGTTCTTATTAGAACTTGTGACGGATACCGACGCGAGCCGTGAACACGTTGTTCGTGCTCGACGGCGTCAGGCCGTTGATCGAGGCGACCGCCGAGTTGCCCGACGAATCGGTGCCCGTAGCGTGCTGGTACACGCCAATCAGGTACACGTCCGTACGCTTCGAGAGGAAGTAGTCCGTGCCGAGCGCGTAGTTGAAGTACTTTGCGCCGCTCTGGCTCGTGCCGTTCGCCAGCGTGGCGCTGTGGCCGTCCGTGTAGTCGAACGAGAAGCCTGCCAGCCATGCCGGCGTGAACTGGTACTTGAAGTTGGCTTCGACGTTGTTGAACGAGGCGTTCGAGCCGGTCTCGAAACGCGTCGTGCCGGTCGTGCCGAGGTTGCGGAAGCTGATGTTCGAGTACGTCAGGCCGAACGTCGCAGCGCCGAACGTGTATGCACCAGCTGCACCGATAACCTGGTACGTGTTGGCCGTCGCGTAGCCGCCGTAGATCGGGTTGCTCACAGCCGTCAGCGGCGAAGCGGTGCCGCCGTTGTTGAACAGGCCGCCGCTCGTGTTCGGCGTGCGTGCGTTCAGGTAGCCAACGCCGAGGGCGAGGGGGCCGTTGTTGTAGCCAGCGCCCAACGACCAGATCTGGTTGCCCGTGAAGTTGCCCGACTGACCACCGAAGCTGTACGTGCCGCCGAACGTCAGACCTGCGTAGTTCGTGCTCGTGAACTTGACCGTGTTGTTCGTACGGTAGGCGTTGTTGAAGTTGTCGATGTCGCCCGGGTGAGCTGCGATGTAGCCGCCCCACTGGTCGCCCGATTCGAACGGACCGACGTAGTCGACGACGGAGTCGTACTGGCGACCCAGCGTGACCGTGCCGAACTGCGAGCTGGAGAGGCCGACATAGGCTTGACGGCCGAACATCAGGCCACCCTGGCCGAGCTTGCCGTTGTTCACGTCGAAACCGTTTTCGAGCACGAAGACTGCCTTCAGGCCGCCGCCGAGATCTTCAGCGCCGCGCAGGCCGAAACGGCTGCCTTGCAACACGCCGCTCGACAGGTTGTACAGGTGCTTGCCACCCGAGTTCGTGTTGATGTTGAAACCTTCGTCGATGATGCCGTACAGCGTGACGCTGCTCTGAGCGTGAGCAACGCCCGCGAACGCGCCAAGCGCAGCGAGCGCGAGAAGCGACTTCTTCATTGAATGATCTCCAGTGTTTGCGAATCTTTTGCGTCTTGTAACGGGACCGGTTTTTTATCTAGCGTGGATCCCGTCCTTCTAACTTCGCGAGAAGTTGCACGTAATGTAACAAAAGGGTTAATAGTCACAAAGGAAAAGGCGGGGCACCGCTAAGTACCTGTTTCGTTTACACAACATGGCTTAGAATACGCAGCTATCTATCGGCGCTGCCCCTGGTTGACGGATCTCCGCGAGTTTGTGTAGTGGTGAGGGGCGGTCCGCGGCGAGCCGTATTTCGGCGCGCCAACGAAATGAAAGGGAGGCTGGATGACGCTAGATGATTTGATTACCGAATTCGATCGGGGCCTGCGCTCGATCACCGGCGTGACGCGTATGGCACGGCCGATGCCGCAGCCCACTCCCGTTACCATCGAAGTCACGCCGGACGGCGAGGCCGTGCCGGCCGGCAGCGAACTCACGCCCGCCGAGCGCGCACATGCCGCCGGCCTCATGCGCGTGAACCATGTGGGCGAGGTGTGCGCCCAGGCGCTGTATCAGGCGCAGAAAATGTCGACCCGTTCGCCCTCGCTCAAGGTCGCCTTCGACGAGGCCGCTCGCGAAGAAGAGGATCACCTCGCGTGGACCTCGCGCCGCCTTCAAGCGCTCGATTCGCGCCCGAGCCTGCTCAATCCGCTCTGGTATGCCGGCGCACTGGCGATCGGCCTCGCCGCCGGGCGTCTCGGCGACAAGGTGAGCCTCGGCTTCATGGCCGAGACCGAGCGCCAGGTCGAACATCATCTCGACAGCCACCTCGACAGCCTGCCGCCCGCCGACCTCGAATCGCGCGCGGTCGTCGAGCAAATGCGCACCGATGAAATGGCTCACGCCAGGTCGGCGACCGATCTGGGCGGTGTCGAATTGCCGCTGCCGGTGCGTTCGCTGATGCGTGTAGCATCGAAGGTCATGACACGCACCGCCTATTACATCTGACTGGATTACGTGGGCCGACAATCGCTGTCGGCTCATAATGCCGTTAATCTTTCAGAGCTTTCAGCCCTCCGATTAATCCCCGCAAGACCCCCTCGGCACGCCGCTTATCCCCGCGCTTTTCACGTATCACCTTCACAACCTGCGTTAGCTCATTCATTCATAACGGTTTTTGGCTTTTGGTCTGACTTGAACAAGTGCCGCTAAGTCCTTGTTCTAGCGGATAAATTTCGTCAAAAAACGTTCGGGCTCCCTTGACCCTCGTTGGGCGTTCCTCTAAAGTGGGAGACAGTGTGAGAAAGTGTATTTTTGTGTGATTTCAGACGCGTATTCAGGTAGATTTTCCGAGATTTAAGCGGGCGGCGAACGACGCCGCGTTAGGGGGAGCAAATTGTTCCAGGGGGCGTCGGCGCTAACACTCGATGCGAAAGGACGGATGTCGATTCCGTCTCGCTATCGGGATGCGCTGCAACAACAGGCAGAAGGCCGGGTGACGATCACCAAACACCCGGACGGCTGCCTGTTGCTATTTCCGCGCCCCGAATGGGAAGTGTTCCGTGCGAAGGTCGCCGCCTTGCCGATGGACGCGCACTGGTGGCGCCGCATCTTTCTCGGCAACGCGTCCGACGTCGATCTCGACAGTGCGGGCCGCGTGCTCGTCTCACCTGAATTACGTCTGGCGGCAGGAATGGAAAAGGAAGTCATGCTGCTCGGCATGGGTAGTCATTTTGAGTTGTGGGATGCGCAGACCTACGCCGCCAAGGAACAGGCGGCGATGGCGCAGGGCATGCCCGACGCCCTGAAAAATTTCACGTTCTGATCGCGGTTTAAAAAGCTATGGCATCTGCGATGGGACAGGGACTACAGCATCGCACGGTGCTGCTAGACGAAGCGGTGAACGCACTGATCACGCGCGCGGACGGCGTCTATGTGGACGGCACGTTCGGTCGCGGCGGGCACAGTCGCGCGATCCTCGGGCGTCTGGGTGAGGCTGGGCGCCTGATTGCGTTCGACAAGGATCCGCAGGCGATCGCCACGGCGCAAACCGTGGGCGACGCGCGGTTTTCGATCGTGCATGAGAGTTTTGCTTCGCTGCGCGACGAGCTCGCGTCGCGCGGGGTAGGGCGTGTGTCGGGAATATTGCTGGACCTTGGCGTGTCGTCGCCGCAAGTCGACGATCCGCAGCGCGGCTTCAGTTTCCGCGCCGACGGTCCGCTCGACATGCGGATGGACCCGACGCGCGGCGAGTCCGCCGCTGACTGGCTCGCTCGGGCCACGTTGCAGGAACTGACGGAGGTAATTCGGGATTATGGGGAAGAACGGTTTGCTTTTCAGATTGCAAAGGCGCTTGTTGCTCGCCGGGCAGAGTCCGACCGTCTCGGGCCTCTCGACAGCACGGGCGAGCTTGCCCAAATCGTGGCTAACGTCGTCAAAACCCGTGAGAAGGGTAAGGACCCGGCAACCCGCACCTTTCAAGCTATACGGATTCACGTCAATCAAGAGCTTGCGGAGCTGCAAGTCGTTCTAGAAGCAGCGTTGTCGTTGCTGGAACAGGGGGGGCGGCTGGTGGTCATCAGCTTTCATTCGCTCGAAGACCGGATCGTCAAGCGATTCATGCAGGCGCACGCGAGCGCGCCGGCGGTGGACCGCCGTCTGCCGATCCGCGCCGTCGACCTGCCGAGCCCGCCGCTCAAGCTGCTCGGCCGCGTGTTCGCGAGCGACGAGGAAGTCGCCGCGAACCCGCGTGCCCGCTCGGCCGTAATGCGCACCGCGGAGCGCATCACGCCATGAATCGCCTGAACATCTTCCTGCTGATCGTCGTCATGGGGTGCGCGCTCTCGGTCGTGAACGCCACCAATCAGCAGCGCCAGATCTTCATCCAGTTGCAACGCGCGCAGTCGCAGGAGCATCAGCTTCAGCAGGACTACGCACAGCTTCAATATCAGCAGAGCGCGCTGTCGAGAACGTCGCGCATCGAACAGATCGCCACCGACTCGCTCAAGATGCAGCCTGTCACGACCGGACGCACGCAATATCTGACGCTCGCGCCGGGCGCCGCCACCGCCGTCGACGCGCCCGTGCCGACCTCGGCGCCCCCGCAGGGCGCCGCGTCCACGCCTGCCCGCCGCGGAGGCACGCGATGAAAAAGGACAATCGCCGCAAGAGCGTTGCCTTCAGCGCCAACCCCATTCTCTCCGTGCGCCTGCCGATGTGGCGCTCGAAGCTCGTCGTGTTTCTGCTCTTCATGGCGTTCGTCGCGCTCGCCGCACGCGCGTTCTGGATTCAGGGCCCGGGCAACGCGTTCTATCAGAAGCAGGGCGAAAGCCGTTACCAGCGCACGATCGAACTGCCGGCCACGCGCGGCAAGATTCTCGACCGCAACGGCCTCGTGCTTGCCACGAGCCTGCCCGTGCGCGCGATCTGGGCGATTCCCGAAGCCGTGCCCGACGATCTCGGCGCCGACAAGCTCAACCAGCTCGGCGCGCTGCTCGGCATGAGCACGAAAGAGCTGCGCTCGAAGCTCTCCGAAGACAAGACGTTCGTGTACGTGAAGCGCCAGGTGCCGCTCGATGTCGCGCAGAAAGTCACGGCGCTCGACATTCCCGGCATTTATCAGCGCAACGAATACAAGCGCTTCTACCCGGAAGGCGACGTCACGGCGCACTTGATCGGCTTCACCAACGTCGAGGACGAAGGCCAGGAAGGCGTCGAACTGTCCGACCAGAAGATGCTCGCGGGCGTGCCGGGCATTCGTCACGTCATCAAGGACCGTATGGGCCATATCGTCGAGGACGTCGACGAAACGGTCGTGCCCCACGATGGCAAGGACGTCGAACTGTCGATCGACAGCAAGATTCAGTTCATCGCCTATTCGAACCTGAAAGCGGCCGTCGAGAAGTTCAAGGCCAAGGCGGGCGCGGCGATGGTGGTGGACGTGCGCACGGGCGAAGTGCTCGCGCTCGTGAACTATCCGACCTACAACCCGAACGACCGCTCGCACCTCACCGGCGAGCAGTTGCGCAACCGCATTCTCACCGACGTGTTCGAGCCGGGCTCGATCATGAAGCCGTTCACGGTGTCGCTGGCCCTCGATTTGCACCGCGTCTCGCCGACTACACTGGTGGATACGGGCGCGGGCCACTTCACCCTCGACGGCGCGACCATTACCGACGACGCCGGTTTTGGCGTGTTGACGGTGGGCGGCGTGATCCAGAAGTCGAGCAACATCGGCGCGACGAAGATCGCGATGACGCTGCGCCCCGAAGAAATGTGGGACATGTACACCAGCATCGGTCTCGGTCAGGCGCCGAAGGTCGGGTTCCCCGGCGCGGCGGCGGGCCGTCTGCGTCCGTGGAAAAGCTGGCGCCGCATCGAGCAGGCGACGATGTCCTACGGCTACGGCCTCTCCGTTTCGCTGTTCCAGCTCGCGCGCGCGTACACGGCGATCGCCCACGACGGCCAGATCCTGCCCGTCACGATCTTCCGCCATCCCGGCGATACGCAGCCCGTGCAGGGCACCCAGGTTTTCGCGCCGACCACGGCGCGTGAAGTGCGCACGATGCTGGAGAGCGTGGTGTCGAGGGACGGCACCTCGCCCGACGCCGCCGTGCCCGGCTATCGCGTGGGCGGCAAGTCCGGTACGGCGTACAAGCACGGCCCGCACGGCTACGACCATTCGAAGTACCGCGCGTCGTTCGTCGGCATGGCGCCGATGCCGAATCCGCGCATTGTCGTGGCCGTGACGGTCGACGAACCGACCGCCGGCAGCCACTTCGGCGGCGCGGTCTCGGGTCCGGTGTTCTCGGGCATCGTCGGCGACACGCTGCGCTCGCTCAACGTGCCGCCCGACATGCCGGTGAAGCAGCTCGTGGTCGAAGACAACAGCGCCTCGGCTCCCGCCGCCGCGAATGCACCGGGCGCGCCCGTGAAGCACACGGCGAATACGCCCGCAAACAAGAACACCGTCGCCGCGCGTCACATGACCGTCGCGGACAACGCGAAAAATCGACCCGGAGTCGTCCGATGAGCGCCACGCGCACCCAGCATCCCGCGCACCGGCAGATCGCGGACGCGCTCGCATGGCTGCGCGCGCACGTCGCGCCCGCAGCCGGCCTGCACGCCGACACGCGCTCGCTCAAGCCGGGCGACGTGTTTCTCGCCTACGCCGTGGAAGGCGCGGACAACCGCCCGCACATCGCCAATGCGATCGAGCGCGGCGCGGCCGCCGTTCTGTATCAGCCGGAAGGCTATGCGGGCGAACAGCCCGACGCTTCCATCGCACTCGCCGTGCCGCAACTCGATGCGCTCGCGGGCGAGATCGCGAGCGGCTGGTATGGCGACCCGAGCGACGCGATGCTCGTGGTCGGCGTGACCGGCACGAACGGCAAGACGTCGTGCAGCCAGTGGATCGCCACGGCGCTCTCGGCCATCGGCCAGAAGTGCGCGATCGTCGGCACGCTCGGCAGCGGCTTTCCGGGTCAGCTCGTGCACACGGGCTTCACCACGCCCGATGCGCCGCAACTGCAACGCAGCCTCGCACAATTGCGTGGCGAAGGTGCACAGGCTATTGCGATGGAGGTATCCTCGCACGCGCTGCATCAGGGCCGGGTGAACGGCACGTCGTTCGACATTGCCGTCTTCACGAATCTCACGCAGGACCATCTCGACTATCACCGCACGTTCGAAGCCTACGAGGCCGCGAAGGCGCGTCTGTTCGCCTGGCCAGGCCTGCGCGCGGCCGTCATCAACGCCGACGACGCAGCGGGGCACCGCCTGATCGCCGCCACGCGCGGCAAGGCGCGCACGATCGCGTATGGCATAGAGACGCCCGTCGCCGACGCGCCCGTGGCCGACGCCTGGCTGCGCGCGAACGACGTGCGCGCGACGGCCACCGGCACGTCCTTCCATCTGGAAACGTCGGACTGGGGCGAGGCGCGCGTCGAGGTGCAGGTGCTCGGCCTCTTTAACGTGAGCAATCTGCTTGGCGTGCTCGGCGCGCTGCTGGCGGCGAACGTGCCGCTCGTCGCGGCGCTCAACGAGCTCGCGAAGCTGCACCCGGTGAACGGCCGCATGGAGCGCCTGGGCGGCCGCGTCGATCACGACGAGCCGCTCGTGGTGGTCGATTACGCGCATACGCCCGACGCGCTGGAAAAGACGCTCGAAGCACTGCGTCCCATGGCGCTCGCGCGCGGCGGACAGCTCGTCTGCATGTTCGGCTGCGGCGGCGACCGCGATGCGACCAAGCGCCCGCTCATGGGCGCGATCGCGGAGCGCCTCGCCGACCAGGTGGTCGTGACGAGCGACAACCCGCGCAGCGAATCGCCGGCCGCGATCATCGACCAGATCGCGCAAGGCATGCGCGAAGCCGCGAAGGCGCGCCGCATCGAGGACCGCGCGAGCGCGATCCTGCAAGCGGTGCGCGGCGCGGCGCGCGAAGACGTCGTCGTGCTGGCCGGCAAGGGCCACGAGGCGACCCAGGAAATCATGGGCAAGAAGCGCGCGTTCTCCGACCAGGATCACGCGCGGCTTGCTCTCGCAGCCCGTGTCACACACGTGCGCGGAGGTGGTGAATGACAATGCTTTCCCTGCGCGAAGCCGCAGCGCTGATTCCCGGCGCGAGCGTACTCGGCGACGAGAACGCGACGTTCGAGCGCATCTCGACCGACAGCCGCGCGGCAGGCCCGGGCGATCTCTTCGTCGCGCTCAAGGGCGACCGTTTCGACGCGCACGATTTTCTCGGCGAAGTCGCGAACCGTCACGTGAGCGCGGCGCTCGTGTCGCGCAGTCCCGGCGACTGGCGCATGCCGGCGCTGCGCGTGGACGACACGCGCACGGCGCTCGGCGCGCTCGCGCTCGGCTGGCGGCGCCGCTTTTCGATGCCGCTCGTCGCCGTGACGGGCAGCAACGGCAAGACCACGGTCAAGGAAATGATCGCGTCGATCTTCGCGGCGGCGGTGGGCGAGAATGCGCGCCTCGCGACGACGGGCAACCTCAATAACGATATCGGCCTGCCGCTCACGCTGCTGCGTTTGAGCGGCGCGCACCAGTTGGCGGTGGTCGAGCTCGGCATGAATCACCCCGGCGAGACCGATCTGCTCGCGAAGATCGCCGAGCCTACGGTTGCGGTGGTGAACAACGCGCAGCGCGAGCATCAGGAATTCATGGCGACGGTGGAAGCTGTCGCGCTCGAGCACGCGAGCGTGATTCACGCGCTCAAGCCCACGGGCGTCGCGGTGTTTCCCGCCGACGATGCCTACGCGAGCATCTGGCGCGTGGCGGCAACCGGTTCGCAGATTCTCGACTTCGCGCTCCATACGGATGAAAGCGCGGTCGAGGCGGCGGTGACCGGCAAGCTCGTCGGTAAGCCGGGCGGCAACCGTCTCGCGATCGCGACGCCGGAAGGCCATCTCGAAGTGGCGTTGAAAGTGCTTGGCGCGCACAACGCGCGCAACGCGCTCGCGGCCACGGCCGCGGCGATTGCCGCGGGCGTGCCGCTCGAGGCGATCGGCCGCGGGCTGGAGGCGTTCGAGCCGGTGAAGGGCCGCTTGCAGGTCAAGCGCGCGGCGCTTGGCGAGCTGGCGGGCGCCACTGTGATCGACGACACCTACAACGCGAATCCCGATTCGGTGCGCGCGGCGATCGACGTGCTCGCTTCGCACGCGTCGCCGCGCGTGCTCGTGCTGGGCGACATGGGTGAAGTCGGCGACGACGGCCCCGCGTTTCACCGCGAGGTGGGCGCGTATGCGAAGGAGCGCGGCATCGACGCGCTCTACACGCTCGGCGACGCGGCGCGAGACATCACCGTTGCGTTCGGCGCACAGGCGCTGCACGCGGCGAACGTGGGCGAGCTCGTGCAGGCGCTGGCCGGAGCCGGTTACGGCGCGGGCGCAACGATCCTCGTGAAAGGCTCGCGTTTCATGCAGATGGAACGCGTGGTGGCGGCTTTGACAAACCCGCCCACGAATCCGCAAACCCCTGCGCCGGACGCTGCGTCCGGCGCGCACTGAAATACTAAGGAATACAAGGCATGCTACTGGCGCTGGCGCAATGGCTGCAGAATGACGCAAGCTTCTTGCGCGTGTTCAGTTATCTGACGTTCCGTGCGGTGATGGCCACCATCACCGCGATGGGGATCGGGCTTTTCCTCGGCCCGTGGGTGATCCGCAAGCTCACCGCGATGAAGGTCGGCCAGGCCGTACGTACGGACGGCCCGCAATCGCACCTCGTGAAGTCCGGCACGCCCACCATGGGCGGCGTGCTGATTCTGCTCGGCATCGCGGTTTCCACGCTGCTGTGGGGCGACCTCACGAACCGCTTTATCTGGATCGTGATGCTCGTCACGTTCGGGTTTGGCGCGATCGGTTGGGTCGACGACTATCGCAAGGTCGTCTACAAGGACCCGCGCGGCATGTCCTCGCGCGAGAAGTACTTCTGGCAGTCGGTGATTGGTCTGTTCGCGGCGGTGTATCTCGCGTTCAGCGTGTCCGAAGCGAGCAACGTGCGCGTGTTCGACCTCTTCATGGCGTGGGTGCGCAGCGGCCTGTCGATGGGCCTGCCCGCGCGCGCCGACCTGCTGCTGCCGTTCCTCAAGTCGATCAGCTATCCGCTTGGCGTGTGGGGCTTCATCGCGCTCACGTATTTCGTGATCGTCGGCGCGAGCAACGCCGTGAACCTCACCGACGGCCTCGACGGCCTCGTGATCATGCCGGTCGTGCTGGTCGGCGCATCGCTCGGCGTGTTCGCCTACGTGATGGGCAGCTCGGTCTACTCCAAATACCTGCTTTTCCCGCACATTGCCGGCGCCGGCGAATTGCTGATCTTCTGTTCGGCCATGGGCGGGGCGGGCCTGGCGTTCCTCTGGTTCAACACGTATCCCGCGCAGGTGTTCATGGGCGATGTGGGCGCGCTCGCGCTCGGCGGCGCGCTTGGCACCATCGCCGTGATCGTGCGTCAGGAAATCGTGCTGTTCATCATGGGCGGCATTTTCGTGGCGGAAACGCTCTCGGTGATGCTCCAGGTCACCTGGTTCAAATACACGAAAAAGCGTTACGGCGAAGGGCGCCGCATCTTCAAGATGGCGCCGCTGCATCACCATTTCGAGCTGTCCGGCTGGAAAGAGACGCAGGTTGTCGTGCGCTTCTGGGTCATCACGCTGATGCTGTGTCTGATCGGCCTGTCGACTCTGAAGCTGCGTTGATCGATCTTAGGCGTTCACCAAGGTAAGGGAAGGAAGCAAGCGATGTTTGGCGAGAAGTTTCGGGATCGGCAAAAGCCGATGGTGCTCGTGCTGGGACTCGGGGAATCGGGTCTCGCGATGGCGCGTTGGTGCGCGCGGCATGGTTGCCGCCTGCGCGTTGCCGACACGCGCGAAACGCCGCCTAATTTGCCCGAACTCGCCGCGCGCGGCATCGACGCCGATTTCGTGGGCGGCCCGTTCACGACCGCCTTGCTCGAAGGCGTGGAGCTGGTCGCCATCAGCCCGGGCCTTTCGCCGCTCGCCGAAGATCTCGTGCCGCTGATCGCGGCGGCGCGCGAGCGCGGCATCGAAGTGTGGGGCGAGCTCGAACTCTTCGCGCAGGCGCTGCGCCATCTCGGCGAAAGCGGCTACGCGCCGAAGGTGCTCGCCATTACCGGCACGAACGGCAAGACCACCACGACGAGCTTGACGGGCATGCTCTGCGAGCGCGCGGGCAAGCGCGTGGCGGTGGCGGGCAACATCAGCCCGGCGATGCTCGACAAGCTCGCCGAGGCGATCGACAACACCGCGCTGCCCGACATCTGGGTGCTCGAACTGTCGAGTTTTCAGCTGGAAACGGCGCACACGTTCGAGCCCGATGCGGCCGCAGTTCTCAACATCACGCAAGACCACCTCGACTGGCACGGCGGCCTCGACGCCTACGCGGCCGCGAAGGGCCGCATCTTCGGACCGCGCACGACGCGCGTGCTCAACCGTGACGACGCGCGCGTGATGTCGCTCGCAAGCGTGAAGGCAAGCGCGGACGCGAAGGTCGTGACCTTCGGCCTGGACGAGCCCGAGAACGACGGCGACCTCGGTCTGCTGCGCGAAAACGGCATGCAGTGGCTCGTGCAGGCGCACGATCTCGACGCGGCCGATGTGCCGGTGTCCCCGCGCCGTCGCAAGCAGCAGGAAGCCGCGCCCGTGAATCTCGGCATGAAACGCCTCATGCCCGCCGACGCGCTGCGCATTCGCGGCCTGCACAACGCGGCGAACGCGCTTGCGGCATTTGCGCTCACGCGTGCGATCCAGCTGCCGCCCGCGCCGCTCCTGCACGGCCTGCGCGAGTATCGCGGCGAGCCGCATCGCGTGGAGCTGATCACGTCGATCGAAGGGATCGACTACGTGGACGACAGCAAGGGCACGAACGTGGGCGCGACGGTCGCGGCGCTCGACGGACTCGCGCAGCGCACGGTGCTGATTGCCGGCGGCGACGGCAAGGGCCAGGACTTCGATCCGCTCGTCGCACCGGTTGCGCGCTGGTGCCGCGCCGTGATGCTGATCGGCCGCGACGCAGCGAAGATTCGCGCCGCGCTCGAAGAAACCGGCGTCGCGATGAGCGACCACGCGACGCTCGAAGAAGCGACGCGCGCCGCCACGGCGCTCGCGCAACCGGGCGACGTGGTGTTGCTCTCGCCCGCATGCGCGAGCCTCGACATGTTCCGCAACTACGCCCATCGCGCGGCCGTGTTCCGCGACACGGTGGAAGACATCGCCGCAGAACGGGGGACGATGATATGAGTTGGTCCGAACGATTCGGTGCGCGTTTATCGCGTGAGGGCGGTGGGGCGGGCGGCTCGACGAACGGCGGCGCGCCGCGTTCGAGCGGCCTCGCGAGCGTCGTCAACGGCGTGCGGCCGGGCCGCTCGCGCATGCTCGACTACGATCACTCGCTGCTGTGGGCCGTGATCGCTTTGCTCGGACTTGGCGTCGTGATGGTCTACTCGGCTTCGATCGCCATGCCCGATTCGCCCAAGTACGCGTCGTACCGCGACTGGGCGTTCCTCGTGCGCCACCTCGTCTCGCTCACGATCGCGACGATCGCCGCGCTCGTCGCGTTCCGCATTCCCGTTTCCACATGGGAACGCTACGCACCGAAGCTCTTTCTCATCTCGCTCGCCATGCTCGTGGTCGTGCTGATTCCGCACATCGGCAAGGGCGTGAACGGCGCGCGGCGCTGGATTCCGCTCGGCGTCACGAACATGCAGCCGTCGGAAATCATGAAGCTCGCCGTGACGATCTATGCGGCGAACTACACGGTGCGCAAGCAGGAATACATGCACAGCTTCGCGAAGGGCTTCTTGCCGATGGCATTCGCCGTGGGCGTGGTCGGCGCGCTGCTGCTGCTCGAACCCGACATGGGCGCGTTCATGGTGATCGCCGCGATCGCGATGGGCGTGCTGTTCCTCGGCGGCGTGAACGGCAAGCTGTTCGGCGGCCTCGTGGCCACGGCCGTGGGCACCTTCACGCTGCTCGTGTGGGCGTCGCCGTGGCGCCGCGAGCGGATCTTCGCGTACCTCGATCCGTGGGACGACCGCTACGCGCAGGGCAAGGCCTATCAGCTCACGCACTCGCTCATCGCGTTCGGTCGCGGCGAGTGGTTCGGCGTGGGCCTCGGCGGCAGCGTCGAAAAGCTCAACTATCTGCCTGAAGCGCATACCGACTTCATTCTCGCCGTGATCGGCGAGGAACTCGGTTTCGTCGGCGTGCTGGTCGTGATCCTGCTGTTCTACTGGATCGTGCGCCGCGCGTTCGAGATCGGCCGCCAGGCGCTCGCGCTCGACCGCACGTTCGCGGGTCTCGTCGCCAAGGGCCTGGGCGTGTGGTTCGGCGCGCAGGCCTTCATCAACATGGGCGTGAACCTGGGTCTGTTGCCGACCAAGGGTCTCACGCTGCCGCTCGTGAGTTACGGCGGCTCGGGCATTTTGCTCAACTGCGTCGCGGTGGCACTGCTGTTGCGCGTCGATTACGAGAACCGGGTCCTGATGCGCGGAGGGAAAGTATGACCGCAGCAACGCGCACGCTCATGGTGATGGCCGGCGGCACCGGGGGACACGTGTTCCCGGGGCTCGCCGTCGCGCATCGCATGGAGCAGTGGGGCTGGCGCGTGGTGTGGCTCGGCAATCCCGCAGGCATGGAAGCGACGCTCGTGCCCAGGCACGGCATCGCGATGGAATACGTGCGCTTTGGCGGCGTGCGCGGCAAGGGCATCAAGACCAAGCTGATGCTGCCGCTCAATCTGCTGCGCGCGTGCACGCAGAGCCTCGCGGCGCTGCACCGCGTGAAGCCCGATGTCGTGCTCGGCATGGGCGGCTACATCACGTTCCCGGCGGGCGTGATGAGTGCGCTGTCGGGCCGTCCGCTCGTGCTGCACGAACAGAATTCGATCGCGGGTCTCGCGAACAAGGTGCTCGCCAGGCTCGCGAAGCGCGTGCTCGTGGCGTTCCCCGGCGCGCTGCCCGACGCCGAGTGGACCGGCAATCCGATCCGCGAGGCGCTGGAGCACGTCGATCAGCCGAAGGCGCGCTATGCGGCGCGCACCGGTCCGCTGCGCGTGCTCGTGGTGGGCGGCAGTCTCGGCGCCACGGCGCTCAACGAAGTCGTGCCGCGTGCGCTCTCGCTGCTCGCGCCGCAAGAGCGCCCGCACGTCGTGCATCAGGCGGGCGCGAAGCACATCGACGCCTTGCGTCAAAACTATATCGGCGCCGGTCTCCTTTCGAACGAAGGGGACGACGCGGTGCAACTCGTGCCGTTCATCGACGACATGGCGAGCGCCTACCAGAACGCGGATCTCGTGATCTGCCGTTCGGGCGCCATGACGGTGGCCGAGATCGCGGCGGTGGGCGTGGCGGCATGCTTCGTGCCGTTCCCCTACGCCGTGGACGACCACCAGACCACCAACGCCGCGTTCCTTGCCGACAAGGACGCAGCGCTCGTGGTGCAGCAACGCGACCTGACGGCGGAAGGACTTGCCGACTGGTTGCGGCATCAGACCAGAACATCGCTGGCGGAAATGGCCGAGCGCGCTCGCGCGCTCGCGAAACCCGACGCCGCCGATCAGGTCGCACGCATCTGCGCGACCGTGGCGGGCGTAGTAGCGGGAGGAAAGCAATGAAACACATCGTCAAACATATCCATTTCGTCGGCATCGGCGGCGCAGGCATGAGCGGCATCGCCGAAGTGCTCGTCAACCTCGGCTACCAGGTAAGCGGCTCGGACCTCGCAAAGAACGGGGTCACCGATCGACTCGCCGCGCTCGGCGCGCGCATCGCGATCGGCCATGCCGAAGAGAACATCGAAGGCGCGAACGCCGTGGTCGTTTCCACGGCCGTGCGCAGCGACAACCCGGAAGTGCTCGCGGCGCGCCATCGCCGCATTCCCATCGTGCCGCGTGCCGTGATGCTCGCGGAACTCATGCGTCTGAAGCAGGGCATCGCGATCGCGGGCACGCACGGCAAGACCACCACCACGTCGCTGGTGGCGAGCGTGCTGGCGGCGGGCGGGCTCGACCCGACCTTCGTGATCGGCGGACGCCTCATCAGCGCGGGCGCGAATGCGCGCCTCGGCACGGGCGACTTCATCGTGGCGGAAGCCGATGAATCCGACGCATCGTTCCTGAACCTCTTCCCGGTGATCGAAGTCATTACGAACATCGACGCCGATCACATGGACACCTACGGGCACGACTTCGCGCGCCTGAAGCAGGCGTTCATCGAATTCACGCATCGCCTGCCGTTCTATGGCATTGCCGTGCTGTGCGTGGACGACCCGAACGTGAAGGAGATCCTGCCGTTCGTGTCGAAGCCGATCATCCGTTACGGCCTCGCGTCCGACGCGCAGGTGCGCGCGGTGAACGTGGTCGCGCGCGAAGGCAAGATGCACTTCACGGTGATGCGCGAAGACGCGCCGTCGCTCGACATCGTGCTGAACCTGCCGGGCACGCACAACGTGCAGAACGCGCTGGCGGCGATCGCGATCGCGACCGAACTCGAAGTGAAGGACGCCGACATTCAGCGCGCGCTCGCGGAATTCAACGGCGTGGGCCGCCGTTTCCAGCGCTACGGCGAAATTCCCGTCAACGGCGGCGGCGCTTACACGTTGATCGACGACTACGGCCATCACCCGGTGGAAATGGCGGCGACGATTGCAGCGGCGCGCGGCGCGTTTCCCGAGCGCCGGCTCGTGCTGGCGTTCCAGCCGCACCGCTATACGCGCACGCGCGACTGCTTCGAAGATTTCGTGCGCGTGCTCTCGACCGTCGACGCGCTCGTGCTGACCGATGTCTACGCGGCCGGCGAAGCGCCGATCGTCGCGGCCGACGGCCGTGCGCTCGCCCGCGCGATTCGCGTGGCGGGCAAGGTCGAGCCGGTGTTTATCGAAACGGTGGATGAGATGCCGGACGCGCTGGCCGCGGTGGTGCGCGACGGCGATGTGGTGATTACGATGGGCGCGGGTTCGATCGGCGGTGTGCCGGGCCGGATCGCCGTACAGGAACAAAAGGCGTGAGTGACATGAGCAGTATCGACGCGAAACAATTTGGCAAGGTGGCGGTATTGCTCGGCGGCGTGTCCGCCGAGCGCGAGGTGTCGCTCAAGTCGGGCTCGCTGGTGCTTCAGGCGCTGCAAAGCGCCGGTATCGACGCGCATGCGTTCGACCCCTCGGAGCGTCCGCTTTCGGCGTTGAAGGACGAAGGCTTCGTGCGCGCGTTCAACGCGCTGCATGGCGGTTATGGCGAGAACGGCCAGATCCAGGGCGCGCTCGACTTCTACGGCATCCGCTATACGGGCACGGGCGTGCTCGGCTCGGCGCTCGGGCTCGACAAGTTCCGCAGCAAGCTCGTGTGGCAACAGCTCGGCATTCCGACGCCGCCGTTCGAAACCGTGCTGCGCGGCGACGACTACGCGGCGCGCGCGCCGCAGATCGTCGCGAAGCTCGGCCTGCCGCTGTTCGTGAAGCCGGCGAGCGAAGGGTCGAGCGTCGCGGTCATCAAGGTGAAGGCCGAAGCCGAACTCGTGCCGGCGCTCGTGGAAGCTGCGAAGTTCGACAAGATCGTGCTGGTGGAAAAGAGCATCGAAGGCGGCGGCGAGTACACCGCGTGCATCGCGGGCGACCTCGATCTGCCGATCATCAAGATCGTGCCGGCGGGCGAGTTCTACGACTACGACGCGAAGTACATCCTCGACACGACGCAGTATCTGATTCCCTGCGGCGTCGCGCCCGAGAAGGAAGCGGAACTGAAGAAGCTCGCGCGCCGCGCGTTCGACGTGCTTGGTTGCACCGACTGGGGCCGCGCCGACTTCATGATGGACGGCGCGGGCAACGCGTATTTCCTCGAAGTGAACACGGCGCCCGGCATGACCGATCACTCGCTGCCGCCGAAGGCCGCGCGCGCGGTGGGCATCGAGTATCGCGACCTCGTGGTGCGCGTGCTCGCGCTTACGTTGAACAATTGAGGCCCTGATTAATCTCTGACCGACGAATTGCCGAACCTGCACTGAACCGACAATCTCGACATGTGGAATAACGTACGCCAGCTCAACCTTGCCGCCAACGCGTTGCACGCGATGCTCGCGCTCGCGCTGCTGGCGGCCGGCTGCTACTGGCTCGTGCAGCGGCCCAACTTCGCGCTGCGCGAAATCCGCATCGAAGGCGACACCGAGCACATCAACTCGCCCACGGTGCGCGCGAGCGTGGTCGGCCGCCTGAAGGGCAACTTCTTCACCGTCGATCTCGACACGGCGCGCACCGCGTTCGAGCAGATGCCGTGGGTGCGCCACGCGAGCGTGCGCCGCGTGTGGCCCAATGCGCTGGCTGTCACGCTCGAAGAGTACAAACCGTTGGGCACGTGGGGCAGCGATCAGCTCGTGAGCACCGATGGCGAGCTGTTCACCGCGAACCAGGGCGAACTCGACGAGGACCTGCCCGCGTTCGACGGCCCGGACGGCACCGCGCCCGAAGTGGTCGCGCGTTATCACGACTTCGAGAAGTGGTTTGCGCCGCTCGGGCTCACGCCTGACGAAGTGACGCTCTCGCCGCGCTACGCGTGGACGGTGAAGCTCTCGAACGGCACGCAGGTGGAGCTGGGCCGCGAGCGCAACGCCGACACGCTGGGCGAGCGCTCGCATCGGCTCATCGCGGCGTGGACAGCGGTCACGCAGCGTTGGGGCAAAGAGATCGAATATGCGGACCTGCGTTATCCGAACGGGTTTGCGATAAGGGCGGCCGGCATGCGCTTCATCAGCGACACGCCCGCTCCGGGCAAGAAGTAACAGGACATCACACGCAACGAGCACGATATGAGTAAAGACTATAAGGATCTGCTGGTCAGCCTCGACATCGGGACGTCGAAGGTGGTGGCCGTCGTCGCCGAAATGAAGGGCGATGGCCACTACGAAGTGATCGGCCTCGGCCAGAGCGAATCGAAAGGTCTCAAGAAGGGCGTGGTGGTGAACATCGAGGCCACGGTGCAGTCTATCCAGCGAGCGCTCGAAGAAGCGGAACTCATGGCCGACTGCAAGATCACTAACGTATTCACCGGCATTGCGGGCAGCCACATTCGCAGCTTCAACTCGAGCGGCATGGTCGCCATCAAGGAGAAGGAAGTCACGCAGGCAGACGTCGCGCGCGTGATCGAAACGGCGAAGGCGATCAACATCCCGACCGATCAACAGGTGCTGCATATCCTCACGCAGGAATTCATCATCGACGGTCAGGAAGATGTGCGCGAGCCGATCGGCATGAGCGGCATTCGCCTCGAAGTGAAGGTGCATATCGTGACGGGTGCGGTGAGCGCCGCGCAGAACATCGTGAAGTGCGTGCGCCGCTGCGGCCTCGAAGTGAACGACCTCATCCTGCAACCGCTCGCTTCGTCGCTGGCGGTGCTGACCGAGGACGAGAAGGAACTGGGCGTGGTGCTCGTCGACGTAGGCGGCGGCACGACCGATATCGCGATCTTCAGCGAAGGCGCGATTCGCCATACCGCGGTGATTCCGATCGCGGGCGACCAGGTGACGAGCGACATCGCCATGGCGCTGCGCACGCCGACGCCCGACGCGGAAGACATCAAGGTGAGCTACGGCATCGCGAAGCAGGCCTTGGCCGACCCGGACGAGATGATCGAAGTGCCGGGTCTGGGCGAGCGCGGTCCGCGCACGCTGTCGCGCCAGGCGCTCGCGGCCGTGATCGAGCCGCGCGTGGAAGAGCTTTTCTCGCTCGTGCAGCAGGTGGTGCGCGAGTCGGGCTACGAAGAATTGCTGAGCTCGGGCGTCGTGCTCACGGGCGGCGCCGCGATGATGCCGGGCATGGTCGAGCTGGGCGAGGACATTTTCCTGAAGCCGGTGCGCATTGGCGTGCCGGAATACGCGGGCGGGCTTGCCGACGTGGTGCGCAATCCGCGCTACTCGACGGCGATGGGCCTGCTCGTCGAAGGCCGCTCGCAGCGCATGCGCGGGCGCAAGGTTGCAGTGCAGTCGGGGTCGATGGGTCAGGTCTTCACTCGCATGAAGGACTGGTTCCTCGGCAACTTCTAAGAGCAGAAGTCGCAGGACAGAAGGCGAAGTACAAGCTTCGAAAACCGCGCCGGTGACGGCGGCTGGCGCGCAGTGGAGGGTTGCCCGATCTTCCACTGGATAACGGCCGAGGAGCGGAATCTTTTTCTTGACGGAGGCAACATGGAATTCCAGATGCTGGAAACGGAAACCAACGGCACCATCATCAAGGTGGTAGGCGTTGGTGGTGCTGGCGGCAATGCCGTGCAGCACATGATCAACCGCGGCGTGCAAGGCGTCGATTTCATCGTGATGAACACGGACGCACAGGCGCTTTCGCGCTCGCGTGCATCGGCCGTGATCCAGCTCGGCAACACGGGCCTGGGTGCAGGAGCCAAGCCGGAGATGGGTCGCGCGGCAGCGGAAGAAGCCCGTGAGCGTATCGCCGACTCGCTGCGCGGCGCGCACATGGTGTTCATCACCGCCGGCATGGGCGGCGGCACGGGTACGGGTGCGGCACCCGTGGTCGCGCAGATCGCCAAGGAAATGGGCATTCTCACCGTTGGCGTGGTGAGCAAGCCGTTCGAGTTCGAAGGCGGCAAGCGCATGCGCGTGGCGGAAGCCGGCTCGCAGCAACTGGAGGATCACGTCGACTCGCTGATCGTCGTCCTGAACGACAAGCTGTTCGACGTGATGGGCGATGACGCCGAGATGGACAAGTGCTTCCAGTGCGCGGACGACGTTCTGAATAACGCAGTGGCCGGCATCGCCGAAATCATCAATGTCGACGGCCTCGTGAACGTCGACTTTGAAGACGTGAAGACGGTGATGGGCGAGCAGGGCAAGGCGATGATGGGCACGGCGACGGTTGCCGGTGTCGATCGCGCGCGCCTCGCGGCGGAACAGGCCGTGGCGAGCCCGCTGCTCGAAGGCGTCGATCTGTCGGGCGCGCGTGGCGTGCTGGTCAACATCACGTCGAGCCGTTCGCTGCGTCTGTCGGAAACGCGCGAAGTGATGAACACCATCAAGAGCTACGCTGCGGAAGATGCGACGGTGATCTTCGGTGCGGTGTACGACGACGCGATGGGCGACGCGCTGCGCGTGACGGTGGTGGCAACGGGCCTTGGCCGCGCTGCGAAGAAGCAGCAAGCCGCGCCGATGCAACTGCTGCGCACGGGCACGGACAACCATCCGATCCCGGCTCCGGCCGGTTCGTACGCACCGCAGCACAGCGGCCACGGCAACACGGCCGACTACGGCGCGCTCGACACGCCGGCTGTGTGGCGCACGTCGCGCGACACCGCGGCTTCGCACGTGCAGGCGCTTCAGGAAAAGGGCGTCGACACGTACGACATTCCGGCGTTCCTGCGCAAGCAGGCGGACTGACACGCGAGCCGATCTGACTGCGGCAGGGCGCGAAAGCACACATCGCCCTCGCCCGCAGACAGATGACGCGCGGCGTCGCAATGAAGGCGAGCAAGACCAGCGAGGCCGCATCCGGGAGGATGCGCGGCAGGGACGGTTGCCCGCCACGCGTTGAGCGTGGGGGACAGGCGCGGTGTCGCCAGTCGTTTCTGTGTAACCTTGGAGTACATCGTTGCCCAACATTGCGGGACGCCGGCGCGACACGCTTGCGCATCGCTGCAAAGGACGAGTCATGATCAAACAGGGTGAAACGCTGCCCGAAGCGACCCTCTTCGAGTTCATCGAAGACGCACGCGAGGGCTGCACGCTGGGGCCCAACAGCTTCGACGTGCGAAAGGAAGCGGCAGGCAAGCGCGTGGTGATCTTCGGATTGCCGGGCGCGTTCACGCCCACGTGCTCCGCGAAGCACGTGCCGGGTTACGTCGAGCACTACGACGCGCTGCGCGCGGCCGGTGTCGACGAAATCTGGTGCGTGTCCGTCAACGACGCGTTCGTGATGGGCGCGTGGGGGCGCGATCAGCGTACCTCGGGCAAGGTACGCATGATGGCCGACGGCAGCGCGGCGTTGACTCGTGCACTCGGACTGGAGCAGGATTTGTCGGCGCGTGGCATGGGAATCCGCTCCCAGCGCTATGCGATGGTGATCGACGACGGCGTGGTCAAGACGCTGCACGTCGAGGCACCCGGCAAGTTCGAAGTGAGCGATGCCGCGAGCATACTTGCCACGTTGACCCGCGCATGAACGCGTTCGCGGCTTTGCGTTGCCCCGTTGCAACGCAAAATGCGACGCAAATGTGACAGGCGATTACGTGCGCCCAGCGGGCCGATTACCCCGGGAACGCCTCCGTTCCGGGCATCGGCCCGCCCTTCATCCCGACTGGGTAACAAGGGGAAACAGTTTGTCACGCCCGTGAGGACGACGGACTTGCCGCAACTGGAGTATAATTCGAGCTATGAGTTAAAAAGTCCCGATTGGGATTTTCAATGAGCAGAAAACCATGTTGAAGCAGCGAACCATCAAATCGATCGTGAAGACAGTCGGCATCGGCCTGCACTCGGGCCGCAAAGTCGACCTGACGCTCCGTCCGGCTGCGCCGAACACGGGCATCGTGTTTTCGCGCGTGGATTTGCCGACGCCGGTGGATATCCCCGCATCGGCGAAGGCGATTGGCGACACGCGCCTCGCCTCGGTGTTGCAGAAGGACGGCGCACGTGTCTCGACGATCGAGCACCTCATGTCGGCCTGTGCGGGTCTCGGCATCGACAACCTCTATGTGGACGTCACCGCCGAGGAAATCCCGATCATGGACGGCAGCGCGGCTTCGTTCGTGTTCCTGATCCAGTCGGCGGGCATTGAAGAACAGAACGCACCGAAGAAGTTCATCAAGGTCAAGAAGCCGGTCGAGATCCGCGACGGCGACAAGTTCGCACGCCTCGATCCCTATTTCGGCTTCAAGCTCAAGTTCACGATCGACTTCCGTCACCCGGCCGTCGACAAAACGGGCCAGGCGCTCGAAGTGGACTTCGCGAACACCTCGTACGTGCGTGAAATCGCGCGCGCCCGCACGTTCGGCTTTGCACACGAAGTCGAAATGATGCGCGAGCTCGGTCTCGCGCGCGGCGGCAGCATGGACAACGCGATCGTGCTGGACGAGTACCGCATCCTGAACAACGACGGCCTGCGCTACGACGACGAGTTCGTGAAGCACAAGATGCTGGACGCGATCGGCGACCTTTACGTGGTCGGCCATCCGCTGCTGGCGGCCTACGACGCGTACAAGTCGGGCCACGGCCTGAACAACCAGTTGCTGCGCGAGCTGCTCGCGAACGAAGACGCCTACGAGATCGTCACGTTCGACGATCCGCAGAAGGCGCCGCGCGGTTTCGGCTACGAGGCGCAGACCGCGTTTGCCTGAGTCTTGCGGAGTTGGCCAGTAAAAAGGGCGGCTTTATGCCGCCCTTTTTACTTTTGCACGATTCGCAAGCGTTGCGCCGGGGTTCAGCGCGACTTGATGTGGCGCGCCGCCATTTTCGCGAGCGCGGCCTGCAAGGGCGAGGGCTCCAGCGACTCGCTGAGCGCCATGAGCGCGGCGGCGCCGGTGGGCGTCATGCGGGCCTGCTTGGGCGGCGCGGGGTCTTTCACGGTTTGCGGACGCACACGGATGCGCACGCTGTTCAGCGGCCAGCCGCGCGCCTGCAAGTCGGCCACGAGCCGCGGCTCCAGATGCCGCAGCCGCGCCGCGAGCGCGTTGTGCGCGGCAAAGAGGGCCAGCGTGCCGTCCTTGATGAAGCCCGGCTCCACGCTCGCGGCGAGATAGTCGGGCAGCAGCGCATTGAGGTCGCGCTGGATCGCCGCGATCTGCTCGACGCCTGCGCGCAGCGGCGCGAACGCGTCCGTGCGGCTCAGCACTTCGGCGAGCGGCTGCGGGGCGCGTGGTCCCCTGGACCTTGAAAACGGCGAGAAACGGCTCATGTGGCGAAGAGAGGGGCAAGCGCGCAAGCGGCGCCCCCGTGGATGCATCGATGCGGCCATTGTAGCCCGCGCGGCGCACCCCATCTCGCTTTTGCGAGCTTTTACCGCGCCTTCGCGCCATTCGGCCAGGTCCGCATCGCGGCCCTTCGCCGCACGGCGGGAAGGCCGTCCGTGCGGGCATCGCGCAAGCCTGCGCCGTCTTTCCGCTGACACGGGCGGGTGTGAGGGCGCGTGCTAAAATGCCCGATTCGAATCCACCATTTTGGGGCTTAAGCCGCCGAGGTCCTTCCGGTCCGGGTGCGCAGTGTGCGGGTGCCGTAGCAGGCGCCGCACGACCAGCTGAACCCTCCCGCCAGGAATCCCGGCCGAAGCCGCGACGCAGACACCGATCCGATGACCACCGGTTTCTTACAGAAAATCTTTGGCAGCCGCAATCAGCGCCTGATCAAGCAATATCAGAAGACGGTCGCGGCGATCAACGCGCTCGAACCGAAGATCGAGCAGTACACCGACGAGCAGCTGCGCGCGAAAACGGTCGAGTTCCGCGAGCGCGTGGCCAACGGCACTTCGCTCGACGACCTGCTGCCCGAGGCGTTCGCCGTTTGCCGCGAGGCGAGCAAGCGCGTGCTGAAGATGCGCCACTTCGACGTGCAGCTGATCGGCGGCATGGTGCTGCATTACGGCAAGATCGCTGAAATGCGCACCGGCGAAGGCAAGACGCTCGTCGCCACGTTGCCCGTGTACCTGAACGCGCTCTCGGGGCGTGGCGTGCACGTGGTCACGGTGAACGACTACCTCGCCCAGCGCGACGCCGAGTGGATGGCGCGTCTGTACAACTTCCTGGGTCTGTCCGTCGGCATCAACCTGTCGCAGATGGATCACGCGACGAAGCAGCAGGCTTACGCGTCGGACATCACCTACGGCACGAACAACGAGTTCGGCTTCGACTACCTGCGCGACAACATGGTCTACGAGACCGAGGCGCGCGTGCAGCGTGCGCTGAACTTCGCCGTGGTCGACGAGGTGGACTCGATCCTGATCGACGAAGCGCGTACGCCGCTCATCATCTCGGGCCAGGCCGAAGACCACACCGAACTCTACGTGCGCATGAACGCGCTGCCGCCGCTGCTCGAGCAGCAGATCGGCGAAGAGAAGGCCGACGGCACGGGCGTGGAAAAGCCGGGCGACTACACGCTCGACGAAAAGGCGCGCCAGGTGTTCCTCACGGAATCGGGCCACGAGAAGGCCGAGCGCATGCTCGCCGAGTGGGGCCTGATCGGCCAGGGCGAGAGCCTCTACGCGCCGCAGAACATCACGCTGATGCACCACGTGTACGCGGCGCTGCGCGCCCACACGCTGTTCCACAAGGACCAGCACTACGTGGTGCAGAACGGCGAAGTCATCATCGTCGATGAATTCACCGGCCGTCTGATGGCCGGCCGCCGCTGGTCGGACGGCCTGCACCAGGCCGTGGAAGCGAAGGAGCACGTGAAGATCCAGAGCGAGAACCAGACGCTCGCTTCGATCACGTTCCAGAACTACTTCCGCATGTACGCGAAGCTCTCGGGCATGACGGGTACGGCCGACACCGAAGCGTACGAATTCAACGAGATCTACGGCCTCGAAACGGTGGTGGTCCCGACGAACCGCACGCCGAAGCGGATCGACAAGCAGGATCAGATCTACAAGACGGCGAAGGAACGCTACGACGCCGTGATTCGCGACATCCGCGACTGCTACGAGCGTGGTCAGCCGGTGCTGGTCGGCACGACATCGATCGAGAACTCGGAACTGCTCTCGGACCTGCTCACGAAGGCCGGTTTGCCGCACGAAGTGCTCAACGCGAAGCAGCACGCGCGTGAAGCCGCGATCGTCGCCGAAGCGGGCCGTCCGCAACGCGTCACCATCGCCACCAACATGGCGGGCCGCGGTACCGACATCGTGCTGGGCGGCAATGCGGAAAAGCAGGCCGCGTTCATCGAAGCCGACGATGCGATTCCCGCCGACGAAAAGGCGCGCCGCATCCAGCAATTGCATGACGAATGGCAGACGCTGCACGATCGCGTGAAGGCTGCGGGCGGCCTGCACATCATCGGCACCGAGCGTCACGAATCGCGCCGGATCGACAACCAGCTGCGCGGCCGTGCGGGCCGTCAGGGTGACCCGGGTTCGTCGCGCTTCTATCTCTCGCTCGAAGACCCGCTGCTGCGCATTTTCGCGGGCGACCGCGTGCGCGCGATCATGGACCGCCTGAAGATGCCGGAAGGCGAGGCGATCGAGGCGGGCATCGTCACGCGTTCGATCGAGTCGGCGCAGCGCAAGGTCGAAGCGCGCAACTTCGACATCCGCAAGCAGCTGCTCGAATACGACGACGTGTCGAACGACCAGCGCAAGGTGATCTACCAGCAGCGCAACGAACTGCTCGAAGCGCATGACATCACCGAAACCATCGGCGCGATGCGTCATGGTGTGGTCACGGATATCGTGCGTCAATATGTGCCGCACGGCAGTATCGAAGAGCAGTGGGACGTGCCCGAGCTCGAAGAAGTGCTGCGCAACGAGTGGCAGCTCGACCTCGCGATCCAGGAGATGATCAACGAGTCGTCGTCGATCGACTCCGATGAAATTCTCGAAGCCGTGCTCGCCGCCGCCGACGAAGCGTACGACCAGAAGGTCGCGCTCGTGGGTCGCGAATCGTTCAGCGCGTTCGAGCGCTCGGTCATGCTGCAAACGCTCGACCGTAGCTGGCGCGAACACCTGGCCGCGCTCGACCACCTGCGTCAGGGCATTCACCTGCGCGGCTATGCGCAGAAGAACCCGAAGCAGGAGTACAAGCGCGAGGCGTTCGAACTGTTCGCCGCGATGCTCGAAGCCGTGAAGCTCGAAGTCACGCGTATCGTGATGAACGTGCAGATCCAGTCGCCGGAGCAGCTCGAACAGGCGGCCGAGCAGATCGAAGAGCAGGGCCATCACGTCGAGAACGTCGAGTTCCGCCATGCCGAGTTCGCCGAAGCCGACGCGGCGCCGGCTCCCGCGGCTGCCGCACCCGTGGCCGCCGACGCAGCCGCCGCCATGGTGGGCGCGGCCATGAGCCATACGCCGCCGGTGGGCAGCGATCTGCCGAAGGTCGGCCGCAACGATCCGTGCCCGTGCGGCAGCGGCAAGAAGTACAAGCAGTGCCACGGCAAGATCGCGTGACGCAGGCTTGAACGTAGATTCCGGTGGCCCGCTTTTCATGGCGGGCCTTGCGTTTTGAATCCCGATGCCGGCCAGGCCTTGAGCGCCTTGGCCGGCATCGCCTTTTCGACAGGTCGCCCCATGGCTGTCAATTTCCCCTCGATTGATCCCGCTCAACTTCATCCGGTCGCCGGCGTGACGCTCGGCTGGGCGGAAGCCAATATCCGCAAGCCCAATCGCAAGGACGTGCTGGTGATTTCCGTCGACGAAGGCGCGAGCGTGGCCGGCGTATTCACGCTGAACCGCTTCTGCGCCGCGCCGGTGACGGTGTGCCGCGAGCACCTCGCGAAGGTGCGCGCGGGCGGCAAGGGCATCCGCGCGCTGGTCGTGAACACCGGCAACGCGAATGCCGGCACCGGCGAGCCGGGCATGAAGCACGCACGCGAGACTTGCGATGAACTCGCGCGCCTCGCGGGCCTCGAGCCTTCGCAGGTGCTGCCGTTCTCGACGGGCGTGATTCTCGAGCCGCTGCCGATCGACCGTTTGAAGGCGGGCCTGCCCGCCGCGCTGGAAAACCGCAAGGCCGCGAACTGGTACGACGCCGCGCAGGCCATCATGACGACCGACACGCTGCCGAAGGCCGTGTCGCGCCAGGTGACGGTCGACGGCCACACGATCACGTTCACGGGCATCAGCAAGGGCGCGGGCATGATCAAGCCGAACATGGCGACCATGCTCGGCTTCCTCGCCTTCGACGCGAACGTCGCGCAGCCCGTGCTCGACGAACTCGTGAAGTACGTGGCCGATCGCTCGTTCAACTGCGTGACCATCGACGGCGATACCTCGACCAACGACTCGTTCATCATGATCGCCTCGGGCAAGGCCAACCTGCCCGCGATCACCTCGACGGACTCGCCCCCGTATGCCGCGCTGCGCGACGCGGTGACGGCCGTCGCCCAGGAGCTCTCGCAACTGATCGTGCGCGACGGCGAAGGCGCGACCAAGTTCATGACCGTGCAGGTGGAAGGCGGCAAGGACGTGGCCGAGTGCCGCCAGATCGCCTACGCGATCGGCCACTCGCCGCTCGTGAAGACGGCGTTCTACGCCTCGGACCCCAACCTCGGCCGTATCCTCGCCGCGATCGGCTATGCGGGCGTGACCGACCTCGACGTCGACAAGATCGACCTCTATCTCGACGACGTGCTCGTCGCCAAGGCGGGCGGCCGCAACCCGGCGTACCGCGAAGAAGACGGCCAGCGCGTCATGAAGAAGAGCGAGATCCTGATTCGCGTGCTGCTCGGCCGTGGCGATGCGCAGGCCACGATCTGGACCTGCGACCTCTCGCACGACTACGTGAGCATCAACGCCGACTACCGTTCCTGATTCGCACCTTTCATCACATGGATAAGCTCGAACAGTTTCTGACCCGTGCCGAAGCGCTGCTCGGCCGTCTCGAAGCCGTGCTGCCGCCGTCGGCACCCGATGTCGACTGGAGCGCGGCCGTCGCGTTTCGCTGGCGCAAGCGTCAGGGGCGCGGCTTCCTGCAACCGGTGCCTGCGATCTCGCTGATTTCGCTCGACGACTTGCAGAACATCGACCGCCAGAAAGATCTCATCGACCGCAACACGCGCCAGTTCGTGCAGAAAAAGCCCGCGAACAACGTGCTGCTCACCGGTGCGCGCGGCACCGGCAAGTCGTCGCTCATCAAGGCCTGCCTGAACGCGTACGCGAAGGACGGCCTGCGTCTGATCGAAGTCGACAAGGACGATCTGCATGACCTCGGCGATATCGTCGATCTCATCTCGACGCGCCCCGAGCGCTTCATCGTGTTCTGCGACGACCTCTCGTTCGAGGAAGGCGAGTCGGGCTACAAGGCGCTGAAGGTGGCGCTGGACGGGTCGGTCGCCGCGCAGTCGGACAACGTGCTGATCTACGCGACCTCGAACCGCCGCCATCTGCTGCCCGAGTACATGAGCGACAACGAGACGTACAAGCACATGCCCGACGGCGAGATTCATCCGGGCGAAGTGGTGGAAGAAAAGATCTCGCTGTCCGAGCGCTTCGGCCTTTGGGTGAGCTTCTATCCGTTCAAGCAGGACGACTATCTGACGATCGTCGGCCACTGGCTGCATCACTTCGGCTGTGACGACGCCGAAGTCGAATCGGCGCGCGGCGACGCACTCGTCTGGGCGTTGGAGCGTGGTTCGCGCTCGGGTCGCGTGGCGTGGCAGTTCGCGCGCGACTGGTCGGGCAAGAAGGCGCAAGAGGCATGAGCGCCGACACGAGCGCGGCGAAGGACGCGACAACCAGCGTTCGCCCGGTGACGGAAGTCGCCGTGGGCGTGCTGGTGCAGCCCGATGGCCGCTATCTGCTCGCGCAGCGCCCCGAGGGCAAGCCGTACGCCGGCTACTGGGAGTTTCCGGGCGGCAAGCTGGAAGCGGGCGAGACGGTCGAGGCCGCGCTCGCGCGCGAGTTGCACGAGGAACTGGGCATCGACGTGAAGGCATGCCACCGCTGGCATACGCTGGAGCACGATTACCCGCACGCCTATGTGCGCCTCTACTTCTGCAAGGTGACCGAGTGGACCGGTGAGCCGCATGGCCGCGAAGGTCAGGCGTTCGTGTGGCAGTCGCTGCCCGCGAGCGTCGAGCCGCTGCTGCCCGCGACGATACCCGTGCTGGAGTGGCTCGCCGCCGAGTAACGGTTGCGAGTGGAGCGAGGCGATGCAAAAAGGCCGCTGTGCGCGATGCACAGCGGCCTTTTTTATGGGTTGGCGCTATTGACGCGTATCCGTGGGCGGCGCGTCTTCAGGCGGCGTCTCGTCGTCGGCGCCACCGATGCGGTACTTTTCGGCTGCCCACGCGCCGAGATCCATTTGCTTGCAGCGCTCGGAGCAGAATGGGCGGAAGCGGTTTTCCGGCACCCATTTGACATCCTTGCCGCAGGTGGGGCATTTGACGACAGTGGTCATGCGATAGAACTTGGGTTGCGTTGAGTCTGGTGTGGCGATGCGGCCCGCTTCACAGGCTGCACAGCGTGAGCTGGAACGGCACGTCCTGATCGACGGAGCGTGGTCGCAGATCGCCGTCCTGCACGGTGAAGCGCACCCACAACATGTACTTGTTGGCGCTCGCCTCCGGAATCACGTGCATTTCCGGCGCCACACGCACCTGCATGAGCTGATAGGCTCGGCCCGACAACATTTGCTGATAGCTGCCCTGCATCGCCATCACCTTGGACGCCTGACCCGATTCGCGCGCGAGGCGCAGCACGATGGCGGCGGCGTCGCGCAGCGGCAGGAGCGGCGTGACCCACTTCGCGATGTCCTGACGGCGTTGATCCGGATGCAGCTGCTGCCAGGCGTAATACGACGGCAGGTCGAACTTGCACGTGCCGCCCGGAATGATCGCGCGGCTGCGAATGCTCGTGAGCCACTCGTTGTCCATCAGATGCTGGCCGGTCTTGCCTTGCATCTGCGTGAGGCCGGTGAGCGTCTGCTCGATTTCGCCCAGCACGGTTTCGAGCGCATTTTGCTCGATGCCGGGATTGCCGCGAAACGGCGCGAGCGTTTGCCGCTGCCTTTCGAGCTCCTTCATGAGGTCCGACTTCAAGTCGGCACGGCCTGCGACTTCGGCGATTTCGAAGAGCGTCGTGAGCGCGACGTGATGTTCCCTCGGATCCTCCTGGGTCAGGAAAAACGTGAAGCGCTCGAACAGGTCCTCGAGGCGCAGCAGCGTCCGGATTCGCTCGTTGAAGGGATACTCGTAAAGAATCAAGCGCGCTCGCCTCGGGCGTGGTAGGTGATGGGTTGCAGGACATTCTAATGCCGTGGGACTACGGTCGCAATCGCGCCGGCACGGCGTTTTGCCGATGTGTCCCGCGATTTTCGCCTGCGAGTCCAGACCCGTGGCCTTGCGATGCGTTTCGACTGGCAGGACGCTTGCGAGTTCTCGCGCGAAGGCCGGGTGTGTGCGCTTTTCTGTGAGTGTTCTAGGCTTTGTCGGCTCTTTTTGCGGCGAGTGTCAGAAACGTCTGATGCAAGGCCTCGACGTCATGCCCAAGCGTTTCGAGCGTCGCGCCGTTGTCGTTGACCACTACATCGTCGGCGGCCGCGAGACGCGCCTCACGTGTGGCTTGACGCGCGATGATGGCGAGCACCTGCTCTCGCGTGAAGGCGTTGCGGCGCATGACGCGCGCGATTTGCGTCTCGACGCTGCAATCGACGGTGAGCACGCGATCGACGCGCGTTTTCCACGTGCCCGACTCCACGAGCAAGGGTACGACCACGATCACGTATGGGCCGTTGGCCTCACGTGTTTCGCGTTCGGTCTCCGAACGGATCAGGGGATGAGTGATGGCCTCGAGCCGTTTGCGCGCGGACTCGTCGCCGAACACGAGCGTGCGCATGCGCGCGCGGTCCATCGAGCCGTCGGGCGCGACGAATTCAGCGCCGAACGCTTGGGCGATCTGTGCCATCGCGACGCCGTGCGGCGCGGTGATGCGATGCGCGATGAGATCGGTGTCGACGATTGGCACGCCGCGCGCCGCGAAGAGATCTGCGACGGTGGATTTGCCGCTACCGATGCCACCCGTCAATCCGATCACGAACATTGATCAGTTCCCCCACGCAAAAACGCCATAAAGCGGTGTACCCGCGAACAGCGTGATGAGCGCGCCCGCGGCGAGATAAGGTCCGAAGGGCAACGGCTCCTCGAAGCGCATGCGCCCGCTCAGGGTCGCCGCGATGCCCACGAGCGCACCGGCCACAGCGGCGATCACGACGATCTGCGGCAGCGCGCTCCAGCCGAGCCACGCGCCGAGCGCCGCAAGCAGCTTGAAGTCACCGTGGCCCATGCCCTCCACGCCGCGCAGCAGCTTGAAGACCCAGTAGACGGACCAGAGCGCCAGGTAGCCGGCGATCGCACCGATCACCGCTTCGCGCAGCCCGGCGAACGTGCCCGCGAAGTTGATGATGAGACCGGCCCACAGCAGCGGCTGCGTGATCTCGTCGTACAGCATCTGGTGTTCGAGGTCGATCGCGCTTGCGGCGATGAGCACGGCGCACAGCCCGAAGGCCGCAAGCGCCTTGCCCGATGGCCCGAATGCCAGCAGCGCGGCAACGGCGCAGGCGGCACTTGCCAGTTCGATGAGCGGGTAGCGCACGCTCACGCGCACGTGGCAATGCGAGCAGCGCCCGCGCAGCGCGATCCAGCTGAACACCGGAATGTTCTCCCATGCGCGCAGCACGTGGCCGCAGTGCGGGCAGGCGCTGCGCGGCAGCCACAGGTTGTAGCGCGCGGGCAGCCCGTCGTCTTCGAAGAGCGGGCCGGAGGTGCCCGCCGCTTCGGCCACATCGGCGCGCCAGGCGCGCTCGAGCATGACCGGCAGGCGGTGGACGACGACATTGAGAAAACTGCCGATGACGAGCCCGAGCACGATGGCGAAGCCGATCAGCACGCCGAAAGGCAGGGTGCCGAGAGCGGCTTCGAACGGTGTTGCGGCGGCGGCCGGGTCGGGCGCGGACAGAAAATGAACGGGCATGAGTGGGAACCGTAATCTGGCAGCGATGCTACACCACGTTGCCCAGTTGAATGATGGGAAGATACATCGCGACGACGAGCCCGCCGACCAGCGCGCCGAGCACGACGATCACGAGCGGTTCGCAAAGGCTCGACACGAGCGCGATCTTTTCGTCGACCTGACGGTCGGCGAGCGAGGCCACGTCGAGCAGCATGGCGTCGAGCGCGCCCGACTCCTCCGCAACGGCCACGGGCTGGACCACGTCGGCCGGGAAGCAGCCCGCCGCGCGCATGGCGGCGGCAAGCCGCTCGCCGTGGCGCAGACGCGCGCTGATGCCCGCGCTCGCGCGATCGAAGCAGGCATTGCCGCTCGCATGCGCGAGCGAATCGAAGGCATCGGCGAGCGGCGTGCCGGCGGCGAGCAGCGTGCCGAGCGCGCGGCTCCAGCGCGCCGCGCAGAGCGTGGTGAGGAGCGCGCCGCATAGCGGGAGCTTCAGCAGCAAGCGTCCGAATGCGATGCGCGCCGCTTCCGAACGGCGCAAGCCGGCGCGAACGGCCAGCGTGCAGGCCGCGATAACGAGTGCGGCCGGAATGCTCAAACGTGCCGCGGCCGCCGAGAGCATCAGCACGAACTGCGTGGGCGCGGGCAGCGCGGCGCCGAATCCGTCGAAGATCTGTTTGAACGTGGGCACGACCCACACCAGCAGCGCCGCGGTAATGACGAAGGCGAGCAGCAACACCGCAACGGGATAGGTGAGCGCGGCGCGCACCTTGGCGCGTTGCGCGGCGGCGCGTTCGCGGTCGTCGGCGAGGCGGGCGAGCACGGCGGCGAGCGCACCCGATGCTTCGCCCACCGAAACAAGCTGGCAATAGAGCGCGTTGAAGCGTGCCGGATGCCGTGCGAGCGAGTCGGCAAAGCGCAGGCCGGCGGTGATATCGCGCGCAAGCGCGGCGGCGATGCGCGGCATGCCGTGCGGCCCCGGCGATTGCGCGAGCAGATCGAGCGCGCCCGCGAGCGGCAGGCCCGCGCGCAGGAGGCTCGCAAGCTGGCGCGTGAAACGCGTGACGTCTGCGTGGCTTGCCTTTGGCAATGGCGCGCTTCCTTGCCGGTCGACCGAAAGAACGGTGATGCGCTCGCGCTTGAGCGCGACGCGCACCGAGGCGGCGTCGAACGCAATCAAGGTGCCGCGTTTCGTTGCGCCCGTTGCGTCGAGGCCGCGCCACGTGTAGCGCCACTCCGATGCGTTGTCGTAGGTGTGCGCGGCGTTCATGGCGCTTCCGTTGCAGCGAGCGCTTCCGCGAGGCTGGTGGTGCCGTCGCGCACACGCGCGAGCGCCGCGTCGCGCAAGGTCGCGACTCCTTGCTTGCGTGCTTCGTGTGCAATCTCGTGCGCGCTGCGCCCGCTAACGATCAGGTCGCGAATGGCCGCCGATACCGGCATCACTTCGTGTATGCCCACGCGCCCCCGATAGCCGATGCCGTGGCAAGCCTCGCAGCCGCGCGCAACGTAGGGCTGTGGGATCTCGCCGTCGCTTAGGTCGAAGCCCGCTGCGCTCAGCGCCGCTTCCGACTCATCACCTCGCACGCGACAGTGCGGACACACGCGCCGCACGAGCCGTTGCGCGGTCACGAGCCGCAGCGCGCCCGCCAGGTTGTAGGGCTCGACGCCGATGTCGATCAGGCGCGCGCACGCCGCGCTCGCGTCGTTCGTGTGCACGGTGGAGAGCACGAGATGGCCGGTTTGCGCGGCCTTCACGGCGACGCTCGCGGTTTCCTCGTCGCGGATTTCGCCGATCATGATGACGTCGGGATCCTGACGCAGCAAGGCGCGCAACGCCACCGCGAAGGTGAGCCCGGCCTTCTCGCGCACGTTGACCTGGTTGATGCCCGCGAGCTGGATTTCGGCCGGGTCTTCCACCGAACAGAGATTGCGCGCGGCGCCGTTGAGCATTTGCAGAAAGCAGTAGAGCGAGAGCGTCTTGCCGCTGCCGGTGGGGCCGGTGACGAGCACGAGACCGTGCGGCGCGCCAATGGCTGCGGCTACCGTGCGTTGTTGTGCTTCATCGAGCCCGAGTTCGGCAAGAGACAGGTCGGCGGGCAACGCTTCGAGGCGGCGCAGCACGAGCTTCTCGCCGTGCAGCGTGGGCAGTGAATTCACGCGGTAGTCCTCGGCGGCCTGCGACGCAGCGACAGGCGCGAGGCGCAGCCTGCCGTCCTGCGGCACGCGCCGCTCGGCGATGTCCATGCGCGCGAGCACCTTGATGCGCGTGGCGAACGCGTCACGCAAATGCACGGGCGGCCGCGCCATTTCGTGCAGCACGCCGTCGATGCGCAGACGCACGCGCCAGCCGTGCTCCATCGGCTCGACATGCAGGTCGGAGGCATTGCGCCGCGCGGCTTCGCGCAGCGTTTCGGCGAGCAGGCGTACGGCGGGGGCGTCGTCGAGCGGTGGTGGCGAAGCCGGGGCGGGTGCGCGAGCCGCGCCGCCGCCGCTCATGCCGGCTTCGGAAAGCGCGGCGAAGGCGGGGCGCGCGTGACGATAAGGAGTGGAAAGCATGGCATGCCGGCGCGAAGCCGCCTCGAACAGATGACGACTTCATCATCGCGCGTGGGGCGTGACACCGGCACCTGGCCGAACGGCTAACGTCCCGGCAACAACTTCTTCGCTTTTTGCAGCGTGCCCGTGCGCTGTTTCGCGCCGGGCTTGAACAGCTTGACGGTGCGCACCGCCTGATCGTCGCTGCGCAGCACTTCGAGTTTCACGTCGCCGATCTGCAAGCACACGTCGCCTTCGGGAATCTCTTCGAGCACTTCGAGAATCAGACCGTTGAGCGTTTTCGGGCCGTCGGTGGGCAGCTTGATCTGGAGCCAGCGATTGAGCTCGCGCAGGGGCATGCTGCCCGGCACGATGCATTCGCCATCGTCGTTCCAGCCGCCGCGCCCGGTGCCGCTGCGCGGCATCGTCGTCGTGAATTCGCCGATCAGTTCCTCGATGATGTCTTCGGGCGTGACGAGCCCTTCCATCTCGCCGTATTCGTTGACGACAAGCGCGATGCGATGACGGCTTTCCTGGAAGTACTGAAGTTGCTGGAACACGGGCGTGCCGGTGGGCACGAAATACGGCTCGGTGAGCAGTTCGCGCAGCGTTTCGCGCTCGAAATCCTGGTTGTGCAGGGCGGCGAGCGTCTTGCGCACGTGGAGCACGCCGAGCACGCGGTCGATGTCGCCCTGATAGACGATCAACTTGTTGTGATAGCAGGTTTCGAGCTGATGCAGGATCTCTTCGAGCGGCGCTTCGAAGTCGAGCGCCTCGATGCGCCGGCGCGGGATCATCACGTCGTCGACCGTGATGTTCTCCAGATCGAACAGGTTCAGCAGAATGCTGCGGTGCTTGGTGGGCATGAAGCTGCCCGACTCGAGCACGATGGTGCGCAGCTCTTCCGTTGAGAGCCGCTGGTCACGCGCCTTGTGCGTGTTGATGTGCAGCACGCGCAGGATCGCGTTTGCGAACATGTTGACGAACCAGATCAGCGGCTTGGTCACGCGCATGAGCGGCGCGATCAGCAGGCTCGCCGGCAGCGCGATTTTCTCGGGAAACGTTGCGCCCACAATCTTCGGCGTGATTTCGGCGAACACGATGATGAGAAACGCGACGATGCCCGTGGCGACCGAAAGCACGAGATTGTCGTGGCCGAACGTGTGCAGCGCGATCGAGGTCGTGAGGACCGGGATGATCGTGTTGAAGAGATTGTTGCCGATCAGGATGACCGACAGCAGCAGGTCGGTGCGCGCGAGCAGCTTCTGCGTGGTTTTCGCACCGAGCGCGCCGTGGTTCGCAAGATATTTGAGCCGATGGCGATTGAGCGCCATCATCGCCGTTTCGGAGATGGAGAAGAAGCTGGAGCAGATGAGCAGGACGAAGACGGCGCAAATCTGCGCCCATAAGGGGAGGTGGTCCACGCGTCGAGACAGTGAGGGGGCGGATGGGGAAACTATAACAGAGGGGTGCCGGGGTTCCGGGGCCGCAGTCCTGGCCAGTCCTCGGCAATTGGCCGAACGGACAAGGCGTCGCGCAACGTGCACCGCCTGCGCACACAGGGCGTAATGTACGGACGAAAAAAAACCGCGCAGTGCATGCGCGGTTTTTTTTGAAATTCTGGTCGGGGTGAGAGGATTCGAACCTCCGGCCTCTACGTCCCGAACGTAGCGCTCTACCAGGCTAAGCTACACCCCGAATTTACTGCTGGACTCCACAACCCGCTTCGTCTGTTTCAAGACTGGCGCGTCGTCGAGTAAGAACATAATTCTAGCAGGCTATCTTTGTAAATGGAAGGGGGGAACGCTGAAATTGCATCGGCGGCGGCCTGGGCCTCGGCACGCGCGCATTGCAGCGTGTGTTCGAGCGCGCCCGAACGCGTGATCGCCGCGAAGATTTCGTCGAAGCGCGTCGTGCCGCCTTGCTCGATCGCTTCGCGCGCCAGTGCGGCTTCCGCCGCCGTGCCGTGCTCGATCAGCCAGATGAGCGGCAGCGTGGGCTTGCCTTCGCGCAGGTCGTCGCCGGCGTTCTTGCCCATCGATTCCGGCGTGCCGGTGTAGTCGAGCCAGTCGTCCATGATCTGGAACGCCGTGCCGATGCGCCGGCCGTACTCGGCCGCCGCTTCCTCGGCGCGCGCATCCGCACCCGAAAGCACCGCGCCGAGCTGCGCCGCGGCTTCGAACAGCTTGGCGGTCTTGTAGCGGATCACCTGCATGTAGCGGTCGGTGTCCACGTCGGCGTCGTGCATGTTCAGGAGTTGCAGGACTTCGCCTTCGGAGATGATCGTCGTGGCCGCCGAAAGAATCTCCATCACGCGCATCTTGCCCACACCCACCATCATCTCGAACGAGCGCGAGTACAGATAGTCGCCAACTAGCACGCTGGCGGCGTTGCCGAACAGCGCGTTGGCCGTCTGGCGGCCGCGCCGCAGGTCGGACTCGTCGACGACGTCGTCGTGCAGCAGCGTGGCCGTGTGAATGAATTCGACGACCGCTGCGAGCACATGGCGATGCGTGCCGCGGTCGCCGAGCGCGCCGGCCACGAGCAGCAGGAGCGCCGGGCGCAGCCGCTTGCCGCCCGCACCGATGATGTACTCGGAGATCTGATTGATCAGCATCACCTCGGACGCCAGGCTCTGCCGGATGACACGATTCACCTGCTCCATGTCACTGGCGATGGGGGCGAGCAGGGTGGCTGCGCTGGGGGATGGGGTGGCGGTGGACGACATGATGGCAAATATGGGTAGTGCCGCGGATTATAAGGCGAATCGGCTTCCTGCCGGACGCTCCCATGCCGTCCGGCCGATGGTTCCCTCTATTTCAGCCTTGCCCGCGATGGTGCCTGGACGCAGGCGTTACGTCGTACGGATGGCCGCCAGGGCCGCCCGGCGGGCCCCGAGGCGCTCGCGCGACGGGCGCGCATTGTCTTTGACCGCGTAGCTAACTCTATGTATAATCTAAGGTTTCGGGCGCGCAGTGCGTCTGAAAAGATATTTTAGAGTGAGGTTCTCAATGTACGCGGTCATAAAAACCGGCGGCAAGCAGTACAAAGTTGCCGTTGGCGAAAAACTTAAAGTAGAACAGATACCGGCTGACATTGACGCAGAAATCACGCTCGACCAGGTTCTCGCAGTGGGCGAAGGCGAATCGATTAAGTTCGGTACGCCGCTGGTCAGTGGGGCTTCCGTCAAGGCCACCGTTGTGTCGCAAGGCCGACACGCCAAAGTGACCATCTTCAAGATGCGTCGCCGGAAGCACTACCAGAAGCATGGCGGCCACCGCCAGAACTACACCGAACTGCGCATCGACGCGATCAACGCGTAAGCGCACGCAGGTAAAGGAGCAAACAAATGGCACACAAAAAGGCAGGCGGGTCGTCACGTAACGGCCGCGACTCAGAGTCGAAACGACTTGGCGTGAAGGTGTTCGGCGGCCAGGCTATCCTCGCAGGCGGCATCATCGTTCGCCAGCGCGGTACGCGTATGCACCCGGGCCTGAACGTCGGCATCGGCAAGGACCACACGCTCTACGCGCTGGTCGACGGCCACGTCTCGTTCGCGATCAAGGGCGCAGCCAACAAGCAACTGGTCAACGTCGTCCCGGCAGCGGCCTAAGCTTTAGACCGCTCGCGAGCGGGCTACACGCGACGCAAAGAAGGCCCCGCGAAGTTTGCGGGGCCTTTTTGTTTATCCGCGACCTTCCGGGGTCGCATCGAATTGAAGCGGCGGATAAACGCAGCGTCGCTGGCCATTCGGCCAGATTGGCCAGTTTCGGCCGCGGCGGGCAAAATACCGACATTCACGGGACGGAGTAACGCATGAAGTTCATTGACGAAGCGAAGATCGAAGTCATCGCCGGCGATGGGGGCGATGGCAGCGCGTCGATGCGACGCGAGAAGTTCGTCCCGTTCGGCGGGCCGGACGGCGGCGACGGCGGGCGTGGCGGCAGCGTCTACGCTGTGGCTGACCGCAACATCAACACCCTTATCGATTACCGCTACACGAAGAAGCACCAGGCGCGCAACGGCGAAAACGGCCGCGGCTCGGACTGCTATGGCAAGGGCGGCGACGACATCACGCTGCGCATGCCGGTGGGCACCGCCATCACCGACCAGGACACGGGCGAACTGATCGCCGACCTGACCGAGCACGACCAGCGCGTGCTGGTCGCCCAGGGCGGGGCGGGCGGCCTCGGCAACCTGCATTTCAAGTCGTCCACGAACCGCGCGCCGCGCCAGAAAACCGACGGCAAGCCCGGCGAGCGCCGCATGCTCAAGCTGGAGCTGAAGGTGCTGGCGGACGTCGGCCTGCTCGGCATGCCGAACGCGGGCAAGTCCACGTTCATCTCCTCGGTGTCCAACGCCAAGCCGAAGATCGCCGACTACCCCTTCACGACGCTCGCGCCGAACCTGGGCGTGGTGCGCGTGGGGCCGAGCAAGAGCTTCGTGATCGCCGACATTCCGGGCCTGATCGAAGGCGCAGCGGAAGGCGCAGGCCTCGGTCACCAGTTTCTGCGACATCTCCAGCGCACGAACCTGCTGCTGCATCTGGTCGATCTCGCGCCGTTCGACGAAAGCGTCGATCCCGTGGCGGAAGCCAGGGCGATCGTCGGCGAGCTGCGCAAGTACGACGAGACGCTCTACGAGAAGCCGCGCTGGCTCGTGCTCAACAAGCTCGACATGGTGCCGGAAGACGAGCGCGCCGAGCGCATTGCCGAGTTCGTGAAGCGCTTCGAGTGGGACGGCCCGGTGTTCGAGATTTCGGCGCTCACGGGGCAGGGCTGCGAGAACCTGTGCTACGCGGTGTACGACTATGTCTCGGCGCATTCGGACGCGCGCCGCGCGGCGGAAGCCGAAGACCTTGCCTCCGACGTGCGCTTCCGTGAAGGACAGGGCGGGAACGCCGGGCAGCCGCAAGAGTAATCCGGCGCATGCCGGCGCGCGAGCCGCGCCGGCCGCTCCTTGGAAACGTCACGCGTCATCAGTCATTTGGGAGACCGCGCAGCATGCGTTCCGTCATCGCCGATTCGCGGCGTCTGGTAGTGAAAGTCGGTTCGAGCCTCGTCACCAACGACGGGCGCGGCCTCGATCATGCGGCAATCGGCCGCTGGGCCGCGCAGATCGCGGCGCTGCGCGCGCAGGGCAAGGAAGTCGTGCTCGTGAGTTCGGGCGCCATTGCCGAAGGCATGCAGCGCCTTGGCTGGACGAAGCGGCCGCGCGAGATCGACGAGCTTCAGGCCGCCGCAGCGGTCGGGCAGATGGGCCTCGCGCAGGTGTACGAGAGCCGCTTTGCCGAACATGACATTCGCACGGCGCAAATCCTGCTCACGCACGCGGACCTGGCCGATCGCGAACGCTATCTCAATGCGCGCTCCACGCTGCTCACGCTGCTGCGCCTCGGCGTCGTGCCGATCATCAACGAGAACGATACCGTCGTCACCGACGAAATCAAGTTCGGCGACAACGACACGCTCGGCGCGCTCGTCGCGAACCTGATCGAGGGCGACGCGCTCGTCATCCTCACCGACCAGAGCGGGCTCTACACGGCCGATCCGCGCAAGGATCCCACGGCGACGCTCGTGCAGGAAGCCGACGCGGGCAAGCCGGAACTGGAAGCGATGGCGGGCGGCGCGGGGTCGAGCATCGGCCGCGGCGGCATGCTCACCAAGATTCTCGCGGCCAAGCGTGCCGCGCACAGCGGCGCGAACACCGTGATCGCGAGCGGCCGCGAGGCCGAGGTGCTGGTGCGGCTCGCTTCGGGCGAGGCGATCGGCACGCAACTCATCGCGCGCACGGCACGCATGGCCGCGCGCAAGCAGTGGATGGCCGACCATCTCCAGGTGCGCGGCCATGTGGTGATCGACGACGGCGCCGTGCAGAAGGTGACGGACGACGGCAAGAGCCTGCTGCCGATCGGCGTGACGGGCGTGCAGGGCGCCTTCGCGCGCGGCGAGGTGATCGCGTGCCTGAACGGCGCGGGCGTGGAAGTGGCGCGCGGGCTCACCAACTACAGCAGCGCCGAGACGAAACTGATCCAGCGGCATGCGAGCGGCGAGATCGAAGGCATCCTCGGCTACATGCTCGAGCCGGAGCTGATTCACCGCGACAATCTCGTGCTCGTTTGAGCGCGCGCATCAGCGCGAACGCGTAAAAAAGCCGCTGCGGCCCCAAGGCCGCAGCGGCTTTTTTCATGCCCGTGACAACGGGCAATGACGGCGCGTTAGCGCACCAGCATCGACTGCGTGCGCCCGTAGCGCAGATTCTGGACAATGGCCGGCGCTTTCGCGAGCGGCATCTTGTTCGCGCAGAAGTAGTCTTGATAAAGCCGCGACTGATACGCGTTGAGCGTGCCGTTCTCGATGCGCGACCAGTTGTTCGCGACGGTCTGGTCCCAGCCGTTGTGATCGGCGTCGAGGCTCGCATAGAGGCGCCACTCGTAGGTGTCGCAGCGAATCCCTTCGTAGTTCACGTTGCGCGCGCCCGTCGGGCTCGTGATGACGACCGTGTAGCGCACGACGCCGTCGGTGCCGACCGTGAGCGAGTCGGGGTCGATGGCGAACTTGAGCGGCGAATTATTCGAGACGTCGAACGGCAGCAGCGTCGCGCCCGCTTGCGGCAGCGCCGGCAGGCTTTCGACCTTGTTCTCCTGCCAGGTGCCCTGGCGGTCCAGCAAATAGGTGAACGCGCTGTCGTCCTTGTTGGTGGGACCGGAACTGGAACACCCGGCCAGCCCGGTCAAAAGCAGCACACCGCCTGCGACGCAAGTCGCAGCAAGAGCAAATCGTTTCAAATTGGTTTTCCTCGAAGCACCGGCGCCGTGCTCACGAACGTGCAGCGCCGCGAATGCGAACCGCGAGGCCCGGCGCGTGGTGCGCCGGTCTCGCCGGTTCGGGCGTTCTTTGCGTTGGCTCAAGCCCCTTGGTCGTGCTCGTCCTGCGCAGGCTCGATGATACTCTGCGCCGAAGCGCAATCGCTCTCGATCGGCGCAAGCTGCGGCACGTCGTCCGGCATGCTCGCGTACGGCAGGGCGTGCACGGCGTCGGCATGCGCCGACGTCACGATGCGCGGGTAGCGCACCTCGTGAGCCTGCACACCCAAACGCTCCTGGCGCGGCGCGGGCCGGCGCAGGAAACGCGAGAGCTCGGTGAGCGCAAGCTGATAGACGTCGCGCTTGAACTCGATGACCGCTTCGAGCGGCACCCAGTATTCGTTCCAGCGCCACGCATCGAACTCGGGATGCTCCGTTGCCCTCAGGCAGATATCGCAGTCGCGCCCGACCATGCGCAGCAGAAACCAGATCTGTTTCTGACCGCGATAATGGCCGCGCACTTCGCGCTTGATGAACTTGTCCGGCACCTCATAACGCAACCAGTCGCGCGTGCGACCGACGATCTTGACATGCTCCGGATGCAGACCGGTTTCTTCGTGCAACTCCCTAAACATTGCCTGCATGGGGGTCTCACCGTACTTGATGCCCCCTTGCGGAAACTGCCAGGAATGTTCGCGAACCCGTTTGCCCCAAAACACCTCGTTTCGCGCGTTCAAGAGGATGATGCCGACGTTCGGGCGAAACCCCTCACGATCCAGCATACAACCACCTTCGAATCCTTTAAAATTGCTTTGATTATAAACAGATAACGGACCTCACGCACCCGGCGGCCGGAAAGTTGGAACGATTTACCGCTGCCGCGCAACAACGCGCTCGGGGCGGGATCGGCTTCGCATCCGGCGGCCATCCTGGCTCAGGCCAACCGCGGTCATCGCCGGTCTCCGGCGCAGCGCACGGCGTGTTGTCATAATGGCGGGTTCGTGAACTCCTCCGTTGGTCATCTCTTCGGGCGGTCTGCACCGGGCCGCCGCTTTTGGATAATTTGAATGAAAGCCTCCCGTTTCTTTATCGGCACCCTGAAGGAAGCGCCCTCTGACGCGGAAATCGTCAGCCACAAGTTGATGGTTCGCGCGGGCATGATCCGTCGCGTCGCCGGCGGCATCTACAACTATCTGCCGATCGGCCTGCGCTCGATCCGCAAGGTCGAACAGATCGTGCGCGAGGAAATGAACCGCGCCGGCGCCATCGAGTTGCTGATGCCGGCCGTGCAACCGGCGGAGCTGTGGCAGGAATCGGGACGCTGGGAACAATACGGGCCGGAACTGCTGCGTTTCAAGGATCGCAAGCAGAGCGACTTCGTGATGGGCCCGACGCACGAAGAAGTCGTCACCGACATCGCGCGCGGCCAGATCAAGAGCTATCGCCAGCTGCCGGTGAACTTCTACCAGGTGCAGACGAAGTTTCGCGATGAAATCCGTCCCCGTTTCGGTGTGATGCGCGGCCGCGAGTTCATCATGAAGGACGCGTACTCGTTCGATAAGGACGTCGAAGGTCTCAAGGTCTCGTACCAGAAGATGTACGACGCCTACACGCGCATCTTCACGCGTCTCGGTCTCGAGTTCCGCGCGGTCGCGGCCGACAACGGCTCGATCGGCGGCAGCGGTTCGCACGAATTCCACGTGATCGCGGAAACGGGCGAGGACGATATCGCCTACTGCCCGACCTCGGACTTCGCGGCCAACGTCGAAGCCGCCGATGCGCTGCCGCTCATCGCGCAGCGCGGCGCGCCCACGCAAGCGCTCACGAAAACGCCCACGCCTGGCGCGGCCAAGTGCGAGGCCGTGGCGGAGTTGCTCGGCATTGCGCTCGAAAGCACGATCAAGTCGATCATTCTCGCCACCGACAACGAAGGCGCCGAGCCGACCATCTGGTTGCTCATGCTGCGCGGCGACCACGATCTGAACGAGATCAAGGCCGGCAAGCTCGAAGGTCTGGGTGGCTTCCGCTTCGCGACCGAAGCGGAAATCGTCGAGTGGTTCGGCACGCCGCCGGGCTACCTCGGACCGCTCAACACGAAGAAGCCGGTCAAGGTGATCGCCGATCGCACGGTCGCGAACATGAGCGACTTCGTGGTGGGCTCGAACGAAGTGGACTTCCACACCACGGGTGTGAACTGGGGCCGCGACTTGCCGGAGCCGGTCGTCGCCGACATCCGCAACGTGAAGAAGGGCGACCCCTCGCCGGACGGCAAGGGTGTGATCGACATCTGCCGCGGCATCGAAGTGGGCCACGTGTTCCAGCTCGGCACGAAGTACTCGGAAGCGATGAACGCCACGTACCTCGCCGAGAACGGCAAGCCCGCGCCGATGCAGATGGGCTGCTACGGTATTGGCGTCACGCGTATTCTCGGTGCAGCCATCGAGCAGAACTTCGACGAGAAGGGCATTATCTGGCCTGAGTCGATCGCGCCGTTCCAGGTCGTCGTGTGCCCGATGGGCATGGACCGCAGCGAGCTCGTGCGCGAGCACGCCGAGCGTGTGTACAACGAACTGCTCGAATCGGGCGTGGACGTGATTCTCGACGACCGCGGCGAGCGCCCGGGCGTGATGTTCGCCGACTGGGAGCTGATCGGCGTGCCGCATCGTCTCGTGATCGGCGATCGTGGCCTGAAGGAAGGCAAGATCGAGTACCAGGGCCGCCGCGAGACGGAAGCGACGCTGCTCCCGGCCGACGAGGCCGCGCAGACAGTGGCGCAGAAGATCCGCGCCGCGCTCGCGGTGTAAGCGCGGTTCGATCGCCCCGCAGTTCAATCGCCCATTGCGGCAACCTCGGCTAAAGGAGCGCAGCTAGCGTGGAGTACAGTTTTCTGTCCGCTACGGTTCTGCTGCTCCTCATTACCGACCCGCTCGGCAATATCCCGCTCTTCATTAGCTGCCTGCGCGGCGTTGCCCAGCAACGCCGCGCGATCGTGATCCTGCGCGAGGTCGCGATCGCGTTTTTCATCCTGCTCATCTTCATGGTGGCGGGCAACAGCTTCCTGCGCATGATGGGGCTCACCGACACGTCGCTGCGCATCGGCGGCGGCATCGTGCTGTTCCTCATCGCGCTGCGCATGATCTTTCCGCATCCGGGCGGACCGTTCGGCGGGGGCGACAAGGGTGGCGAGCCGCTCATCGTGCCGCTCGCCATTCCCGCGCTGGCGGGGCCTTCGGCGCTCGCCACGGTCATGCTGCTCACCTCGCAGGCGCCCGGCAAGCTCTATGAATGGGTGGCGGCGCTCGTCGTCACGATGGTGATCTGCGCGGCCGTGCTGGTGATGGCCGAGCGCATTCAGCAATGGCTCGGCGAGCGCGTGGTGACGGCCTTCGAGCGGCTGATGGGGCTCGTGCTCGTGGCGATTTCCGTGGAGATGATCCTCGCGGGCATCGCCAACTTCGTGCATCACCTCTGACATCGCGCGCGGCAGGCGTCGCAGGCAATAAAAAAGCAGCCCGAGGGCTGCTTTTTTTCATGGCGCCGCGGCTAACCCGCGAGCACGCCGCATGCTCGATTCAAGCGCCTTCGGTCAGCGCACGGATGGTCGGCAGATTGCGCCAGTAACCCTTCGCGTCCATGCCGCAGCCGAACACATAGCGGTCCGGCACCGAAAAGCCGCAGTAGTCGGGATGCAGCGGCTTGGCCTTCGTGAGCGTCTTTTCGCACAGCACGGCCGAGAGGAAACGCTTCGCGCCCATGTCCATGATGCGGTCGCGGATCGCGGCCATGGTTTCACCCTCATCGAGGATGTCGTCGAGCACGAGCACCACCCGGTCCTTCACCGACTCGCGCGGCGCGACGCGCCATTGCATCTCCGCGCTGCCCTTGATGGCGTTGCGGTAGCGCGTGAGGTGGATGTAATCGAACTCCAGCGGGAAGTCGAGGTGCGGCAGCAGCATGCCGGTGAACACCGCCGCGCCGCCCATCACCGACAGCACGAGCGGGAAGTCCTCGCTGATCTCGGCGCGGATGGCGTCGGCCATGCTGCCGATCGACGCATTGACGTCGCCCTCCGAAACGATCTCTTCGGAGTGGCGGAAAATGTGCAGGGCTTCTTCGCGATTCATGACTCTGGCGGGCGGTGGCTGTAGCTATTGAAGTGTGGAAAATAACGGCGGCGCGCGCTACAGCATATACCCGCGCGTTTGTTCCATCACGCGCCGCGTCGTGTGGGGCCGGGTGCGCATGACGCGACACGCGGCCCGCAAGGTGCGTTAGCGCATGCCGGGCATCATGCCCTTCATGCCGCGCATCATCTTTTGCAGGTTGCCGCCCTTCAGCTTCTTCATCATGGTGCGCATCTGGTCGTACTGGTTCAGCAGGCGGTTGACCTCCTGCACCTGCACGCCCGCGCCCGCCGCGATGCGGCGCTTGCGCGTGGCCTTGATGAGATCGGGCTTGGCGCGCTCCTGGGCCGTCATCGAGTTGATGATGCCTTCCATGCGGCGCATCTGCTTTTCGGCCTGGCCCATGTCGGCGCCCGAGGCGGCTTGCTGGAACTGCGCGGGCAGCTTGTCCATGAGCGACGACAGGCCGCCCATTTTCTTCATCTGCGACAGTTGCGCGCGGAAATCGTTGAGGTCGAAGTCGCCGCCTTTCTTGACCTTGTCGGCGAGCTTTTGCGCGGCCTGAACGTCCACGCCGCGCTGCGCTTCCTCGACGAGCGCGAGAATGTCGCCCATGCCGAGAATACGGTTGGCCATGCGCTCGGGGTAGAACACCTCGAGGCCGTCGAGCTTTTCCGCGACGCCGACGAACTTGATCGGCTTGCCCGTGATGTGGCGCACGGAGAGCGCCGCGCCGCCGCGCGAATCGCCGTCGAGCTTGGTGAGCACGACGCCGGTGAGCGGCAGGGCGTCGTTGAACGCCTTGGCCGTGTTGACCGCGTCCTGGCCGAGCATCGCGTCGACCACGAACAGCGTTTCGGCGGGTTTGAGCGTGGCGTGCAGCGCGGTGATCTCGTTCATCATCGCCTCGTCGATACCGAGGCGGCCGGCCGTGTCGACGAGCAGCACGTCGTGGTAGTGGCGCTTGGCCCAGTCCACGGCCGCGGCGGCGATCTCGACCGGCTTCTGGTCGGGCTGCGAGGGGAAGAAGTCGGCGCCGACCTGTTCCGTCACCGTCTTCAGCTGCGCGATAGCGGCGGGGCGGTAGACGTCACACGAAACGGTGAGGACCTTCTTCTTGTATTTCTCGCGCAGGAGCTTGGCGAGCTTGCCAGTGGTGGTGGTTTTACCCGCGCCTTGCAGACCCGCCATCAGGATGACCGCGGGCGGCGTGACGGCGAGATCGAGCTCGGCGGCCTTGCCTTCGTAGTCGCCGCCGATCACGGCGGTCAGCTCGCGCTGCACCACGCCGACGAGCGCCTGGCCGGGCGAGAGGCTGGCGATCACTTCCTCGCCGAGCGCCTTTTCCTTCACCTTGGCGATGAATTCGCGCACGACGGGCAGCGCCACGTCGGCTTCGAGCAGCGCGAGACGCACCTCTCGGAGCATTTCCTGGGTATTGGCTTCGGTCAGCCGGGCTTCGCCGCGCAGCGTCTTGACGACGCGCGCCATCCGTTGAGTGAGATTATCGAGCATGGGGAGGCGGTGAGCAGTGCGGCCCGGCCCGCGCACGCGAAACAGGAAGGCGCAGCATTGCGTCGCGATCCCGCGCGGCCAGGGGGCCTATAGTAAACTTCGAACATGGATATTGTACTGTATGCCCTCACCGTGCTCCTGTACGGCGGATTGTGCGCCGCCGACTGGCGCGCGCTGCGCCGCGCCGGCGCCGCGCCGCTGCTCGGCAGCGTGCCGCCTGTGCCGGTGACGGTCGGCGCGGGCGACGCCGCCCTGCGCACGCGCACCTTCGGCCCGCTTTCGCGCTCGCTGCTGTTCGTCGCGCTCGCCGCGCACGGCGTGTTGCTGCACATGACGATTTTCCCGGCCAACGAAATGGTGTTCGGCTTCGCGTTCGCGTTGTCGGCCATGTTCTGGCTCGGCGCGGGCATCTACTGGATCGAGAGCTTTTTCTTCTCCCTCGACGGCTTGCGTCTGTTGCTGCTGCCCCTGGCCGCGCTCGCGTCGATCCTGCCGCTCGTGTTCGGCGGCGTGCGCGTGCTGCCGTATGCAGCCGCGCCGATGTTCAAGCTGCATTTCGTCATCGCGAACGTCGCCTACGGGCTCTTTGCGATCGCCGCGCTGCACGCGGTGCTCATGCTCGCCGTCGAGCGCCGCCTGCATGCGCTCAAAGGCGCCGGCTTCCAGCGCAATGCGAACCATCGCGGCGGAGGCTGGCTGTCGAACTGGATCGAGACGCTGCCGCCGCTGCTCACGATGGAAAAGCTGCTGTTCCGTCTGATCGGCGCGGGCTTCGTGCTGCTCACGGCCACGCTCGTCTCCGGCATCCTCTTTAGCGAGCAGTTGATCGACCGGCCGCTCTCGCTCGATCACAAGACTGTGTTCGCGATTCTTTCGTGGCTCATGTTCGGCGCGCTGCTCACCGCGCGCAAGATCTCCGGCTGGCGCGGCCGCGCCGCGCTGCGCTGGGTGATCGCGTCGTTCGTCGCGTTGCTGCTCGCCTATGTGGGCAGCCGTTTCGTTTTCGAGGTGCTGCTGCACCGCCCCGTGGTTTGAGTCGTGTGAGTCGCGTGTTCCGATGAGACAGATACTTCTCCTCGTGCTGCTGTTCGTCGTCGGACAGTGGTTCGTCAAGGCGCTGCGCCGTGCGCAGACGCAAACGCGTCCCGGCGCTCAACCGGGGCAGGGCGCGCCGGGGCAGGGTGCCGCGCGTGGCGCCAACGGCGGCGCGAGCGCGGCAGGCAAGGGCGCGTTGCCCGAGCCGATGGTGCGCTGCGCCGAGTGCGGCGTGCATGCGCCGCGCAGCGAGTCGGTGACGGTGGGTGCGCGCTCGTTCTGTAGCGCCGAGCACGCACGCGCTTACGACGCGCGCACGACGGCGCAGGACCGCCCCGCACGATGAGCGCTGCTTCACCTGCATCGCCGGCCTGTGAGGTCGATGCGCGGGGCTGGGTGCCCGGCGCACGTCATCTGCCTTCGCCGAACTTCGAAGCGCGCCCGCAAGGCGCGGTGCCGACGCTCATCGTCGTGCACAACATCAGCCTGCCGCCCAACGTGTTCGGCGGCCCCGAGATCGCCGATCTCTTCCTCAATCGACTCGACTGCGACGCGCATCCGTATTTCGATGCGCATCTGCGCGGCGTGCGCGTCTCGGCGCATTTCGTGATTCATCGCGACGGGGCGCTGGAGCAGTTCGTCTCGTGCGACGAGCGGGCGTGGCACGCGGGCGCGTCGAGCTTCTTCGGGCGCGAGCGCTGCAACGATTTCGCCATCGGCATCGAACTGGAAGGCAGCGACACGACGGCCTTCGAAGCGGCGCAGTACGTCACGCTCGCGGCGCTCGTGAAGGCGCTCGTCGCGCGCTATCCGATCGAGGCGCTGGCGGGCCATTCGGACATCGCCCCTGGCCGCAAGACCGACCCCGGCCCGCATTTCGACTGGGCGCGTCTGCAACACGATACGCAGCTCGCGAACGCGAGCTTCCCCTATATCCAGGGGCGCGACGCGCAGGACGCGGCGTCGTGACGCGCTCGATTCGCCGTTGAACGCGCACCGGCTGCCCAGGAAACAAGCACATCCCGCGCTCGCAAGCGGGGTGTTCACGCGCGCCTCGCAGACCACTGGAAGCGCCATCCGGCGGCAACGCCCGCGCCGCTTGGCTTACCGTCTTGTCAAGATAGGACCAGTAAAAAAAGGCGTTTGACCGCCCCGCATCTTCCACTATACTTTGTACTCGAAACAAGGCTTCACACCATATGTTGTGTTGTACCGCGGCGCCCCGCTCCACGAGCATGGCGCCGCGCGCGTTACCGGCATAGGAAAAAAAGAAACTTTGTACGGTGCCGCCCGGCCAGGAAGTCCGGCGCACCGGCTGTAATCGAGAGAGAAGGTACAGCCAATGATCGCGACATCCACGATGAAGACCGCAGCCGTTCGTGTGTCATCTGCCTTGTCGCATCCGGCAGCCTCGCCAGGCTGGTCTTTTCTCTCCGCCCGCTGATATGTCGATTTGTGCGTGCACACGGGGGCACGACAGGCGCGGCGTCCGTACTAATCCGCGAAAACTCTTCGCACCTTTCCAGGACCACAGGAGCTTTGCACATGCAAACGACCGATAACGTCTCGACCCGGTATGAAGGCGCGCCTGGCGCGCACACGCTGGGTGGCCAGCCGCAGGACGGCCAGACGAGCGCGCAGCAGTTCGCCGACCACAAGGTGATTCGCCGCAACGGTAGCGTGGTGTCGTTCGAACCTTCGAAAGTCGCGATCGCGATGACGAAGGCATTTCTCGCCGTGAACGGCGGCCAGGGCGCGGCTTCGGCGCGCGTGCGCGAGCTCGTCGAGCAGCTCACGCAGAACGTCGTGCGCGCGCTCGTGCGCAGCCGTCCGAACGGCGGCACGTTCCATATCGAAGACATCCAGGATCAGGTCGAACTCGCGCTGATGCGCGGCGGCGAGCACAACGTCGCGCGCGCCTACGTGCTGTATCGCGAGAAGCGCAACCAGGAGCGCGCGCACGCGCCGGAAACGGCAGCGCCCGCCGCGCCCGGCATCAACGTCACCGACAACGGCGTGACGCGTCCGCTCGACATGCAGGCGCTGCGCGCACTGATCGTCTCGGCTTGCGACGGTCTCGGCGACGCGGTCAACGCCGACCCGATCGTCGCGGAAACGGTGAAGAACCTGTACGACGGCGTGCCGATGACCCAGGTCTACGACTCGGCCATCCTCGCGGCTCGCACGATGATCGAAAAGGACCCGGCATACAGCCAGGTCACGGCTCGCATCCTGCTGCACACGATCCGTCGCGAAATTCTCGAAGATGAAGTCACGCAAGCCGAAATGGGCATGCGTTATGCGGACTACTTCCCGCAGTTCATCAAGCGCGGCGTCGAAGCGGGCCTGCTCGACGACAAGCTCCAGCAGTTCGACCTGAAGCGCCTCGGTAACGCGCTCGACTCGAACCGCGATCTGCAATTCGGCTACCTCGGCCTGCAAACGCTGTACGACCGCTACTTCCTGCACGTGCACGGCACGCGCATCGAAATGCCGCAGGCATTCTTCATGCGCGTCGCGATGGGCCTCTCGCTCAACGAGATCGACCGTGAAGCGCGCGCGATCGAGTTCTACAACGTGCTCTCGTCGTTCGACTTCATGTCGTCCACGCCCACGCTGTTCAACTCGGGCACGCACCGCTCGCAGCTCTCGTCGTGCTACCTGACGACGGTTGCTGACGACCTCGACGGCATCTACGAAGCGCTCAAGGACAACGCGCTGCTCTCGAAGTTTGCCGGTGGTCTCGGCAACGACTGGACGCGCGTGCGCGCGCTCGGCTCGCACATCAAGGGCACCAACGGCAAGTCGCAAGGCGTGGTTCCCTTCCTGAAGGTGGTGAACGACACGGCAGTGGCCGTGAACCAGGGCGGCAAGCGCAAGGGCGCGGTGTGCGCCTACCTGGAATCGTGGCACCTCGACATCGAAGAATTCCTCGAGCTGCGCAAGAACACGGGCGATGACCGCCGCCGCACCCACGACATGAACACGGCGAACTGGATTCCCGACCTGTTCATGAAGCGCGTGATGGAAGGCGGCGACTGGACGCTCTTCTCGCCCTCGACCTGCCCGGACCTGCACGACAAGTTCGGCGCCGAGTTCGAACAGGCTTACACGGCTTACGAAGAGAAAGTCGCGCGCGGCGAGATCAAGCTGTTCAAGAAGCTGCCGGCCGCGCAACTGTGGCGCAAGATGCTCGGCATGCTGTTCGAGACCGGCCATCCGTGGATCACGTTCAAGGATCCGTGCAACATCCGTTCGCCGCAGCAGCACGTGGGCGTGGTCCACTCGTCGAACCTGTGCACGGAAATCACGCTGAACACGAGCGACAGCGAAATCGCCGTATGTAACCTGGGTTCGGTGAACCTGGTCGCGCACATGGTCGAACAGGCCGACGGCACGTTCGCTCTCGACCACGAGAAGCTCAAGCGCACCATCAGCGTGGCGATGCGCATGCTCGACAACGTCATCGACATCAACTACTACGCGGTGTCGAAGGCGCGCAACTCGAACCTGAAGCACCGTCCGGTGGGCATGGGCATCATGGGCTTCCAGGACTGCCTGCACGTTCTGCGCACGCCGTTTGCTTCGCAAGAAGCCGTGGAGTTCGCCGACCGCTCGATGGAAGCCGTCTGCTACTACGCGTACTGGGCGTCGATGGAGCTGGCAGCCGAGCGCGGCCGCTACTCGACCTACCGCGGCTCGCTGTGGGATCGCGGCATCCTCCCGCAGGACACGCTCAAGCTGCTCGCCGAAGCGCGTGGCGGCTACGTCGAAGTCGACTCGAGCGAGTCGATGGACTGGACGTCGCTGCGCGAGCGCATCGCGGCACACGGCATGCGCAACTCGAACTGCATCGCAATCGCACCGACCGCGACCATCTCGAACATCATCGGCGTGTCGCCTTGCATCGAGCCGACGTTCCAGAACCTGTACGTGAAGTCGAACCTCTCGGGCGAATTCACGGTGGTGAACGACTACCTCGTGCGTGACCTGAAGGCACGCGGCCTGTGGGACGAAGTCATGGTCGCCGACCTCAAGTACTTCGACGGCATGCTCTCGCGCATCGACCGCGTGCCGGCCGATCTGCGCGCTGTGTATGCAACGGCGTTCGAAGTGGACCCGACGTGGCTCGTCGAAGCGGCGTCGCGTCGCCAGAAGTGGATCGACCAGGCGCAGTCGCTGAACATCTTCATGGCGGGCGCATCGGGCAAGAAGCTCGACGAGATCTACAAGCTCGCATGGGTGCGCGGCCTGAAGACCACGTACTACCTGCGCACGATGGCGGCCACGCACGTCGAGAAGTCGACGGTCGCGCACGGCGCGCTCAACGCCGTGCCGACGGGTGGTGACGGCGGCGGCAATGCCGGCGGCGCATTCGGTGGTGCATCGGGTGGCGCATTCGGCGGTGCAGCAGGCTCGACCACGATGCAGGCCGCAGCGCAAGCCGAGGTGGAAGCCGCACCGGAAGCGGAAGGTCCGGTGTGCATGATGCGTCCGGGCGATGCCGGCTTCGAAGAGTGCGAGGCTTGCCAGTAAAGCGGGCTGCGCATGATGCGTGCGGTGCAACGCCGCTCGCATCATGCGAGGACCGAAGCATCGGTAGCGCATCAGTAGCGCATCAGTAGTAAACAGTAGAAGAGATGTAACAACGAATGAGGCGCGCGCAATGCGCGCCGTCTCTCCCGGCAACGCGCTTCACGCGCGTTGCACGACGCGAAAGAGACAACAGGAAGGAATCCCTGGAGTTTCGCGCAGGGACCCAACTCAGGCCGCGCGAGCGAAAAGCGCAGCGCGCGGCAAGCAGTGAGCGGCGAGTGAAAACGCACTCGCGGCGCGAGCGAAAAGCGCGCGGCGCACGCTGTCTTTCACACACGCTCTCGATGTCGCGATGACCTTCGAAGCGCATCGCACGCGCGATGTGAGCACGACGAATCAGTGCTCTCTACGCAGTGCTTGCGCGATGCAATCGACACGATGCGATAACAAAGTGTTGTATCGAGGTCGCAACGCGAATCGAAAACAGGATTTTTCGTGTGCGAACCCTTTTATCGCTCACGAAAAGATGGTACAAACCGATCTAAATTGATGGTGACATTTATGCTCAACTGGGATGACGAGATCACGGCCGTAACTCCGTCGAGCGGTGCGCAGCAAAACGCGTTGCGCAACCCCGCGGGTCAGGCTGTCCAGGCTGCCGAGGTGCAGTTTGGTCTGCGTTCCGCTCCTCAGGCTTCATCGGCGACCAACATCTTCGCCAGCGACTTCGCCGTCGCACCGCCGCCGCAAGCGCCGGTCTCGACCGAAGCGCGCGTGAATGTCGCCGACAAGCGCATCATCAACGGCCAGACCGACGTGAACCAGTTGGTGCCGTTCAAGTACAAGTGGGCCTGGGAGAAGTACCTCGCGGGTTGCGCGAACCACTGGATGCCGCAGGAAGTCAACATGTCCCGCGACATCGCCCTGTGGAAGGACCCGAACGGTCTGACCGAGGACGAGCGCCGCATCGTCAAGCGCAACCTCGGCTTCTTCGTGACCGCCGACTCGCTCGCCGCGAACAACATCGTGCTCGGAACCTACCGGCACATCACGGCGCCCGAATGCCGCCAGTTCCTGCTGCGCCAGGCGTTCGAAGAGGCGATCCACACGCACGCATACCAGTACATCGTCGAGTCGCTGGGCCTGGACGAAAGCGAGATCTTCAACGCGTACCACGAGGTCAAGTCGATCCGCGACAAGGACGAGTTCCTGATCCCGTTCATCCAGACGCTGACTGATCCGTCGTTCAAGACCGGCACGCTCGAAGCCGACCAGACGCTGCTCAGGTCGCTCATCGTGTTCGCCTGCATCATGGAAGGCCTGTTCTTCTATGTGGGCTTCACGCAAATTCTCGCGCTCGGTCGCCAGAACAAGATGACCGGCGCCGCGGAGCAGTATCAGTACATCCTGCGCGACGAGTCGATGCACTGCAACTTCGGCATCGACCTCATCAACCAGATCAAGCTCGAGAACCCGCAATTGTGGACCCCGGCGTTCCGTGCGGAGATCACCGATCTGTTCAAGCAAGCGGTCGAACTCGAGTACCGCTATGCTGAAGACACCATGCCGCGCGGCGTGCTGGGTCTGAACGCATCGATGTTCAAGAGCTATCTGCGCTTCATCTGCAACCGCCGTTGCCAGCAGATCGGTCTCGACCAGCTGTTCCCGAACGAAGAGAATCCGTTCCCGTGGATGAGCGAGATGATCGACTTGAAGAAGGAACGCAACTTCTTCGAGACGCGCGTGATCGAATATCAGACGGGCGGTGCGCTGTCCTGGGAATAACCCGGGCGCACCTTGGTGCCATCTTTTAGGGGTTGCCGGAGGCGGCGCGCGAGCCGCCTCGACCGGCATGATGATTAGGAGCAGGAACGCCTGATGCAAAGCGTGCCCGGAGCCCAGGTGGCTCACATACGTGCAAGGCACTTTGCGAACCCTTCAGTGGGATGGGCAAACTTCCCCCCGGAAAAGGGCGCTGGCTACGCGAGTGATGCGACCAGCGTCTTCAACGAACGTTGCCCGGTGTCGGTAGCCGACGCCGGAATGACTCGGCGCGCTGTGTCTCGTGACACGGCGCGCCTTACCGCATTCATTAGCGTAAGCGCGCGGGACCAGCGTACGCCGATGAATAGCCCGCTTCGCAGTGTGCGCCGTGAGAAGCGCTCGCGGGAAGCGGGTTTTGACGAAGGGTGTAGTTTGAACTGACTCTCATCTGAACCTGAAGGAGAAAAAAATGGTAACTGCCAAGAAAAAACCGGCGGCGAAGAAGGCTGCTGTGAAGAAGGTTGCAGCGAAGAAGGCAGCGCCGGCCAAGAAGGTCGCAGCGAAGAAGGTCGCGGTCAAGAAGGTTGCAGCCAAGAAAGTCGCCGTGAAGAAGGTTGCTGCGAAGAAGGCAGCACCGGCGAAGAAGGTCGCAGCGAAGAAGGTCGCCGCCAAGAAGGTCGCAGCGAAGAAAGTCGCTGTGAAGAAGGTTGCTGCGAAGAAGGCAGCACCGGCGAAGAAGGTCGCAGCGAAGAAGGTTGCAGCCAAGAAAGTCGCCGTGAAGAAGGTTGCTGCGAAGAAGGCAGCACCGGCGAAGAAGGCAGCGGCGAAGAAGGTCGCAGCGAAGAAGGTTGCCAAGAAGGCGCCTGCGAAGAAGGCCGCTGCCAAGAAGGCTGCGCCTGCGAAGAAGGCTGCTGCGAAGAAGGCTGCCAAGAAGGCACCTGCGAAGGCTGCCCCTGCCGCACCTGCTGCCCCTGCTGCGCAACCGTCCGCGCCCGCAGCAACGGTCAAGACTGCCCTGAACCCGGCCGCAGCATGGCCGTTCCCGACCGGCAGCCGTCCGTAAGCAGTGCGAGACGAAGCGCGCCGGCCAGTCTGCCGGCGAGCTTCGTTGACCGAGCCGGGCGGCATAGAGTGCCAGGCTCGATCCCGATCCCGTCGCCGGGTTTCCCGCGACGGGATTTTTTTCGTCCGGACTTCGTACGAGTTGGCGCGACGAGTGTGCCGTAGCGCGCGGGCATGAAAAAAGGCGCATGCACAGGGGAGCACATGCGCCTGAGGTTCCGCATCCGGCGCCAGGCGCCGCTGCGGTACAGGGGAAAGCTTTAGTGCGTGACGCGCGTGACGCCGCCGCTGGAGAGCAGCCGCACGCGGTCGCCGGCGTTGAAGACTTCGCCGGTCGCCGTTTGCGTGATGGCGCGATAGTCGCCGTTGTCGAGGCGCACGGTGACTTCGAGGCCGTCGCGCATGGCCACGCCGTTTTCTACCGCGTTGCCCGCCACGGCGCCCGCGATGCCGCCGATGATGCCGGTGACGATCGAGCCCGTGCCGCCGCCGATCGAACTGCCGGCCACGGCGCCGAGCGCGCCGCCGCCGATGGCGCCCAGACCGCTAGGCTGGCCGTTGTTCGAGCTGATCTTCACCGCGCGCACGCTTTCGACGGTGCCCATGCGCACGGTTTGCTCGCGCTGCGCCTGCGAGGCCGTGTACACATCGGCGGAACTGCTGTTATAGGCACAGCCCGACATGGCGAGCGACCCCGCGATCGCGGCTGCAACAATCAGACGACTTGTTATTTTCATTCCCGTAGCTCCAATGGGCGCCGCTCGTGTGCGGCTCCCGCGTTCAGGCCGGCAATTCGTAACCGAATGCCTCCTTGAACCTTTCGTTGATCTGCGCCCGCGTGGGCGCGTAGTTCTGCGGTCCTTGCTGTTCGATCTTGAGCGCGCCCATCAGGCTGGCGAGACGCCCCGTGGTCGCCCAGTCGAGGCCGTTCTCGATGCCGTAGAGCAGGCCGCCGCGGAACGCGTCGCCGCAGCCGGTCGGGTCGAGCACCTGAGCGGCCTTGACCGGAGGAATCTCCTCGATCTTGCCGCCGTGGAAGATCTGCGAGCCGTGCTCGCCGCGCGTGATGATCAGCGCGTCGACATGGCTGGCAATTTCTTCGAACGACCAGCCCGTACGATGGCTCACAAGGTTGGCTTCGTAATCGTTGACCGCAACGTAGGTCGCAAGTTCAATCGCGCGGCGCAGCGACGCACCGTCGAAGAGCGGCAGACCCTGACCCGGATCAAAGACGAACGGGATGCCGGCCTTCGCGAATTGCTCGACGTGCTGGACCATGCCGTCGAAGCCGTCCGGCGCGACGATGCCGAGCTTCACGCCCGGCGCTTCGTCGGCGCGGTTCAAATGCGATTGCATCATCGCGCCCGGGTGGAACGCGGTGATCTGGTTGTTTTCGAGATCGGTCGTGATCATCGCCTGCGCGGACCACGTGTCGGGCAGCACGCGCACGTGCGCCTTGTTGAGGCCGAGCGTGTCGAGACGATCGATGTACGGTTGCGCATCGGCCGCGCCGAGCGTTGCCATGATGCGCGCGTCGCCGCCGAGCAGGTGCAGCGCGTACGCGATATTGCCGGCACAGCCGCCGAACTCGCGGCGCATCGTCGGCACGAGGAAGCTCACGTTCAGGATGTGCACCTGCTCGGGCAGGATGTGCTCGCGGAAGCGACCTTCGAAGGTCATGATGTTGTCGTAGGCGAGCGAGCCGCAGATCAGCGTAGCCAAGGCGGAAATTCCTGTAGGGCGTGGTAGGAGAGGGCGCGGCGCGGCGGCCCCGGAGGTGCGGGGCGCGCGCCGCTGCCGGATTACTTCAGCGCGGCGAGTGCGGCGTCGTAGTTCGGTTCGTTCTTGATTTCGCTGACGCGCTCGGCGTAGACGACGTTGTCGTTCGCGTCGAGCACGACGACCGCGCGTGCGGTCAGGCCCGTGAGCGGGCCGCTCGTGACGTCCACGCCATACGCCTGGGCGAAGTCATGGCCGCGGAAGGTCGAGGCCGTGGTGACGTTCGCGATGCCTTCGGTCGTGCAAAAGCGCGCGGCGGCGAACGGCAGGTCGCCCGAGATCACGACGACAGCCGTGTTGTCGAGCTTGGCCGCGGCTTCGTTGAACTTGCGCGTGGACGTGGCGCAAACCGGCGTGTCGAGGCTCGGCACGATGTTCAGCACCTTGCGCTTGCCGGCGAAGTCGGCGAGCGAGACCGGCTTCAGATCCTTGCCGACGAGCGAGAACGCAGGGGCCTTCTGGCCGACGCTCGGGAACGTGCCGGCGACGTCGATCGGGTTACCGCCTAGCGTGACTTGACTCATGATGTGCTCTCCGGAAATGCATGTTGTGGTGAATGGCGCGACCGGCCGTGCCGGACGCCGGGAAACACGCGGGGCACGCCGGTGCGCCCGCGAACAGACGGTGAATCAGGGGTAGAAAATTTCGATGCGGAAATTCGATGCCACGACGTCGCCGGTGTCGAGCCGCACGATCATCGTCTGCGTGGTGCGTGCGGGCAGACCGGCTTCGATGGGCGTGCCGGGTGTGACGTAGTCCTGCGGCCACATCACGCGCCGCACGACGATGTTGTTCTGCCGGTCGAGCAGCGTGAGCTCGATGGCGGGGTAGGCGAGCGCCACGTTGAAGCGGTTGCGCAGCGGCACCTTCAGTTCGAGATGATGCGGCTCGTTGTCGACCTGGCGCAGGTCGGATGGCTCGACGAGCAGGCCGTCGATGTCGCGCGGCGGCGTCACGCGGCAGCCGATCTGCTCGCACGCCTGCTGATAGAGCGACTGCGAGTCGGGCCAGTAGACCATCACCGTTTCGCGTTGCCACCAGGCAAGCTGCACGATGAGCAGTGCGAACAGCAGGATGGCGAGGAGCGTGCCGAGAATGCGCCAGCCAGGGCGGCGCGAGCCGCGCGGGCGGGCCGGTGCTTCGCGCGTGACGGCGAACGGCGCGGCGCCTTCGTTGGGCGAGAGCGCGCTGAAGGCCGGCTCGGGCGCGGCTTCACGAGCGGGCTGGCCGAACGTGGGTTCCGGGTCGCTGGCGCGGGCCGCCGTTGCTTCGTTGGCCGAAAAGTGCGGCTCGGTGTGAGCGGGCGCGCCGAGATCCGGCTCCACGCGCGTCCAGCGTTCGGCGGGCGGGAAGGGCTCGGCGGCCTGGGGTTGCTGCGGGGCCGCCGGCGTCACGGGGGGCGCGGGTGGCACGGGCGGCGGTGCTGCGTTGGCGGTTGCATCGACGGCGACCGCAGGCGCACCCGGTGCTTCATGCGGCGGGCGCGCGAACGCCGGTTCGTCGTCGAAGATGATTTGCGACTCGACGCCGCGTGTGACGCCCGGCGTGGCGGCCGGCGCTCGGCCGCCGCCCGGCAGTTGGTCGGCGCTGTACTTCAGGCGGGGATCGATCTGGCTGTTCGCGGGCGGTGCCCACGGGTCCCACGCGCGATTCGCGAAATTGGGCGTGGGGCGCAGTTCCGGCGGCGGCTCCTGAGGCGGCGCGGCAGCCGCGGGCGGCGTGTCCGGCTGTGCTGCAAATTGTGAACCGAAGTCCGCTGCCGCAGGCGCGGTCAGGCTGGCCGCGATCTCCGCGGCAACCGGTACGGCGGTCGAGAAGTCAGCGCCTTCGGGCACCTCGTAAAGACTGCCCGACGCATCGAACGCTTCCTGGCAATGTCCGCAACGCACGAGGCCGCGCCGCACGGCAAGCTGCGTGGGCTGGATGCGGAATACGGTTTCACAGAAGGGACAGCGCGTTGCCAGATGCATGTGGGCCGAGGATCTGGATAGACCGGTAGGTTGGCGATATCCGCATTCTACTGGCAATCCACGGCGGTCAACGACTTCGGTCGTCCCGCCTGGGGCACGATCAGGCCCGGCCCGGCATCACGCGCGGCGCGTGCCTGCGAGGCAGACCCAGCCTTCGTGCTCGCGCCAGACCGAGATATCGATCCAGCTTGCGTAGACCTGCGCCACTTCCTCGGCCTGGCGCGCGAGGATGCCCGAGAGCGCGATGCGCCCGCCCGGCTTCACGCGCGAGGAGAGCATCGAAGCCATCAGCTTGAGCGGATTCGAAAGAATGTTGGCGACGACGATGTCGAACTCGCCGGCGGGGCAATCGTCGGGCAGGCCATAGGTGACCTCCGCGTGATTGCGCTCACTGTTGTGACGCGCCGATTCGACGGCCTGCGGATCGATGTCGATGCCGATCACGGGATTCGCACCGCACTTCTTCGCAAGAATCGCGAGAATGCCCGAGCCGCAGCCGTAGTCGAGCAACGAATTGCCCGGCTTGACGTGCTGTTCTAGCCACTCCATGCACAAACGCGTGGTGGGATGGCTGCCCGTGCCGAATGCAAGACCGGGGTCGAGTTCGAGCACGAGCGCGCTCGGGTCGGGGGCGTCGTGCCACGAAGGCACGACCCAGATGCGCTCGCCGATCTGGATCGGGTCGAACTGCGATTGCGTCAAGCGTACCCAGTCCTGCTCCTCGACTTCGCGCAGCGAATACTTCGGCGTCTCGGGCAGGGCCAGTTCGTTCGAAGCGGCCGCGAGCAGCACGGCGGGATCCTGATCGGCGCCGATCAGCGCAATCACGCGCGAATGCTGCCACGCGGTGCGCTCGGGCGTGAGGCCCGGTTCGCCGAAGAGCGGTTGCTCGTCGGGCGTGTCGGCGTCGGCGTCCTCCACCGACACCGAAAGGGCGCCGAGCTCGATCAGCGCGTCGGAGAGAGCCTCGGCGCGATTGCGGTCCAGCTCGACGATCAGTTCCCGGTAGCTCATGAATTACGCTTCGTCCTTCTTCACTGCCTGACGTTCGGCCAGGCGGCTTTCGAGGTAGTGAATGCTCGTGCCGCCCTCGACGAACTTCGCGTCGAGCATCAGCTCGCGGTGCAGCGGGATGTTGGTCGAGATGCCTTCAACCACCATTTCCGAGAGCGCGATGCGCATGCGCTGAATGGCCTGCTCGCGCGTGGCGCCGTAGGTGATCAGCTTGCCGATCATCGAATCATAGTTCGGCGGCACGAAATAGCCATTGTAGGCATGCGAGTCGACGCGCACGCCAGGACCACCCGGCATGTGCCACGACGTGAGGCGGCCCGGCGACGGCGTGAACTTGAACGGATCTTCCGCGTTGATACGGCACTCGATCGCGTGGCCCTTCAACTGGATGTCGCGCTGGCGGAACGAGAGCTTTTCGCCCGCGGCGATGCGGATCTGCTCCTGCACGATGTCGATGCCCGTGATCAGTTCGGTGACCGGGTGTTCGACCTGCACGCGCGTGTTCATTTCGATGAAGTAGAACTCGCCGTTTTCGTACAGGAACTCGAACGTGCCCGCGCCGAGGTAGCCCATCTTCTTGCACGCGTCGGCGCAACGGTCGCCGATGCGGTCGAGCAGGCGGCGCGCGATGCCCGGCGCCGGCGCTTCCTCGATCACCTTCTGGTGGCGGCGCTGCATGGAGCAGTCGCGCTCGCCGAGCCACACGGCGTTCTTGAACGAGTCGGAGAGCACCTGAATCTCGATGTGACGCGGATTCTCGAGGTACTTCTCCATGTAGACCTGCGGGTTGCCGAACGCGCGGCCCGCTTCTTCCTTGGTCATGTTGACCGCGTTCACGAGCGCCGCTTCCGTGTGCACGACGCGCATGCCGCGACCGCCGCCGCCACCCGAGGCCTTGATGATGACGGGGTAGCCGATCGCGCGCGCGATCTTCACGATTTCTTTCGGATCGTCGGGCAGTGCGCCTTCCGAGCCCGGCACGCAGGGCACGCCGGTCTTGATCATGGTCTGCTTCGCCGTGACCTTGTCGCCCATCATGCGGATCGTTTCCGGGCGCGGGCCAATGAACGTGAAGCCCGACTGCTCGACGCGCTCAGCGAAGTCGGCGTTCTCGGAGAGGAAGCCGTAGCCTGGGTGGATCGCTTCGGCGTCGGTGACTTCGGCCGCGCTGATGAGCGCCGGCATATTCAGATAGCTCAGGTTCGAAGGCGCCGGGCCGATGCAGACCGCCTCGTCGGCGAGCTTCACGTACTTGGCTTCCTTGTCGGCTTCCGAATAGACGACGACCGTCTTGACGCCGAGTTCGCGGCACGCGCGCTGGATGCGGAGCGCGATTTCGCCACGATTGGCAATGAGGATTTTTTCAAACATGGTGGGTATTCGACTCATCAAAGGGCGCCGCTAGTTGCTTGTGCGGACACCTCAGAGGATCGGTCGCGTGCGTCGCCAGCATGGGGCGCCAAACGCTACAAACGCGACAAACGCGGCACGGCCTGGTAAAAGAAAGGCCGCCGCCGCGCGCAGAAAAGCTTAGGCGATCACGTAGAGCGGCTGGCCGTATTCGACCGCCTGACCGTTCTCGACGAGGACTTCCTTGACCACGCCGGCGACGTCCGACTCGATCTCGTTCAGGAGCTTCATCGCTTCGATGATGCACAGCGTCTGGCCTTCCTTGACCGTGTCGCCAACCTGGACGAACGGATCGGCGCCCGGCGACGGCGCGCGGTAGAACGTGCCCACCATCGGCGAGGTCACGACGTGGCCTTGCGGCGCGGCGGGCGCGGCAGGGGCCGCTGCGGCGGCTTCGCCGACATGGGCGGGCGCGGCGAGCGGGGCACCGGCCATTGGCGCTGCGTATTGCGCGGGGCCCGGCTGCACGTAAACGGGCGGCGCGTTCTTGACGATGCGCACCTTGCCTTCACCCTCGGTCACTTCGAGCTCCGAGATGCCCGATTCGGAGACGAGGTCGATCAGAGTCTTCAGCTTACGTAGATCCATGGTGCAGCCCCTTATGCTTTGAATACGTGAGGTGCCGGGACGCACGCGTCCCCGGCACGGGTTGGGTATTGTCTAGGCGTTGACGGTCATCCCGCGCCGGAATCAGGCGGCCGACCGGGCAGCGAGCCGGTCGAGCGCGTATTCGAGCGCGTAGAGATAACCCTTCCAGCCGAGGCCGCAGATCACGCCTTCGGCCTGGTCGGAAAAATACGAATGGTGCCGGAAGGACTCACGGCGATGCACGTTCGACAGGTGAATCTCGACGAACGGAATGCCGACGCCTGCCAGCGCGTCCCGGATCGCGACGCTCGTGTGCGTGTACGCGGCCGGGTTGATCAGAATGAAGTCGGTTTGCTCGGTGCGGGCCGCCTGAATGCGGTCGACCAGCGCGCCTTCGTGGTTGCTCTGGAACGTTGCGAGCTCCACGCCGGCGTCCGCCGCACGGTCCGATAGCGCCTGATCGATCTGCGGCAGCGTCACGCGCCCATACACCTCCGGTTCCCGGGTGCCGAGAAGATTGAGGTTGGGGCCGTGCAGAACCAGCAGTCGCGTCATGGTCGCTTCTTTTTCCGTGGAGTTGCGCGAACTTTAGCGCCGATTAGAGAAATTTGTCTAGTTTTCCGATAAGGCGATATGGCCCCGACTACGCCTCGCAGCGCGGGTCTGGTCCGATCTTCAGTCAAAAGACGTAATTCTCACGGCAAAAAGTGCCTTACGGCGCTTAAGCTCGGGTCAAAAGTTCCACCGCGGTTCCCCTGCGTCAAAGCGCGTCCAGCGTGCGTCGCAGCTCGTCGGGCTTGATTTGTCCTAATTTTGTCGCACGAACGGCGCCGTTCGCGTCGATTATGACGGTGTAAGGCAAGCCGCCCGCGGTGTTGCCGAACGCGCGCGCGACGTCCGCGCCGCCAAAACCGGCGATATAGATCGGATAGTCGACGGGGACTTTCTTCAGGAAATTCTTGATGTTCGCGGTGGAGTCGACGCCCACGCCGACGAACTGAATGCCCTTTTTGGCGTACTCGCGCTGAAGCGCGGACAACTCCGGCATTTCTTCCACGCACGGGCCGCACCAGGAGGCCCAAAAGTTGACCACGATCGGCCGGCCCTTGTAGATGGCGAGCGATTGGGGCTTGCCCTCAGGGTTCGTGACCGCCGCCGACCAGAGCTGGCCGACCGCGTTCTGCTTGCCGCTCACCGAGGCCGCGTCGGCCACGCCGGCGCTTCCGCTGGTTGCCCAGTGCCCGGCCAGTATGCCGCCGCCCGCGGCGATCGCCGCCACTGCCACGCCGGCCAGAATCCGCTTCGTATTCATCGCTGCCGTTTTCAGGTTGTGGAAGAAGTGGCGCCGGTCTTCTCGATCAGCGCCTGGAGAGCCTGCGCATTGGCGCGTGGGAGCCTCCCGCGTCCGTCGGCGCGCACGGCGCCGCGCAAGTCGTCCGTATTGTAGAGCGCAACGTGTATGCCCACCGGCTCCTCGGCACGCGAGGGGCGCCACATGAAGCTGAGCGTCTCCACGAGGCCGCGCGCCGCGAAATGGCGTGTTTCCGATACGTCGTACTGCACGTTCGCATTCAGGAGCCAGATCGCGACATCCTTCGAGTTGTCGCAAAAAATTTGCAGATGGATATCGGAGTGCTCGCCCGCCGTCCCGTTGAGCACCGCGCCGGTCAGGAACGGATTGAACGCTTCGAGCCGCTGCATCCATTCGAGCGCGATTTCGCGCAGGCGGCGCAGCACCGCGGGCTGGCTGTCGCTCTGAAATAGGGCCTGATACTCGCGGATCTCTTCCTCGATCTGGTCGTTATCGGGCAACCATGTGCCTTCGATGCGCGTTTCCCCCACCACCTGCCGGGCTGCCTTGCGTTTGGCGGTGGCGTAATCGAGGCCGTCCTCGGCGATCATCCTTGCTGCGGCGATGGCGATTTCCTCGCGCACGCGCTGAGGATCGAAATGTGATCTGCGAACCATCCTTCCATGATACTAGAGATCGCCCTGGGTACCCGGCGGTCGCCGGCTGCGCGCTTCGCGCGCGTCGGGAGCCGTGCGGGCCTGGCGCGAGCCAATCCGGGCCGGGGCCTCGGGTACAATACCGGTCTTTGCTCCGACGGCGCAGGACGCTCGCAACACGCGACAAGGCCGCCGTCCCGGCTTCCCCATTCCGATAACCCGTTCACGACGCCCGCGCGGCGCGACAGGCTCATGCACATCCATATCCTCGGCATCTGCGGCACGTTCATGGGCGGACTCGCCGTGCTCGCGCGCAGCGCGGGTCACACGGTGACCGGCTGCGACGCGGGCGTGTATCCGCCGATGAGCACCCAGCTCGAAGCGCAGGGCATTCGCCTCATCGAGGGTTACGACGCAAGCCAGGTCGATCTCAATCCCGACCTCTATGTGATCGGCAACGTGGTCACGCGCGGCAATCCGCTGATGGAGGAGATCCTCAATCGCGGCCTGCCGTATACGTCGGGTCCGCAGTGGCTCGGCGAGCACGTGCTGCACGACAAGTGGGTGCTCGCGGTGGCGGGCACGCACGGCAAGACCACCACGAGCTCGATGCTCGCGTGGCTGCTCGAAGACGCGGGCCTGAACCCCGGCTTCCTGATCGGCGGCGTGCCGCTGAACTTCGGCATCTCGGCGCGTCTCACCGATTCGAGCTTCTTCGTGATCGAAGCCGACGAATACGACACGGCGTTCTTCGACAAGCGCTCGAAGTTCGTCCATTACCGTCCGCGCACGGCGCTGCTCAACAATCTCGAATTCGATCACGCCGACATCTTCCCCGATCTCGCCGCGATCGAAACGCAGTTCCATCACCTCGTGCGCACGATTCCGGGCGTGGGCCGCGTCGTCACGAACGGCCGCTCGGACGCGCTGGAGCGCGTGCTCACGCGCGGCGTGTGGAGCGAGGTCGAGCGCTTCGGCGTGGATGGCGGCTGGCAGGCGCTGCCCGCCGAAGAGGGCGTGGCGATCGACGAGCGCTTCGCCGTGTATCACAACAGCGAGCGCGTGGGCGTGGTGGACTGGCAGATCCAGGGCGAGCACAACCGCCTGAACGCGCTCGCGGCCATCGCCGCCGCGCGCAGCGTGGGCGTGCCGCCCGCGCAGGCCGCTCAGTCGCTCGCCAGCTTCCGCAACGTGAAGCGCCGCATGGAAGTGCGCGGCAGCGTGGACGGCGTGACCGTCTACGACGACTTCGCGCACCATCCCACGGCCATCGAAACGACCATCGCCGGATTGCGCACGCGCGTAGGTCACGAAAACACCCGCATCCTCGCCGTGCTGGAGCCGCGCTCGAACACGATGAAGCTCGGCGTGATGAAGGCCCAGCTGCCCGCCAGTCTCGCCGGCGCCGACCTCGTGTTCGGCTACGGCGCACCGAGCGGCAAGGACGCGCTGGGTTGGGATCTCGCGGGCGCGATCGCGCCGCTCGGCGACAAGGCGCGCGCGTTTCACGATCTCGAAGCGCTCGTGAAGGCCGTCGTCGCGGCCGTGCGCCCCGGCGACCAGGTGCTCGTGATGAGCAACGGCGGCTTTGGCGGCGTGCATCAAAAGCTGCTCGATGCCCTTTCGGCACGGAGCGCAGCGTGATCGTCTATCTGCACGGTTTTCGCTCGTCGCCGCAGTCGTTCAAGGCGCGCCTGCTGGCCGCGCGCCTCGCCGAACTGGGCCGCGGCAGCGAATGGCTTTGCCCGACGCTGCCGGTCTCGCCGCAGGAAGCCATCGCGCTTACCGAAACCGAGATTGGCGAGCGCCTGAAGCCCGGCGAGCGCGTGACGCTCATCGGCAGCTCGCTCGGCGGTTACTTCGCCACGCATCTCGCGCAAAAGCACGGCTGGCGCGCGGCGCTGCTGAACCCCGCCGTGGTGCCCGAGCGCGATCTGTCGAAGTATCTCGGCGAGCAGCCGCTCTGGCACGGCGGCGGCAGCATCGTCGTCGAGCCGCGTCATCTGGAAGAATTGCGCGCACTGGCCGTGACGACGGTGACGCAGCCCGCGCGCTACTATCTGATCGCCGCGACCGGCGACGAAGTGCTCGATTACCGCGAGATGCTCGCGCACTATCCGGGTGTGTCCACACACCTGATCGAAGGCAGCGATCATGGCATCAGCGAGTTTGCAGATTACGTCGACGAAGTGATCCGTTTCTGCGACGCGCCCTGATGCGTGCGAACGCCTATATGTATACAGCACCGCCTGCGCGCCGCGCCGGCGGTCGAAGCAAGTCTGAACGAGAGTATTGAGTGAACGTTTTCTTTGAGGAATCGGGCAGTTTCAAGGCCGGCAGCGTGCTGTCGCGCCAGGGCGATGCGTTTCAGGTCGAGCTGCCGGGCGGCCGGCGCGCGAAGGTGCGCGCGAAGGACGTGTTGATCGAGTTCGAGAAGCCGGCTGCGAGCGAATTGCTGGAACAGGCGGACGCCGCCGCCCAGGAGATCGATCTCGATTTCCTGTGGGAGTGCGCGCCCGCCGACGAGTTCGCCTATACCGCGCTCGCGAGCGAGTACTTCGGCGAAACGTACGGCCCCGTCGAGCGCGCCGCGCTCGTGCTGCGCCTGCACGGTTCGCCCGTGTACTTCCGCCGCAAGGGCCGCGGCCAGTATCAGCGCGCGCCCGAAGAGCAGCTCAAGATGGCGCTCGCCTCGCTCGAGCGCAAGCGTCAGCAGGCGCTCGTGCAGGCGGGCTACGAAGAGGAGCTGAAGGCGGGCAAGCTGCCCGAGGCGTTCAAGGGCAAGGCGCTTGGCCTGCTCACGAAGCCCGACAAGAACTCGATCGAATACAAGGCGCTCGAAGCGGCGGCGGCCGCGCGCGGCATTTCGATGCCGCGCCTCATGCTCGAATGCGGCGGCATCGCTTCGCCGCGCGCGCTGCACGAAGCGCGGTTTCTCGCGGACTTCTTCCCGCACGGCACGGGCTTCCCGCCCGTTGAAGTGGGTACGCTGCCCGAGGATCTGCCCGACGCCGCCGAGCACGTGCAGGCGTTCTCGATCGACGACGTCACCACGACCGAAATCGACGATGCGTTCTCGATCGAGCACCTGGCCGACGGCCGCGTGCGCATCGGCGTTCACATCGCGGCGCCGGCGCTGGGCATCCAGCGCGGCGACACGGCCGACACGATCGCGCGCACGCGCCTTTCGACGGTCTACATGCCCGGCGACAAGATCACGATGCTGCCCGACGATTTCGTCGACGCGTTCACGCTCAAGGAAGGCGGCCTGCGCCCGGCGCTCTCGCTCTACTGCATCGTGAACCGCGAGACGCAGGAGATCGTCGCGACCGAAACGCGCGCCGAGCGCGTGTTCGTGAAGAGCAACCTGCGCCACAACACGCTCGACGAAGTCGTGACCGAAGAGACGCTCGCAGCGGGCACCGGCGAGTATGCGCACAAGGACGACATCGCCGTGCTGTGGCCGTTCGCGCAGGCGCTGTTCGAGAAGCGCCAGCAGGCGCGCGCGGGCTACGGCCTGCGCCGCGAAGTCCAGCGCAACACCGACTTCAACTTCTACGTGGAAGGCGAGCATGTCACCATTTCGCCGCGCCGCCGTGGCTCGCCTCTCGACCTGATCGTCGCGGAGCTGGCGATTCTCGCGAACTCCACGTGGGGCGCCTTCCTGCACGATCATGGCGTGCCGGGCATCTATCGCTCGCAGCGCGCGTTCGGCGCGCCCACGGGCCCCAAGCGCACGCGCATGCAGACCAACGCCGCGCCGCACGAAGGGCTGGGCGTCGCGCAATATGCGTGGAGCACCTCGCCGCTGCGCCGCTACGTGGACCTCGTGAACCAGTGGCAGCTGCTCGCGTGCGTGGAGCATGGCGTGGCCGCCAAGCTCGTCGCGCCGTTCAAGCCCAAGGACGCCGATCTCTTCGCCGTCGTGCAGGGCTTCGACGAAACCTACACGGCTTACGCCGACCACCAGCGCCGCATGGAGTACTTCTGGTGCCTGCGCTGGCTCCAGCAGGAAATGCGCGGTGAAGACGGCCGCGAGCCGCGCCGTGAATTCCCGGCGAGCGTGGTGAAGGACGATCTCGTGCGCTTCGAGGAAGTGCCGCTGCTCATGCACGTGCCCGCGCTTGGCGTGCACGCGCGCGGCACGCGTCTGATGATGGACGTGCTGTCGATCGACGAGCTGACCATCGAGGCCTCCGTGCGCATGCTGCGCGTGCTCGACGCGCCGGTCGTGACGAGCGGCGAGCAAGCCGAAGAGGACGCGGGTGAAGACGAAGAGCTGATCGAAGCCGCCGACGAGTCCGCACAAAGCGAAGCGGAAGCCGTCGCCGAAGCGGACGAAGCCGCAGACGATGAGGCCGGCGAAGCGCCTGCCGCGGAAGAACAATCGAGCGAACAGCACGCAACGGAGCCGCGCGAATGAGCGCCAGCGAAACACGCACCGGCCAGCAGGCCGACCGCTACGCCGTGGTCGGCAACCCGGTGGCGCACAGCAAGTCGCCGTACATCCACACGCAGTTCGCGGCGCAAACCGGCGAGCGTGTCGAATACGACCGCTTGCTCGCGCCGCTCGACGGCTTCGTCGAGCACGTGCAGGCGTTTCGCGCCGCAGGCGGCCGTGGCCTGAACGTGACCGTGCCGTTCAAGCTGGAAGCGCATGCGCTTGCACACAAGCTGTCGCCGCGTGCGGCGGCGGCGGGTGCGGTGAACACGCTGCGTTTCGACGAAGACGGTATCTACGGCGACAACACCGACGGCTTCGGCCTCGTGCGTGATATCGAGGTGAACCTCGGCGTTTCGCTCGAAGGCGCGCGCGTGCTGCTGCTCGGCGCGGGTGGCGCGGCGCGCGGCGTCGTGCTGCCGATGCTCGAGCGCCGTCCGCGCGAGATCACCATCGTGAACCGCACGGCGCCCAAGGCGCATGCGCTCCTCGCGCAGTTCGAAGGCGCGGCGGGCGAGTTCGGGTGCTTGCTCAACGGCGGCGGTCCGCATGCAATCTATCTCGACCCGGTCGATGCCAAACCCTACGACGTGATCGTCAACGCGACGGCGGGCAGTCTCGACGCCGCGTTGCCCGAGTGCGACGAGCGCGCGTTCGGCGCGGGCACGCTTGCCTACGACATGATGTACGGCGCGCAACCCACCGTGTTCATGCGCCACGCGCAAGCACTCGGCGCGCGCGCGGCCGACGGTCTCGGCATGCTGGTCGAGCAGGCCGCCGAGTCGTTCTTCGTGTGGCGCGGCGTGCGTCCCGAGGGCGCGCCGGTGCTGGCGGCGCTGCGCGAGCAGCTCGCCGCGCAGGCCGCGTAAGCGACCGGCGCCTCTCGATCCCGAGGAGACGACGCCATGCGCAGGGAGGCCCCTGGAGCGAAATCCGTGGCGGCGGCGAGCAGCGGCAGCCGCCACGCACTTCGCGACGAGCGGCCAGGCGCGCTGCGCTGGCTTGCCTGGGTGGTCGCGGTGTTCGCGGTTGCGTGGATCGCCACGCAACTCTTCTACGCTGCGCAAATCGCGCTCTGGAATTTCGTCGATCCGCAAACCACGGCGTTCATGCGCACCGACGCCGCGCGCCTTTCCGCCGACCGCCCCGATCTCTCGATCCAGCACCAGTGGGTGCCGTACGACCAGATTTCGCGCAACCTGAAGCGCGCGATCATCGCGTCGGAGGACGCGAACTTCGCCAATAACAACGGCTACGAAACCGACGCCATCCTGCAAGCGTGGGAGAAGAACAAGAAGCGCGGCCATATCGTGGCCGGCGGCTCGACCATCTCGCAGCAGCTCGCGCGCAATCTGTTCCTCTCGCGCGAACAGAGCTATATCCGCAAGGGCCAGGAGCTCATCATCACGTGGATGCTGGAGGCGCTGCTCGACAAGGAGCGCATCTTCGAGATCTATCTGAATTCGGTGGAGTGGGGCAACGGCGTGTACGGCGCGCAGGCCGCCGCGCGCTATTACTACCGCACCACGGCCGCGAAGCTCACGCCCTGGCAGTCCGCGCGGCTCGCGGTGATGCTGCCGCGTCCCAAGTATTTCGACGAGCATCGCAACTCGCCGTATCTCGCGCAGCGCACAGCCGTCATCGCGCGGCGCATGGGGGCGGCCGAACTGCCGCATTGAGGCGCACTGAAGCCAACTGAAGCGCCAATGAAAAACGCGCCGCTTTTGCGGCGCGTTCTGCTTTCAACGGCGTGCGAGGTGACGCTTACTGGCGCGCAAGCCGCGCGTTATCCGGCATCGGCATGTTGAAGTTGGTGCGAAACGGATTGATGTCGAGGCCGCCGCGCCGCGTGTAGCGCGCGTAGACGGCGAGCCGGTCCGGTTTGCACTCGCGCAGGATGTCCATGAAGATGCGCTCGGCGCACTGTTCGTGAAAGCCCGTGTGATTGCGGTACGAAATGATGTAGCGCAAGAGGCCCGCCTGATCGATCTGCGGCCCGACGTAATGGATCTGCACGCTGCCCCAGTCGGGTTGGCCCGTGACCGGGCAATTCGACTTGAGCAGGTTCGAGACCAGCGTTTCTTCCACAGGCGCTTCGTCCAGCGCCGCCTTCAGGAGCGTCGGCTCGGGGTGATAGATCTCCGTGTCGAGATCGAGGCGATCGAGCGAAAGCCCGTCGAACTCCTCGAACGGGATCTTGCCGAACGCGCCCGGCTGCTCCAGCCGCACCGAAACCGATGCGCCGCACGCGGCCGTCACATCGCGCCGGATGGTGTCGCGCACCGCGTCGGCGGATTCGAACGGCGTTTGCGCGAACGAGCCCAGATAGAGCTTGAACGACTTCGATTCGATGATGTTGGGCGAGTCGGCGGGAATGAAGAACGTCGCGATCGCGATCTGCGGCTTGCCGCGCGCGTTGAGCCACGAGAGCTCGTAGGCGTTCCAGATATCGGTGCCGAAGAACGGCAGTTGCGCGCCAATGCCGATCTGCTCGCGCGCGCCGGCGCGCGGAATCGGGAACAGCAGCGAGGCGTCGTACTGTTCGGTGTAGGCGGCGGGCTTGCCGAGCGGGGATTGGTCGGGAGTCATGATGCTTTGGCTTCGGTTGCGAGATTGGTCACGCCACTGGCCACATGCCCGGTGGCCGTGACCGAGCGCGCGGATTCGCAGTGGCGGATCTGGTCGTCGAAGAAAAAATCGGGTTCGAACTCGCGCAGGAACGGGCCTTTGTCGAGTCCGCCAAGGAACATCGCTTCGTCGATTTCGATGTTCCAGGCCATCAGCGTACGGATTGCGCGCTCGTGCGCCGGCGCGGAGCGCGCGGTGACGAGGGCGGTGCGAATGTGCATTTGCGCGTTCGCGTCGGCGAGCTTTTGCAGGCGGTTGAGCGCGGCGAGCAGCGGTTGGAGCGGCCCGTGCGCGAGCGGCAGTTCGCGGTTGTCGCGCTCGTGGCTCACGAAGGCGGAAAGGCCTTCGCGCTGGAAGATCTGCTCGGCTTCGTCGGAAAACAGCACCGCATCGCCGTCGAACGCGATACGAATCTCGTGCGCGTTGCGTTCCGCCATTGTCGCCGAATTTTGGTCAAGGCGCGGGAAGACGCGCGCGGCGGGGAAACCGGCGTCGAGCGCGCTCTTCACATCGGCCGGGTTCGCGGAAAGGAACAGCGAAGCGTTGAGCGGCTTGAGGTAATGCCAGGGCTCGCTCCCGCGCGTGAACACGCCGCGCTGGATGTCGAGCCCGTGCTCGCGGCACGAGTTGAACGCGCGCAGGCCGCTGATGGGATCGCTGCGCGAGAGAATTACCACTTCCACGTGATGCGCGCCGTTGTTGAGTGCAAGCAGCTTGCGGATCAGCGCGAACGCCACGCCCGGCCGCGCGGGCACGTTCAGGCGTTCGCGCTGAAGCGCTTCGTAGGCTTGCAGCTCGCCGGTTTCGTAGATGCGGTTTTCCTCTTCGAAGTCGAAGAGGGCGCGCGACGAAATGGCGACGACGAGCTTGTCGGAGAGCGACACGGACAATATGGCCGCCCGTTACGCGAGGAACAACCGATACGCCGGATTGCTCGTCTCTTCCCAGTGCGGATAACCGAGCGTGGCGAGGAAGCGGCGGAACTCGGCGTCTTCCGCTGCGGGCACCTGAATGCCCACCAGAATCGAGCTATAGTCCGCGCCCTGGTTGCGGTAGTGAAAGAGGCTGATATTCCAGTTCGGCGCCATCGACGAGAGGAAGCGCATGAGCGCGCCCGGCCGCTCCGGAAACTCGAAGCGGAACAG
>NZ_QEOB01000038.1:0-73890 GCF_003096875.1 Paraburkholderia unamae
CCCTTCCCATCCCGAACAGGACCGTGAAACAACTCCACGCCGATGATAGTGCGGATTGCCCGTGTGAAAGTAGGTAATCGTCAGGCTCCTTATGCAGTAAAGTCCAGAACCCCGGTGTCTCCGAAAGAGAACCGGGGTTCTGGCGTTTGGGCGCGGGAAAAAGAAGGAGCTGCCTTCGGGCAAAGCAAAAGCCTCCCTCGACTAATTTTCGCTAGTCGCGTGGAGACTCAGGCAACTGGCGCGTACGCAAAGCGCGCGCACCGCTGGGTTCAGTGTCTGCGACGAACCCGGTCGAGCACATGATGCTCGGCCAGCCAGTGATGCATCATGCCTTCGCCGTCGTGCTCCTTCCGGTAGGCGCGCGATTCGAAAATCGATAGCCCAAGCAGCACCAGCAGACCCACAGCAAGACCAATCAGACCCGCAATCGTTTCGGCATCCATGGCAGCCTCCGTTGGTTGCAGCCATGCTCGTATCTTAGAACAGTGTTGCAACGGAAAAAATAGCCAATGCAGCCACGCCGCCACATATTGCGAGCCGTGATCGGATAACCGTTCAGGAAGGATTTGAGCCGATGCACCGTGTTTATCTGGCCCTTGTCATGACCATCATGCTTGCGGCATGCGCCGACAACTCGACGTCCCGCCACCACGGCACGCCGCCACAGGACCCGCCCGATTATCACGGCGTGCCAACCGACGACAGGCCGCCGGTGATGATCGAGAATCCGCCGCCGGCGCAATGAACGCGGGGCGGCGCGAAGCCGCGCGTTTAGCGCAGCGTCGCGGAGGAGGCGGGGCCGATCGCGCCGCTGACGCGAGGCAGCAGCGGTGAAAGCGTCAGGCCGCGCGCGGCCATGAAGATGAGCAGCGCAACCCAGAGACCGTGATTGCCGAATGGGCCGACCAGCGCCCACGACGCACAAAGAAACACGGCCAGCGATACCACCATCGCCTGCATCAGCTCGCGCGTGCGCGTCGCTCCGATGAAAACGCCGTCGAGCAAAAAGCCCCAGACGGAAACGAGCGGCGAAAGCGCTGTCCACGGCAAGAAGGTTTGCGCCGCAACGCGCACTGACTGCTGGTCGGTGAGTTGTTCGATGATCCAGGGACCGCAGACCCAATAGATCGCGGAAAAGCCCAACGCGCCCAGCGCCGACCAGAGCAGGTTTATCTTCACTGCCTGACGAAAGGCGTTGCGGTTCCCCGCGCCGATCGCCGCGCCAACCAGCGCTTCGGCTGCATGTGCGAAGCCGTCGAGCCCATACGCCATGAAGGTCTGGAAGTTGAGGAGGAGGGCGTTGGCGGCGAGGATGGCGTCCCCCTGTTTGGCGCCGAGGCGGGCGAACCAGCCAAACGAGCCCAGCAAGCAAAGGGTGCGCAGAAAGATATCGCGATTGATGGCGACAAGCCGCTTGAGCGCCGCGGGCTCCAGCACGGTACGCAGCGCGAGCGGCGCAAGCCCGCGAGGGCGCAGTTTCCACAGCACGCACGCACCAAACACGAAGCCGAGTGTATCGGCGGTGGCCGTCGCCGCGCCAATGCCGGCGATGCCCCAATGCAGTCCGTAGACGTAGGCGAGCACGGCAACGACGTTCGACAAGTTGATGAAGATCTGCGAAGCCAGTGCAATGCGCACGCGCTGGGTGCCGAGCAGATAGCCCAGCACGACATAGTTGGCCAAAGCAAACGGAGCGGAGCCGATGCGCGCCTGGCAGTAAACGCTCGCGTTGTGCTGCACTTTCGCGCTGCCGCCTATGCCGTCGAGCGCATAGCGGATCAACGGCGACTGAATCAGGAGGATTGCCGCGCCGATCGCGAACGCGAGCAGCAGCGCACGCACGACATTGGCGCGTAAGGCGGAAAAATCACGTGCGCCGAACGACTGGGCGACGAGCCCGGTCGTCCCCATGCGCAGGAAGCCGAAGCCCCAGAACACGAAGTTGAAAAAGAGGCCGCCCAACGCAACGCCGCCAAGGTCGGCGGCGCTGCCGAGGTGGCCTGCCACCGCGGTGTCGACGGCGCCAAGTATCGGTTGAGTCAGATTGGCCAGGACAATCGGAAACGCGAGCGTCAGCACGCGCCGATGCCAGCCTCGCTGGTCGGGCAGGGCCTCGGCGCCGCTCAAGCGCGTTCCTGCACGCAAACCCACGGCGAGACGACGACGGCCCACAGCTCCGGTTTGCGCGCTGCGAAGTCGGCTGCGGTTTCCGCTTGCATGCGTTCGACGAGACCCGCAGACAGCCATTGGGTCACGGCGGTCCCGTCGTCGTTGGCGATGGCTTCGGCCACGCTGACGAGATCGAGGTCACGCGCCACGCGCAGCAGCTTGCCTTGCGCGAAGAAGCGTTCGAGATCCTGCCAGTCGATCTTGGCGGTTTCGCCGAGCAGCTTGGCGTAAAGCGGACTGGGATTGGCGTCTTCGGTAGTCATGATGTGATGGGAACTTGTTGCGGCCGATACTATAAACGATAGCGCGCCATGCGACGGCAGGGCGCGATGATGAGCGGCGTACCACACCCTGACCAGGCCATTAATCAGGTTAATGACCGATAACCAGGTTCGAGCCGCCAAAATACAGACAAAAAGACTGATTTAAAGAATCAAATGTCTGATCTAAGCGAATTGCGAATTGGTGTATCAAAAACGTACACCCACTCGAATTAATGCGCCGTTACGTGCGCTCGCCCACTAAAGACGGCGAGCTGGAAAATACCTAAAGAGCGGCGCTTTAAAGAGGCAAAAGGCGTCGGCATAGACGCCGCTGTAAGGCAAGTCTAAGCGACCGGAAAGCCCCGCCCAGAAAGCGTTTCCACTACCCGTCACAAGGCCGGGGAGCCTCGTCGCGGCAAGGGCTTTTATGCGTATCGGAGGTCAGTCCCGCTTCCCGATTCGTCGTTGAAAAGTGATGCGACACATAATCCGTGCGCCGTAGCACATTTTCGGCGTAATTAAGTGATTGCGCCGCAAGAAGCCGATTGATAGATTGCGATTCGGCGCATGGTAAACCGGTCCTTTGCCGATATGCGCCAAACCCCCGTTAGCCCGGCTCTATGCCGGGCTTTTTTTTCGTCTGTCGAATGGCGGTGCAAAGGTGGAACGGCAGCGTTTAGCGAGCGGGCAGTTGGCGCGTCGGATCGATCGAGCGTCCCTGGTAGCGCAGCTCGAAGTGCAGCATCACGCGATCATTGTCGGAGCTGCCCATCTCCGCGATTTTTTGCCCTTGCTCGACGCTCTGACCTTCCTTCACGAGCAGCGTTTGATTGTGCGCGTAGGCCGTCAGGTACTCACCGCTATGCTTGATGATCAGCAAATTGCCATAACCACGCAGACCATTGCCGGCATAAACCACGGTGCCCGGCGCAGCCGCGACGATCGGCGTGCCTGCCGCGTTGGTGATGTCGATGCCCTTCGAATCGCGCCCGTCGAAATTGCGGATGACCTGGCCGCTGGTCGGCCAGACGAGCGAGATCGACGGTGCAGCGGCGGCCGACGATCCTGCCGAAGCATCGGTAGCGTCTGCGTTATCGCGCGCGGCGGACGCGGACGCGCCCGTGCGCGGCGTGGGACTGGTGCGCACGCTTGCCGTGCCCGCGGGCGGTTCGACGCGCAGGACCTGTCCGACTTCGATCGCATCGGGGTTCGACAGATTGTTCCAGCGCACGATGTTTTGCACGGACTGGCGATTGTTGCGTGCGATCTTAAAAACGGTGTCGCCGCGTTCCACGCGGTAATAGCCGGGTCCGACCGGCGCCGATCCACACGCGGCGAGCAGCGCGACGAGCGCCGCACATGCGATCCGTCTGATTCCTGATGCCAACATTGAACCTCGCATGACGCTGCCTTGCGGCTGACCGATGGCCGCCGCGCTGGCAAAACGCCCGATTTTAGCGGGTTTGCCGGCGTAGCTGGAATTTCGCCTGACAAATGCCTGACGCAACCGGGTGAAGATACGGATGCAGCCCGGCGTAGCGTCCGGCAAACGCGCTTAGCTGGCGAGCGTTTCGACGCCGATGAGCAACGTCGCCGTTTCGGTGTGTCCCGCCGCGAGCGAACGCAGACCCAGACCGTTGTGAATCGCGTCGGGCAGCCCGAGCCAGGGCTCGACGCAGTAGAAGTCCGAGTCGTCGGCTTCCGTCCATGTCGTGACGGCATACCAGGGCAGCGAGCCGGGCCGGTCGAGATCGATCGTCACGCGCCGGCCGAGTCCAGGCGCCACGAGTTGCACGAGAGAGGCGGGCGGTGTCGGTTCGAGCACATGGAAGCGGTCGATGATGCTCGCGTCGTCGAGCCGATATTGAGCGGCGCCGGGTTCGGGCGCGCTGATCGAACCGTCCGCGAGTTGATAGCGGCGCTGTCCGGACGGCATATCTAGCGTGGTCTGCGCGCGCTGTGCGTGAGGCAACGCGAAATAGAAGTGGTGACCTGCGTACCAGGGAAGCGGCGTCGAGCCGGTATTGGTCACGCTCAGTGACACGTCGAGCGTGTGCGCGTCGGCCAGCCGGTAGACCGCTTCGAAACGAAAGGCGAACGGATAGCCGGTGCGCGTGGCATCGGAGTCGACCAGCGTCATGCGCAGCCCGTGCCCGTCGTCGTCCACTTGCGCGGCGAACGGCAGGTCGCGCGCGAAGCCGTGCATCGGCAGATCGCGCACCACGCCCTGGGCGTCGCGCCAGCGTCCGATCTGACCGTCCACGCGATGGCGCCCGAGGAACGGGAAGAGCAGCGGGTTGCCGCCGCGCACGCGCGCCGGCTGGCCCCAGTTCGCATTGTCCGGCCACACGATGACCGGTTGCCCGGCGATGTCCCACGAGAGCAAGCGTCCACCGGCCCACGGCGCGAAGCGCAGGGTGGAGGCGCCACGGGAAAGAGTGAGGATGTCCTGCTGCGGATGAGCGTTCATGGGCAAGCCTGAAGTCGGTGGAAAGGATGCGGCGCGCGTGCGCCAGGCAGGCGGATTGTGCGCCGCTTTCGCATGCGTGGAAACCCTCGTCGGGAAAGCGTGAGTTTTGTTCAAGGGCGGGAATCCGCATAATTCGCATGACCGTGCGCTAGCGCACAGAGCATTTTCGCAGGAGACGTCCATGGACCTCGCAATGGCAATGAGCATGGCGCTGTTCAGCCTCTTTGTCGGCAGCAGCGCGTATTTTTTCTACAAGATGGCGCGCTGACCGCTCACGATTGCGTCCCGCATCACGTCTCCACCGACGAGCGCCGACAGGCGCGCTCGCGTCAGGTTCTAGTCATTCGCAGACAATTTTGTTGCGACGCAGTAACTTTTCCGACAAATGACTCCCGAAGCTTGGCGCTGCAATTCGTGCCAGGCATAATCGGTGCGCTTTGCCGCACCGACTCCGCGACGGTCCGGCCCCTTACACCATCATTACGAGGATCCGCGCGTGAGTCTCTGGTTTCTATTCTTCCTGAGCGTGTTGCAAGGTGTCACCGAACTCTTCCCCGTGAGCAGTCTCGGCCACACGTTGCTTGTGCCGGCCGTGTTCGGCATGCACATCGACAAGCACGCGCCGCAGTTGCTGCCGTTCCTCGTTGCGTTGCACCTGGGGACCGCGGTCGCGCTGCTCTGGTATTTCCGCGAGCGCTGGGTCGCGCTGATCAGCGGCTTCTTCAGCTCGCTGGCCGGCCGCAAAAACGATGATGGCCACATGATGTGGGCGCTCATCATCGGGACGATTCCGACGGGTATCGTTGGCCTCGTGTTCGAAAAGCGCATCGAAGTCATCTTTCACGATCTGCGCATCGTCGCTGCGGCGTTGATGATCAATGGCGTGCTGCTGTGGTTCGGCGACCGCCTCCAGCGCTCGCGCGCGCATCGCCCGCCCGAGAAGCTCACGTTCCGCCAGGCGTTCTTCGTCGGCCTTGCGCAGATCGGCGCACTTGTTCCGGGTTTCTCGCGCAGCGGCCTGACGATGATCGCCGGCAATGCAGCGGGCCTCACCGCGGAAAAAGCCGCTGAGTTCTCGTTCTTGCTCGGCACGCCGATCATCTTCGCGGCCGGCGTGCTCGAACTGCCGAAGCTCTTCCACGCGCGCGACCAGCTCATGACCGCCCTGGTTGGCGGCGTGCTCACCGGTATCGCCGCATGGCTCAGCGTGAAGTTCCTGATGCGCTATTTCGAAGGGCGCGGGCGCCTCGCTTCGTTCGGCCTGTACTGCGTAATTGCCGGCGCGGTGTTCCTTGGCTGGTTTGTGCTGCATCAGCAGCCGGTTTGATCCGGCGTCAGCGTTCCTGCTCCTGACTGGCTTCGTCACGCGCAAGGAGCAGGGCGCGACCGAGCGGGGCGATCGCGGTATAATCCAGCCCCGTCTTCGCGAGGCCCTCATGCGGTCTCGCGCATGGCTACGCGACAGTAGCTCAGCTGGATAGAGCATCGGCCTTCTAAGCCGAGGGTCGGGGGTTCGAGCCCCTCCTGTCGCGCCACATTCCGGGCTTCGCGCCTACGCGGGGCCGCGCCGGGGGCACACGGACCCCATCGCCCAGGCGTCCGACCACAACCGCCGCAGCGCACACCACCGAACCTGCCCCGCACCAAAGACTCAACGCCCGCGCGCGGCCCACGGTTGCAGCAGCGGCGCAATCATCCTCGCGTGTTCTTGCGCGTCGTAATGGTGGTCCCGAGGATCAGCATTCAGCAGCGAGTCTTTTACGACCCCGTTATCGCCCAGCGAGTCCTCATCGAGCATCACATACGCGATGCCGTTGCTGGCGCAGAACGCCTGCATGGCACTGTTGAATGTCAGCGTCAGCTCGGTGCGCTCGCTTTGCGTTGCGCTCACCTCCCTACGCCGGTTCGCGACTTCGCCCCAGTCGGCGCCGTCCCGGATCGTAGGCAGCGGCGTGCTGACACAGGCAACGTCGAATCGCTCGCGTAGTTCGAGCAAAAGCTGCTGATAGTGGGTGAGGGCAAGCTCGACCATTTCATCGACTGACGCGCCGTACTTCTGCGCCCGATACCAGATCACGAATCCTGTATCGACCTCGCCGATCATGACGACGACCTTGCGGGCCTTCGTACTGGCGATGGCTTCATCAAACTTCTGCTTTGCCGCTGTTACTGCATTCGGGTTCGGCAATCCCGACACCGTCGCGCCCGGTACATTGACGACATCGAAGTGATGATCCGGGAATGCTTGAGCCATATGCTCACAGCTGAACACGAGGACGTGAGAGTCCCCGAGTACGAGAATGTCTTCTTTCATGCGCTTGTTTCAGGTCAAAGGGCGGCGACGAGTATAACGGCCCGCAAGACTCGCACAAGAGGCGCCCCCTCACGCCACCAGCCTCAACGCCACCGGCTCTTCAGCCGCCTGCGCGAGCAGCACCAAGCGTCGAAATTCGACCGGACCCGAGATCCCGGGAATCGTCACCGCCGGCGCCTCCGCCCCCGCAACGACAATCGAGCCATAGTCGAGGATCCGTCCCACTACGCTGTGCTCGATCTTCAGGGACGTGATCCGCCCGAGCGGCAACTCCACAGCGCGGCGCCGGATCAGCCCGAAATTCGCGACGAGCCGCTTGTTCGTCAGCGCGAGTTCCGTCGTCCACCACGCGAGCAGCGAGGCGCCGAACAGCAGCAGGCCTGCGACAAAAAACACCACGGCCGAAATCGGCGACGTCCCCATGGTGCCGATGATCACGCCCCAGATCATCAGCAAGAGGCTCAATGTGATTCGGGGCCCCATTGCCCAAAAGCTCGGGTGTCCCTCGCAGACGATCCGTTCGCCGGGGAGGAGAGTCGATTCCACGTATTTCACAATGACCTCCGTCAATACTTGTGCAGACAGCTACTTGTAAGGTAGTGCATGCCTGCGCGTGAGGTCCGTGGTCAAACGTCGCAATCGCTCGTCGGGGTTCCGTGGCAAAAAAACGGGCAGCCCGCAGGCTGCCCGTCAAACCGGATCGAAAGCATCCGGTGATCGATGGTCGATTACGCTTAAAGCTTGATATCGAGTGCGTTGGTCAGGTCACCCATCGACTGGGCGCCGTTGCTCTTGAGCGCGGCGTCGCGGTTCGCGAGGCCCGGCAGGGTGGGCAGCGAGTAGCGGCGCGTGATGAGGCGCAGGATCGAGGTCGTGTCGTACTGCGTATGATCGACGTAGCCCTTCTTCGCGAACGGCGAGATGATCAGCGCCGGAATGCGCGAGCCCGGACCCCAGCGGTCGCCCTTCGGCGGCGCGACGTGATCCCAGAAGCCGCCGTTTTCGTCATACGTGACGACCACGACCATGTTGTTCCACTGCGGGCTCTTTTGCAGATGCGCGATGACGTCGGCAATGTGCTGGTCGCCGCTCGCCACGTCGGTGTAGCCCGCGTGCTCGTTCAGGTTGCCCTGCGGCTTGTAGAACGCGACCGCGGGCAGCGTGCCCGCGTCGATGGCCTTGATGAACTCCGTGCCGTCCATGCCGCCGTCGAGCAGGTGCTTCGCACGTGCGTCGGTGCCTGGTGCGTAGTTCGCGAAGTAGTTGAACGGTTGATGGTGCGGCTGGAAGTTCGGCGCCGTCATGTTCGCGCCGTAGATCACGCCCGACGTGCCGTTCTGCGCTGCGCTCGAGGCCGCGCCCCAGGCGCCGCCGTACCACGCCCATGTGATGCCCGAGTTCGAGAGCAGGTCGCCGATGTTCTGCGTCGTTTGCGCCGGCAGCGTGGTTGCGTTCGACGGGTCGGCCAGGTTCTTGTCGCCGCCCGATGCCGCCGCGTTGCCGCTCGGCTGGTACGGCGGCTGCATCGTGTTGACCGCGTAGAAGTCCGGCGTGAGGTTGCCCGATTTCACGAACTTCGGAATGCCGTCGAGCGCCGACTTCGGCGAATTCGACGCGAGCGTGAGCGAGACACCGTCGGCGTCCACGGCCGAGATCGAGCTCGAGGCCGGGCTCTTGTCCGCATTCGCGTAGAGCGGCGTGCACGCGCAGATCAGCCACTGGTGGTTCAGGAACGAGCCGCCGAATGCGCCCATGAAGAAGTTGTCGGCGAGCGTGTATTGCTGGGCGATTTTCCAGAGCGGCAGCTTTTCGGCGCTCGAGGTGTAGTGGCCCATCACGAGGCCGCCCGAGTCGGCCCACGCGGCGAACATGTCGTTCTTGCCGCCGTGGATCTGCATCTGGTTCTCGTAGAAGCGGTGGTACAGGTCGCGCGTCGTGACCGAGAGCGGCACGTTGTAGCCCTTCGCGTCGTCGATGGCGAACGGTGCGTTCGGCATGTTCTCCGTCATCGCGGCGGTCACGACGGGCGTGACGCCCGTTTGCGTGAGACCGTTCCAGACGGTCGGCAGCGTGGCCAGCACGGAACCGTCGCGGTTGAGCTGCTGCGCGCTTTGCGCGCTCACGTTTTGCAGGCCGTTGGCACCCGGGAACGTGCTGTACAGGTTGTCGAAGCTACGGTTTTCCGCATAGATCACGACGATGTTCTTCACCGACGAAAGGCTGGGCTTGCTGTCGTCGCTGCCGCCACAGGCCGCGACGGTCAGCGCCGCTACGGCTGCTGCCGCGATCGGCGTCGCATGGAACCACTTTTTGCTGATCATTTTTTCTCTCTCGCGTTGGGGGCCCGCATGGAGGCCGGCGCGGGAATGACACCGAGCCTTCGGGCGAGCCGCAGTGTCGCAATGGAATTTGACAGCCATATGTAAATAATTACATTCAGCTTTTCTTTGCCCTGTAATTGCATGACGTTCGTCTTACTTCGTGTCATGTAGTCGTCACATCCCTGACATACGCTTTCGCGACTTCGATGCGCAATGTCCGCGCATCGGCATTCGCATCGCAGCGGCGCGACGCCACGTACGCGTCGCATTCAAGCTTCGGGGATCAGGCATGTTGCGTAGATTGACGCGCCGTTCGGCGCGAACACAGGCTCGATGGCAGGGCGGGGCGCGCCGCCCTGGCCGGTTGTTTGTGGTGGCGGCCGCGCTGTCGTCGTTGTTGATGGCGTGTGACGGTGGCGCGGGAAGCGCGGCCGGCGCAGACGTTGCGGCCGGCGCATCCGGCAGCGCCGCCAGTGCGCGCGACGCCAGCGTGCAGTCGAATTCGCGCGCTGCGCAGGGCGTGAAGCTGATGAAAATCGCCGCCCCCGCGCAAGGCGGCCAGACGCGCGCCGAGGTCTACGCGCAGGTGCGCCGCATGACCGTGCTCGGCAAGCAGATGTTCTTCGATCCGTCGCTCTCGGGCTCGGGCAAGATGTCGTGCGCGTCGTGTCACAGCCCCGACCATGCGTTCACGCCGGCCAACGCGCTCGACGTGCAGCTCGGCGGCGCGGACATGCATCGACAGGGCATGCGCGCGGTGCCGACGCTCAAGTATCTGCAAGCGGTGCCGGCGTTCGCCGAGCACTATCACGACTCCGACGACGAGGGTGATGAAAGCGTCGACGCGGGCCCGACGGGCGGCCTCACGTGGGACGGCCGCGTCGATCGCGGTTCGGACCAGGCGCGCATTCCGCTGCTTTCGAACTTCGAAATGGCGAGCTCGCCGAAGAAGGTGGCGGCGGCCGTGCGCGCGGCCCCTTACGCCGGGGCGTTTCGCGAGGCGTTCGGCGCGGACGTTCTCAATGACGATGACGCCACCTTCAAGGCCGTGCTGAAGTCGTTGGAGACGTTCGAGCAGTCGCCGGAAGTGTTCTATCCGTACACGAGCAAGTACGACGCATATCTGTCCGGCAAGGCGACGCTCGCCGCCGCCGAACTGCGCGGGCTGCAACTCTTCAACGACGAGAAGAAGGGCAATTGCGCGAGCTGCCACATCAGCCAGCGCGCGAAGGACGGCTCGCCGCCGCAGTTCAGCGACTTCGGTCTGATCGCCGTGGGCGTGCCGCGCAATCGCGCGCTCGCGGTCAATCGCGACCCGCGCTTTTACGATCTCGGCGCATGCGGCCCGGAGCGCACCGACCTCGGCCACCGTGCGGAATTTTGCGGGCTTTTCCGCACGCCGACGCTGCGCAACGTCGTGCTCAAGAAGACGTTCTTCCACAACGGTGTCTACCACTCGCTGGAAGACGTGCTGCGCTTCTACGCGCGGCGCGACACGAACCCGGAGGAGTTTTATCCGGTGGTGAAGGGCAAGGTGCAGAAGTTCGACGACCTGCCGCGCCGCTACTGGGTGAATCTCAATACCGATCCGCCGTTCGACCGGAAGCCCGGCGACGAGCCGGTTTTCAACGACGCGGAAATCAAGGACGTGATGGCGTTCCTCGATACGCTCACCGACGGCTGGCACCCGGGCGCGCACTGAGCGCCCGGCTCGGGCAGAGCGGGCAGCCAGGGCGCCCGCATCAGGCGCCCGCGATCCGAAGGCAGGCGAGCGTGAGCACGACGAACGAGGCGAGCAAGGCCAGCGTGCCGATGCGCACCGTGGCGTCCGGCCAGCGCGGGGCGCGTGCGGAATCGGCGGTGAGCCTCGGAGCGGGAGCCTGCGGTACCGACGTAGGCGGCGTATGCGTATAGCACGCGACGAAAGCCATCAAGCCGATACAGACGAGGACCAGCAGGACCGCGAGGGCCCTGAGTACGATGGAGTAGGTCACGTCAGCTTTTCCTGATGGGATGCGTAGGCAGATGACAGGCCGATCGTAGAGATCGGGCGTCGGCGTCGCCATCGGAGCAATCTGAAAAAGCGGGCGGCGGTTTAGGGTGCACGGACGGCCATGCCGGGCAGGCGAAAAAAGGGCGCATGCTATGCTTTTCGCCGAGCCGTACCGCACACCAAGGAGAACACTCAATGGCCAAGTTGCCTCGTACCCTGCGCGCCCTGAATGCTGCGCTGCTCATCACGATCGGCGTGGGCAGTGCGCATGCCGCCAACCTGGGCTTTCTGAACAACACGCCCATGTCGTTCATGAACCAGGCGGACTACAACTCGCTCCAGAACGCCGTGCGCCAGGCCGTCGAGACCAAGGCCGACGGCGAGAGCACGACGTGGACGAACGAAGGCTCGCGTAACGGCACGCGTATCAACTCGACCATCACGCCGTCGAATACGCAAAAGGAAGGCGACAAGACCTGCCGCGACACGGAAGTCGTCATCACGGCGAAGGGCCAGTCGATGACGCTGCGCCCGCACTTCTGCCGCAAGGGCGAAGGCGCATGGGTTTTCCAGAAGCAGCACTGAGCGCGCGGTGAACGGCAAGATCGTGTCGTGCGGCATCGTGCTGCTCGATCCTGAAGGCCGGGTGTTGCTCGCGCACGCCACCGGCACGAATCACTGGGACATTCCCAAGGGGCAGGGCGAGCCCGGCGAAACGCAAGTGCAAAGCGCGCGCCGCGAGATGGTCGAGGAAACCGGCATCGACGTCATGGCGTCGCGGCTCGTGGATCTCGGCCGTTACGCGTACCGGCGCGACAAGGACCTGCATCTGTTCGCCGCCCGTGCGTCGGCGGACGAACTCGACCTGTCGCGCTGCGTGTGCGTGTCGCTCTTTCCGCGCCGCGAAGACGGCGTGATGATCCCGGAAATGGATGCGTGGCGCTGGACCGCGCCGCGCGACGTCGAGCACTACGCGAGCCGCAGCCTCACGCGGTTGTTCGACACGACGCTCTCGCTCGCGGAGCTGCATCGCACGCTTTGATCCGGCCGCGCGAGCAAGCCGCCGCAGAAATGGAAAAAGCCCGCACGAATCCGTGCGGGCTTTTGCATTGCGGGCGCAGCGTGTGCCTTACTTGCCCCAGCTGTCGCGCAAACCGACGATGCGGTTGAACACCGGTGCACCCGGCTTCGAATCGTAGCGATCGGCGACGAAGTAGCCGTGGCGCTCGAACTGATAACGGTCTTCCGGCGCGGCGTCGCGCGCGCCCGGTTCCAGATACGCCTGCACCACGCGCTTCGAGTCCGGGTTGAGCGCTTCGAGGAAGTCGCGGCCGCCCGCGTCGGGCTGCTCTTCGCGGAACAGGCGGTCGTAGATGCGCACTTCCGCCGGCACCGCGTTGTCGGCGGCGACCCAGTGGATCGTGCCCTTGACCTTGTAGTTGCTCGCGCCTTCGGTGCCCGATTTGCTGTCGGGGAAGTAGTTGCAATGCACGGCGACGATATTGCCTTCGGCGTCCTTCTCCGCGCCCGTGCACTCGACAACGAAGCCGTACTTCAGTCGCACCTTGTTGCCCGGGAACAGACGGAAGTAGCCCTTCGGCGGCGTTTCCTGGAAATCTTCGCGCTCGATCCACAGTTCGCGCGAGAACGCGAACGCGCGATTGCCGCGCTCGGGATGGTGCGGATGCACCGGCGCGCTGCACGGCTCGGACTGGCCTTCGGGATAGTTGTCGATGACAAGCTTGAGCGGATCGAGCACGGCGGTCGCGCGCGGCGCCTTGTCGTCGAGGTCGTCGCGCAGCGCGCCTTCGAACACGCTCATGTCGATCCACGAATCGACCTTCGTCACGCCGATGCGCTCGCAGAACAGCTGGATGCTCTCGGGCGTGAAGCCGCGGCGGCGCACGCCGACGATGGTCGGCATGCGCGGGTCGTCCCAGCCTTCCACGTGGCCTTCGGTCACGAGTTGCAGCAGCTTGCGCTTGCTGGTGATCGCGTAGGTGAGGTTCAGGCGCGAGAATTCGATTTGCTGCGGCAGCGGGCGCGTGAATACGCCTGCGTCGGCCAGTTCGTTCAGCACCCAGTCGTACAGCGGGCGATGGTCCTCGAACTCGAGCGTGCACAGCGAGTGCGTGATGTTTTCCAGCGCGTCCGAGATGCAGTGCGTGTAGTCATACATCGGATACACGCACCACTTGTCGCCGGTGCGGTAGTGATGCGCAAAGCGGATACGGTAAATCACCGGGTCGCGCATGTTGAAGTTCGGCGACGCCATGTCGATCTTCGCACGCAGCACGTGCGCGCCTTCTTCGAACTCGCCCGCCTTCATGCGGCGGAAGAGGTCGAGGTTTTCTTCGACGGAGCGATCGCGGAACGGCGAGTTCTTGCCCGCTTCCGTGGCCGAGCCGCGGTTGGCGCGCATCTCTTCCGGCGACTGGCTGTCCACATAGGCACGGCCGCGCTGGATCAGCAGTTCGGCGAACTCGTAGAGTTTGTCGTAGTAGTCGCTTGCGTAGAAGAGGTATTCCTGATCGGCCTTCTTCCACTCGAAGCCGAGCCACGTGACCGCGTCGACGATCGAGTTGACGTACTCGACGCTTTCCTTTTCCGGGTTCGTGTCGTCGAAGCGCAGGTGGCACACGCCGCCATAGCGCTTGGCCACGCCGAAGTTCAGGCAGATGCTCTTGGCGTGCCCGATGTGCAGATAGCCGTTCGGTTCCGGCGGGAAGCGCGTTTCGACACGCTGCGCCCACTTGCCCGACTGGTTGTCGTCGTCGATGATGTTGCGGATGAAATTGGATGCCGCAGGCGCGTCCGTGCGGTCGGCGTCTTTACGTTCGGTATTCATGCGAAAAGGGAGTCGTTCGAGGGCGCCCTGGAAAAGGTAAACAACGCGTAATCGGGCGCCCATTGGTGTCTTCCATTCTACCTGACGCGACCCGCCACGCTAGTCCCGGTGCCGGATCGTCGCGCGGACCACAACAAGCGAGGGGAAAAAGTGACGACGAACGAAACGCGCGTGCTGGTGCTGCCGGGCTATATGAACTCGGGGCCGGGACACTGGCAAACCCGCTGGGAAGCCGCGCACGCGGGCTTCGAGCGGGTGCAGATGCCCGACTGGCTGCACCCGGATTGCGATGCATGGTGCGCGACGCTGGAGGCCGCCGTGGCGCGCGCGCCGGACGGCGTGCGCCTCGCCGCGCACAGCCTGGGGTGCCTCACGGTTGCGCACTGGGCCGCGCGCCACGCGAGCGCCGCGACGCGCGCGAAGGTGGCGGGCGCGCTGCTGGTGGCGTTGCCCGACCCGCACGGACCCGAATTTCCGCGCGATGCACGCGGGTTCGATCCGGTGCCGCTGGCGGCGTTGCCGTTCGCGAGCGTCGTCGTCGCCAGCAGCGACGATCCGTATGGCGGCCTCGGGTTTTCGGAGCGCTGCGCGAAAGCGTGGGGCGGCCGCTGGATCGACATCGGCGCACGCGGTCATATCAACGCGGAAAGCGGCCTCGACGACTGGCCGCAAGGGCTGGACTGGGTGATGTCGATGGGGAAGCCCGGCGGCCCGGCCGCCGCCTGAGCATCACACCACGCCTTTGCCGCGCAGCGCCGCCACCTGCGCGTCGCCATACCCGAGCACCTCGCGCAGCACCGCATCGGTATGTTCGCCGAGCGTGGGCGGGTGGCTCGCCACGCGCGGCGGCGTCTCGCTCATGCGGATGGGGTTGCCCACGAGCCGCGCCGTGCCGCCCGAAGGGTGAGGCACATCCACCTGGAGCCCGCGCGCGATCACCTGTTCGTTCTCGAACACCTCGGCGAGATTGTTGATCGGCCCGCACGGCACGCCCGCGGCTTCGAGCGCGCCGATCCAGTCGGCCTTGGTGCGCGCGCGGATCAGGTCCGTCACGATCGGCACGAGCGTGTCGCGATGCCGCACGCGCTCGGGGTTGGTCGCGAAGCGCTCGTCGGCGGCCAGCTCGGGGCGGCCCGCCACCTCCACGAACTTGCGGAACTGCCCGTCGTTGCCCACCGCGAGGATGATCCAGCTGTCGCTCGTCTGGAACGCCTGATAGGGCACGATGTTCGGATGCGCGTTGCCCCAGCGCACGGGCGGATTGCCGCTCGCCAGGTAGTTCGAGTTCATGTTCGCGAGCATGGCCACCTGCACGTCGAGCAGCGCCATGTCGATGTACTGGCCCACGCCCGTGCGGTCGCGGTGCGCGAGCGCCGTGAGCACGGCAATCGTCGAGTACATGCCGGTCATGAGATCGGCGATCGCCACGCCCGCTTTTTGCGGGCCGCCGCCCGGCAGCGCGTCGCGCTCGCCGGTGATGCTCATGAAGCCGCCCATGCCCTGCACGATGAAGTCGTAGCCCGCGCGCGAGGCGTACGGCCCCGTCTGCCCGAAGCCGGTCACCGAGCAATAGATGAGGTCCGGTTTCACCTCGCGCAGCGACGCATAGTCGAGGCCGTACTTCTTCAACTGCCCGGCCTTGTAGTTCTCCAGCACAACGTCGCTTTGCGCGGCCAGTTCGCGCACGATGCGCTGCCCCTCGGGCGTAGCGATGTCCACCGTCACCGAGCGCTTGTTGCGGTTCGCGGCGAGGTAGTAGGCGGCCTCCGCGGTGTCCGCGCCGTCGGGCGACTTGAGGTACGGAGGCCCCCAGTGGCGCGTGTCGTCGCCGGCGCCGGGGCGCTCCACCTTGATCACGTCGGCGCCGAAGTCGGCGAGGGTCTGTGCGCACCACGGTCCGGCGAGGACGCGGGTGAGATCGAGTACGCGGATATGGCTGAGAGCACCCATGCTGTGTCTTCCAATGTCGTTCTGAGGCGTGGTGCGAGCGCGCGTGGCGCGCCGGCCGTTGCTGGCAATGGTAAGCGATCCGGCCGTCACGCGCCAATTTCCGGTACAAAGTTCCGCACTGCGGAACATCAAGCGGTCATGAACGGGCTGCCTGTTCGCTGTCGCGCGCATGCAAACCGCGCCGGACGTGCCGCCGCGAGGGCGCGTCGATCCCGTATAATCGTTCGATTCAGCATCGGGGTTTTCGCCACTGGCCGGGGCCCCGACCACGACAAAGATTCAGCACCGGACGCCCCAGGAAGGACCCAACGCACGCCATGAAAGCCGCCGACATCCGCGAGAAATTCCTCAAGTTCTTCGAATCGAAGGGCCACACGATCGTGCGCTCGTCGAGCCTCGTGCCGGGCAACGACCCGACACTGCTCTTCACCAACTCGGGCATGGTGCAGTTCAAGGACGTGTTCCTCGGCACCGACAAGCGCCCGTACACGCGCGCCACGACCGCGCAGCGCAGCGTGCGCGCGGGCGGCAAGCACAACGACCTCGAAAACGTCGGCTACACGGCGCGTCACCACACGTTCTTCGAGATGCTCGGCAACTTCTCGTTCGGCGACTACTTCAAGCGCGACGCGATCCACTACTGCTGGGAACTGCTGACCAAGGTCTACGCGCTGCCGGCCGAAAAGCTCACCGTCACCGTCTACCAGGAAGACGACGAAGCCTTCGACATCTGGGCGAAGGAAATCGGCGTGCCGGTCGAGCGCATCATCCGCATCGGCGACAACAAGGGCGCGCGCTACGCGTCGGACAACTTCTGGCAGATGGCCGACACCGGCCCCTGCGGCCCGTGCTCGGAAGTGTTCTACGACCACGGCCCGGAAATCTGGGGCGGCCCCCCGGGTTCGCCTGAGGAAGACGGCGACCGCTTCATCGAGATCTGGAATCTCGTGTTCATGCAGTTCAACCGCGACGCCCAGGGCAACATGACGCCGCTGCCCAAGCAGTGCGTCGACACGGGCATGGGTCTGGAACGTCTTGCCGCCGTGCTCCAGCATGTGCACAGCAACTACGAAATCGACCTGTTCCAGAACCTGATCAAGGCCGCTGCGCGCGAAACCGGCATTAGCGATCTCGAGAACAACTCGCTGAAGGTCATTGCCGACCACATCCGCGCGTGCTCGTTCCTGATCGTCGACGGCGTGATCCCCGGCAACGAAGGCCGCGGCTACGTGCTGCGCCGTATCGTGCGCCGCGCGATCCGCCACGGCTACAAGCTCGGCAAGAAGGGCGCGTTCTTCCACAAGATGGTGGCCGATCTCGTCGCCGAAATGGGCGCGGCGTACCCGGAACTCACCGAAGCGCAGCAGCGCGTGACCGACGTGCTGCGTCAAGAAGAAGAGCGCTTCTTCGAAACCATCGAGCACGGCATGTCGATTCTCGAAGCCGAGTTGGCGGACCTCGAAGCCAAGGGCCACAAGACGCTCGACGGCGAACTGGCGTTCAAGCTGCACGACACCTACGGCTTCCCGCTCGACCTCACGGCCGACGTGTGCCGTGAGCGCAACATGACGGTCGACGAACCGGCATTCGACGAAGCGATGGCGCGTCAGCGCGAGCAGGCGCGCGCGGCTGGCAAGTTCAAGATGGCGCAGGGCCTCGAATACTCGGGCGCGAAGACCACGTTCCACGGCTACGAAGAGATCGTGTTCGACGACGCGAAGGTCGTCGCGCTTTACGTGGATGGCGCGTCGGTCAATGAAGTGAAGACCGGCCAGGACGCCGTGGTCGTGCTCGACCACACGCCGTTCTACGCGGAATCGGGCGGCCAGGTGGGCGACCAGGGCGTGATCTCGAACGCGAGCATCCGCTTCGCCGTTGCCGACACGCTCAAGGTTCAAGCCGATGTGAGCGGCCACCACGGCACGCTCGAACAGGGCACGCTGAAAGTGGGCGACGTCGTGAAGGCGGAAATCGACGCCATCCGCCGCGCCCGCACCGCGCGCAACCACTCGGCCACGCACTTGATGCACAAGGCGCTGCGCGAAGTGCTCGGCGCACACGTGCAGCAGAAGGGCTCGCTCGTCGACGCGGATAAAACCCGCTTCGACTTCGCGCATAACGCGCCGATGACCGACGACGAAATCCGCCGCGTCGAGCAGATCGTCAACGCGGAAGTGCTCGCGAACGCGCCCGGCATCGTGCGCGTGATGTCCTACGACGACGCGGTGAAGGGCGGCGCGATGGCGCTCTTCGGCGAGAAGTACGGCGACGAAGTGCGCGTGCTCGACCTCGGCTTCTCGCGCGAACTGTGCGGCGGCACGCACGTGACGCGCAGCGGCGACATTGGCCTCTTCAAGATCGTGATGGAAGGCGGCGTGGCCGCGGGTATCCGCCGCGTGGAAGCGATCACGGGCGACAACGCCGTGCGCTTCGTGCAGGACCTCGACGCGAACCTCAACGCGGCCGCCGCGGCGCTCAAGACGCAGCCGGCGGAACTCACGCAGCGCATCGCGCAGGTGCAGGATCAGGTCAAGTCGCTTGAAAAGGAACTGGGCGCGCTCAAGTCGAAGCTCGCTTCGAGCCAGGGCGACGAGCTCGTGAGCCAGGCCATCGAGGTGAACGGCGTGCACGTGCTCGCCGCGACGCTCGAAGGCGCGGACTCGAAGACGCTGCGCGAGACCGTGGACAAGCTCAAGGACAAGCTCAAGAGCGCTGCGATCGTGCTGGCGGCCGTCGAAGGCGGCAAGGTCAGCCTGATCGCGGGCGTGACCGCCGAGGCGAGCAAGAAGGTCAAGGCCGGCGAACTCGTGAACTTCGTCGCCCAGCAGGTGGGCGGCAAGGGCGGCGGCCGTCCCGACATGGCGCAGGCGGGCGGCACCGAGCCGGCCAACCTGGCGGGCGCGCTGGCAGGCGTGAAGGGCTGGGTCGAAGCGAAGCTGTAAAACGCGTGGCGGCCGAAACGCCGCCGCGATGAAGAAGGGCTGTCCGTGTCGGCCGGCGTGAGTGTTTCAGCACTTGCGCCGGTCCCGGGCAGCCCTTTTTGTTTGGCGCCGCTCAGGCTTGCGCGCCGCTGGACTCTGCCGCGCTGCCAGTGCTGCCTGCGCTGCCAGTGTTGCTCGTCGTGCCACTCGCCGCCGCCGTATGCCCGATGCGCTGCGCGTGCTCCAGCAGGGCGTCCCGCAACGCGCCGAGCGCGGGCGAAAAGTGCCCGCGCCGCCAGACGAGCAGCGTGTCGATCCGGCCGTGGGCGCCGAGCGAATGAATCGCGATGTCCTCGACGCTGCGTTGCACGTCGAGCACCGAGCGCGGCGCAACCGCCACGCCCGCGCCTGCCGCCACGCACGCGACGATCGCGTGATAGGAGCCCAGCTCCATCACGCGCGTGGGCCGGATGCCGTGCTCCAGATACCAGCGCTCGACGTAGCTGCGATAGGCGCAACCGCGCTCGAACGCCACGAGCGTGGAGAGCGCGACATCGCCGGGCTGGCGGATCGGCCGGTGGCCGCGCGGCGTGAGCATCACGAGTTCTTCGCGATATACGGGCACGTGCTCGAACGTGGCGGCGTCGGGCGGGCCGCCGATCGGCGTGGCGACCAATGCCGCATCCACCTCGAATTCGCGCAGACGCTCGAGCAGTTCGCCGGTCGTGCCGGTCTCCAGTTCGAGCGTGACGTCGGGCCATGCCTGGTGATAGTGCGCGAGCACGCCTGGCAGGCGGCTCGCCGCAGCGCTTTCCATCGTGCCCAGCCGCAGCCGCCCGGCGGGACGCCCGGCTTTCAGCGCGTGGCGCGCTTCGTCGGCGAGGGCGAGGAGGCGCTCGGCATAAGGCAGCAGCGTTTCTCCCGCAGGCGTGAGCACGAGACGGCGGCCGTCGCGCGTGAAGAGCGGCGTGCCGAGTTGCTCTTCCAGTTGCTTGATGCGCGTAGTCACGTTCGACTGCACGCGGTTGAGCTTGGCGGCGGCGCGCGTCACGCCGTTTTCGCGTACGACCGCCCGGAAGATCGCCAGCGCGGCGAGGTCCATGTTTCTCTCCTCGGGATGCTTTAGTTCATGATAATTCATTTTTCGTGAACGAAAGCGTCGCCTAAGATGGTAGCCAGTGCCATTGCTGCTGCCAATCATGAACGACTACGTCCCCGGTGCTGTCCCCGTTTCCCAGGCTCGTCCCCACGCCGGACGGCGCGCCGCGCTCGCTTGCATGGCGACGCTGGCCGTGGCGCTGGGGGTCGGGCGTTTCGCCTTCACGCCACTGTTGCCGCTGATGCTGCATGGCGGCGCGCTCGACCTGCGCCAGGGCGGCTGGCTCGCCTCGTTCAATTACGCGGGCTATTTCGTCGGCGCGATCAGTTGTGTCGCGCTGCGTTTCGCGCCCGCGCGCATCGTGCGCGCGGGTCTCGCGGCGACGATCCTCCTCACGCTCGCGATGGGGCTCACGCAGCAGTTCTGGATCTGGGCGGCGGTGCGCTTCGTGGCGGGCGCGGTGAGCGCATGGACGTTCGTGTTCGCCTCGCAATGGGGGCTGCGTCGGCTCGCGCAACTGGGCGCGAACGAGTGGGGCGGCGTGATCTACACCGGGCCTGGCTTCGGCATCATCGCCACCGGCCTGTTCGTGAGCGTGGCGGGCGGACTTGGCGCGCGGGCGGGGTGGATCGGCTTCGGGCTGATCAGCGCGGTGCTCGCCGTGATCGTGTGGCCGGCCTTCGGCGAGGACATGCGTGCCCAGGCGCCGCGACCGGGCGAACCCGCCAAGGCGAGCGTCGCGCACGAGGACCATCCAGGCCGCCGCGCCGACGCCTTCTGGCTCGTCTTGCTCTACGGCGTGCCCGGCTTCGGCTACATCATCACCGCGACTTTCCTGCCCGTGATCGCACGTCATGCGCTGCCGGGGTCGGCCTGGCCCGACCTGTTCTGGCCGATGTTCGGCGTGGCGCTGATCGTGGGCGCCTTGCTCGCGGCGCGCCTGCCGCTGCATTGGGACAATCGTCTGATGCTCGCGGGCTCATATGTGTTGCAAGCCGTGGGTATCGCGCTTGGCATCGTCTGGCCGAACGCAGCGGGCTTCTCGTTCGGCAGTCTGTTGATCGGGCTGCCGTTCACGGCGATCACGCTCTTTGCGATGCGCGAGGCGCGCCTGCTGCGCGGCGAGCATGCGGCCGCGCTGATGGGCTACGCAACGGCTGCCTACGGCATCGGGCAGATCGCGGGGCCGCTCGTGGCCGCGCCGCTGGCGGCCTCGACGGGCTCGTTCTCGCCTTCGCTGTGGCTTGCGGCGGGCGTGCTCGTGGCCGGGGCGCTGGGGCTCGTGTGGCGGGTTCGGGAGGGACGGGCGGGATAGCGGGATAGAGGCAGCCCCGAAAAGCGGGCCGCTCTTTACACAGACGGCCCGCCCGTGTGGAATCAGTCTGGCGCTGATCAGCGGAAGTAGTAGTGCATGCCCACCGTGAAGCTGTTGTTGTTCCAGCTCGAATGTTGGGCGTTCGTGTGATCGCCGGTCCATTCGGCGCTCACGCCCAGATGCTTCGTCGCGGCGTATTCCACGCCGAGGCCCCAGTGCGGGCGCGTGGAAGGCCAGTCCACCGTGAAGCCCACGCGCGCGTACGGCATGATCTGGCCGAACGGCGCGGCGAGCGGCAAGCCGAGCTTGGCGTCGATGCCGCCGTCCTTGTAAGTGGCCGAGCCGTGGTGGAAGTCCGCGAACGCTTCGGCGCCGAGCATGACGGAACCGATATCGAAGCCGTAACCCGCAGTGAGGCCCGGGAACACGGTGGTATGCGAGGGCTTGTTCACCTCACCCGATGCACTCGACACGTTCGCGCCCACCTTGAAGCCCACATAGGGGCCCGAAAACAAACTGCCCGCAGGAGAAAGGCTCATGACGTCGGCGTGAGCGAGACCAGCGGTTGCTGACAGCGAAATAATAAGGATACCTAATATTTTTTTCATGGAATCTGACAATGGTTGAATCAGGCGAAAAGCGCCTCGGCCGATAACGATGCACGGCGCATGGCGGTGCACATCGATCAGGTCAACAATTGTCAGGTCGCGCGCCGGTTGCGTTAGCGCACTAAAATAGACGCTTCGCGCCAGCCGCGAGCGCGCCCGCCGGGCCGCGCGGCCTGCCTTGCGCGCCATCGAACCGCATCACACTCCATGAGCGACTACCAGTTTTGCCCGCGTTGCGCCTCGCGTTTGACCGAACGCACCGACCCCGCCCACGAAGGCGGCCGCGTGCGCCTTGCCTGCCCGGACGAGATCTGCGGCTATGTTCACTGGAACAATCCGCTGCCGGTCGTCGCGGCGATCGTCGAGTACGAAGGCCGCATTCTGCTCGCGCGCAATGCCGCGTGGCCCGAGGGGATGTTCGCCCTCATCACGGGCTTCCTCGAAAACGGTGAAACGCCGGAAGCGGGCATTGCGCGCGAGGTGCAAGAGGAAACCGCGCTGCGCGCCGAGAGCGTCGAGCTGGTCGGCGTGTACGAGTTCATCCGCAAGAACGAGCTCATCATCGCGTATCACGTCAAGGCGTCGGGCACGATCGCGCTCTCGCCGGAACTGCTCGAATACCGCCTCGTCGAGCCCGCGAAGCTGAGGCCCTGGCGCGCGGGCACGGGCCAGGCGCTCGGCGAATGGATGCGTCGGCGCGGCCTGCCGTTCGAATTCGTCGAGCGCCCGGGCCAGTAACGGCCGCGTTCCCCGCACCGCTTTCCCGTTCCGCCTTTTCTGGATCTCGCCGATGAACCGACCCACAACCGTCGCCCGCTCCGGGTATCGCCATTTCCTGCCCATCGGCACGCGCTGGATGGACAACGATGTCTACGGCCACGTGAACAACGTCGTCTACTACAGCTACTTCGACACCGTGGTGAACGAGTATCTGATCCGCGCGGGCGCGCTCGATATCGAGCATGGCGCGACCATCGGCCTCGTCGTCGAAACGCAGTGCAACTACTACGCGCCGCTCGTGTTTCCCGAGCGCGTGGAGGCGGGGCTGCGCGTGGCGCGCCTCGGGTCGTCGAGCGTGCGTTATGAAGTCGGGCTCTTTCGAGAAGGCGAGGACGCACCCGCCGCGCAGGGGCATTTCGTGCATGTCTACGTCGATCGAGCGACGCGCCGTCCCGTGAGCGCATTGCCCGATGCGCTGCGCACGGCGCTCGAGCCGCTCGTGGCCGAGAGCGCCGAAGCGCCCGCGTCGCGCGCCTGAACGCCGCCGTAACGGGCGTCTCGCCCGTTACGCTCGTCACGCTTGTTACAAGCGCAAGCCCCCATCACCCAGGACGCCCGCGTGCAGGCCTTTGTCATCGACGCGCTCAACGGCATCAGCTACGGCCTGCTGCTCTTCATGCTGTCCGCCGGACTCACGCTGATCTTCAGCATGCTCGGCGTGCTCAACTTCGCCCATGCGAGCTTCTACATGCTCGGCGCGTACCTCGGCGTGAGCTTCGCGCTGTGGCTCGGCTTCGGCTGGGCGCTCGTGCTCGCGCCGCTCGCGGCGGGGCTCGCAGGCGCGCTGTTCGAATGCATGCTGCTGCGTCGCGTGCGGCCCGCTGGGCCGCTCAACGCGCTCCTGCTCACCTTCGGCGCGGCCTATGTGATCGGCGAACTCGTGAAGCTCGTGTGGGGCTTGCAGCCGCTTTCCGCGCCATTGCCCGCGCCGCTCGACGGCCCGCTTTTCACGGTGGGCGGCGCGGCATTCTCGCGTTACCGCGCGTTCACGATGGCGGTCGCCGCCGCGATGCTCGGACTGCTTTACGCGGTGCTGCGCATCTCGAAGACGGGGCTCGTCGTGCGCGCGGCGCTCACGCATGCGCGCGCGGTGGAGGCGCTCGGCCACGACGTGCCGCGCGTGCAGACGATGATCTTCGCGCTCGGCACCGCGCTTGCCGCGCTGGCGGGCGCGGTGGCCGCGCCGCTTTTCGTCGTCGAACCGGCGATGGCCGAGTCGGTCGGCTCGATCGTGTTCGTGGTGGTGGTGACGGGCGGCCTCGGGTCGCTGGGCGGCGCGTTCGTCGCGTCGCTCGCCGTGGGCCTGCTGCAAACCTTCGCGGTGGCGAGCGATCTCACGTTCGGCGGCGTGGCCGCGCGCTTCGGCGCGCACGCGCCGGACGCCTGGGAGGCGCTCACGCTCGCGCAACTCGCCCCCTTGCTGCCCTACCTGCTGATGGTCGCGATGCTCGCGGTGCGCCCGCGCGGCCTGTCCGGGCAGCGCGGCGACGACGACTGACCGCGCCCCCTCGATGAGCCTCGACAAGCGTCCCGCAAGCGCACCCTCAGCAACGCACGCCACTATCCCGCGCGCATGCGCGCCGTGGCTCGTGCTCGCCGCCTGCCTGATCGTCCCTCCGCTCGTCGGCGCATGGCTGTCGCCCGCGCTCGCGCCGCAAGGCTGGCTGCTCGCTTGCCTTGCCCAGGCCGCGACGATGGTCGTCTTCGCGCTCTCCTATAACCTGCTGCTCGGCGAGACCGGCTTGCTCTCCTTCGGCCATGCCGCGCCGGCGGGCCTCGGCGCGCTCGCGGCCGCGCACCTGTTCAACCGCTATGCGTTGCCGTTGCCGCTCTTGCCGCTCGCGGGCGGCGTGGGCGGGGCCGCGTTCGGTGCGTTGACGGCGCTCGTGGCCGCGCGCCGCGCGGGCACTGCCTTCGCGATGATCACGCTCGGCCTGGGCGAACTCGTGGCCGCCGCCGCGTGGGCTTTGCCGGGCTGGTTCGGTGGCGAAGCCGGCGTCGCTATCGACCGCGCGAGCGGTCCCGCCATCGCAGGCTGGACCTTCGGCCCGGCGCGCGAAGCGTACTGGGTGATCGCCGCCTGGTGCCTGCTGGCGAGCGCGGCGATCTTCGCGCTCTCGCGCACGCCGTTCGCGCGCCTCGCCAACGCCGTGCGCGACAACCCCGTGCGCGCGGCGGCGCTCGGCGCGACGCCCGCGCGCGTGCGCGCGATCATGATCGTCTGGAGCGCGGCCTTCGCGGGCGTGGCGGGCACGCTCACGCTCATCAATGTCGAACTGGCCGCTGCCGAGAGCGTGGGCATGATGCGCTCGGCGGCCGTGCTCATTGCCACCGTCACGGGCGGCGCGGCGTCGTTCTTCGGTCCGGCGCTCGGCGCGTTCGTGTGGGTGGCGTTCAGCGTGGGCGTGGCGAGCGTCTCGCGCGGCTGGATGCTCTATGTGGGCCTGTTCTTCATCGTCGTGGTGCTGGGCGCGCCCGGCGGGCTCGCGGGCTGCGCCGCGCGTGAGCGTGCGCGGCTCGCCCGGCACGGCTGGCGGCGTTGCCGCGCGCCGTGGCTGGCCGCAACCGTTGCGGCGGTCAGCGCGGCCGCAGCGCTCGTGCTCGCCGTGCAGTGGGCCTATGCCGCGCGTTTTCGCGATGACGATCCCGGCGCGTGGTTCGCCGCGCCCACAGCGGCAACCGCCTGGGCACTGGCGGCCCTCATCGCGGCGCTGGGGGGCTTCGCGTGGCTGGCCGCGCGCCGTGCCGCCGTGGCCGCACGCGCGCTCGACCCGGCCACGCCGGAGGGCCAAACGCGATGACCGACACAATGACCGACGCGTTGCGACTGACCGGCATCGAAAAGCGCTTTGGCGACACGCGCATCCTGCGCGGCGTCGATCTGAGCGTGCGCGCGGGCGAGCGCCATGCGCTGATCGGACCGAACGGCGCGGGCAAGTCCACGCTGTTCAGCCTGATCGCGGGCGAGCGCAGGCCGAGCGCGGGCCGCATCGAATTGAACGGCGCCGATACCACGCGCCTCGCGCCGGCCGCGCTGAGCCGGCGCGGCCTCGCGCGCAGCTTCCAGACGACGAGCGTGTTCGCGCGCCTGAGCGTGATCGAGAACCTGCGCTGCGCGGTGCTCGCCTCGCAGCGCGGTGCGGCGGGCTTCGCGGCGCGCTGGCTGGGCTCGCGCCGCGTCGAGGCGCGTGCAAGCGACGTGATCGAAGCGATCGGTCTCGCCGACGCCGCGCATCGCGAAGCCGGTGCGCTCGGTTACGCCGAGCAGCGCGCGCTCGACCTCGGCCTCGCGCTCGCGGGCGGCGCGCACACGCTGCTGCTCGACGAGCCGACCGCGGGCATGAACCGCGCCGAAGCGGCGCGCGCCATCGAGTTGATCCGCGCGACCACGGCCGGCAAGACGCTGCTCATCATCGAGCACGACATGGACGCCGTGTTCGGCCTCGCGGATCGCGTCTCCGTGCTCGTGCAGGGCCGCGTGATCGCCACCGGCACGCCCGCGGCGATCCGCGCCGACGCCGCCGTGCGCGAAGCCTACCTCGGTGGATTCGTATCATGAGCGCGCTGCTCGAAGTCGAGAGCCTGCGCGCATGGTACGGCGCGAGCCAGGTGCTGCACGGCGTGGATCTGCGGGTGGAGGCGGGCGAAATCGTCGCGCTCGCGGGACGCAACGGCTCGGGCCGCTCGACCTTTGCAAAGGCGTTGATGTCGATGGTGCGTGCAGACGGCGCGCGGCGCTTCGCGGGTCGCAGTCTCGCAGGGCTGCGCACTTTCGAGGTCGCGCGGCTCGGGCTCGGCTACGTCGCGGAGCAGCGCGACGTGTTCCCCACGCTCACCGTCGACGAGAATCTGCGCCTGGGCCTGGGGCCCCGCACCGGCCGCTTCACGCCGGACGACGCCCGCGCGTTGTTCCCCGTGCTCGCCGCGCGCCGCGCGGCGCGCGCCGGGGTGCTCTCGGGCGGCGAGCAGCAGATGCTCGCGCTCGCCCGCGCGCTCGTGGGCGGCCCGGACCTGCTGATCGTCGACGAACCGACCGAAGGGCTCGCCGCGCAGATGGCCGCGCGCGTGGGCGAGTGCCTGGCCGCGCTGCGTGCGCGGGGTGTGGCCGTGCTGCTGATCGAACAGCGGCTTGCGCTTGCGCCGACACTCGCCGACCGCGTGGCGGTGATGGGGCATGGGCGCATCGTGTTCGAAGGCACGCCGCAGGGGCTCGGCCAGCGCGATGACGTGGTGCGCGAGTGGCTTGGCGTGGGGTGAATCGCCTGAATCACTTGAATCGGTCGAAGCCGTTCAGCGCGCCACGCTCACGCGTTCGAGCGCGGTCATCGGGCCGAGTTGGGCGAGCGTCTGCAACTGCGCCGCGTTGCGCACGAAGAACGAGCCCGCGAAGCCAAGCGAGTTCACCGAGATGCCCTCGACGCACTCCGCCACGCGCGGCACGACCAGCATCCAGCGGCGCGTGACGAGCAGGTTGTACGGCGCGCCCTGATGCGCCACGCCGCCCACATCGATGACCGGGACGCCAACTGCGTCCAGCAACGCGCGATAGCAGTCGAGCGCGACCTGGGCGGCATCGCCCGGCCCGAGATCGAGCCGCGCGAACGCATGGCGGAACTTGAGCCCCGGCACGACCGCGACAGGGCGTGCGCCGTGCGCGGCCTGCGCGCCGGCTAACAGCGCTTCGATCGGCGCACGCGGCGCATCGTTACCCGTCATGGCCGGCTCGTCGCCGCCCAGCGGCAGCGGCACCAGCTGCAAATGCTTGTGCGCCTGGCTCGCACCCGCCGCCGCACCGCCGTTGTAGAACCCCAGCCCGTCGATTTCGCGCAGCGCCAGCACGAGCGCGCCGAAATCCGCGGCATCGAGCAGCGCTTCCTGCGGCTCATAACGGCGCGTCACGATCAGCAGATGCCGCTCGATCACGTTGAACTTGTTGAGCAGCGCCACGTGCGTGGGCGACAGGTCGGCGACGAACAGATCGGGCTCGTAAGGCAGGAACGGATCGCGCGGCGGTTGCGCGGCGGCCGTCTGCGGCGTGAGACGCGCGGCTTCCTTGCGCGCGAGATTTTCGGCCACGCGCACGGCGAAACGCACGCCGCCGCTGTCGATGACGGTATGCGCCGTCTCGATCGGATGGAGCGCGCCGCACGCGAGCGCGTGCGCCGTTTGCCGCTCGATCGCCGTGCGCAGCGAGGCCGCCATCGGCGCTCAGGCCTTGTAGCCGATCGCGCGCAGCAGGTCCTTGCGCCAATGCACGTCGTCCTCGGCCTCCACGCCGAGCGGCGGCATGCCGTCCACCACGCCGACGATGCCGCGCCCCTGATCCGTTTCGGCGATCAGCACCTCGGTGGGATTCGCGGTGGCGCAGAAGATGCGGCAGACCTCGGGCACGGCCTTGATCGTATTGAGCACGTTGATCGGAAAAAACCCGTCGCCGAGAAAGATGATGAAGCTGTGGCCCGCGGCGATGCGCAGCGCGTTCTGCGTCGCCATCTCGATGAGCGCGTCCTGGGTGCCCGAGCGCCGCACGAGCCGCTTGCCCGACGCCTCGCAAAAGGCAAGGCCGAACTGGATGCCCGGCACCGCGCCGAACAGGGCCTCATGCAGGTCCTCGACGGACTTGATGAAGTGCGTCTGGCCGAGAATGAAATTGGTGGCTTCGGGCTTTTCGATGGCTACCGTGGACAGTTGCATGGCGGACCTCGTGCGAGCGCGTCTCGATCCTCAAGCCTAGTACGAAGTCGCGGCGAGGCAAAGCCTGGGTGCGCGCACAAAGTCAAACGGCCGGCGCCCCAAGGGGCGTCCGGCCGTCATGCGATCGAACTCAGGCGCGGCGCGCGGCTCAGGCCGCTTTCTTCGCGCGCTTGCCTTCCACGTCGGGCAGGAACACGGTGAGGATGCCGATGAGCGGCAGGAACGAGCAGACCTTGTAGACGAAGGTGATGCTGGTGGCGTCCGCCAACTGGCCGAGCACCGCCGCGCCAATGCCGCCGAGTCCAAACGCGAAGCCGAAGAAGAGGCCCGCGACCATGCCGACCTTGCCCGGAATCAGCTCCTGCGCGTAGACCAGGATGGCCGAGAACGCCGAGGCCAGCACCACGCCGATGATGACCGTGAGCACGCCGGTCCAGAACAGGTTGGCGTAGGGCAACAGCAGCGTGAAGGGGGCCACGCCGAGAATCGAGCCCCAGATCACGTACTTGCGGCCGATGCGGTCGCCCACCGGGCCGCCGACGATCGTGCCCGCCGCCACCGCCGCGAGGAACACGAACAGGTGGATCTGCGCGGCCTGCACGGGCAGGTGGAAGCGGTCGATCAGATAGAACGTGAAGTAGCTGTTGATGCTCGCGAGGTAGAAGTACTTCGAGAACACGAGCAGCACGAGAATGCCGATGGCCATCGCCACGCGTCCACGCGAGAGCGAGACGTGGGGCGTCTCCACGCGCTTTTTCTTCATCGCGGGATGGGCCTTGTACCAGCGGCCGATCTGCGTGAGCACGATCATGCCGACGAGCGCCGCCGCCGAGAACCAGGCGATGCTGCGCTGGCCGTGCGGAATGACGATCAGGGCGGCGAGCAGCGGCCCGAGCGACGAACCCGCGTTGCCGCCCACCTGGAAGAGCGACTGCGCAAGACCGTGACGGCCGCCCGAGGCCATGCGCGCCACGCGCGAGGACTCCGGATGGAACACCGAGGAGCCGCAGCCCACCAGCGCGGCCGCCACGAGCAGCACGCCGAAGCTCGGCGCGACCGACATCAGCAGCAGGCCGCACAGCGTGAAGCCCATGCCGACGGGCAGCGAATAGGGCAGGGGCCGCTTGTCGGTGTACACGCCCACGAGCGGCTGGAGCATCGAAGCCGTGATCTGGTAGGTGAGCGTGATGAGGCCGATCTGCGTGAACGACAGCGAGAAGTTGTCCTTGAGCATCGGGTAGATGGCGAGGATCAGCGACTGGATCATGTCGTTGAGCAGGTGCGAGAAGCTGATCGCACCGAGCACCGAGTAGACAGTGCGTTGTACCGCGCCCGCTGGGGCGGTGGCCGGGGACGAACCTGCGGGCGCGGCCGCAGCGGCGCCAGGCAAGGCGCGCTTGTCGAGACTGGTTTCCATATTTCCGGTAGCAGCAGAGAGTATTCAGCGGGCACCACTGCGGGCAGGCAGCGGCGACGGCATGAAAGGACATGTATAAGAGTTATGAGCGCAGTGTAATGTGTCTTGCTTGAGTCGTACGGACAAGATTTGTCGCGAATCGGACACGCCGCCAGGCTGATCCGCTGTGGCGCGTTGTCGCAAGGGGCTGGAGCGAATACTCGAAATCGCTCGGGGATTATTGGCGTTGCATTTTGGCCATGTATAACCCGCCGAGGTGCCCGCCCACGAGGCGGGCAATTACGGGGCCGGAATACGGGATGCTGCTATGCGCGACACATTAAAGATTGCGCGACGGCATGCCGTAGACCGGAGTTGAGGCGGAACGCAAATCACGAACGATGGCGTGCCGCCGAACAACGAGCAGGAGACCGAAAAAGATGAAAGCAGTATCGCAAGGCGGCAGGCACGCGGGCTTCGTGCCGCAGGAACCGGCGGGCGGCACGACGCCGGCGCGGCAGCGCAAGCCGGGTCGCGAGGGGGCGGCCACCGGCCATTCGCGGCTCTCGGTCAAGGCGACGCTGCGCCTCGCCTTTGCGCTCGTGCTGATCGGCACGCTTGCGATCGGCGCAATCTCGCTTGCGCAAATCAGCCGCCTCAACGGCTCGACCCAATCGATCTACGAGCAGGGCTACGTGGCGAGCCGCGCCGCGGAAGAAGCGCGCGGCCACGTCCTGCGCGCGAGCCGCGCGCAGAAGATGCTGCTCACCGCAACCACGGCGCGCGAGCGCGACGAACTCGGCCAGGATATCGACAAGGATCTCGGCTCGCTCGTGCGCGAGATGGACCCGCTCCAGCAATACGCCCAGCAGCAGGGCGGCGACGCGCTCACGCTGCAAAAGAAGCTCGCCGATGCGACCACGGCGTGGAGCGGGCATCTGCGCGACTTCGTGACGCTCGTGAAGCAGCAGCCGCTCGATCTTTCGCAGATGAGCTGGCAGGTGGGCACCCAGGACGTGTCGCTGCTCGTGGAGACCGGCAAGCTGGAAACGCTCGTCGACGACCTCGTCGCGCAACGCGGCGCGGCCGCCAAGGCGACGATCGGCAAGGCCGAGTTCATCTTCAAGTCCTCGTTTGTGATGATGGCGGTTGCGACCGTGGCCATGTTCGTGCTCGCGTTCTTCGTGAGTGAGTGGGTCGTGCGCCGCATTGCGCGGCAACTGGGCGGCGAACCCGCCCACGCCAAGGCCATCGCGGCGCGCATCGCGGCGGGCGACCTCGCGCAGCCCGTGACGGTGCATGCGCGCGACGCGCAGAGCATGCTCGGCGCGCTACGCGACATGCAGAACGGCCTCTCGACGACGGTGGCCGAGATCGCCGCGAGCGCCGAGGCGATCGCTTCCGCTTCGGGTGAAATCTCGACCGGCAATCTCGACCTTTCGCGCCGCACTGAGGAACAGGCGATGGCGCTGGAGCGCACGGCGAGCAGCATGGAGCAGCTCACGTCCACGGTGCGCCTGAACGCCGAGAACGCCGAACAGGCCAGCACGCTCGCGGGCAACGCCTCGGCGATCGCGGAGAAGGGCGGTTCGGTGGTGGGGCGCGTGGTCAAGACGATGCAGGAGATCAACGACAGCGCGAAGAGCATCGCCGACATCATCGGCGTGATCGAGGGCATTGCGTTCCAGACCAATATCCTCGCGCTCAATGCCGCTGTCGAAGCGGCGCGCGCGGGCGAGGAGGGCCGCGGTTTCGCCGTGGTGGCGGGCGAAGTGCGCAGCCTCGCGCAGCGCAGCGCGGGAGCGGCCAAGGAGATCAAGTCGCTCATCGACGCGTCGGTCGAGCGCGTGGCCAACGGCTCGACGCTGGCACAGGACGCCGGCGCGACCATGGACGAAGTCGTGAAGGCCGTGAAGCGCGTGAACGACATCATCGGCGAGATTTCGGCGGCTTCGCGCGAGCAGCGCTCGGGCATCGAGGAGATCGGCCGCGCGGTCACGCAGATGGACTCGGGCACGCAGCAGAATGCCGCGCTCGTGGAAGAGGCGACCGCCGCCGCGCAGTCGCTCGACGATCAGGCGAAGGTGCTCAAGCGGCTCGTGGGGAAATTCCAGCTGGCTTGATGCTTCTTTGTGATTCGTTGTGGTTACAACGAAAAACGCCGCGTCGTACAAGACGCGGCGTTTTTTTATTGGCGCTTCACTTCATTTCACTTCGCGTCGCGCTCGATGATCCATTCGTGCGCGGGATCGTTGTGGAAGTGCCATTCGCGCGTGGGGCCCGCCATCACATTCAAATAGTACGAGTCGTAGCCATAAGGCACGACCACGGGGTGATAGCCGCGCGGCACCATCACCACGTCGTGATCCTCCACGGCCATCGTTTCGTCCAGATCGCGCGCGTCGGTGTACACGCGCTGGAATGCGAAACCCTGCTGCGGATTGAGCCGGTGATAGTAGGTTTCCTCCAGCGCGCTCTCCTGCGGCAGGCGATCGGCGTCGTGCTTGTGCGGCGGGTAGCTCGAAGAGTGCCCCGAAGGCGTGCGCACCTCCACCACGAGCAGCGATTCGGCGGCTTCGGTTTGGGGCAGGATATCGCACACGTAGCGCGTATTCGCATTCTTGCCGCGCGCGGAACGCTTCATCTGCGCGGGCTCGATGAGCCGGATGGGCAGCGCGCCTTTGGCGGGCGCGCTCGCCACGCCCACTTCGGCATCGCGCGTCGCGCGCACGGTGGCCTTCACGCCTGGCGGCACGTAGAGCGCGTACGGGGCGGCGTCTTCGAACACGCTGTCGCGCGAGCCGAGGCTCGACCAGCGCTGGCCGCCGGCCTCGATGTTCACCGCGCCCGAGAGCACGACGATGCAGCTTTCGCGATCGGGTTCGGACACGTACACGACTTCATCCGTTGCAAGCCGGTAAGCGGCGAAGCCGACATAGCGCCAGCCCGCGGTGTCGGGCGTGACGCGCGCGATCGTCTGGCCTTCGCGCGCGGCCTTGACCAGCAGAGTCATGCTGCCTCCTTCGATTGGGTGTCCGTAGCATCGACGAGCGCGCGCAGCGTGCGGTAGCCCTTTTGCGCGTACTCGTACGACGGGGCGATCACGGGGTCCTGCTCGGCTTCGACAACGAGCCAGCCGCGATAGCCGTGGTGTTTCAGACGCGCGATGATCGCGGGGAAGTCGACGGCGCCGTCGCCGGGCACGGTGAACGCGCCGGCCAGCACGGCGTCGAGAAAGCTCCAGTTGCGGTTGCGCGCCAGCTTCATGACGGCGGGGCGCACGTCCTTGCAATGCACATGGCACACGCGCGCGATGTGCTTGTCGAGTTCCGCCACGGGATCGCCGCCCGCAAACGTCATGTGGCCCGCGTCGAACAGCAGGCCCACGGCGTCGCTCGTGCGGGCCATGAGCTTGTCGACGTCGGCGGGCGTTTCGACATAGGCGCCCATGTGATGGTGATACGCGAGGCGCACGCCGCGCGAAAGCGTGTGACGCGCGAAGGCGTCCACGCGCGCGGCGTAGTCGTCCCACTGCTTGTCGCTGAAAAAGCGCGGACGCTGATAGAGCGGGCGCGGCGCGCCCTGGATCGAATTGGCGACTTCGCCGTACACCATCACCGTCGCGCCGTTTTGCGCGAGCAGGTCCAGGTGCTTCTCGACGGCCGCGATCTCTTCCTCGACGCTGCGCTGCGCGAGCATGCCCGAGTACCAGCCGGAAACGAGCGAAAGATCGTACTGGGCGAGCAGCGCCTTGAGCGCCTGCGGCTCGCGCGGAAACTTGTTGCCCAACTCGAAGCCTTCGTAGCCGATCTCGCGGCCCTCGGTCAGCGCCTGAGAAAGCGGCGTCTCGCCGCCTAGCGAGGGCAGGTCGTCGTTCATCCACGACAGCGGGTTGATGCCGATGCGTACTTCAAATGCGCTCATGTGCGCTCCTCGATGTCTCTGTCGTCAGACGCGTCATGCATTAGCGGGGTCGTCGTTGCCGGCGGCGGCGTCGCTCGCCTGCGAGCGTCCGCTGCGTTCGGTGATGTGTGCCTCATAGCGCTCGCGCGCCTCGCGCACGCTCGCGCGCGTGGACACCTCGGGCACCGCGACTTCCCACCACCAGCCGCCTTCTTCGGTCGTGCGCGCGGGGTCGGTGTCGATGCAGACCAGGTACGTGCGCGACGAAGCGCGCGCGCGTTGCAGCGCCGCTTCGAGTTCGGCGACGTTCGCCACGTGCTCGGCCTGCGCTCCAAGCGAGCGCGCATGCGAGGCGAAGTCGATGCGCGGCGCACCGAGCGGCCCTTGCGCGCAGTCGTCGAACAGGTTGTTGAACGGCGCGCCGCCGCAGGCCTGCTGCAAGCGGTTGATGCAGCCATAGCCGCGATTGTCGAGCACCACGATGATGAGCTTCGCGCCCAGCATGACGGAGGTGGCGATCTCGCTGTTCATCATCAGATAGCTGCCGTCGCCCACCATGACGATGACTTCGCGATCGGGCCGCGCAAGCTTCGCGCCGAGGCCTCCCGCGATCTCGTAACCCATGCACGAGTAGCCGTATTCCACGTGATACGCGCCCGGCTGGCCCGCGCGCCAGAGCTTGTGCAACTCGGCGGGCAGGGTGCCGGCCGCGCACACGACGATATCTTCGGTGTACGAACGGCTCGACGAGCGCTGCACGGCGCCGATCACGTCGGCGTCGTAGGGCAGGCTGGAGCGCTCTTGCGGCGAGTGGGTGAGGCGTTCGATGTCGGCACGCCAGTCGCTTGCGAGGCGCTGCGCGTGCGCGGTCCAGTTGGCGTCGGCGCGCCAGTTGATCAACTCGTCGTTGAGCGCGGCGAGCGCCTGGCGCGCGTCGGCCTGCACGGCGAGGCCGTTGTGCTTGAGCGCGTCGAAGCCGTTGGCGTTCACGCCAATCACGTGCGCGTTGGCAAAGAGCGAGTTCGAGCCGGTCGTGAAGTCCTGCAAGCGCGTGCCGATGGCGAGCACGCAATCGGCGTCGCGCGCGAGCGCGTTGGCCGCGGGCGAGCCCGTTACGCCGAGCGCGCCCGCATTGAGCGGATCGTCCCAGGCGAGCGAGCCCTTGCCGGCCTGCGTTTCGGCCACGGGAATGCCGCGCGCCGAGGCGAGCGTCTGCAAGGCCTGCGAGGCGCGCGAATAGAGCACGCCGCCGCCCGCCACGATGAGCGGTCGCTTCGCGCGATGCAGTTGCGTGAGCGCCGCGTCGATTTCGGCCTGAATGGGCGCGGGCGCGTGGAAAGTCACGAGGCGCGGCGTGAAGAAGCTCGCCGGGTAGTCCCACGCCATGGTCTGCACGTCTTGCGGCAGCGCGAGCGTGACCGGGCCGCAGAGCGCGGCGTCGGTGAGCACGCGCAGCGCGCGCGGCAGCGCCGTGAGCAGTTGCGCGGGATGCACGATGCGATCGAAGTAGCGCGATACGGGGCGCAGCGCGTCGTTCGCGGAGATGCCGCCGTCGTGGAGGTCCTCGATCTGTTGCAGCACCGGATCGGGCTCGCGCGAGACGAAGATGTCGCCGGGCAAGAGCAGCACGGGCAGCCGGTTCACGTGCGCGAGCGCGGCCGCCGTCACCAGATTCGTGGCGCCGGGGCCGATCGACGTCGTCACCGCCATCATGCGGCGGCGAAAGTGCGCCTTCGCGTAGGCGATCGCGCTGTGCGCCATGGCCTGCTCGTTGTGCGCGCGCAGCGTGGGCAACTCGTGCCGGTTTTGATAGAGCGCTTCGCCGATGCCGGCCACGTTGCCGTGGCCGAAGATCGCGAACACGCCGCCGAAAAGCGGCTCGGTGCGTCCCGAGCCGTCTTCGCTCGCCACGCGCTGCGCGGCGAGATAGCGCACGAGCGCCTGCGCCGCCGTGAGCCGCACGGTGCTCGCGTGCGCGCCGGGCGCCGCGTTCTGCGGGCTTTCCTGCGATGCGCTGGCGATGGGAGCGATGCGTTGGTTCATGCCGCTTTCTCCTCGTGCTTGTCGTGCTTGCCGCGTGTGGCGTCGGCGTCGGCGCGCGCGGCGCGCCATGCGCGGATCAGCGTCTCGAAGGCGCGGCGCGCGCGGGCGATCACTTCGTCGTCACCGATCTCGCCGGCGAGCCAGGCCACGCTCGGCTCGTAGAAGATCGAGCGGCCCACGGTGAAGCCGCGGCAGGTGTTCGAAGCGGCCGCTGCACGGAAACCTTCCACGAGCTGGTCGATGGGAGCGGAGAGCCCGAGCAGCACGACGCCGCGGCAATACGGGTCGCGCTCGGCGATCAGCGCATCGATCTCGCGCCATTGCGCGGCGCCCGTCGGTTCGAGCTTCCACCACTCGGGATAGATGCCGATGTTGTAGAGCCGCTTGAGCGCGCGATAGACGGTGTCGGGTGCATTGGGCTTGCCGTTGAGCCTGGGCGGAATCACTTCGAGCAGCAGTTCGTGGCCGCTTGCCTGGGTGGCGTCGTAGAGCGCGCGCAACTGCGCTTCCTGTTCGAGCCGCTGTTCGATGGGCTCGTCGGGGTGGAACTGCACGAGGCACTTCACCGTGTGCTCGATGGGCCACGAAGCGAGCGTCGTGCCGATCGAGCGGCCGTGGTCGAACACGAGCGGCACGGACCCCGGCAACTCGACCGGGCGGCCGATCCACCAGCCACGCCCGGTGGCGGCGTTCAGCGCATCCTGGCCGTAGCGGTCGTCGATCAGGACACCGATGCGTCCTTGCAGGCCGAGCGTACGTTCGGTTTGCACGACCGCTTCGACGAACAGGTTCTTCAGATACGCAATGCGCGCTTCGCTTGCGCCGGTTTGCTGCACGAGATCGAAGAACTGGTTGCGATGGTCGAACGCGAAGCCGAGCACCTCGTCGCGCGGCGTGCGCGCAGGCGTCACGCGATGCAGGCGCGCGAGCGTCGCATCGCGGTCGGGGCGGCGCATGCGCACCGGGTCGGCGGCGGCTTCGCGCAGGAAGTAGTCGAGTTCCGCGGGCGTGGGCATGGCGGGCGCGCAGCCGTGCCGCGAAACGACGAGTGCACCGCAGGCGTTGGCCGAGCGCGCGCAGTCTTCGAGCGTGGCATCGCGCAGCCAGCCCGAGAGGAAGCCCGAAGCGAACGCATCGCCCGCACCGAGCACGTTGAGCACGTCGACTTCCACGCCGCGCTGCATCGGCAGGTCATCCATCGAGGCGGGCACCGCGCCTTCCACGATCTGGCAACCGAGCGGCCCGCGCTTGACGAGCAGCGTCGCGCCCGTGACTTCGCGCACGCGCTTGAGCGCGTCGACGAGCGCTTCCTTGCCGCCCGCAATGCGGAACTCCTCCTCGGTGCCGATCACGAGATCGAACAGCGGCAGAATGCGCTGCAAATGCGCGCTCACGCCTTCGCTCGCCACGAAGCGCGTCTCGCCGTCGGCCTTGCCCGTGAGGCCCCAAAGCACCGGCCGGTAATCGATGTCGAGCACGGTGCGCACGTTGTTGCGGCGCGCGTAATCGAGCGCGGTGAGGCTCGTGCGGTTCACCTGCTCGGTCGAGAAGTGCGTGCCGGTGATGAGCAACGCTTTGGAGGAGGCGATGAACGCTTCGTCGACGTCGCGCGTATCGACGGCCATGTCGGCGCAGTTCTCGCGGTAGAAAATGAGCGGGAACGTGTCGCGGTCTTTGAGCCCCAGCAGCACGAGCGCCGTGAGGCGGTCGTGATCCACGCGCACGTGGCTCGTGTCGCAGCCTTCCTTTGCGAGCGTTTCGACGAGAAAGCGTCCCATATGGTCGTCGCCCACGCGCGTGAGCATGGCCGACTTCAGGCCGAGCCGCGCGCAGCCGAAGGCGATGTTCGCCGACGAGCCGCCCAGATACTTGGCGAAGGTGGAGACGTCTTCGAGCCGCGCACCCACCTGCTGCGCATAGAGATCGACGCCAAGGCGGCCGAGACAGACGATGTCGCGGCTGCGCCCGGCCGCAAAGCGGCCTGGCGTTGAACGGCTTGCGGTTGATCCGGTAAGAGCCATGTGTATTCCTGGTGAGTTCTGTGCCGTGCAGTCGTGCTCAGATGGTCGCGCCGTCGAGCTCGGCGATCATCTTCTGCATCTCCGCGCCGCCCGCCATCATGTCGAGCACTTCGTTCTTGCTGATCGTGTCCTTCGTGTAGGTGCCGAGCGACTTGCCGCGATTGAGCAGCGTGAACGAGTCGCCGATGGGGTAGGCGTGGTGCACGTTGTGGGTGATGAAGATCACCGAAATGCCTTTCGCGCGCGCCGCGTGAATCAGCTTGAGCACGTTGAAGCTCTGCTTCACGCCGAGTGCGGCGGTGGGCTCGTCGAGAATCAGCACGCGCGCCCCGAAGTGAATCGCGCGTGCGATGGCGAGGCACTGCTTCTCGCCGCCCGACATCGTGCCGATGGCCTGATGCGGGTCGCGCACATTGATGCCCATCTCCGCGAGGCGATTCTTGGCGACCGATGCGCTCGTATCGAGATCCATCACGTTGATGAAGCCGAACAGCTTCTTCTGCGGCTCGCGGCCCATGAAGAAGTTGCGCGCGACCGAGAGCAGCGGCACGAGCGCGAGATCCTGATAGACGGTGGCGATGCCGAGGTCGAGCGCGTCTTTCGGCGAATCGAACGCCACTGGCTTGCCGTCCACGAAATACTGGCCGGAGGTGGGCTGATGCACGCCGGCAAGCGTCTTGATGAGTGTGGACTTGCCCGCGCCGTTGTCGCCGAGCAGGCAGTGCACCTCGCCGCGCCGCAAGCGCAGCGTCACGCCGTTCAGGGCAATCACTTTGCCGAAGTACTTGCTGACGTTTTCGAGCGCGAGAATCGTGTCGCCGATTTCGGTATTGCCGGCGGTGTTCTGGGTATCGGACATTTGAGCCTCCGGCTTACGATTGCGCGACGCGGCGGCGCACATAGTGATTGAAGAGCACGGCAATGAGCAGCATCACGCCGAGGAACACGCGGAACCAGTCCGAATCGATATTCGTGTAGGTGATGCCGATCTGCACGACGCCGAAGATGAGCGCGCCGAACGCCGCGCCAATCACCGAGCCATAACCGCCCGTGAGCAGCGTGCCGCCGATCACCGCGGCGATGATTGCTTCGAACTCCTTCTGAAGACCGCGGTCGGCGGCGGCCGAACCGATGTCGCACACTTGCAGCACGGCAAAGAGGCACGAGCAGAACGCGGTGAGCATGAAGAGCGAGATCTTCACGCGTTTCACGGGCACGCCCACGTTTTTCGCGGCGTTGGAGTCGCCGCCCACGGCGAGGATCCAGTTGCCGTAGCGCGTCTTGGCGAGCGTGAACGCACCGATTGCCACGAGCGCGAGCCACCACAGAATCACCTTCGGCACGCCCGGCACGAGCGGCTGGCCGTTGTCGAGCATCTTGCCGATGCCGATATGCGCGAGCGCCACGAACAGACCCTTGAACGCGGTGCCGTGAAAGAGCAGGTTGGTGATGAAGTCGGCCTTGGCCACGTCGCCCACGCCCGAGACGATGGTGCGGTCGGCGAACATGATCGAGAGCGCGAGGGTCAGGCCGCGCAGGATGAACAGGAACGCGAGCGTAACGATGAAAGAGGGCAGCCGCGTGCGCATCACGAGGTAGCCGTTCAGCGCGCCGAGCGCGGTGCAGCCCACGAACGCGAACAGAATGGACAGCGCGATGGGCCAGTGGAAGTACATTGTGGGGATCGCCACCATCATGCCGGCGAAGCCGATCATCGAGCCGATGGAGAGGTCGAACTCGCCCGCGATCATGAGCAGGCACGCACCGACGCTCAGGATGCCGAGGTAGGCGGCGACCTGGGACCAGTTCATCACGCCGTCGAGATCGAACATGCCCGAGCCGCCCGCGCCGATCGCGAACACGGCGAATACGAGCACGGTGCCGGAAATCGCGGCGAATTCGGGGCGGCCGAGCAGATGGCCGAACCACGATTCGCGGCGCACGCGTTCGTCGCTGGCGCCCGGTTGCGGCGTGGGCGCGTCTTGCGCGCCGCTCTCCGGTGCGTGCGAGGGGAAGTGTTTGCCGGCTACACCCATGATGTCTCCTGTTTCGGCCGTATGAGGCGCAGTTGCACCTGCTTTGGCTCAAATACCCGAGCGCATCCCCTGCAAGCGACTGCCTTGCAGTAGAAGCAACACGGTGAATGGCGCGCGGCGAGGCTGGCGAGAGGCGATGGGCATCGGAAGATGCTAGCCGCCGCCGCGCGTGGCTGACGAAAAACGCTTAGCGGTACTGACCTGCGTACTTCACGACCTTGTCGAGATTTTCCTTGGTGATGAAACCCGGGCCCGAGCGGATATTCTTGGGGCCGTACGACGGTTGCAGGCCATAGGTTTCGAGGCGCTGCTTGAACTTCGGATTCGCTTCGAGAATCTGGCGGATCTTCTGCGGGTCGGTGGTGTGCTCCTTCTTCACGATCGCGAGCACGGCCACGGGGATATAGCCCTGCAAGTACGGCTGCTGGTCGATCGCGAACTGGATGGTGCCCGCGCGGATCGCCTTGGCAATGTCGTCCGAGAAGTCGAACGTGCAGAAGTAGATCTTGCCGGCGAGGCCCATCTGTTCGACCGCCTTGAGCGCGGCTGCCGCCGGCACCGGGCCGAGCGTGAGAATGGCGCCCGTGTTCGGGTGGTTGCGCAGATACGCGCTCACCTTCGACTGGATTTCGGTCGGGTCCTGGCCGGAGTCGATCGTGGAGGACTTGTAGTCCACGCCGAGCGCATCGGCAAAGCCGCGGCAGCGTTCGAACGACACGGCGTTGGTGGCGAAGTGATTCACGCACAGGAAGGACTTCACGCCCGCCGCTTTGGCCTTTTCGCCCGCGGCCTTGCCCGCCACATATTCAGGCTGGCCGACGTGCATGATCGCGCCGAGTTTCGCGCTCTGCTCCTCGGTGCCCGAGTTGATGGTGACGAGCGGGATCTTCTTTTCCGTGACCTTGCCGATGGAACTCTTGAGCACGTCGTAGTCGGCAATGGTGACGATCACGCCGTCGTAGTTGCGCGCGGCGGCCTGTTCGATCAGACGCGACATGTCGGCGATGTCGCCGTTGGGCGGATTGCGGTAGTCGGTCTCGACGTTCCAGTCTTCGTCGGCCTGCTTGATGGCGTTCTTGATCGTATTCCACCACGAGTCGGAATCGGGCGCGTGGCTGATGAGCACGAAATGCGCGTCGGCGGCTTGCGCCGTTTGCGCGGCCAGGACGCTCGCACCTGTCAGTCCCGCTGCCAGCGCGAGCGCTGCGGCCAACCTTCGGAGCATGGTCTTGCCCTTGCGTTGAGTCATTGTCTCCACCTTTCTCGGTCTGTCGTTCGTTCTTGGGGTGAGCGTCGCAGCCGCGCTGTGTCGCGAAGCGCTGCGTTTGCTGCCTAGCTCATCGACAAGAGTAGGACATCGCCTCGCGACTTGCAACGAAAATTTCATTGAAAATAAAAATGGAAAATCTGTTCCATTCGTACGTGACGCTGCCTATAATCGGCTCCGTCGGCATGCCGTGGAATCGAGGCCAGGCAAGGCTTTGCGGCAGTGCGACAAATAGCCAAGGAAAACAATCATGGCGGATGACACAACCGACGCCGTAGCGGGCGTAGACGAATTGATGCAGCGCATCGCGCAGGATTACGAGGCGTTGCCGCGTCAGCTGAAAAGCATCGCGACCTACATCGAGCAGCATCGCGCGAGCGTGATGATGGATCGCACGAGCGACATCGCGGCGAGTTGCGGCGTGCATCCGTCGGCAGTGGTGCGCTTCGCGCAGCGCTTCGGCTTCTCGGGTTTTTCCGATCTCCAGGCCGTGTTCCGGCAGGCCTATGCGGGGCAGGGCGCCTCGGCCACGAGCTACCAGCAGCGCATTCGGCAACTGATCGACGCCAAGGAAGGCGAGGCGAGCCCCGAATTGGGCGGCGCCGTGGCGCGCGAATTCATCGGCGCGTGCCGCAGCGGCCTCGACGAACTCGAAGCGGGCCTCGACGGCGCGCAGTTCGACGAAGCCGTGAAGATGCTGGAGCAGGCGGACAACATCTACGTGATCGGCGTGCGCCGCTCGTTTCCGGTGGCGAGCTATATCGTGTACGCGCTCCAGCACACGAGAAAGCGCGTGCATCTCGTCTCGGGTCTGGGCGGCATGTATCACGAGCAGATTCGCAGCGTGAAAAAGGGCGACGTGGTGATCGCCATCAGCTTCGCGCCGTACGGCAAGGAAACGCAGTACTGCCTGCGCGTGGCGCAGCAGCATCACGCCAAAACCATCGTCATCACCGACAGCCAGCTTTCGCCGCTCGCGCGCCACGCGAACGCGCAACTCTATGTGAAGGAGGGGAGCGCGTTCGCGTTCCGCTCGCTCACCAGCACCTTCTGCCTGTGCCAGGCGCTCTTCATCGCGCTTGCGTACCGGCTCGAACTCAACGTGGAAGAATCGACCGACACCGGAGGATACGATGACTAGTGCAGCAAGCGGAGCCGCGAAAACGTTGGATGTGGCGGTGTTCGGCGCGGGGCGCATCGGCCGCATTCATGCGGCGAATCTCGCGCGCCAGCCCGGCGTGCGCCTGAAGTACGTGATCGACGTGAATCGCGAAGCCGCCGCCGCGCTCGCCGCGCAGCACGGCGCGCAGGTCGCCGACGTGGAGGCGGCGTTCGGCGACGCCTCGATCGGCGCCACGGTAATCTGCTCCAGCACCGATACGCACTCCGAACTGATTCTCAAGTCGGCTGCGGCGGGCAAGCATATCTTCTGCGAAAAGCCCGTCGATCTGACCATCGAGCGCGCCCGCGCCTGCGCGCAAGCGGTGCAGCGCGCGGGCGTGGTCGCCATGATCGGCTTTCAGCGCCGCTACGATCCGACCTTCGCCGCGCTCAAGACGCGTCTCGACGCGGGCGAGATCGGCACGCCGGAAATGCTGATCGTGACGAGCCGCGATCCGGGCGCGCCGCCGGTGGAGTACATCAAGCACTCGGGCGGCATCTTCAAGGACATGCTGATCCACGACTTCGACATCTTCCGCTGGATACTCAACGATGAAGCGGTGAGCGTGCACGCGACGGGCAGTTGCCTGTCCGATCCCGCGATTGCCGATGCGGGCGACATCGATTCGACGGCGGTGACGATCCGCACGAAGCGCGGCCGGCTGTGCCAGATCAACACGGCGCGGCGCGCGGCCTATGGCTACGACCAGCGCTTCGAAGTGCTCGGCAGCGAAGGCATGCTCCAGGCGGGCAACATGAAGCCGACCGAAGTGGTGGCGTGGTCCAAGACCGCCGTGGCGCAGGACGTGCCCGAGGCGTTCTTTCTCGAACGCTACCGCGCCGCGTATGCGCGCGAGATGGCGCATTTCCACGAAGCGGTGACGCAGGGCGTGCCCGTGCGCACCTCGGTTGCCGACGGCCTGAAAGCGCTCGAACTGGCCGAGGCCGCCTCGGTGTCGTGGCGCGAGGGCCGTGTGGTGACGCTGGGCGACTGAACCGGACCAGGCGCATATCAAGCTGAGATCAAGCGAGGAGAGCAAGGATGCAGGCAATCGATCGTGCCCGGCCATTGCGCGTGGGCGTGGCGGGACTCGGAAGGCTGGGGCGGCGGCATGCGCAGAACCTGGCGTATCGCGTGCCGGGGGCGACGCTCGCCGCGGCGTGCAGTCCGCTCGATGCGGATCTCGCGTGGGCGCGCGAGGCGCTGCCCGCCGCGCGCCAGTATGGCGATTACGCCGACCTGCTGGCGGATCAATCGGTCGATGCGGTATGGCTCGTGACACCTTCGGCGCTGCATGCCGGGCAGATCGTGCAGGCGCTCGAAGCGGGCAAGCACGTGTTCTGCGAAAAGCCGCTTTCGCTCGACGTGGCCGAATGCGAGCGCGTGGTGAATGTGGCGCATCGTCACCCCGACCGGCAGGTGACCATCGGGTTCATGCGCCGCTTCGACCCGAGTTATCAGGATACCTATGCAAAAGTGCACGCGGGTGCGATCGGCAGGCCTTTTCTCGTGCGCTCGCAAACCTGCGACCTGAACGACCCCGAAGGCTTCTTCGTGCGCTTCGCGCCCACCTCGGGCGGCATCTTCCTCGACTGCACGGTGCACGACATCGACGTCGCGCGCTGGCTGCTCGGCAAGCCGCGCGCGACGCGCGTCTATGCGGCGGGCGCGATCGCGTTGCACGAGGGCCTGCGCGAAGCGGGCGACGTGGACAACGGCGTGGCGATCTGCGAATTCGAGGGCGGGCGTCTTGCGATGTTCTACGCCTCGCGCACGATGGCGCACGGCAACGATACGTCGAGCGAGGTGATCGGCACGGCGGGGGCGCTGGCGATCGGGCGCATCCCGCGCGCGAATCGCGTCGATGTCTATGACGCGACGGGCGTGCGCAGCGAATGCACGCCCACGTTCTTCGACCGCTTCGAAGAGGCGTTCCTGATCGAGGCGCAGGCGTTCGTCGCCGAAGTCGCGGCGCGCAAGGCGGGTGCCGCGGAAAACGAGAGCCTTGGCGCGACATTGGACGACGCGCTGGAGGCCACGCGCATCGGCCAGGCGCTGCGCGAATCGCTGCACACGGGGGCGGCGGTCACGCTGTGAGCCGTGCCGTGATCGGAGGCCAAGCGGCGTCTGGCGTGGCTGCGGTAAAATCGACGCTATTGCCAGCGCCGTCTCACGCCGCGACGGTGCGCCACCGAAGGATCCAACCCCGATGCAGATTCAGGTTCACAAGGAAGTGGATGCACGCGGGCTGAACTGCCCGCTGCCGATCCTGCGCGCCAAGAAGGCGCTCGCCGACATGGAAAGCGGCCAGATTCTCAAGGTCCTCGCGACCGATCCCGGCTCGCAGCGCGATTTCGCCGCGTTCGCCAAGCAAACGGGCAACGAGATCGTGGAAAGCTCGCAGCAGGACAAGACGTTTGTGTTCCTGATGCGCCGCCGCTAAACGCCGCAGCCGATAAAAAAATGGCCCGCATGAGTGTGAAAACTCATGCGGGCCATTTTTGTTTGCGCGAAGCGCAGCGATGCCGTCCTGGCCGGGGGCGCCTGGCCGGGGGCGCCTAGCCTTCCAGCACCGGCTTGCGCGTACGCAGATACTCTTCGAAATCGGCGCCGACTTCCGGGTGACGCAGCGCGAATTCGACCGTCGCCTTCAGATACCCAAGCTTGCTGCCGCAGTCGAAGCGCGTGCCGTGGTACTTGTACGCGAGCACTTGTTCATCGGCGAGCAGCGACTGGATGGCGTCGGTGAGCTGGAGTTCGCCGCCCGCGCCCGGCTTGATCGAGCGCAGGTGGTCGAAAATGCGCGGCTTGAGCACATAGCGGCCGACCACGCCCAGGTTAGACGGCGCGACTTCGGGCGCCGGCTTTTCGACGATGCCCGAGAGCTTGACGATCGAGTCTTCCCATTCCTTGCCGTCGACGATGCCGTACGAGCGCGTTTCCGAGGGCGGGATCTCTTCCACGCCCAGCACCGAGCTATGGTAGTGGTCGAACACCTCGACCATCTGCTGCATGACGGGCGGGGTGCCGTAGAGCAGGTCGTCCGCGAGAATCACGGCGAACGGGTTGTCGCCCACGAGCTTTTCCGCGCACAGCACGGCGTGGCCGAGGCCCAGCGCTTCGGGCTGACGCACGTAGAAGCAGTCGACGTTGTTCGGCTTGATGTTGCGCACCAGTTCGAGCAGCTTCTCCTTGCCGCGCGCCTCGAGTTCGGCCTCGATCTCGTACGACTTGTCGAAATGGTCCTCGATCGCGCGCTTGCTGCGCCCGGTCACGAAGATCATTTCGGTGATGCCTGCGGCCACGGCTTCTTCGACCGCGTACTGGATGAGCGGCTTGTCGACGACAGGCAGCATTTCCTTCGGGCTTGCCTTCGTGGCCGGAAGGAAGCGCGTGCCTAGGCCCGCTACCGGGAATACCGCTTTTGTCACTTTCAGCATGTCTTTAGTCCCTGTCGTGGTGCTCTGGTGCTGTGGAGCTCGCACGACGCCGCGGGTGCGGCGCCATGCGTTTCAGCCCTGTGTGCCGATGGCTGGAAGCGGCAACTCAGGCTGGCAACCGCGCGAGTTGCGCGGCCAGCTTCTCCAGCGTTGCCTGGTATTCTGCCAGTCTTTTCTGCTCCTGCTCAACGACTGCCGGCGGCGCTTTTGCTACAAAACTGTCATTTCCTAGCTTGGCCTTGCACTTCGTCACCTCATTGGTGAGTCGGGTGATTTCCTTCGAAAGGCGTTCGCGTTCGGCCGCGACGTCGATCTCCACCTTCAGCACCAGCTTGTCCGTCCCAACGATAGCAACCGGCGCGCCTGCCGAGGCGGCGTCGAGTGCGGCTTCGTCGGCGATGATCTGGACCTCCGAAAGCTTCGCGAGCGCTTGCGCATAGGGCGCGAACGACGCGAGGCGCTCGGCGTTGCCCGTCACGAGCAGCGGCACCTTCGTGGCGGGCGAGAGGCCCATCTCGCCACGCAGGTTGCGGCACGCGTCGATCACGGCCTTCAGGTCGGCGGTCCACTGTTCCGCGGCTTCGTCGATCTTCTTCGCATCCGACACCGGGTAACGCTGCATCATGATCGATGCCTCGCCTTCCGCGGCGCCTGCGGGGTACGCGTCGGTGAGCGGCGCAACCTTTTGCCACAGCGCTTCGGTGATGAACGGAATCACCGGATGCGCAAGGCGCAGCACCGTTTCCAGCACGCGCAGCAGCGTGCGGCGCGTGGCGCGCTGCTGCTCGGGCGTACCCGTCTGGATCTGAACCTTCGCCAGTTCCAGATACCAGTCACAGTATTCGTCCCAGACGAACTTGTATATGGCGTTGGCAACGTTGTCGAAGCGATAGTCCGCAAAGCCCTTCGCGACGTCGGCTTCCACGCGTTGCAGGAGCGAAACGATCCAGCGGTCCGCCTGCGAGAAGTCCGTGTAGCCGCCGGGGCCGCAATCGCCCGGCTGGCATGCGCCCGGTTTGCTGAAGCCGCAGTCGTGGCCTTCGCAGTTCATCAGCACGAAGCGCGTGGCGTTCCACAGCTTGTTGCAGAAGTTGCGATAGCCCTCGCAGCGCGCGAGGTCGAAGTTCACGTTGCGGCCGAGCGTGGCCATCGAAGCCATCGTGAAGCGCAGCGCATCGGTGCCGAAGGCGGCGATGCCTTCCGGGAACTCCTTGCGCGTCTTCTTTTCGATGGTCGCGGCCTGCTTCGGGTTCATGAGGCCCGTGGTGCGCTTGGCCACCAGCGTTTCGAGGTCGATGCCGTCGACGATGTCGATCGGGTCGAGCGTGTTGCCCTTGCTCTTCGACATCTTCTGGCCTTCGGCGTCGCGCACGAGGCCGTGCACGTACACCGTCTCGAACGGCACCTTGCCGGTGAAGTGCGTGGTCATCATGACCATGCGCGCCACCCAGAAGAAGATGATGTCGAAACCCGTCACGAGCACGGAGGAGGGCAGGAAGGCCTTCAGTTCGGGCGTCTCCTCCGGCCAGCCGAGCGACGAGAACGGCACGAGCGCCGACGAGAACCACGTGTCGAGCACGTCTTCGTCGCGCTTCAATGCGCCGGTGTAGCCCTTGGCTTCAGCCTGCGCGCGTGCGTCTTCTTCGCTCTTCGCGACAAAGATCTCGCCGTTTTCGCCGTACCACGCCGGGATCTGGTGGCCCCACCAGAGCTGGCGCGAGATGCACCAGTCCTGGATGTTTTCGAGCCACTGGTAGTAGGTCGTGCTCCAGTTTTCCGGCACGAACTTGATCTGGCCGTTGCGCACCACGTCGAGCGAGGTTTCGGTGATCGACTTGCCGGGGTTGAAGGTGCCTTCGGGCGCGGGCTTCGTCATGGCCACGAACCACTGGTCCGTGAGCATTGGCTCGATCACCACGCCCGTGCGGTCGCCGCGCGGCACCATCAGCTTGTGCGGCTGCACCGAGTCCAGCAGGCCGAGCGCCTCGAAGTCGGCGACCACGTGCTTGCGTGCTTCGAAGCGGTCGAGGCCGCGATACTTCTCGGGCGCGTTGTCGTTGATCTTCGCGTCGAGCGTGAGGATCTCGATCATCGGCAGGCCGTGGCGCAGGCCCACCTGGTAGTCGTTGAAGTCGTGCGCGGGCGTGACCTTCACGACGCCCGTGCCGAACTCGCGGTCCACGTAGTCGTCGGCGATGATGGGGATCTCGCGGTCCGCGAGCGGCAGCTTCACGGTCTTGCCGATCAGGTGCGCATAGCGCTCGTCTTCCGGGTGGACCATCACGGCCGTGTCGCCGAGCATGGTTTCCGGGCGCGTGGTCGCGACCGTGAGGTGGCCTGAGCCGTCCGCGAGCGGATAGCGCAGGTGCCACAGGTTGCCGTTTTCTTCTTCGCTCGCCACTTCGAGGTCCGAGACGGCGGTGAGCAGCACCGGGTCCCAGTTCACGAGGCGCTTGCCGCGGTAGATCAGGCCCTGTTCATAGAGGGTCACGAACACGTCGCGCACGGCGGCCGACATCTTGTCGTCCATCGTGAAGTATTCGCGCGACCAGTCGATCGAGGCGCCAAGGCGGCGCACCTGACCGGTGATGGTCGAGCCCGACTTCTGCTTCCATTCCCACACGCGCTCGACGAACTTCTCGCGGCCGAGATCATGGCGCGAGAGCTTCTGCGCGTCGAGCTGGCGCTCGACCACGATCTGCGTGGCGATACCCGCGTGGTCGGTGCCCGGCACCCACAGCGTGTTGTCGCCGAGCATGCGGTGGTAGCGCGCGAGGCCGTCCATGATCGTCTGGTTGAACGCGTGCCCCATGTGCAGCGTGCCGGTGACGTTGGGCGGCGGCAACTGGATCGAGAAGTTGTTGCGGCCGGGCTCGAAGGTCGCGGCGGCGTAGCCTCGACGCTCCCATTCGGGGCCCCACTGGGCCTCGATAGTCTGGGGCTCGAAGCTTTTCGCTAGCGTGCTGTCGCTCATGGGTGGAATCTGCCGAAAAAAGGATGCGGAAACGTTCGATTATAAGGGGAAGTGGTGTAGGAGCCGACGCGTCAGCCGATGTAAGGCGCGCGTGAGGACCGAGTGAGGCGCGATCCGGCGTGAAGCGCGGGGCATCGTGCGCTCGCGCGAGGCCGGGTCCGCGCTGCGTTCGCGGCATGCCCGGAGCGCGCAAGCCGCCGTGTGCGCGCGCACTTATAATGGCGGTCTGCCATTCAACGGCGCGCCTTTGCCGCGCGCCACGTCACTGGGGTCCCGCCCCAGCGTCACGCTCCCTTTCAGCCCATGCCCGAACTGCTCGCGAACCTGAACCCCGAACAACTCGCCGCCGTCACGCTGCCCAACGAACCGGCGCTCATTCTGGCCGGGGCGGGCAGCGGCAAGACGCGCGTGCTGATCACGCGCATTGCGTGGCTGATCCAGCAGGGCATGGCTTCGCCGTCCACCATCCTCGCCGTGACCTTCACGAACAAGGCCGCGCGCGAAATGATGAGCCGCCTCCAGGCGCTCCTGCCCATCGACACGCGCGGCATGTGGATCGGCACCTTCCACGGGCTGTGCAACCGCATGCTGCGCGCGCATTACCGCGACGCCGGCCTGCCGCAGACCTTCCAGATTCTCGACACGGCCGACCAGCTTTCGGCCATCAAGCGTCTGATGAAGGGCCTGAACATCGACGACGAGAAGTATCCGCCCAAGAATCTCCAGTACTTCATCAACAACGCGAAGGAACAGGGCCTGCGTCCGAAAGACGTGGACGTGAGCGACGACTTCAACCGCAAGTTCGTCGAGCTTTACGAGGCCTACGACCAGCAGTGCCAGCGCGAAGGCGTGGTCGATTTCGCCGAGCTGCTGCTGCGCTGCTACGAATTGCTTTCGTACAACCCGCCGCTGCGCGCGCACTATCAGGCGCGCTTTCGCGACATCCTCGTGGACGAGTTCCAGGACACCAACAAGCTCCAGTACGCGTGGCTCAAGCTGCTCGCGGGGCCGAGCAACGCGATCTTCGCAGTGGGCGACGACGACCAGTCGATCTATGCGTTCCGCGGTGCGAACGTGGGCAACATGCGCGACTTCGAGAACGAGTTCCGCGTGAAGCACATGATCAAGCTGGAGCAGAACTACCGCTCGCACGGCCATATTCTCGATGCGGCCAACTACCTGATCGCGCATAACTCGCGGCGTCTGGGCAAGAACCTGCGCACCGACGCGGGCCACGGCGAGCCGGTGCGCGTGTACGAGGCCGCGACCGATTCGCAGGAAGCGGGCTGGATCGTCGAGGAAATTCGCGCGCTCATCAATCAGGGGCTCGCGCGCCACGAGATCGCCATTCTTTACCGCAGCAACGCGCAGTCGCGCACGATCGAGCACACGCTCGTGAACGCGGGCGTGCCGTACAAGGTGTATGGCGGCCTACGCTTTTTCGAGCGCCAGGAAGTCAAGCATGCGCTCGCGTATCTGCGCCTGATCGACAACCCGAACGACGACACCGCGTTCGCGCGCGTCGTGAACTTCCCCACGCGCGGCATTGGCGCGCGCTCGATCGAACAGCTTGCCGACGCGGCGCGTCTCTACAACTGCTCGATGGCCGCGGCCATTCCCTACGTGACAGGCAAGGCGGGCACGAGCCTCGGTTCGTTCGCCAATCTGGTCGCGAAGATGCGCGCCGAAACGGCGCAGATGAGCTTGCCGGAAACCGTCGAATACACGGTGCGCATGAGCGGACTGGCCGAGTTCTATCAGACCGAGCGCGAAGGTCAGGACCGTCTGGAGAACTTGCAGGAACTGGTGAATGCGGCCACGGCGTTCGTGAGCGAGGCGGGCTACGGCCTCGACACGCCCGCGCGCTCGATCCCGCTGCGCCCCGGCGCGAGCGCCGCGCCCGAGATCGTCTCGCAGGACGGCGAGATCGAAGTGCTCGACGCGCCCACGATCACCGACCCCGCGCAGAATCCCGACGTCATGACGCCGCTCGCGGGCTTCCTCTCGCATGCGTCGCTCGAAGCGGGCGACAACCAGGCGCAGGCGGGCCAGGACGCCGTGCAACTGATGACGGTGCACGCGGCGAAGGGGCTCGAATTCACGGCGGTCTTCATGACCGGTCTCGAAGAGGGCCTGTTCCCGCACGAGAACAGCGCGATGGAAGCCGACGGCCTCGAAGAAGAGCGCCGCCTCATGTACGTGGCGATCACGCGGGCGAAGGAGCGGCTGTATATCTCGTTCGCGCAGAGCCGTCTGCTGCACGGCCAGACGCGTTACAACGTGCGCTCGCGCTTTTTCGACGAACTGCCGCAGGAGTCGCTCAAGTGGCTCACGCCCAAGGTCGAGGCGGGCGCGCGCTGGGGCGGACGCTCCGACAACGCCGGCTGGGGCCGCGACTGGTTCTCGCGGCCGGGCGGCGGTGACGGCAACAGCAACGGCGGCGGCCGCCGCGAGCGCGACGCCTATATCGCCGACAAGAGCCCCGCACCTGCGTTCGCCAATGAGCAGCGCGCGGCCGAAACGGGCTTCCGCGTGGGCCAGGGCGTGTTCCACACGAAGTTCGGCGAAGGCACGATCACGGCGCTCGAAGGCAGCGGCACCGACGCCAAGGCGCAGGTGCGCTTCAAGCGCCACGGCGAGAAGTGGCTCGCGCTGGCGGTGGCGAAGTTGCAGGCAGTGGAGTGAGCGCGCGTAAGCCTCAGACGATTCAGACGGAAAACAATCGAAGATGAACCTCCCCACCTACGCGAGCGGCACGGCCGCTCGACCGCTCGGCGTGCTTGCCGCCTTGCCCCAGGAACTCGGCGATCTGATCGCGGCGATGCAGGCCGAATCCGGCGTCGTGACGCGCACGTTCGGCCGGCGCGACTATCACCTCGGCACCGTGCACGGCGCGCCTTGCGTCGTGACGCTCGCGCGCGTCGGCAAGGTCGCGGCGGCCGCCACGGCGAGCGCACTGATCCATGCGTTCGATGTCGAGGCCGTGGTCTTTACGGGGGTGGCGGGCGGCGTGGGCCCGGACGTGCATGTCGGCGACGTCGTGGTGGGCGAAACGCTGCTCCAGCACGACATGAACGCCGAGCCGCTGTTCCCGCGCCACGAGATTCCGCTACTGGCGCGCTCGCGCTTCGACGCCGACCATGCGTTGGCCGAGGCGCTCGCCGTTGCGTGCGAACGGTTCATCGCGGAGGAGGGCACGGAGCTGACGGCGCGCTACAAGGCCGCGCTGCCGCGCTTCGAAACCGCGTTGCCGCAGGTGCATCGCGGGCTCGTGATCAGCGGCGACCAGTTCGTGGCGAACGCCGCGGCCGTGGGCGCGCTGCGCGCGCTGTTGCCCGATGCGCTGGCGGTCGAGATGGAAGGCGCCGCGATCGCCCAGGTTTGCCACGAGTACGAGGTGCCGTGCGCGGTCGTGCGTACGATCTCGGACACCGCCGACGAGCACGCGAGCACTTCGTTTTCGAGCTTCCTCACGGATATCGCGGGCACGTATTCGACCGGCATCCTCAAGCGCTTTCTCGCCGGGTATCGGCCGCTCGCACGCTGAGCGGCCGCCGGGCTCCTGCCTGGGGCCTGCGCGGGCCTCGGGTCAGCTATCGCCCGAGCCCACCGCCTCGCGAATCGACTGAAGCGCCGTAGCGTCCTCGATCGTCGGCAGATCGCCCGGATCGCGCCCTTCGGCGAGCGCCGCAATCGCGCGGCGCAGCAGCTTGCCCGAGCGCGTTTTCGGCAGCATCGGCACGAAGTGCACGCGCGCGGGGCGGCCGATCGCGCCTAGCTGGCGGTCCACCGTTGCGGCCAGCGCGGCGGCGAGCTTTTCGGCGTCGGCCGGATTCGCTGCCGCATTGGCGTCGCGCAACACCACGAAAGCCAGCGCCGCCTGACCCTTCACCGCGTCGTTCACGCCCACCACGGCCACTTCCGCGACCGCCGCGTGCGAGGAGATCGCCTCTTCGATTTCGCGCGTGCCCAAGCGATGGCCCGCCACGTTGATCACGTCGTCGGTGCGCCCGAGGATCGTCACGTAACCGTCCGCGTCCTGCACGCCCCAGTCGAAGGTCGAATAGACCTGCTGGCCGGGCACGCTCTCCCAATACGTTTTCACGAAGCGCGCGTCGTCGCCCCACACGGTCTGCATGCAGCCGGGCGGCAGCGGGTAACCGAGCGTGATGACGCCTTTCTCGCCCTGCGCGCACGGCTCGCCCGTGTGCTCGTCGCGCAGCACGAGGTCGTAGCCGTAGCAGGGCACGCCGGGTGAGCCGAGCTTTTGCGGCAGCGGCTCCACGCCGCGCTGGATGGCGAGCATCGGCCAGCCGGTTTCCGTTTGCCAGTAGTTGTCGACCACGGGCTTGCCGAGTGCGTCCGAGATCCATTGCGCCGTGGGCTCGTCGAGCGGTTCGCCCGCGAGAAAGAGCGTGCGCAGGCTCGACAGGTCGGCGGCGCGCAGGAGCGCCGGGTCCTGCTTCTTGAGCACGCGAATCGCCGTGGGCGCCGTGAACATCAGGTTGATGCGATGCTGTTCGACGAGGCGCCACCAGATGCCGCCGTCGGGGCGAACAGGCGTGCCTTCGTACATCACCGTGGTCATGCCCGCGAGCAGCGGCGCATAGATGATGTAGCTATGGCCCACCACCCAGCCGATGTCCGATGCCGTGAACATGGTGTCGCCCGGGCGGCCCTCGAAGATGTATTCCATCGAGGCCGCGAGCGCCACGGCATAGCCGCCCACGTCGCGCTGCACGCCCTTCGGCTTGCCGGTCGTGCCCGAGGTGTAGAGCACATACGAGGGCTCGTTCGATTCGAGCCATTCGCAGGGAATGCGCGCGTCGTAGTGCTGCTCGCGCAGCGGCTCGTAATCGACGAGATAGGGCGCGTTCAGGCGCTCGGGCGCGAGTTGGCGGTCGATCAGCAGCACCTTGGGCGGCGCGTGTTCGGCGCGCGCCATGGCTTCGTCCACGAGCGGCGTGTAGTCGATCACCTTGCCGCCGCGCGCGCCCGCGTCGGCGGTCACGAGCAGGGCGGGCCGCGCGTCGTCGATGCGCGCGGCGAGGCTCGGCGCGGCGAATCCGCCGAACACCACCGAATGCACCGCGCCCAGACGCGCGCAGGCGAGCATGGCGAACACGGCCTCGGGAATCATCGGCAGATAAATCAGCACGCGGTCGCCGCGCGCGACGCCCAGCGAACGCATGACGGCGGCCATGCGGTTCACCTCGGCGTGCAGGTCGGCGTAGGTGTAGCGGCGCTCGATACCCGTTTCGGTCGAGACATAGACGAGCGCGTTCTGCTGCGCGCGCGACGCGAGATGGCGGTCGACGGCGTTGAAGCACAGGTTCGTGCGCCCGCCCACGAACCAGCGCGCGAACGGCGGGTTCGAGCGGTCCAGCACCTGGTCGAACGGCGTTTCCCAGTGGATGCGCGCGGCTTCGCGGCGCCAGAAGTCCTCGGGCTGTGCGATCGACTCGCGGTGAAAATCGCGGTAATGCATGACTGCCTTCCTCCCGTGCTGATGGCGCCTGATGCTGCTCACCCGTGCTTATGGTGTTTGCGCGTGCTTGTTGGTGTCTTTGCGTGCTCGTTATCCGGCCGACGCAGGCGAGGCCGGCGGCCGGATCTGGCGCCGGTTTTTCAGGATAGTGCAGTGCAATGCGCGCGGGCAACGCGGGTTCTCCACTACCGGCGCACGCCGCGGGCGAGGCGTGTCGTCACATGGCGACCGCGCGGGGGCTTGCGCTCAGGCGCCGGGCGGGATGGGCGTACCGGGGCAGGCGACCGTGCGCGGCAGCGGCGCGGCGCGCCAGCGTTGCAGCCAGCGCCGCGCGGTGTCGACCACGGGGTCGAGTTGCCCGTCAACGGCGCTGGACAACCGCGCGCCATAGCAGTCGCCGTGGTGCGGCTGCACGCCGATCAGCACGATGTCGCGCGGCGAGCGCCCGCTTAGCTGCGCGCAGGCGAGGGCGTCGGCGAAGGCCATGCCGGGGCGGTTGGGGCGGCGCAGATAGAGTTGCCGGGCCGCTTCGTCGCCGGTGAGCACGCGCAACTCGCCCGGCGCGAGCCCAAAATCGAGCGCGGTGAGCACGATCAGGCGCTGCGCCGACTCGACCACGGGCAAGAGCGTGCGACCGCGCGTGCCGCCTTCCACGAGTTCGACCTGCGCGGGACATTGCCACTGCGCCCGGAGTCGCGCGAGCGCGTGCACGCCCACGCCGGCATCGCCCCACTGGACGTTGCCGAGACCGAGCACGACCACGCGCACGGAGCTGGCCGACTGACGGCTCATGAGTCCGGCCAGCGCACGGCGCGCGAAGCGGCGCACCTTGCCGCGCGCGGGCCCAGCGGTCGCCTGGCTGGCTTCATGTAGTCGATATGCGCGATAGGTCACGTCGCGTGTGGGTCAGGAGTAAATGGGAAATAGGAATAATCCTAGCAATTCAGAAAACCTCGATTGATGTGCATCAATCGAGACAGGTTTTAGCGTGCTAGGGAGAAAGGTTTTGCAATGCCCACCGTTTGACTGTCGGTCCAATGTGCGGCAACGTTTGACATTCTCTCGTTGTGCACGCAACAAAAAAGGGGAGCGTCGCAATGACGTTCCCCTTCTCGTGATCCGCGGCGGCTCGGCGGCCGCCCGCATGCCTCATCAGGTGCCCGGCTTCACCACCACCGTGCAGGTCGTGCCCGCGGCGAGCACCATGTCGTCCGGCACCTTGTCGATATGGATGCGCACCGGCACGCGCTGCGCGAGCCGCACCCAGTTGAAGGTCGGGTTCACGTCGGCGAGCAGTTCGCGGCTTTGCGGATTGTCGCGGTCGTAAATGCCGCGCGAGATGCTTTCGACGTGGCCTTCGAGCGTGCCGCCGCTCATCAGCTTGATCTCGGCCTTGTTGCCCACCTTCACGTGCGGCAGCTTGGTTTCCTCGAAGTAGCCGTAGACCCAGAACGAATGGCTGTCCACCACGGCGAGCTTGGCCTGGCCCGCAATCGCGTAGTCGCCCTGGAACACCTGGAGGTTCGTGATGTAGCCGTCGACCGGCGAGATCACGCGCGTGCGTTCGAGATTGAGCTTCGCGGCGTCGAGCGCGGCGAGCGCCTGCTGATACTGCGCCTGCGCCGAGTTCGCGGTGTGCGAGGCGTTCTCGCGGTTTTCCTGCGACACGACTTCGCTGTCCATGTCGGCGCGGCGCTTCGCGTCGTCCTGGCGCATCGTCAGTTCGGCCTTGCGCGCGCCCACGGCGGCCTCGGCTTGCTCCACGGCGATCTGATAGTGCGACGGGTCGATCTGCATCAGCAGGTCGCCCTTGTGGACGAACTGGTTGTCCTTCACGGGCAGCTCGACCACGGCGCCCGAGACGTCGGGCGCGATGTTCACCACTTCGGCGCGCACGCGGCCGTCGCGGGTCCAGGGCTCGTCCATGTAGTGCACCCACAGGACGCGTCCCACCAGAATGGCGACGACGAAGATGATGGCCGTCGCGATAAAGCCAATGATGTTCCGGATTGTCATGATTCGACTTCGCTTCAGTGATAGACCGCGAGACCCAGCACGCAGCACACGACCACGAGCAGGCTCACGCGAAAGAGGGACGGGTGCCACACGACCCGGTAGAGGCCGGTTCTGGCCAGCACGGAATCGAGCACCCAGGTGATCGCCGCGCCCAGAATGAAGAGCAGCACGATCGCCGGGATATAGGCGTCGAGAAACGCTACGTCACGAGGCATGGTTGGCTCCTTGGCTGGCGCCAGGATGCGCGCCCGCGCTGCCCGCATACGCCGCGAGCGGCGATTGCGGGTCGATGAGCGCGGTGCGGATGAAATGCAGATGGCTCTGGATGCGCTGCAACTGGTGGCGCTCCTCGCGCGGCGGCGTGTCGCCGCGTTGCGCCGCGCCCGTCGCTTCGGGCCGGAACATGCCTTGCAGCACGGCCTGGCTCGCGGCAATGGCGACGTCGGTCGAGGCGAGCGCGCCGCGATAGCGCGCCTCGCTCGGGCGCTCGAACAGCGCGCTCACGGCTTCGAGCGTCGCATCGACCGCGATGCGCCATGTCGTGCCCGCCGCGTACTGCGGATGGGCGGGGAGCGTAGCCAGTTCGTCGCGCAGATCGAGCGCGGCGTTGCCCACTTCGAGCGTGGAGAAGAGCCAGCGCAGCGTGTCGCGGCGTTGCGCTTCGTCGTTGCCGGCGATCGCGGCGAGCTGGAACATCAGGTCGCGCGCGCCGCTTTCGAAGCGGTTGCGCAGTCCCTTGAGGCGCGCCCGGCACGCCTGCACCGCGCCGCCGCGCAGGTCGGCGAGCAGACGGCGGCGCAGCCACGGCGTGGAGGGCGGCAGCAGCACGGCGAACGCCGCGGCCGACACGGCCATCGAAGCGACGAGCGCGAGCGCGTCGTTGATATAGCCGCTCGGGTTGTACTGCACGACGTTGTCCGGGCCCGCGAGAAAGCACAGGAAGATGCAGTAGCCCACGCCGAGGCCCGCGTATTTCGGTCGCGTCGTGAGGAACACGCCAAGGGCGAGCGCGGGCGCGAGCACGACGCACAGCATCACGAAGCCGTCGATGTGCGGAAACACGCCGAACGTGAGGATCATGCCGACGAACGACGCGAGCACGGTGCCCATCGCCATCTGGCTTGCCATGCGCGCGGGCTGCGGCGAAGCCGAGGCGAGCGCGCAGGTTGCGGCGGCGTTGAGCACGAGGTTCGTGCCGCTCGGCCACGCGGTGGCGATCCAGAACGCGCCGAGCAGCGTCATCACGATCGCCGCGCGCAAGCCCGACACACCCGCCGCGATCAGGTTCGTCTTCGGCACATAGCGCGAGATCCATTTTTCGCGCGAGTGCGTGTCGACGGCGAGCGAGGCGTAGGTGGCCGTGTACTCGGTCATCTCGTGCACGAAGCGGTAGAAGAGCTCCGTGGCCGTGTCGAAATCGAGCAGGCGCGCATCGCCCTGGGCTTCGAGTGCGTCACGCGTGGCGCGCACGCGCCTGGGCAGCGTCGCGCGATAGTCTTCGAGTTGCTTCGAGACGTGCGCCGCGTCGGCGGCCGTGAGCACCGGCTCGCCTGCTTTGGCGAAGAGGGGGGCGATCTCGTGGAAGTACGGTTCGAGCGCCTCGACGGTGGCCGAGGAGCCTTCCGCGTGCAGGCGGTTCATCAACTGATGCAGCGCATGAAAGCGCGTGGAGGCCGTCATGAACTCGGTGTTCAGGCGCGCGAGGCGTCCCGAGCGCATGCGCGCGTCGGGCGACTCGAACACGGCCGTGCTGCGGTTCGCTTCGAGGCCCACGACATCGGCGACGAAGCGCGCGTTGGTCGCCTCGACATGCGAGCGGTCGATACGCCCCGCGAGCACCGCCGAAACATAATCGACGAACGACGAGAAACGGCGCCGCACCGTCGAGCGCAGCAGCGCGCCCGTGTATTGCGGGAACACCACGGCGCTCACGAAGCCCGAGGAAAGAATGCCGATCGAGATTTCGCATACGCGCGTCATGGCGGACATGAACGCACCGTCGGGATGCTGCGAAGCCGGAATGCCGATGAGCGCCGCCGTGTACCCCGCGAGCACGAAGCCGTACGAGCGGAAATTGCGGTTGCGCGCGGCGCCCGCGGTGCACAGGCCGACCCACAGCGCCGTCGAGACGATGAAGAGTTCCGGTTGCTGGGCGAAGAGGCCGATCAGCGCGAGCATCACGACGAGGCCGACCAGCGTGCCGCAGATCCGGTAGAAACTCTTCGCGAACACGGGGCCGCTTTGCGGCTGCATCACGATGAACACCGTGGTCATGGCCGTGCGCGGCTGCGGCAGATCGAGCTTCATGGCGATGCCGAGCGCGAGCAGCGCCGCGGCGATCGCCTTGAGCAGATAGATCCAGACAAGGCCGTCGGTGCGCGCCCAGTCGGCGAGCGCGTCGTACAGGCTTTGGCCGCCCGGCTGCGAAGGAGTGGAGGTGGAGGCTTGCATCGTCTGCCTCAGTGCGCCGCGCCGGTTGCGCCGCTGGTTGCGTTGCCCGGGCCCGATGCGCCGGCGTCGGCCGCGTCCGGACCGGACGCGTTCTTCGACCCATGCGGGGCGAGCAGCGCGGCGGGCATGAGCGGCACGGCGCGCGTCTTCTTGCCGTGCGCGGGCAGTTGCTCGGCGTCGGTCGGGCCCTTCGTGGCGGCGTTGCTCGACGCGTCGATCATGCCGCCGCCCAGTGCCGCGACCAGCGTGGCATGGGCGTTCAGGCGCTCGGCCTGAATGCGTGCCACGCCTTCCTGCGCCCGCAAGAGCTGCGTTTGCGCGATCAGCACGTTGACGTAGTCGGTCAGGCCACGGCGGAAGCCTTCCTGCGCCAGATCGTAGTTGCGCTGCGCGGCCGCAACCGAGCGGTGCGCGTCGTCTTCCTGGGTAGCGAGCGAGCGCATGCGCACGACCTGGTCGGCGATTTCCTTGAGCGCGGTCACGATCGTCTGGTTGTACTGGTCGACGGCAATATCATACGCGGCGGACTGCGCGCCAAGCTGGGCACGCAGGCGTCCGCCGTCGAAAATCGGCAGCGAGAACGCCGGGCCGCCCGCATAGCTGCCGCTCATCGACTTGAGGAACTGGAACATCGGGCCGGCGGCGGCGTAACCGCCCATCGAAATGAGCAGGTTCACGTTCGGATAGAACTCGGCCTTGGCCACGTCGATGCCGCGCGCTTGCGCGGCCACGAGCCAGCGCGCCGCGACCACGTCGGGGCGATAGCCGATCAGCTCGGCCGGCAGCGCCGAGGGCAGGCCCGCGGGCGCTGCGAGCGAGAGCGCCGGGCGCTGGATCGATTCACCCGCGCCCGGGCCTTTGCCCGCGAGCGCGGCCATCTGGTTCTTGCCGAGCGCGATGGATTCTTCGAGCGCGTCGATCTGGCGCTCGTATTCGGGCAGCGGCGTTTCGGCCTGGCTCACTTCGAGCTGCGTGCCGATGCCGCCGGCCAGCCGCTTTTGCGCCAGCGTGAGAATGCGCTGCTGCTGGCCGAGTGTCTGCTTCGCAATGTCGAGCAGCGCGTAGTTCATCGACATCTCGATGTACGTGCGCGTGACATTGACTTCGAGTTCGAGCTGCGCGGCGCGCGCGTCGGCGGCCGTGGCGTGCGCCACGTCGAGCGCGCGCTCGGCGTTGTTCTTGTCCTGCCCCCAAAGATCGAGGTGATACGAGAGGCCGAGCGAGGCCGTGTTGTTCCACGTGTTCGCGCCCGCGAGCGAGCCCGGTCCGTAATAGATATTGTCGGACCATTGCTGGCGCTGGATGGACATGTTGCCGCTGATTTGCGGCAGGAGCCCGGCCTGGGCCACGCCCACCATCGAGCGCGCCTCGCGCACACGCGCCTGGGCGGCGGCAAGCGAGGGGTTGCCGGCCACGGCCGTTTCGATCCAGGCGTTCAGTTGCGGGTCGTTGTAGCCCTGCCACCAGTTGCTGGCGGGCCAGGCGGCGTCGGTGTTGGCCGCGCGGATGGCCGATCCGGCGTCGAGTTGCGACGCTTCGGCCTGCTTCGCCTGCGGTGCGATGCCCCCGGTACTGGCGCAGCCCGCGATTATCAACGAGAACGTAAGAACCGTGAGTGCGGCGAGTCCTTTCGGTACCGGAGACTGCACGATTTACTCCTTTACTTGGCTATGAATCACTGTGCGTCATTATATTTTTCGCGCGATTAATAAATAACCGGTAAGGATGCAAGGCATTTTTACAAAACGTGAGACAATCGGTCTTGCGAAATATGAAACAATTCGTGCGTCAGATAGAGGATTGGTATGGATACGCTACAAAACATGCGTGTATTCGTCCGGGTGGTGGAAGCGGGCAGCTTCACGGGCGCCGCGCAGCACCTGAATACGACCACGGCTTACGCTTCGCGCGCGGTTTCAGATCTGGAAGCGCACCTGCGCACGCGGCTTCTGAATCGCACGACGCGCCGCATCGCGCTCACCGAGGCGGGCGAGCGCTACCTGCAACGCTGCGAGCAGATCCTCGCCTACGTCGATCAGGCTGAAGCCGAGGCCGGCGACGCGCATGCGCGCCCCTCGGGCAAGCTCAAGGTCCATGCCATGACGAGCTTCGGCCAGCACTATGTGGTGCCGGCGGTGGGGCAGTATCAATTGCTCTATCCGGACGTGCATGTGGAACTCACGCTCGCCCAGCGCATGCCGGACCTGCTCGACGAAGGCTACGACGTGGCGCTCGTGCTCGCCACCGATCTGCCGGATTCGGGATTCGTGTCGCAGCGCATTGCGAGCGCGTTCAGCATTGCGTGCGCGTCGTCCGCGTATCTGGAAAAGCGCGGCGTACCGCAAAGCCCCGCCGATCTCGCGAACCACACCTGCCTGCAAATGGTGACGCCGGTGTTCCCCACCGCGCAGTGGCAGTTCACCGGCCCTGAAGGCCAAACGAATATCGATCTCGGCACGCCGACGTTCCAGGTGAACGTGGCCGAGGCGATGGCGGTGGCCGTGCGTGAGGGCATGGGCGTGGGCCTCCTGCCGATCTATTCGGCGATCAGCGGGCTGCGCAGCGGCGAGCTTCAGTGGATCCTGCCGGAGTACAAATCGCAGGAGATGAACGTCTACGCGATGTATCCGTCGCGCCAGTATCTCGATGCGAAGATCCGCACGTGGGTCGAACTGCTGCGCGAGAACCTGCCTTCGACGCTCGCGCGCGACCAGGCCGAACTGCGCCGCTTCGCGCGCACCTGAGCCGCCGCGGCTTGATCGACGTCATGCGCGGCGTGCGCGTTGTGACAGGCTGTTACAGCTTGCGCAGATCGCAACACTTCCTTACGCCCGGCGGCGCTTCGGCTTGATAAGGTAGCGAAACTGTTTGACGCCACCTGATATCTGCCAGCACCGAGGACTTACATGGATACGCATCTGATGATCGGCATCGCCGTGATGATGGGCCTGATCGGCATCGCGGCATCGCGCGATCTGCTGCGCATGCGCCGCGCGCAGCTTCAGCCCGCGACGTTGCGCGTGCGCCGCGACGACACGCGCCTGCGCTAAAGCGCGCGCCGCTTTTTGCCCCTGTTTCCCCGCTAGATTTCCACCACCTTGTCCCACGCAAATGCCGGATTCTCCGGCATGCCCGTGCGGCGGTCGCGATAGCCGCGCGGGTTGCACACCACGCGCGTGCCGTTGACCGTGTAGTCGAAGCACGTATGCGTGTGACCGTGCACCCATAGCGCAACCGGCGCGCGCACGAGCGCGTCGAGATCGTTCACGAATCCCGCCGAAACGAGATCGTCCGCATAGCGCGGCGCGAGGCTCAGCCTGTGCGGCGCGTGATGCGTGACGACGATCGTCTCCCCCGCGAACGGTTTGGCCAGTTCCGCTTCGAGCCACGCGCGCGAGCGCGCATGCAGCGCGAGCGAATCGGCCGGCGTGAAGTCGCGCGCGCCGGCTTGCGGGCTCGCGGGCCACGACACCTGGATCAATCCCTTGAAGTCGAGCATCACGCGCAGCGCGGCCGTCATGGCGGCTTCGCGCTCGGCCGCGCTTGCGCCGAAGAGCGCGAAGTCGGCCCACAGTGTCGTGCCGATCACGCGAAAGCGGCCCGCCGGATCGACATAGACGCCGTCGTTGAGAAAGTGCACGTTGTCGAGCGTCGCGGCCGCGTCGCGCATCGCCGTTTCGAGCGCGCCCAGTTCGCCGTCGTAGTACTCGTGATTGCCGGGCACATACACCACCGGCACTTGCGGATCGAACGTTTCCGCGGCCCAGCGCAGCCCGAGCCCGTGATTATGAATGTCGCCCGCGAGCACGACGAGGTCGGCCTGCGCGTGCGGGATCGTGTCGGGCTCGTCGTTTTCCAGATGCAAGTCGGACAACACGCGAATCTTCACGGTTCTGGCTCCTTTCTCGATCAGCCCAGCACTTTCCCCGGATTCATCAGGTTCAGCGGATCGAGCGCGGTTTTGATCGCGCGCATGAGCGCCAGCTCGACCTCGCTCTTGTAGTGGATGTTTTCCTCGACCTTCAATTGCCCCAGACCGTGCTCGGCGCTGATCGTGCCGCGATGGCGATCCACGCTGTCGTAGACGATGCGGTTCAGCGTCTTCTCGTTCTCGGCGAGAAAACGCTTCGGGTCGCCGCCTTCGGGCGCCTGCACGTTGTAGTGCAGATTGCCGTCGCCGAGATGGCCGAAGGTGACCATGCGCGCGCCTGGCACCGCGCGCGCGATTTCGGCGTCGGTTTCCTCGATGAAGTGGCCGATGCGCGAGATCGGCACGCCGATGTCGTGCTTGATGTTCAACCCTTCCTGCGCCTGCGCGAGCGGAATGTGCTCGCGGATGTTCCAGAACGCCTGCGACTGCGCGAGGTTTTCCGCGACCACGGCGTCTTCCACGAGACCTTGTTCGAGCGCGTCTTCCATGAGCCGCTCGAAGAGGGCGCGCGCGTGCGCCTCGCTCTCGTTGTCCGACAGTTCGAGCAGCACGACCTGCGCGTGATGTTCCGCGAACGGATAGCGCAGTTGCGGGAAATGGCGGCCGACCAGCCGCATGCAGAAATCTGACATCAGCTCGAAGCCCGTGAGCAGCGGCCCCGCGTAGCGCTGCGCGAGCGCGAGGAAGTCGAGCGCCGCATGTGCGGAGCCGAGCGCCGCGAGCGCCGTGACGCGCGCGGCCGGCAGCGGGTGCAGCTTCATCACGGCGGCGGTGATGATGCCGAGCGTGCCCTCGGCGCCAATGAACAGATCGCGCAGATCGTAGCCGGTGTTGTCCTTGCGCAGCCCGCGCAGGCCGTCCCAGATCTCGCCTTGCGGCGTGACGACTTCGAGGCCGAGACACAGCTCGCGCGTGTTGCCGTAGCGCAGCACACCGGTGCCGCCCGCGTTGGTCGAGAGATTGCCGCCGATCGTGCAACTGCCTTCGGCCGCGAGCGACAGCGGGAAGAGGCGGCCCGCATCCTTGGCGCGCGCCTGGACTTCGGCGAGGATCACGCCGGCTTCGACGGTGATCGTGTTGTTGTGTGCATCGATCTCGCGTACGCGGTTCAGGCGGCGCAGGCTCAGCACGGCGTGTTTGCCGCTCGCGTCGGGCGTCGCGCCGCCCGCGAGGCCCGTGTTGCCGCCTTGCGGCACGAGCGCCACGCGGTGCGCGTGCGCGAACTTCACGACCGCAGCGACTTCCTGCGCGTTGGCCGGGCACAGCACGGCGAAGGCCGCGCCCTGGTAGCGGCGGCGCCAGTCGGCGAGGTAGGGCGCGGTGTCGTGGGCGTCGGTGAGGACGTTCTGCGTGCCGATGGCGGCGGCGCAGGCGTCGAGAAAGTCCTGAGAGGCGTGCGGGGTGGAGTCGGTCATGGTGTCTCGGTGTGGCTTGCGTGGCGCGGGGCGGCGCGCGGCGCGATTTTCATTGGGAGCGCGTCAGACTGAGGCGTTTAGTGTGACACGGCGCAGGCCGCGGCGCAGAGAGGGGGTGAGCAGCACTCGGGCACCCGGCGAGACACAGCCCAGACACAACTCAGACACCGTCGCGCTTCGCGCGCCGCGCGGCACGCTTGTACGGCGCGACATAGGCGAGCGCGCACACGAAGAAGCCGAGCGCGAGCGCGACCTCGATCCAGCCAAGCCGGTTGCCGGGCGCGGGATCGGTCATGCCGCGCACGATGCCCTCGGCGAAGTAGAGCAGCACGAGCATCGCCGCCCACTGCATCGTGTAGAGACGCCGGCGCAGCACGCCCGGCAGGGCGATCGCCAGGGGCAAAGCCTTGAGCACGAGCGCGCTGCCGCCGGGCCGCAGCGGCGCGAGCCGCCATTCCCAGGCGAGGCACAGCAGCGTGAGCGCGGCAAGCGTCGCAAAAGCGCCGAGCGCGGCGCCACGGCGCGGTGCGATGGGCGCCAGGGCGTCGCGCGGGTTGGCGCTCACGGCCGCTCGCCCGGCTCGCCCTTGGCGAGCGCGAGCGCCGCACGCGCGAGTCGTGCGCCGAGCGCGCTTGCGAGCGTTTTCTCTTCGTTGCTCAGGCCGTGGCCGCGCGCATCCGGGCGCGCGTGATGCGACGCGCCATACGGCGTGCCGCCGCTCTGCGTGGTGGTGAGCGCGCTTTCCGTGTACGGGATGCCCACAAGCAGCATGCCGTGATGGAGCAGCGGCAGCATCATCGAAAGCAGCGTGCTTTCCTGGCCGCCGTGCAGGCTGCCGGTCGAGGTGAACACACACGCGGGCTTGCCCGCGAGCGCGCCCGAGAGCCACTGGGGCGTGGTGCCGTCGAGGAAATATTTGAGCGGCGCGGCCATGTTGCCGAAGCGCGTGGGCGAGCCGAGCGCGAGACCCGCGCATTCTTCGAGGTCGCGCAGTTCGACGTAAGGCGGCCCGTCGGAAGGGATATCGGGCGCGGTGGCCTCGCAAACCGTCGAAACGGGCGGCACCGTGCGCACGCGCGCTTCGGCGCCGGGAATGCTGTCGATACCCTGGGCGATCGCGCGCGCAAGCTCGCGGGTTGCGCCATGTCGACTGTAATAGAGCACAAGAATCGGTTTCATCGGGCCTCGTCGGTGGACGGGATATTATAGGGGCTGGGTTGGCCGCCCATGCGGCGCAGCGCTCCAAAGCGCAGCGCTAAAAGCGTCGCGCGGCGCGCGGCCTGGCATGTGAAAAACAAACGGTGATGAGCGTAGTGAAAGTGGTGTTGAAGGCCGTGTTGAGCGCGGCAAGCAAGGCGGGCGAATGAGCGATATGCGGGACATGATGCGCGACCTGATGTCGAAGGTGACGATCGATCTGGACATCGTGAAGCGGCTCGCGCGCTTCGCGGCGCGGCGCAGCCGCGAGGATCGCATCCCGCAGGTCGCAGGCAGTCTCACGTTCACCACGCTGCTCTCGCTCGTGCCGCTCGCCACGGTCGCGTTCGCGCTCTTTACGGCCTTTCCGATCTTCGCGTCGTTCCAGAATTCGCTCCAGGCCTTTCTCGCCGACCACCTCATGCCGGCGCAGATCAACAGCCAGATCTTCAAATACCTGAACCAGTTCGCCTCCAAGGCCAAGGGTCTCACGACGATGGGCATGATCGTGCTCTTCGTCACCTCGGTCATGACCATGATGACCGTGGAGTCGGCCTTCAACCTGATCTGGCGCGTGCGCAAGGCGCGGCCGTTCGCACAGCGCGTGCTGGTGTACTGGGCCATTCTCACGCTCGGGCCGATCCTGATCGGCGTGAGCCTCTCGATCTCGTCGTATGTGTTCACGCGCTCGGCCGTGATCGCCACCGAGCAGCATGTTTCCGGCATCCTCGACCTGCTGCTCATGGGCGCCTCGCTGCCCCTCACGGCGCTCGCATTCACCATGCTCTACGTGTACTTGCCGAACTGCCGCGTGCAGTGGCGCGACGCGCTGGTGGGCGGCATTGCCGCGGCCATCGCCTTCGAGGCCGCGAAGCGCGGCTTTGGCTATTACGTGCGGCGCATTCCCACCTATACGGCCGTGTACGGCGCGTTCGCGGCCGCGCCGATGTTCCTGCTGTGGATGTACCTGAGCTGGTTCATCACGCTCGTGGGCGCGATGATCACCTCGGCGCTGCCCGAAATCCGCACGGGGCGTTTCGACCGGCCGCGCTTTCCCGGCAGCGACCTGCTCGACGCGCTCGAATTGCTGGCGGGACTCGCCGAGGCGCGCGAAGCGGGCGAGCCCGGCCGCACGGCCGAGCAGCTCGCGCAACTGCTGCGGCGCGATCTTGCCACGGTGACACGCCTTGTCGACGGGCTGGAAGAGGATGAGCTCGTCGCACGCCTGGAAGAGGAGGACCGCGGGAAAACGCTGTTTCTGCTGATCGGCAATCCCGCGCGTATATCGGTGGCCCGCGTCTTCGACCGCTTCGCGATCGATCGCGAGGAACTGGCCTATCAGCTCAAGTCGAGCAGCATCGACGCGCCCATGCTGTTGGGCGCACTCGACAACGACAAGCTTTCGGTCTCGCTCGCCTCGTTGCTCGCGGCGCGCCGCGTGCCGGCGCTGGCGGAGGAACATCCGCCGGTGCTCCCGCATCCGGCGGCGTGATGCTGCGTTGATTCAGAGGGAAATCTTGCCGCGGCAGATATCCGCGAACATGACCCAGTCGCCCATGAGGCTGTAGATGGGGTGGCGGAAGGTGGCGGGGCGGTTCTTCTCGAACCTGAAATGCCCGACCCAGGCGAAGCCGTAGCCGCAGACGATGGCGGCAGGCAGCCAGAGCCAGTTGCCGGTGGCGATGGCCATGGCGACGCAGCCGATCACACCGAGCGACCCGATGAAATGCAGCCGCCGCGAGATGGGATGGCTATGCTCGCTCAAATAGAACGGATAGAACTGCGCGAAGCTCGCAAAGTGCTCGTCGTGTGTGGTGGGATGCATCGTCTCCTCCTTTGCCCGCGGGTGTGCGAGAGGCTGGCGGGGATGGTTCGGCGCATCCATTTTGCGGCGTTCCGCACGACCGTGCAACCCGGCCGAATGGCCATGACGGAACCGTGCCGCGTCATGGTCCCGGACGCCGCTTTTCAGCCGTTCCCCACGCGCGGCGCTTGCTGCGTTGCAAAAGCGTAGAGCGCGTCGAGCGTCGCGTCGGGCTGCTCGGTCATGAGTGCGTGGCCCGCGTCGAGCGTCACCTTATCCACGGGCGCGCCCGCCTGCGCTAACGCCTCGCCGAGCGCGCGCGCCGCGCGCGGCGGCGTCATCGCGTCGCGTCGGCCGACGATCAGGCGCACGGGACAGCGCACCTTCGCCGCGCTCGTGAGGCCGTCCGCGTAGGCGTTGCAGGCGGCGAAATCGGTATGGAAAAGCTGCGGCTCGCCGCGCGCCGAGGCGCGCTCCATGAGTCGCTGGTTCATGCCGCGCAGCCAGAAGCCGGGACCGGGGCTCGACGGCTTGGCGGCAAGCGTGGAGTGCGACCACGCGTTGACGAGCGCGATCGCCTCCGGCTCGCGCTCGCGCGCGGCTTCGAGCAGCGTGGGCGCGACCGCCATCGGGAAGGCTGTGGCGAGCAGGGCGATGCGCTGCGCGCGCGCGGGGTGGCGAGCGGCGAATTCGAGCGCGATGAGCGAGCCCATGCTGTGGCCGGCGACGAAGGCTTGCTGCACGTTCAAGGCGTCGAGCAGCGCGGCGAGCCAGTCGGCGATCGCGCCGATGCTCGTGAGCGCCGGCCCGGCGCTGCGCAGGTGGCCGGGCAGATCGACGGCCAGCACGTTAAAGCCGTGATTGGCGAAATAGCGCGATTGCAGCGCCCAGACGCTATGGTCGTGCTGCGCGCCGTGGACGAACACCGCGAACGGCAGCGCGCGGTTGATCGGGCGTGAGGCGGTGTAGGCGTAGACCACCTTGCCGTCGACTTCGACGATCATGACGCCTCCTTCGCCTGCGGCTTCGGCTCCTGCGATTTTTGCGACGCCTTCAGGGCGCGCTTGAGGTCGTCGATCAGGTCGGCGGGGTCTTCGAGGCCGATCGACAGCCGGATCGTGCCTTCCGCAATGCCGGCGGCGGCCAGCGCTGCCGCGTCCATGCGGAAATGCGTGGTCGAGGCGGGGTGGATCACGAGCGAGCGCGCGTCGCCCACATTGGCGAGATGCGAGAACAGCGTGAGCGTTTCGATGAAGCGCTTCCCAGCCGGGCGTCCGCCGCGCAGGTTGAAGCTGAACACGGCGCCCGCGCCGCGCGGCAGCAGGCGCTGGGCGAGGGCGTAGTCGGGATGGCTCGGCAGCTCGGGCCAGCCCACCGATTCGACCGCTTCGTGCGCCACGAGAAATTCGACGATGCGCCGTGCGTTCGCCACATGCCGCTCCATGCGCAGCGGCAGCGTTTCGATGCCTTGCAGCAACTGCCAGGCGGCCTGCGGATGCAGGCACGCGCCGAAGTCGCGCAAGCCTTCGCGCCGCGCGCGCAGCAGGAAGGGCGCGACCGTGCTTTCCTCGCTGAACACCATGTCGTGAAAGCCCGCATAGGGCTCGGTCAGCTCGGGAAAGCGGCCCGACGCGTCGAAATCGAAGGTGCCGCCGTCCACCAGCACGCCGCCGATCGTCGTGCCGTGGCCGCCGAGAAATTTGGTGGCCGAGTGATAGACGAGATCGGCGCCATGCTCGAAGGGGCGCAGCAGGTAAGGCGTCGTGAAGGTCGAATCGACGAGGAGCGGTACGCCGTGTGCGTGCGCGATCTGTGCAACGGCCTCGATGTCGAGCACGTCGAGCCCCGGATTGCCGAGCGTCTCGCCGAACAGCAGGCGCGTATTGGGCCGCAGCGCGGCGCGCCAGGCGTCGAGGTCGCCGGGCTTCACGAAGGTCGTTTCGATGCCGAAGCGCGCGAGCGTGTAGTGCAGCAGGTTGTGCGAGCCGCCGTAAAGCGCCGCCGAGGCGACGATGTGCGAGCCCGTGCCCATCAGCGTCGCGATGGCGAGATGCAGCGCCGCCTGGCCGCTCGCCGTGCCGATCGCGCCCGCGCCGCCTTCGAGCGCGGCCACGCGCTCCTCGAACACGGCGACGGTCGGGTTCGAAATGCGCGAGTAGACGTGGCCCGCGCGCTCCATGTTGAAGAGCGCGGCGGCGTGGTCGGTGTCGCGAAACGAGAACGAGGTGGTCAGGTAGATCGGCGTCGCGCGGGCGCCGGTGGCGGGGTCGGGCGCCGCGCCGGCATGCAGCGCGAGCGTGTCGAAACGGGTGTCTGGCGTCGATGACATCGTGGCGGCGCGGCCGGCGCGAACCGGCTTCGGGGTCGAGGGTGTTGGGCATCGTAACACCGGCGGCGCGGCGCGGGGGCGCTTTGGCGGGCGTTTTTCGGGCCGGATGACAGCGTGCCGCCGCGGCGGCCTGCGGGGCGCAAAAGCCCGCGCCACGGCCTTCGGCAGACGATTGCGCGGCGGCCGCGCGGCTTTCCTTTTAACACTCTTTCCGCTAGGATCGAAAACAGGTAGGTATCTTTTCAGCATCTCCCCCAATATTTGCGGCATTTCTGGAGACACATCATGCGTGTCAGCGACATTCTCAAGGTGAAGGGCAACACGCTCTTTACCGTCACGCCCGACACTGCGCTGCACGACGCAGTCAACACCATGGCCGAGCACGACATCGGCTCGCTCGTGGTCATGGAATACGGCGATCTGGTTGGCATGCTCACGTTCCGCGAGATCATCCTCACGCTGCGCACGAACGGCGGCAGCGTCGGCACCACGACGATCCGCAAGGTCATGGACGACCACCCGATCACCTGCACGCCGGAAACGGAAGTCGACGAAGTGCGCCGCATGATGCTCGAGCATCACGTGCGTTATCTGCCGGTCATGGAAAGCCGCTCGCTCATGGGCGTGATCTCGTTCTACGACGTGGCGAAGGCCGTGGTGGAAGCGCAGGGCTTCGAGAACAAGCTGCTCAAGGCCTATATTCGCGACTGGCCGGAAGAGGAACGTCAACCGGCACGTTGAGCGACGCTCTCCTTCAGCCAGGTTGAAATCAACTTCGGCCAGCATGCAAAAGCGCGCGTTAAGCGCGCTTTTTCGCGTCTGGGCCCCGCAAATTCTGTCAGTGCGATTCTGATTCGATAAACGATAGACCGATGTCCACGGCACAACGCAACGAGCAAAACCAGCGCAATGAGCGCAACCGGCGCAACGAGGCGGAGCCGGCTTCGCAGTTCGCGCTGCTGCGCCAGCGCCGCTTCGCCCCGTTTTTCTGGACGCAGTTCCTCGGGGCGATGAACGACAACGTCTTCAAGATCGGCTTCACCTCGCTCGTCACGTATCAGGCCGCGCGCTTTTCAGGTGTCGATCCGAAGACGGTGGCCTTTCTCATCTCGGCCATCTTCATTCTGCCGTTCGTGCTGTTTTCCGCGACCTCGGGCCAGGTTGCCGACAAGTACGACAAGGCCATGCTCACGCGCTGGGTCAAGACCTTCGAGATCGCCGTCATGCTGATCGGCGCAGCCGGGTTCTGGATGCACAGCGCGCCGCTGCTGTATGTGTGCACCTTCCTCATGGGCGTGCATTCCACCGTGTTCGGGCCGGTCAAGTACGCGTACCTGCCGCAGCGGCTCGCCCCCGACGAACTGGTTGGCGGCAACGGGCTCGTCGAAATGGGCACCTTCGTTGCGATCCTGCTCGGCACGATCGTCGGGGGCGTGGCGGCGGGCATCGGGGCGACGGACGCCGCCACCGTCACCGACGGGCCGCCGCTCGGCGCCTGGTGGCTGGGCGGCATGTGCATCGTCATCGCGCTCGTCGGGCGCGTGGCTTCCTCGTTCGTGCCGCCGTGCGAGCCTTCGCAACCGGGCCTGCGCATCAACTGGAATCCGTTTTCCGAGACCTGGCGCAATCTGCGGCTCGCGCACGGCAACCGCACCGTGTTCCTGAGCCTGCTCGGCATCTCGTGGCTCTGGTTCGTGGGCGCCACGTTTCTCGCCTCGTTCTTCAACTTCGCCAAGGACGTGATGTCGGCCGATCCCGACGTCGTGACCGTGCTGCTCGCGATGTTTTCGCTCGGCATCGGCACGGGCTCGCTGCTCTGCGAGCGGCTCTCGCGGCGGCGCATCGAGGTCGGCCTCGTGCCGCTCGGCTCGATCGGCATGAGCGTGTTCGGCATCGACCTGTATTTCGCGAGTCACGGGCTGCCCGCCGCCCCCCATCTGCTGTCGGTGGGCGAGTTCCTGCGCACCGCCGCGCACTGGCGCGTGCTCGCCGATCTGTTCCTGCTCGCCATGTTCGGCGGTTTCTACAGCGTGCCGCTCTATGCGCTGATCCAGAGCCGCAGCGAGCCGAGCCATCGCGCGCGCATCATCGCCGCGAACAACATCCTCAATTCGCTGTTCATGATCGCTTCGGCGCTCATGGCGATGGGGCTCACGGGCGCGGGCGTCGGCATTCCCGGCATCTTTCTCGCCACGGCGCTGCTCAATATCGTCGTCGCGGCCTATATCTACACGCTCGTGCCCGAGTTCCTGCTGCGCTTCGTCGCCTGGGTGCTCGTGCATACGGTCTACCGCGTGCGGCTCGTGCACACGGAGCGCATTCCCGCCGAAGGCGCGGCCGTGCTCGTCTGCAATCACGTGAGCTATGTCGATGCGATCGTCATCATGGCCGAGAGCCCGCGGCCGATCCGCTTCGTGATGGATCACCGGATCTTCCGCTCGCCGTTCCTCGGTTGGGTGTTCCGTCACGCGAGGGCGATTCCGATCGCCCCCGCGCACGAGGATCCGACCGCGCTCGACGCCGCTTACGACGCGTGCGCCGCCGCGCTGGCCGAAGGCGATCTCGTCTGCATCTTTCCCGAGGGCAAGCTCACGCGCACGGGCGAGATGAACCCGTTTCGCCACGGCGTGACCGAAATCCTCAAGCGCTCGCCGGTTATGGTCGTGCCGATGGCGCTGCGCGGGCTGTGGGGCAGTGCGTTCTCGCGCTTCGCGGCCTCCGGGCAAGAGCGGTCGGACCGACCGCTGCGGCGCGGGCTCACGAGCCGGCTCACGCTGGCGGTGGGCGAGCCGATTGCGGCGGCCGATGTGACGCTCTCGCGCTTGCAGGAAACGGTGGCGGAGTTGCGCGGCGCACGGCGCTGAGGGTGCGGCTTTTGCCGGGCCGCTCGCCCGGCTTCATGTCCGACCGGACGGTCGGGCGTGGCCGCGCTCAGGCTGGCATAATGACGGATTCCCCGATTCACTTTGGACGACCGCCATGTCCGGCAACACGCTCGGTATGCTTTTCACCGTCACCACCTTCGGCGAATCCCACGGCCCGGCCATCGGCTGCGTCATCGACGGCTGCCCGCCCGGCCTGGCGCTCACCGAGGCCGATATCCAGATCGATCTCGATCGCCGCCGTCCCGGCACGTCGCGTCACGTCACGCAGCGCCAGGAAGCGGACCAGGTCGAGATTCTCTCGGGCGTATTCGAAGGGCGCACCACGGGCACGCCCATCGCGCTCCTGATCCGCAATACCGACCAGCGCAGCAAGGACTACGGCAACATCGTCGAAACCTTCCGCCCCGGTCACGCCGACTACACCTACTGGCAGAAGTACGGCATTCGCGACTATCGCGGCGGTGGTCGTTCGTCGGCGCGTCTCACGGCGCCCACGGTCGCGGCGGGCGCGGTCGCGAAGAAGTGGCTGCGCGAGCGCTTCGGCGTGGAAGTGCGCGGCTACATGCGCTCGCTCGGCGAGATCGACGTGCCGTTCGTGAGCTGGGAGCACGTGCACGAAAATCCGTTCTTCGTGCCCAACGCCGATGTCGTGCCGCAGCTCGAGGACTACATGGACGCGTTGCGCAAGGACGGCGACTCGATCGGCGCACGTGTGAACGTCGTGGCGAGCGGCGTGCCGGTGGGTTGGGGCGAGCCGCTGTTCGACCGGCTCGACGCCGATATCGCGCACGCCATGATGGGCATCAACGCGGTGAAGGGCGTGGAGATCGGCGCGGGTTTCGCGAGCGTCGCGCAGCGCGGCTCGGTGCACGGCGACGAGCTCACGCCCAACGGCTTTCACGGCAATCACGCGGGCGGCGTGCTCGGCGGCATCTCGACGGGGCAGGACATCACCGTTTCGGTCGCCATCAAGCCGACCTCCAGCATCCGCACGCCGCGCCGCTCGATCGACAAGGCAGGCGAGCCCGCGACGGTCGAGACCTTCGGCCGCCACGACCCGTGCGTGGGCATTCGCGCCACGCCGATCGCCGAGGCCATGCTCGCGCTCGTGCTGATCGATCACGCGCTGCGCCACCGTGCGCAGAACGCCGATGTCGTTGTGTCGACGCCGAAGATCGCAGCCAGCGACGAGTGATCCGAACGGCGCGAACAGCGCCGCACTGGTTGTGCAGGCAACAAAAAAGCCGCTTCAGGCGTGAGCCCGAAGCGGCTTTTTCTCGTGCTCCGATCTTACATGTTCGGATAGTTCGGACCGCCGCCGCCTTCCGGCGTGACCCACACGATGTTCTGCGTCGGGTCCTTGATGTCGCAGGTCTTGCAGTGCACG
>NZ_QEOB01000039.1:0-65828 GCF_003096875.1 Paraburkholderia unamae
GCCAGGCCATCGGAGTTCGGGTCGATGCCGACCATCGCCGCCATCTCCAGATGCTGGCTGTTGCGCATGATCTTGATCATCAGGTCCGTGCCGATGTTGCCGGAGCCGATGATCGCGGCCTTGAGTTTTTCTCTTGCTGACATGTTTCCTCCACGATGGAAGGCGGCGGGCGCGCATGCGCTCACAGCCCTTCTTTTCAGTGATCGCATGGTAGGAGGACTCTCATTAACTGTCAACATGTGATTTAGACTACTGTATGTTGAGAGTTAATGGGTTGAATCGACTCGTGCTTGCGCAATTACCGGTTCAGACTATATGATTCGTATATGGAACATATAGGGAGCGTAGTATGGGCATCGTGAACATCGACGACGAACTGCACGATCAAATCCGCAAGGCGAGCGCCGTGTCATGCCGGTCGATCAACGCACAGGCCGCCTTCTGGATCAAGATTGGTATGTTGTGCGAAATGAATCCGACGCTGAGCTTCAATGAGATCGTGGCGCGTGAGTTGCGGGCCGCGGGCGTTGTGGAGCAGAGCGTCAGGGCGGCGTCGGCATGACGAAGCGCCCCGAAGAAGTGGCGTTGCTGGCTGAGTCGGGCAAGTTGCTCGCCGGTGTGTTCGCTCACCTGGACCGGCTGAACCTGATCGGCATGTCGACCATGGAGGTCAACGACCTTGTCGATAGCCACATCGTGAATGAACTCGGCGCACGCCCCGCGAGCAAAGGCCAGTATGGCTACGCCTACGCGCTCAACGCTTCGCGCAACAACGTGGTTTGCCACGGCGTGCCGTCCGCGACGGAGCGATTGCAGAGCGGGGATATCGTCAATTTCGATATCACGCTGGAGAAGAACGGCTATATCGCCGACTCCAGCAAGACCTATCTAATTGGCGAGGTGTCGCCAGCGGCCAAACGGCTCGTGCAGGTGACCTACGACGCCATGTGGAAGGGCATCAAGACGGTGCGCCCAGGCGCCAGGCTGGGCGATGTGGGGCATGCCATCGAGCGGCACGCCCGGCTAAACGGTTATTCGGTCGTGAGGGAATATTGCGGGCACGGCATCGGGCGCGAAATGCACGAGCCGCCCCAGGTGCTGCATTGGGGAAAACCGCGAACGGGTCTCGTGTTGCGCGAAGGCATGGTGTTCACCATCGAACCGATGCTGAACCAGGGTGGGCATGACGTTCAGACCGAAGACGATGGCTGGACGGTCGTCACGCGCGACGGGCAACTCTCCGCGCAATTCGAACACACCGTGGCCGTGACCGGAAACGGCGTGCGGGTCTTGACGCTGCGCCGCGACGAAAGGCCTGCGGCCTAACGCAGTTCGGACGCCGATGGTTCCAGCACGCTGCGCAGCTTGCCGAGCAGCCAGTTGACCAGCGGGTTTTTATGCCGGTAGTGATTCCATGTGGGAACCTGGTGCGCGCCCAGAATGCGTTTGAACTCGTATGAGGTCGCGCCCAGCTCGATTTCCGCGAAGCCTTCACGAATGCCGAATTCGACCGTGCGAATGAACATGGCGAAATACAAGCCGTAGTCATGGCTCCTCGCGTAGTCGAGCCCGATATAGCGGTTGACCAGGTGACGCCCCTTGCCGATCAACTGCGTGAAGCCGATCAGTTCGTCATCGAGAAAGAACAGCAGATAGTGGCTGAGGCGGCTCGTATTGGCGAAATACTCCGGCGTGAGCTTTTCGAATTTCAACTCGGCTTTTTGCCAGGTGTTCAAATACAGTTGATACACCTTGGCGACCAGGTGATCGGGCAAGCCCGCGCACTCTTCATAACGCAGCGCCGCCGCTTTTTTCAGCTTGCGTTTGAGCAGGTTCCTGCGGTCGCTCTTCATGGCCTGATAGTAGTCCGGGCCGATCGAGAGCACAGGCACGGGCAGCCCTTTTGCCGCCACGAAACCCTTGAGCGGCAGATTCTCGTCGAATCCCTTATAGGCGAGCAGACTCCCTTTCTTTTCGAGCGCCGCGCTGATGGCCGCGAGCGTCTCCCCGGAAACCTCGCCGTGAATGCGGCCGGCGTCGACAGTCGGGTGCCCGATGCACGCCAGCTTGAAGCGGATCCCGCTCAGGCTGCGCTTCAGCCAGCCGTTGGGCAGCAGGGTATTGAGCCGGAAATCCATCACGAAGTAGGGCGCCACGGTCACGAGCGCGCCTGCGCGGTAGACGGCGAAATAACCGAAGCTGAAGTCGTCCAGGCGCGCGGTCTGAAAGGCCTGATAAAACTCCGCGCCCTCCGGCTCGTCGCGCAGGAACCCCTCTGGCGGAGTGACCAGGTCCTCGATGTGCAGCATGGTAGCCGTCCTTTTTCTGATGGTCTTGCCATCGTTTTGTCATGGAAATTCACATCGTCCGTTCGCGTCACGGCAATGCCGGGCATCGATTGTCTGTGATCCGCACACGGTTGTCGAACGCCCGCAAGCCGTTGCGGCCGGAGCGATCGCTCACGGGCGATGTTGCACAAAAACGACTCCCGCTGCGGGCAAATACTGCTCGCCGTAGGCGAACTGACAGCGAGTGCCTTGCTGCGCCCGTCTTTTCGGCATTTGTTGCAGTTTTTTGAATTGATTCTTCCAGATTCAGGAAGAGACCTTGCGGAACCGGGATCACGTTTTCCCGAATGTCCTTTTCTATACTCGCGGCGTCTCAACCCCAGCGTTTCCATAGAACTGGAGTCTCACAGTGAAAAAAATCTCGATCGCCGCAGCATGCGTCACCGCATTCGCGGCGGCTTCGGCCCACGCACAAAGCTCTGTCACCCTGTACGGTCTCATCGACGCCGGTATCGCTTACACGAATAACGTGGGCGGTAGCGGTCGTGTCGCCCTCGCGAGCGGCAACATCAGCGGCAGCCGCTTCGGCCTGCGCGGCGCCGAAGATCTCGGCGGCGGCCTCAAGGCGGTCTTCGTGCTCGAAAACGGCTTTAGCGTCAACAACGGCGCACTGGGTCAGAATGGCCGCATGTTCGGTCGTCAGGCTTATGTTGGTCTGAGCAGCAACGCGTACGGTACGCTCACGATGGGTCGCCAGTACGACGACGTCGTCGACTTCGTCTCGCCGCTGTCGGCCACGGCCGGCACGTTCGGCGATTCGGGCTTCGCCCACCCGTACGACAACGACAACCTTCAGCACAGCGTTCGCTTCAACAACTCGGTCAAGTACACGAGCCAGAACTACGGCGGCTTCAAGTTCGGCGGCATGTACGCGTTCAGCAACAGCACCGAGTTCGCCGTGAGCCGCGCCTACAGCGCGGCGGCAAGCTACAACTACGGCCCGTTGACGGCCGCTGCCGGCTACTTGCAGACCAACGGCTCGGGCGCCAAGACCGGCACCGCGTTCTCGAACACGAGCGGCGCTGTCGACCAGGCCGAAGTCAAGGGCAACCTCACGTCCGACGTGCAACGCACCGTCGCTGCCGGCCTGAACTACGCGATCGGACCGGCCGTGCTGGGCTTCGTCTACTCGCACAGCCAGTACCAGGGCACGAGCGCGTTCGGTCTGAACAACGGTTCGGTGCGCTTCGACAACTACGAAGTGAACGGCATGTACAACTTCACGCCCGCCCTCAAGGCCGGCCTGTCGTACGCGTACACCGACGCGCATCTGAACGGCACGACCTCGTATGGCGCCGATCCGAAGTGGAGCCAGGTGAACGCGATTGCGCGTTACTCGCTGTCCAAGCGCACGGAAATTTACGGCGAAGCGATGTACCAGCACGCAACGGGCAACAAGAACGTCGCGGTCATGTACAACGCGGGCGGCGCGTCGTCGACGGGCAACCAGGTCATGGGCGCCGTCGGCATGCTCACGCGCTTCTAAAGCGGCGGCGTTGGCGTAGCACGAATTCATACGTCAATCCGGGAGTCTTTTTTGCCCGTCTAACCAGACGGGCTTTTTTATTGGCGCACGCGCCCGGCACGACCGGGCCGTCGCGCATTGCCTACTCGCAGTTTCAAAAGAAGAAACCAGCGGGGCGTTTATCGCCCGGTGGCGGTGAACTATCGTTGATCATCCTTTTTCAACGAGGCAATCGCCATGCACATCTACCTTGTCAGAATGGAGCATCCCGACGGGGAAGGCTGGAATCAGCACGTCGTCGAACACGTGCAGTATCTGAAAGCGTTGATCGCCCGCGGCCAACTGCTTGCATCGGGGCCGCTTAAGGCGGGACCAGGCGCGCGCCGGGCGGGCTTCATCGTCATGAAAGCGCCCGACCGCGCGGCGGTGCAGGCGCTTGTCGACGCCGATCCCTTTGCGCGCGAGGGCCTGATTTGCGCGCTCACCATCGAGGAGTGGGACCCGCTCTTCGGCATGCTCGCCGAACATTCGAGCCAGAGTTTGCCGCCCGAACTGGCCGCGCTTGCATGAAGCGCGAGCGCCGTTCGGATCATGGACCTCTTCATCATGGGAATCGCGACATGCTGTATGAAATCGTGACGCTTTCTTGCCTGCCGCTCGAGCAGGACACCGTTTCCGCCGGCGCACACCGCTGGGTATCGGACGCCGACGCGTCGGGCCTTCTGCTTGGGGCGTGGCGCACGGAAATCGGCGAGCTCTTTCAGATCAAGCTCCTGCGCGCGTTCGAGACGCCCGAGGCGCTGGAGCAGGAGCGCGCTCGCGCGCTCGCCAGCACGCGGCCCTTCAATATCGACACGCCGAGCGTGGGGCTGAGCATGGAGCGCTATGCGCCGTTTCCGTTTTTGCCGCCCGTGAAGCCTGCGGTGTTTGGCGGCGTGTACGAGTTCCGGACGTATTGCCTGAAGCCCGGCGGCCTTGAGCCGACCCTTGCGGGCTGGGAGCGGGCGATCGAACCGGCGCACGCGTATACGTCGCATCTCGTCGTGAACCTCTACGCGCTCGACGGGCCGCCGCGCATTACCCACATCTGGGGATTTTCGAGCTTCGCCGAGCGTATCGAGCTGCGCGCACGGCATTATGCGCAAGGTCTTTGGCCGCCCGTTGGCGGGCCGCAGCAGATCGCCCGCGCGACTTCGACGATCGCGTTGCCGGAAGCGTATTCGCCGTTGAAGTGAGGCTCAGGGTGGCGCGCCCTTGGCCGCCACCGCCGCCGCCGCGTGATTCCCATTCCCACCGTCTCCCGAAGCTTTTCGGCGTCTTGAGCCGCTACGCCTGTGCAGGCGGCTCACCCCTTCTCGCCGTTCCCCTCTCCGATCGCCCCGCATGACCCCTTCGCGCGCCCGCGCCAGCCGGCGCGCGCGGTGTCGCATGCGGGAAATGCCGTATTTGAATATCTAAAAAACACAGTGTATAAACACGTTGTTTAATAAGATCGAGCGAAAAATAGATATCGCGCGAAAAGGATTGGAGAGACGCCGCGAGGCGGCACGAACCAGCGACCCCGACCGGATGAAGGCGCCCCACGCGGCGCCCGCTGCGGCTTTCCGGCCCGCAGCGTGAACGGCCTGTCTGCAAGGCCGCGTCGCCTTTGGCACACGCGGCAGGGGCACGCTTTTGCCCGCAGTTCCGTGCATGTCGCGCAAATTGCCACGGCCCTGCGCACACGTGTCCTGCCAGCGGGCCGGTGACTGGCTTCGCGCAGCGTTTCAATTTGATTAGTACTACCTAATTCAAACCAGTGGAGAGGAGACTCAGGCATGAAAGGAAAGGTGCTGTTAAGTGCGTTGCTAGGTCTGTATGCCGGCGTTTCATGGGCGCAGGGCAGCGTGACGCTTTACGGAATTCTCGATGAGGGTCTGCTGTTCAACGACAACGCCGCCGGCCACCGCCAGTACGCGATGGTCGCCAGCGTGTTGAGCGGCAACCGTTTCGGACTGCGCGGCAGCGAGGATCTGGGGGGCGGGCTCCAGGCGGTCTTCGTGCTCGAGAACGGGTTTGACATCAACACGGGCAAGCTCGGCCAGGGCGGGTTGATGTTCGGCAGGCAGGCCTGGGTCGGCGTGTCGAACGCGCGTTGGGGGAGCGTCACGCTCGGGCGGCAATACGATGCGTCGATCGATTATGTGGGGCCGCTCGCCGCGCCGAGCCAGTGGGGCGGCTATATCGTCACGAATCCCGGCGACATCGAAAACTACAGCGCCGCCAATCACCTCAACAACTCGATCAAGTACAAAAGCGCCAGTTTCGCCGGCTTGACGTTCGGCGGCGTCTACTCGCTTGGCGGCGTGGCGGGCGACTTCACGCAGAACCAGATCATTTCGGTTGGCGCGAGCTACGCGAACGGCTGGATCGCGATCGGAACGTCCTACCTGAACGCACGCAATCCGAACGCCTCGTACTACGCGACGAGCCTGCCGAATGCCACGGCCGCGACCAACAACTTCTACACGCCCGTCAACAGCGGTTACGCGTCGGCGCACACGCTCCAGATGGTCAATGTCGCGCTTGCGTGGACGCTCGGGCAGGCCACGCTCGGCATGAACTATTCGAACAGCCAGTTCAAGGGCTTGAGCGGCCAGGCAGGCGTGCTCAATCCGGCCGGGCTCAAGGGCGACGCGGCATTCAACAACGTCGCGCTCAATCTGCGCTACCGGGTTTCGCCGGAACTGCTGCTCGGCGGCCAGGCGTCATACAGCCATGGCAGCGCGGTAGCGGGCGAACCCGGCGGCAAGTATGGCCAGTTCGATCTCGGCGCGCTGTACTCGCTCTCCAAGCGAACCGATCTCTACGCCACGGCCGTGTACCAGGTCGCCTCGGGCACGCAGTCGACGGGCACGCGTGCGGTCGCTTCGATCTTCGGGCTCACGCCTTCGTCCTCGAACCGGCAGGCGGCCTTGCGCCTCGCCATTCGTCACGTCTTCTAAACCGTCGGCGCGCATGCGCCATCCGGCCCGCGCCGCGAAAGCGCTCGGGCCGCCCAATGCGGAGCTATTCATGGAATCCATCGAAAACGCGAATCGCGCGCTGTCGGCTGCCGGTGCTACGGCGAGTCGTGCGAAATTCGTCGTCGGGGCGCTGTTCTTCATCAACATGGTGGGCTATCTGGACCGCCAGATCCTCACGCTCTTCGTGCAGCCCATCAAGCACTCGCTGGGGCTCAGCGACGGGCAAATGGGACTGATGCAGGGCGCCGCGTTCGTGCTCGCCTTCACGGTGGCCGGGCCCTTCATCGGCCGCCTCGTCGATCAGCGCAACCGGCGCAACGTCTTGGCGGCGTGCATCGCGATCTGGTCGCTCAGCGCGGCCGCGAGCGGCTTCGCGCACAACGCCACGCAGCTTTTCATCGCCCGCATGGGCGTGGGCATGGGCGAGGCCGCGCTGCTGCCCGCCGCACTCTCGCTGATCGCCGACTACTTCGACGCGACGCGTCGCGGCAAGGCGCTGGGTTTCTTCCTGACGGGCGTCTACGCCGGCGCCGGTTTGTCGCTCGCCATCGTCGGCTTTGCGTTGCCCGGCATGGATGGGCTCGCCGCGCGGCTCGCCGCCGCCGGGCTGCCGATCGAAACGTGGCGTCTCGTGATGTTCGCGATGCTGCTGCCCGGCGCGCTCTGCTGCGCCTTGCTCGTCTTCGTGCAGGAGCCGCCGCGCGCATTCGCCGCTTCGCACGCGGCGCCGCTCGACTGGTCGGGGCTGCGCGACTGGGTCCACGGCATCGCGCTTTACGTGCCGCACCACGTCTCGTTCGCGCTGATCACGTTCTGCTCGTTCGCCACCACCGGCTGGGTGCCGACGGTCCTGATCCGCGAGCATGGTTTCGCCGCGCGCGAAGCGGGCATGACGTATGGCTGCCTGCTCGCGGTCATCGGCTGCGCCGCCGCATATCTCGGCGGCGTGATCGGCGACTACCGTAGCCGCAAGGCCGGTGGCCACGGGCGCGTGGCCGTGGCGGCGTGGTGCCTGCCGTTCGCGGCCGCGGGGTTTGCGACCGTCGCGCTCGCGCCCAATGCGGGCATCGTGCTCGCGGGCACGGCGCTGCTCTCGGCGGCGCTCGGCGTGGCCATGGTGATCGGTCTGCTTTCGATTGCCGACCTCGCGCCCGCGCGCTCGCGTGGGCAGATCTCGTCGATCTATCTGATCTTCACGGGGTTGATCGGGTCGGCGGGCGGTCCCGCATGCATCGGCTATGCGAACGATCTGTGGGGTGCGCCGGGGCGGCCGTTGAGCCTGCTGCTGGGCCTCGTTTGTCTCGCGGTGCTCGGCGCGGCGGCGCTGCTGCTGTGGATTTGCCTTGGCAAGATTCGCGCAAGGACGGTGCGATGAGGAAGCCCTGCGGCCACGGCGGCCGCAGGGCGCGTCACGCTCAGGCCTGGAGCAGTTCGGGGTTGGGCGTGAGCACGAGGCGGCCCGACACACGCGCCGCCTCGACGCGCGCGTGGGCGTCCGCCGCGGCTTCGAGCGGCAGCGTCCCGGCGACGATGGGGCGCACCACCGACCGCGCGATCAACGCGAGCGTGTCTTCGAGCTGCGTGCGCGAGCAACTGGAAACCGGCAGCAGGCTGACCGTGCCGTGGATGAGTTGCGCCGGGCTGAAGCTCACGAAGGCGGGATCGACCTGGCCGATCAGCAGCCACTTGCCGAGCGGCGCGAGGCTGCGTCGCGTGGCGTGAAAGCAGGCGCCGCCGACGTTGTCGAGCACCACGTCCACGCCTTCGCCGCCGCATGCGCGGCGCACATCGGCGGAAAAATCCGCGCCGCGCCCGGCGATCACGACTTCATGCGCGCCGTTCTCGCGGATGATGGCCGCCTTGGCGGGCGACGACGTGGTGGCCACGACGAAGGCGCCTGCCGCGCGCAGCAGTTGCAGCGCGTGCAGGCCGAGGCCGCCCGCCGCGCCGGTCACGAGCACGCGCTCGCCGGGCGCGACGCGCGCGACGTCGCGTACGGCGTTCAGCGAGGTGCCGACGCAGCACGCGGCAATCGCCGCCTCGGCGAGCGGCACGTGCTCCGGCACGGGCGCCACGTTGCGCTGATCGACCGAGACGAACTCCGCATAGCCGCCGTTGAGCCCCCAGTCGCCGAGGAAAACGCGCTCGCCGCACAGCGTTTCCCAGCCGCCCCGGCAAAACCGGCAGGCGCCGCAGATGTAGCGCCGCTGCGTGGTGGCCACGCGATCGCCTGGCTTGAAGCCGCGCACGGCCGGCCCGGCGGCCTCCACGATGCCCGCGACTTCGTGACCCGGAATCAGCGGCAACTGCACGCCTTTGTGCAGCACGCCGGCGCGCACCGCGATGTCGTGCGCACAGACGCCGCTGGCGGCCACGCGGATCAGCACATCGGAGGGGCCGACTTCGGGGCGCGGGAGAGTTTCGAGCTTGAGGGCGTCCAGGCCGCCGGTTTCGCGTACGACGATGGCTCTCATGCGTTCACCCTTTCGAAGCGCACGAGCGCGGCGTGCTCGCCGAGCGGGTCGAGGACGGCGCGCACGCGCTCGCCCGGCGCGGGCAGCGCGTGCGGTTCGTCGACCAGATTGGCGTAGAGCAGCGGCCCTTCCTCCAGACGCACGACGATCACGGTATAGGGCAGCGCATCGGCGAACTCGGCGAAGTACGGCCGATGAAACCGGCACGCGCTGACGATCTCGCCGCGCCCGGACAGCGCGCGCAATTCGGCTTGCGCCGAGCGGCATGTGGGGCAGCGCAGCGCGGTGGGATAGCGCACGGCGCCGCACTGGCCGCAGGCCTCGCCGACGAATTCGCCGGCGCGCAGCGCCTGCCAGAAGCGGGCGTCGCGCTCTCGCACGGGCGGCATGGGCCGCGTTTCGATGGTCATGCTTCACCTCCATAGATGAGTACGGAACTTTGGGGCGCGGCGCACGCATAGACGATCGTTGCGGCGCCCGGAATCTGCCGGGCGAGCGCTTCGCCGCGAATCTGCCGCACGGCTTCGACGTTGAGCGCCCAGCCCTGCATGTAGCTTTCGGAGAGATGGCCGCCGCTCGGATTCGCGGGATGCGCGCCTTGCAGGCCGAGCGCGCCGTCGAGCACGAGGCGGTCGGCGCGGCCGGCTTCGGCGAGGCCGAGGCCTTCCAGTTCGAACAGGACGGCGGGCGTGAAGTTGTCGTAGAGCATCAGCGCGTCGGCGTCGGCGGCCCCGCGCCCGGCCATCGCGCGGGCCGACTCGTGCGCGCTCGCGAGCGCGCCGCGCCAGTGGTCGGCGGGGGGGAAGCTGGCGCCTGCAAAGTCCGCGCATTGCCCGTGTCCGGCGAGATAGACCGGGGGTTTCGCGAGACCTCGTGCCTCTTGCGCGGCGCTCATGATCATCGCGACGCCGCCGTCGTTGATGAGGCAGTAATCGAGCAGGCGCAGGGGTTCGGCGATATATCGGGATGCGAAGTAATCGTCGCGCGTGAGTGCCTTTTGCATGACCGCGAGCGGGTTGAGCGCCGCATGGCGGCGGAACGTGAGCGAGATCTCGGCGAGCGCGGCCGGATCGCTGCGATGCTCATGCGCGTAGCGGGCGTACATGAGCGCGTGAAACGCGCCCGGCGACGTCATGCCGTAGGGCGCCCAGAAGCTCATGCCGCCGCCGTAGGCGTCGCCCGCGCCGCCATACGTGGCCCCTGCGGAGCGCCCGTCGTTGCCGTAGACGAGCGCGACGCGGCGCGCCTGGCCGCTTTCGATCAGCATGGCCGCGTACGCGATGGCGATGCCGCAGATGCGCCCGGCGGCGGGCCACGTGGAGGAGACGTTGGGCGCGAGCCCGGCGAGTTCGGCGAAACGCTGGTTGTCGGGGATCCGGGCGACGACCAGGCCGTCGATGTCCGCGGCCTCCAGACCCGCGTCGTCAAGGGCCGCCTGGAGCGCTTCGACGCCCAGGTCGAAGCTGGTTCGATCCGGCAGCCGGCCGAATCCGGTCGTGCCTACGCCGACCACGGCAACAGAAGACTTCATTTGCACTCCTGAGATGATTGCGTGAATGACAGGGTGAACGATTGCGTGACAAAGGGCTGGGCGAGGCCCGGCGTCGTAACCCGCACGGCGAACACAGCGCCCGCGCCGGGCTCGTCGTGCAGGGTCGCTTCGCCAAGGCCCATGCGCGCCGTGGTGATGAAGAGGGTGCGCCGGTCGGCGTCGCCGAAAGCGCAGCTCGTCGGTTTGCTGACCGGCAGGCGGATCGACTCCGCGACGCGCCCCGACGGGTCGATGCGGTCGATCCGGCCGCCGCCCGCCATCGCCACCCAGAGGCAACCGGCTTCGTCGATGGCGCAACCGTCCGGATGGCCCGGGCCTTCAGTCCTCGCGTGCAGGGTGCGCGGTCCGACCAGCCCTTCCTCGCGCGCCCACGGATAGCGCCAGACCGTACTGCGGTAGGTGTCCACGAAGTACTGGGTGCGTGCGTCCGGGCTCCATGCCAGGCCGTTGCCCAGCACGAAGCCCGCGTCGAACGCGGCGGGCACGCCGCCCTCGAAGCGGAACAGGCTGCCGAGCGGCGCCTGCACGCGCCGGTCCATGCCGCCTACCCAGAGCGCGCCCGCGGGGTCGACACCCGCATCGTTGAAGCGCTGGTCGCCGAGAAAGACGTCGTCGCGCCACAGGTCGGCGAATGCGTTTTCCTCCGGGTCGTAGCTGCGAATCTGGTTGCGCTGGACGCAGACGAGCGCTTTGGGAGAGAGCGCCAACGCCCCGATGGGGCGCTCGATGGGAATCGAATGATGGCGGCCGTCGAGCGTCATGCGCCAGATGGCGGGCGCGGTGACATCGATTCCCCATAGACATGAGCGGCGCTCGTCCCAGATGGGCGACTCGCCCAGGTCGCAACGAAGCTCGCCGAGCGGCTCGGCGTATCCGGTTCCTGGCATTGAAAGTCCTTATTGAACAGAGTGTACAAAAGAGGAATTTTTTCTTTTCGAGTCTACATACAGCGTGTTCAAAATTCAAATGGTTTGTAGATCCGAGCTGGGTGGGACGCGGAAAATGCCCTTCTTGTGGACGATACAGCCAATCAGTGCGTGGCTCCGGAGTGTGGGTGCAAAGAGGTGTCGGCCTGGAAATATCCGTTAAATCCCTTAGTTGATCGATTTTAAACACGATGTACAATCAAAAAACAGACACCAGGGAGGGGCAAATGAGCGAAGGCGGAGAATGGCGTAACAACCTGCATCACTACATTGACGGCCGGTGGATCGAAGCGGGCGCGGGCGGCACGCTGGAGATCGTCGATCCGGCTGAGGAATCCGGCTGCGGCACGCTTGCGCTGGGCGGCGAGGCGGATGTCGATGACGCGGTGCGCGCGGCGCGCGCCGCCTTCGAAACGTTCGGCTGCTCGACGCTGGCGGCGCGCAAGCAACTGCTGGAGCGGATCATCGAGTGTTACTCGGCGCGCCGCGCCGAACTCGCCGACGCCGTGCGCCGCGAGATGGGCGCGCCCGCGTGGCTGGCCGCCGGTCTCCAGGTCGATCTCGGGCTCGCCCATTTGCGCTCGGCGCGCGAGGTGCTCGATCGTTATGCGTTCGAGCACGACGCGGGGCGCTCGCGCATTGTTTCCGAGCCGATCGGCGTGTGCGCGCTGATCACGCCGTGGAACTGGCCGCTCAACCAGATCGCGTGCAAGGTTGCGCCCGCGCTCGCCACCGGCTGCACGATGGTGCTCAAGCCCTCCGAGCTGGCGCCCTTTTCGGCCACCTTGTTCGCTGAAATCCTCGACGAGGCGCAGACGCCCGCCGGCGTCTTCAATCTGGTGCATGGCGATGGCGCGACGGTTGGCTCGGCGTTGAGCCGCCATCCGGACGTCGACATGGTGTCGTTCACGGGCTCGACGCGCGCGGGCGTGCAGGTCGCGCTGAACGCGGCGCCTACCATCAAGCGCGTGAGCCAGGAACTGGGTGGCAAGTCCGCCAACCTCATCTTGCGCAGCGCGGACCTCGAAGCGGCCGTGGTCGACGGCGTGCGCACGATCATGCTGAACTCGGGGCAGTCATGCAACGCGCCTTCGCGCATGCTGGTGCCGCGCGAGCGTCTCGCGCAGGCGAGCGACTATGCGCGGCGCGCGGCGCAAGCGATCGCGGCCGGGCCAGGCGCACCAGGCACGCAAATCACCATCGGACCGGTGGCCTCGCGCGCGCAGTTCGAAAAGATCCAGGGCCTGATTCGCCGCGGCATGGAGGAGGGCGCCACGCTCGTGGCGGGCGGCCCGGGGCGGCCCGATGGCGTCGAACGCGGATTTTACGTGCGGCCCACGGTGTTCGCGGATGTGCACAACGACATGACGATCGCACGTGAGGAGATCTTCGGGCCGGTGCTCGTGATGATCGGCTACGACAGCGAGGAGGACGCGATCGCGATCGCCAACGACACGCCTTATGGACTCGCCGCCTACGTACAGGGCGAGCCCGGCGAGGCACGGCGCGTTGCGGCACGCTTGCGCGCGGGGCAGGTGGTGCTCAACGGCGCAAGCCTCGACACCGACGCGCCGTTCGGCGGCTACAAGCAATCGGGCAACGGCCGCGAGTGGGGCGAGCACGCGTTCGCCGAATATCTGGAAACCAAGGCGATCGTGGGCGCATGAGGCCACCGCGCAACGACATGACAGACCTTGAAAAAAACCCCGCCATGACCGGCTCGATGCAACATTGGCCGTTGCTGATCTGGAAGCTCATCGATCACGCGGCGCTCAATCACCCGGCCACGGAAATCGTGACGCGCACGGTGGAAGGCCCGCTGCACCGAAGCACGTGGGCGCAGGCGCACACGCGGGCCAAACGTGTGGCCGGCGCGCTGCGCGCGCTCGGCGTGCAGGCAGGCGACCGGGTGGGCACGCTCGCCTGGAACACCGTTCGCCATCTGGAGTGCTGGTACGGCATCTCGGGCATGGGTGCGGTCGCGCATACGATCAATCCGCGTCTTTTCGTCGATCAGATCGTCTATATCGTGAATCATGCGCGCGACCGCGTCCTGTTCTTCGATCTCAGCTTCGTCGATCTGGTCAGGCAGATTGCGCCACGCCTCGAAACTGTTGAACACTTCGTCATCCTGACCGATGGCGAGCACATGCCGCCGCAGGAGGCTGCGCGGCTGCTCTGCTACGAGGACCTGCTGGCCATGCAGAACGGCGACGAGCCGTGGGCCGAACTCGACGAGAACAGTCCCGCCGGGCTTTGCTACACCTCGGGCACGACCGGCAATCCCAAGGGCGTGCTCTACACGCATCGATCCACGGTCCTGCACGCGTGGTCCGTTTGCCAGCCGGACCTGCTCGGCATGTCCGCGCGCACGAGTGCGCTGCCCGTCGTGCCGATGTTCCACGCCAACGCCTGGGGCATTCCGCATGCGGCGGCCGCTGTCGGCGCGAAGCTCGTCATGCCGGGCCCGGATCTCGCCGCGCCGGCGTTGCAGCGCCTCATCGTGGACGAGCGCGTGACGCTCACCGCCGCCGTACCGACCGTGTGGCTCGCCGTGCTGGCGCACCTGGAGCGCGAGGGCGGCGATCTTGGCGTGCTGGAGCGGCTCATCATCGGCGGCGCGGCGGCGCCGCCTTCGATGATCGAAGCATTCGAGCAGCGCTACGGCGTGAGCGTCGCGCACATGTGGGGCGCGACGGAACTGTCGCCCGTGGGGTCGTCCGGCATGCTCTGCGCGAGCGCGGCCGCGCTGTCGCCAGCGCGGCAGCTCGAACTCAAATGCACGCAGGGCCGCGCGCCGTTCGGCGTCGAAATGGTGCTGCGCGACGACGAGGGGCGCACGCTGCCGCGCGACGGCGTGCAGCGAGGCCGCCTTGCCGTGCGCGGACCGTGGGTGGTGGACCGCTATTTCGACAGCGAAGGCGGCCACGCGCGTGACCGGCGCGACGCCGATGACTGGTTCGACACCGGCGACATTGCGACCATCGACGAGCGCGGCTACATGCGCATCGTCGATCGCGCGAAGGACGTCATCAAGTCGGGCGGCGAGTGGATCAGCTCCATCGAACTGGAAAACGCCGCAATGGGCTGCCCGGGTGTTGCCGAAGTCGCCGTGATCGGCGTGGACGATCCGAAGTGGGGCGAGCGTCCCGCCATGCTCCTCACACGCGAGGCGGGCGCCGCAGTCGCGCAAGCCGACGTCAAGGCCTGGCTGCGCGAGCGGGTGGCGAAGTGGTGGATGCCGGAGCACGTGATCTTCATCGAATCGATGCCGCACACCGCGACCGGCAAGATCATGAAAACGGCGTTGCGCGAGCAGTTTGGCGCAGCGGGTTCCAAACCGGAGAAAGGAGGCGTCAAGCCGTGACCGAGACCGAAATCAAAGCGATCCAACCCGAACCGTTCGACAAGATCGGGCGCCCGCTGCGCCGCGACGACTGGCGCACCCTGGGCGAATCGACTGAGCGCCTGCTTTGCGAAGCCATCGACGCAGGCGACGCGGAGCGCGCGAAAGCGCTGGTGCGCTACGCGCTGAACGAGCGCAAGCCCGTACACGACCTCAGCGCCGACTGGGTGTGGGACTCGCTCACGCGCATTGCGCAGCGCTGGGGCGAGGACGCGGTGGGCGAGATGCTGCGTGACGTCCAGTCGACGTGGATGCTACGGCGCACGTGGAAGGCTTTCCTGAAAATGACGGTGGAGGAGCGCGCGCAGCTATGCGCGGAAATGATGCGCTCGCATGCCTTCACGGCAGAGCCGGGCGCCAATGGCGTCACGGTCGAGGAGGACGACGAGAAGTACACGATCCGGCTCGACCCTTGCGGGTCCGGCGGCCGCATGCGGCGGGGCGATCCGGCCGACGGCTCGCCATCGCGCCTCGGGCCGCCCTACGAGTTCGGCGTGACCGCGCAGGCGCACGACTGGTCGTGGGGCCAGGAAAACGTGCCGTACTACTGCGCGCATTGCGCGGTCAACGAAATCCTGCCGATGGAATGGGGCGGCCATCCGCTCTGGGTCACCGCGTTCGACCCCGACGCCTCGCGGCCCTGCGCGTGGCTACTCTACAAGAAGGCAGAAGCGATCCCGGTGCACTTTTATGAACGCGTGGGCCGCCAGAAGCCGCCCGCAGGCGAAGGCCAGTACTGAATCCGCCGGCGTCACCCGGCATCGACACGACACACTGGAGGAGAGACGACATGGCAGGACCACTGGAGGGGCTGCGCATCATCGAGATGGTCGGCATCGGGCCTTGCCCGTTCGCGGCGATGATGCTGGCCGACATGGGGGCGGAGGTGATCCGCATCGACCGGCCGCCCGTGCCGGGCGCGCCCAATCCGTATCCCATGCTCGGCACGCGCTTCGACGTGATGGCGCGCGGCCGCCGCTCGCTGACGCTCGATCTGAAGCACCTCGACGCGCGGGACGTCATGCTGCATCTGTGCGAAAAGGCCGACGCCATCATCGAAGGATTTCGGCCCGGCGTGATGGAGCGGTTAGGCATTGGTCCCGACGATTGCCAGGGGCGCAGTCCGAAGCTCGTGTACGGACGTGTGACGGGCTGGGGGCAGACCGGGCCGCTCGCCCAGGCGGCCGGGCACGACATCAACTACCTCGCCTTGACGGGCCTGCTGCACGAGATGGGCCCGGCTGACGTGCCGCCCACGCCGCCGCTGAACCTCGTCGGCGACTTTGGCGGCGGCGGCATGATGTTCGCGTTCGGCGTGCTGTGCGCGCTGTTCGAGGCGCGCCGGTCGGGGCGCGGCCAGATCGTCGACTCCGCGATGCTCGACGGCTCGAACCTGCTCGGCGCGATGATTCACGGTTTTCTCGCGCACGGTTCCTGGCGTGACGGACGCGAGACCAATATTGTCGCGGGTGGCTCGCACTTCTACGGCACCTACGCCTGCGCGGACGGCAAGTATATTTGCGTGGGCGCGATCGAGCCGCATTTCTACGCACTCCTGCTCGAACGCTGCGGCGTGACGGACGACGCCTTTCGCGATCAGATGAACGAAGCGCACTGGCCTGCGCTCAAGGCGAAGACTGTCGAACTCTTCAAGACCCGCACCCGCGACGAATGGAGCGCGCTGCTCGCCGGCACGGACGCGTGCTTCGCGCCCGTCCTCGATCTACATGAGGCGCCTCGCCATGAGCAAAACGTCGCGCGCGACAATTTCATCGAGGTGGACGGCGTGATCCAGCCAGCCCCGGCGCCGCGCTTCAGTCGCACGCAGGCGGGCGTGCACAGCGGTCCCGCGACGCCTGGGCAGCATAACCGCGAGATCCTCGAAGGCTGGGACGTGCCCGCTGCGTTGATCGAGCGCGTTGATGGCGCGAGTCCCGCCAGTCGCGCCGCATAGCGTGCGATGCCGCGCATGCCGAAAACGATAAGCAGTCCGATGGATAGTGCGGGAACGGACGCTTGCGGCCTGCGCGTCGAGACGCGCGGCCGCGTGCGATGGCTGCGCATCGAGCGCCCGGCGCGGCTCAACGCGCTGGACAGATCGCTGGTGCACACGTTGGGGCTCGCCTTGCGCGAGGCCCAGCGCGATGACCGCGTGAGCGTGCTGGTGCTCGCCGGGGCCGGTCGCGCGTTCTGTGCGGGCGCCGATCTGCACGGGCTCAGTCAGACGCTACAGCAAGCGCAAGCCGCGCAGGGCGAAGGCGGCCCGCGCCGCGCGGGCCGCCTCGTCGATCAATGCGCGGCCTTGATGCGCCGCCTCGAACGCGTGAGCAAGCCCGTGCTGGCGGCCGTGAACGGGTTCGCGGTGGGCGGCGGCCTCGAACTGCTTTTGTGCTGCGATTTGATCGTCGCCGCGCGCAGCGCCCGCATTGGCGACGGGCACGCGAAGATCGGCGCGCTGCCGGGCTCCGGCGCGAGCGCGCGCTTGCCACGCCGTTTGCCGCCCGCGCACGCGAAGTTTCTGCTGTTCACCGGTGACATGCTCCCCGCCGACGATCCGCTATTGGCGGCGCTGATTCATCGTGTGGTGGACGACGCCTCGCTCGAATCCGTAACCGCAGCGCTCGCCGACACGCTGGCCGCGAACAGCCCGCTCATGCTGGCGCGCCTGAAGCGCCTGCTCGCGAGCGGAGCGGACGCCACGCTCGGCGACGCGCTGCGGCTCGAACGCCAGGCGCGGCTTCGTCATGCCTCCAGCTTCGATTGCCGCGAGGGCGTCGATGCCTTTCGCGAAAAGCGCGCACCGGATTTTCAGGGCCGCTAGCGCGCCGCCTCCGGTCACACCTTCACAACCCGCCTTCCTCTCCCGCCGCGCCGGCGCCCGTGCCATTGCCGGGATGCTAATATATACACGCTGTGCAAAAAACGGCGCCAGGTGCGTGCGGCAACGCGATATTTCGAATGCCCGCGCATTTGTCCATTCGAAATGACCATGCGCCGGCATGCGCAATATCCGGCGAATCAGGGAGATGGCTTGTCAATGCAGACGGATGATAAGGACGTTCAGGCGGACGCGCCCGATCGTATCGATTACTCGCAGGAGGCGCCTACCCGCATCCTGACCGCCGCCGCGCGCCTGATCCGGCGCAACGGCGTGCGCGCGGTCTCGTTCGAAGGTATCGCGAAAGCGGCCGGCGTCACGCGCGGCGCGATCTATTACAACTTCAAGGGGCGCGACGACCTGTTCCTGAGCCTGCTCGAGCACCTGATGGACCGGCGCATGGCCGGGCTGCGCAAGCTGTTGCAGGCGAGCGAGCCCGCCGCGCGGGTGAACAAGGTAGCGGCCCTGCTTGCCGAGGACATTCTGGAATGGCGCAGCTGGACCACGCTGTTCGCGGAAACCTGGCTGGACGCGCTCGGTTCCGAAGCCCTCATGGAGCGGCTGGCGAAGTTGAGGACGGGCTTCTATCACCAGATAGCCGGCGTCTTGAAGGAGGCCTTTCCGCACAGCCAGCCGGAGGCTCAGGAAGAGTTCGCGGTCATTTTGCTCGGCGTCGTGGCCGGGCTCGCGATTGAAGGTTCGATCAGCGGCCTGTCGCTGGGCGCGCCCCAACTGGAACGCTTTCTCGTCGACGCGATGATGGCGCGTTTCGGCGCCTGAACGCCGCACTGCGAATATCCCGCTTTCCATTCACGGCGGCGCTTGCGCGCCGCGCATCGATTCCCGTTTTCCACCCCCTCCGGTTCCGCAGCGTGGCGTCTTCATCAGGCGCAGGGTAAATACGTATACTTATAAAAAACGTCGAGTTTATACAATGTGTTTAAAATGAATCGCAAGACAAAGCCATTGATCTGAAAACATCTGGAGAGAGACACATGAACAAGCCTGAAAGCCGGACGCTCGCTGCGCTAGTCGAGGAGCTGGCCGTGCGCTTTCCCGAGCGTCCCGCAGTCAGTTTCGAAGGGCGCACGGTCACCTTCGCGCAGTTTCGCGATCTGGCGATCGAGTTCGCGAAGGCCTTGCAGGCCGAGGGCGTCATGCCCGGCGACAAGGTGGGCATCCTGATGGGCAACCGGATCGAATGGCTGGTCGTGAACTTCGCCATCCAGTACCTGGGCGCGACCATGGTGGCGCTCAACACGTGGTACACCGCGCGGGAACTGGCCTATGTGCTCGATCATGCGGACATTTCCGTGCTCGTGACCGTGGATCGCTATCTGAACGCCGACTATGTGGAAATGCTCGACGGGCTCGCGCCGCTGTCCGAGACATTTCCGCGACTCAAGCGCGTGGTCATGCTCGGAGACCGCACGGCCGCGCAGGCGATCGGCTACGAGGCGTTCGTCGCGCGCGGCGCGGCCGTGGCCGACACGGTCATCCACACGCGGCTCTCCGCCGTGCAGCCGAGCGACATTGCTTACCTGCTCTATACGTCGGGCTCCACTTCGCATCCGAAGGGCGTGCTGTTGCAGCACGACAGCCTGATCGAGAATACCTGGAATATCGGTGCGCGTTTGCATCTGGATAGCGACGACGCCTTGTTTCTGCCCGTTTCGCTGTTCTGGGGAATGGGTTGCGAGAACCTCCTGCTGACGAGCTGGACACATGGCGTGCATATCGTCATGCAGCAGCAGTTCGACGCAACGGAGGCGCTTCACCTCATCTCCCGTTACCGTTGCACGGCGCTTGGCGCGACGCCGAATATCGTGCACGCGATCTTCGAGCACCCGCAACGCGGCGAATACGATCTTTCCGGTCTGCGAAAGGGCGTGGCGTCCGGTTCGCCCGAGGTGTCGCGCAAGCTGATCGCCACGGCCATGCCGCTGCTGTGCCACTGCTACGGGCTGACCGAATGTTATGGCTTCGCGACGGTGAACGATGCGAGCGATCCTGTGGCCAGGCGCGCGGAAACCGAAGGACGCGTGTTGCCTGGGACCCAGGTGCGCATCGTATGTCCGGAGACCGGGCGTACCCTGCCGGCCGGCGAAGCGGGCGAGGTGTGTCTGCGCGGGCACGTGATGCGCGGCTACTTCAAGAATCCGGAAGCGACGGCGGCGAGCTTTGACGCCGACGGTTTTTTCCACACGGGCGACCTGGGCGTGCTCGACGCCGAAGGTTTCCTGCACTTCAAGGGGCGCATCAAGGAGATGCTGAAGACCGGCGGCATCAACGTGGCGCCGATCGAAGTGGAAGAGGTGCTGCGCACCCATCCGGCCATTGAAGAAGCGTTCGTTACCGGACTGCCTGACCCTGTGCGCGACGAAGTGGTGGCGGCCGTGATCGTGCTGGCGCGCGGCGCGACGCTAGACAAGGCGGCGGTGCTTGAATACTGCCGGGCTTCACTGGCCGCGTATAAGGTGCCGCGCGAAGTGGTGTTCGTGCCCATGCACGAGATTCCGCAGACCAGTACGCGCAAGGTCCACAGAATGCGGCTGGTGGAATTGTTCAGCAAGGCCTAGGCGCACCGCGCCAACAGGCAGCGAGCCCGGATCTTTCCGGGCTTTTTTGTTTTCGCCGGGTTTCGCGGGTTTTCGTCGATTCGCATCGCGTTGATCTGTCGCCATAGGATTGATCTATGGCGGTCAGAACTAATCGATAGTTGTGGACAAGCGCGATTCAGCATGTAATCGGCTGCGTTTAGCAGCATGTCCATGCATCATTGGGAGACGAAATTGAAGGTTCTTGTAGCAGTGAAACGCGTGGTGGATTACAACGTGAAGGTTCGCGTGAAGTCGGACGGCACGGGCGTGGATATCGCCAACGTGAAGTTCTCGATGAATCCGTTCGATGAAATTGCTGTTGAAGAAGCCGTGCGGTTGAAGGAAGCGGGTGTCGCCACCGAGGTGATCGCCGTTTCGTGCGGTCCTTCGCAGTCGCAGGAAACGCTGCGTACGGCGCTCGCGATTGGTGCCGATCGCGCGGTGCTGGTCGAGTCGAATGAGGACCTGCAACCGCTGGCCGTGGCGAAGCTTTTAAAGGCGCTGGTCGATAAGGAACAGCCATCGCTCATCATCCTCGGCAAGCAGGCGATTGACGACGATTCGAACCAGACCGGGCAGATGCTCGCCGCCCTGGCGAACCTGCCGCAAGCCACGTTTGCTTCGAAGGTTGTCGTGGCCGATGGCAAGGCCACCGTGTCGCGCGAAGTGGATGGCGGCGCGCAAACGCTGTCTTTGACGCTGCCCGCAGTCGTCACGACCGACCTGCGCCTGAACGAGCCGCGCTACGTCACGCTACCGAACATCATGAAGGCGAAGAAGAAGCCGCTTGAAACGGTCAAGCCGGAAGACCTGGGCGTTGACGTTACGCCGCGCCTGAAGACGCTGAAGGTCGCGGAACCGGCCAAGCGTAGCGCGGGCGTGAAGGTGCCCGACGTTGCGGCGCTGATTGACAAGCTGAAAACCGAAGCCAAGGTGCTGTAAGGGAGCGATTTGAAAATGACGATTCTGGTTATTGCCGAACACGACAACGCGAGCGTCAAGGCCGCGACGCTGAACACCGTGGCCGCTGCGAAAAAGATTGGCGGTGATGTGCACGTGCTGGTGGCGGGACACAACGCGCAGGCCGCAGCCGATGCGGCAGCGAAGATCGCAGGCGTTGCGAAGGTGCTATTGGCCGACGCGCCGCAACTCGAACACGGTCTCGCTGAAAACGTCGAAGCGACGGTCATCAGCATTGCGAAGAATTACTCGCACATCCTCACGCCGACCACGGCCGCGGGCAAGAACGTCACGCCACGCATTGCCGCGAAGCTCGACGTTGCGCAGATCAGCGACATCACCGCCGTCGAATCGCCCGATACCTTCGAGCGTCCGATTTACGCGGGCAATGCGATCGCCACGGTTCAATCGGCCGATCCGGTCAAGGTCATCACTGTCCGCACGACCGCGTTCGACGCAGCCTCAGCCGAAGGCGGCAGCGCCGCAATCGAAAAGCTCGAAGCCGCAGCGGACAGCGGCCTTGCGCAGTTCGTGAGCCGCGAAGTCACGAAGCTCGATCGCCCGGAACTCACGAGCGCGTCGATCATCGTCTCCGGTGGTCGCGGTCTTGGCAGCGGCGAGAACTACACCAAGGTTCTGGAACCGCTCGCGGACAAGCTCAACGCAGCCCTGGGCGCGTCACGCGCCGCCGTGGACGCGGGCTACGTGCCCAACGACTACCAGGTCGGCCAAACCGGCAAGATCGTTGCGCCGGGGCTTTACGTTGCCGTGGGCATCTCCGGCGCGATCCAGCATCTGGCCGGCATGAAAGACTCGAAGGTCATCGTCGCGATCAACAAGGACGAAGAAGCGCCGATCTTCAGCGTGGCCGACTACGGCCTCGTAGGCGATCTCTTTGCAGTCGTACCGGAGCTCGCAAATGTCCTCTAACCCTAACGCAGAAAGGCCCGTTCACGCTCATCGCGATGAAATCGGGACTGCGAAATTTTCCGCGCAGTCCATGCTGTTCGTGCCGGGCAGTCGTCCCGAGCGCTTCGAGCGTGCGCTGGAAAGCGGCGCCGACGCGGTCATCATCGACCTGGAGGACGCCGTCGAGCCCGCGGCGAAGGACGCCGCGCGCGAGCACATCGCCAACTGGGTGTCGCGCAAGCGCCCGGTGCTGGTTCGCATCAACGGGCGGGGCACTCCGTGGTTCGAGCGCGACGCGAAGCTCGGCGCTCTGGACGGCGTGGCCGGCATCGTGCTTCCGAAGGCGGAGCACGCCGCCGATGTCGCTGCGACGGTCGCGCTCGCGCGCCGCCGCATACCGGTCTTCCCGCTGGTCGAGAGCGCGCTCGGCATGTGGAACGCGATGGAGATTGCGAAGGCGCCGTTCGTGAAGCGCCTGCTGTTCGGCACGCTCGACTTCATCGCGGAGATGGGCATGGATGACGACGGCGAGCCGCTCAATCACCATCGCGCGCAACTCGCGCTGGTATCGCGCGTGGCGGGTATCGAAACGCCGGTGGACGGCGTCACGCCCGATATCCACGATGAAGGCCGGCTTGAACGCGATGCGGAAAACGGCAAGAAGCTAGGATTCGGCGCGAAGCTCTGCATCCATCCGAAGCAGATCGAAGCGGTACATCGCTGCTATCGCCCGAATGCGCGCGACCTCGATTGGGCGGCGCGCGTCGTCGAAGCGTCGGACAAGACGCAGACGGGCGCGATTGCGCTGGACGGCAAGATGATCGACCGGCCGGTGCTGCTGCGCGCCCAGCAGTTGCTCGCGCTGGACGCCGCCGTGCGCCGCAAGGCCGATCGTTTTGTGGAAGCGGTACGGTAAAGGGTGCGGAAACCTGGCGCGGCAAGCCGCGCCAGGTTTCGCTTGCCGCTCACACCGCGCCGGTTTGGCGCAACGTCTCGATGCGATCTTCGCGGTAGCCCAGTTCCCGCAAGATCGCGTCGGTGTGTTCGCCGAGCGCGGGGACCGGGTCCATGCGCGGCGCGTCGTCCTGCCCCACGCCCGGCGGATAAAGCGCGTCGACGGCGCCTGCTGGCGTCGCGATGCGGGTCCAGCGCTGTCTCGCCGCGAGTTGCTCGTGCGTCCACACGGCGTGCATGTCGTTCATCTGGGCGCTGGCGATTTTCGCTTCCTCCAGGCGCTCGATGACCTGGCGCGCCGTGAGTGCTCCGAATGCGGTTTCAATGACCCGCCCGAGTTCCGCACGGTTCTCCACACGCCGGCTGTTCGCAGAGAAGCGTCCATCCTCCGCGAGGTCGGGCTGCTGGATAACGGTCTCGCAGAAGCGCTTCCACTCGCGTTCGTTTTGAAGGCCGAGCATCACGGTCTTGCCGTCACCCGCCTTGAACGGCCCATACGGGTAAATGGTCGCGTGCGAGGCGCCCGTGCGCTGCGGCGGCGTTTGCCCGTCGATTGCGTAGTACAACGGATAACCCATCCATTCCACCATGCTTTCGAGCATCGAAATGTCGATGTGCCGCCCGCGCCCGGTTTTGCCGCGCTCGATGAGCGCCGCGAGAATGTTCGTATAGGCGTACATGCCCGCGGCGATGTCGGCGATGGAGCAACCGGCCTTGGCGGGCTCGTCCTGCGATCCCGTGATGCTGAGGAAGCCCGACTCGCTCTGGATCAGCAGGTCGTAGGCCTTCTTGTCGCGATACGGGCCGTCGAGCCCGTAGCCCGAGATATCGCAGACGATGAGCTTCGGGTAGCGCGCGTGCAGGCTCGCATGGTCCAGCCCCAGGCGCTGGGTCGCGCCCGGTGCGAGGTTCTGCACGAACACATCGGCGTCGGCGAGCAGGCCGTGCACGATCTCCAGGGCGTCCTGTTGCTTGACATCCAGGGTGATGCTTTCTTTCGAGCGGTTGGTCCAGACGAAATGCGAGGCGAGTCCGTGCACGCGTTCGTCATAATTGCGTGCGAAGTCGCCGCTGCCCGGCCGTTCGATCTTGATGACGCGCGCGCCGAGGTCCGCGAGTTGCCGCGTGCAGAAGGGCGCCGCGATCGCGTGTTCGAACGTGATGACCTTGATGCCTTCGAGTGAGCGCATGGTTGCCATGACCTCTTTAGAACGAACGGGGCAAGCCGAGAATATGCTCGGCGACGTACGAGAGAATCAGGTTCGTCGAGATCGGCGCAACCTGGTAAAGGCGCGTCTCGCGGAATTTGCGCTCCACGTCGTATTCGCAGGCGAAGCCGAAGCCGCCGTGGAATTGCAGGCAGGCATTGGCGGCTTCCCACGAGGCGTCGGCGGCGAGCAGCTTCGCCATGTTGGCCTGGGCGCCGCACGGCTCATGGGCGTCGAAGCGGCGCGCGGCTTCGAAGCGCATCAGGCTGGCCGCTTCGACGTTGACGTACGAGCGCGCGATCGGGAACTGGACGCCCTGGTTTTGTCCGATCGGGCGTCCGAACACCACGCGGTCCTTCACATACTGCGAGACCTTGTCGACGAACCAGTAACCGTCGCCGATACATTCCGCGGCGATCAGCGTGCGCTCGGCATTGAGGCCGTCGAGGATATACTTGAAGCCCTTGCCTTCCTCGCCGATCAGGTTTTCGGCGGGAATCTCCAGATTGTCGAAGAACAGCTCATTGGTCTCGTGATTGACCATGTTCGGAATCGGGCGCACCGTCATGCCCTTGCCGATCGCTTCGTGCAGGTCGACGATGAAGATGGACATGCCCTCGCTCTTCTTCGTGACGTCGGAGAGCGGGGTCGTGCGCGCAAGGAGGATCATCAGATCGGAGTGCTGAATGCGCGAGATCCACACTTTCTGGCCGTTCACGACATAGCGGTCGCCCTTGCGTACAGCCGTCGTCTTGATCTTCGTGGTGTCGGTGCCGGTGGTGGGTTCGGTCACGCCCATCGACTGAAGGCGCAACTCGCCGGAGGCGATTTTCGGCAGATAGCGCGCCTTTTGCTCGGCCGAGCCATGACGCAGCAGCGTGCCCATGTTGTACATCTGGCCGTGGCAGGCGCCCGAGTTGCCGCCGTTGCGGTTGATTTCCTCCATGATCACCGAGGCTTCGGTGAGGCCGAGTCCAGATCCTCCGTACTCCTGCGGAATCAGCGCGGCAAGCCAGCCTGCCTTGGTGAGCGCTTCGACGAAGGCTTCCGGATAGCCGCGCTCTTCATCGATCTTGCGAAAGTATTCGGCGGGAAACTGGTTGCACAGGTCGCGAACGGCTTCGCGAATGTCCTGAAACGGGTCGGTTGCAGTGTTCATGATGTGGCTTCAGTGGAATGAATGGCGGGTCAGGCGAGCTGTGCACGGGCCGACATGGTCAGGTAGCCTTCGTGGTCTCTGGCCCAAAGATCGATGGACTTGCCGTCCTCGGCGCGGCGGCCGCATACGGCGAACGCGTGGCCGAGGAAAGTCGGCCGCACGGCCTTGAACGCGTACTCGCGTACCACGGCATCGGGCGCGAAGCGGGCCACGCTGTCGAGCAGCAGCGTGGCGATCAGCGGGCCGTGAACGACGAGGTCCGGATAGCCTTCGACTTCGCGCGCGTATTCGCGGTCGTAGTGGATGCGGTGGCCGTTGAACGTGAGCGCGGAGTAACGGAACAGCAGCGCTTCGGTCGGCTCGATCACGCGCTCCCAGTCGGCGCCCGCCGGCGCGGGCGTGGGTGCGGGCAGCGGCTGTCCCGGCCGCGCGGGCTCGCGATAGACGATGTCCTGCTCCTCGCGGATCGCGATGCCGCCATCGATATGAATGGCGTGCTCGACCGTGACGAATGCGAGGCGGCCGCTGCGGCCTTCCTTGCTTTCAACGGAGATCGCGCGCGAAACGCGCTCCGCGCTGTTGCCTATCGTGAGCGGCGCGTCGAAGCGGATTCGTCCGCCGGCAGCCATGCGTCGCGGCAGGCCGAGGTCGGGCAGGAAGCCGCCCGTGCGCGGATGCCCGTCGGCCCCCAGATCGGCCTGCGGCGCGGGCGTCCAGAAGTAGAGCCAGTGCCAGATCGGCGGCAACGTGTCACCGCTGCGTGGCGTGTGGCGCAAGTCGAGCGTCGAGGCCAGCGCGGCGGCAGGGGCGGGGGAAATGATGTCGATGGCGCGCTGAACTTGCTGTGAAAGCGCGGGCAGGGGGGCGGTCATGGCGGCAAGTCGTCTCCAGCGCCGGTCGGCCCGGCGCTTGCGGATTGGAATGGGACGACTCTATGTGAATGCCCGGCGCGCCGGAAATATCGATTGAATGTGCCGGACATAGGCGTATCCTATGGCTCTCCGGTCATTGCGGGTCGCCATCGTGGACATACGCCAGCTTCGCTACTTCGTGAACATCGTCGATTACGGCAGCCTCGGCAAGGCGGCGGAGAAGCTGTACGTCGCGCAGCCCTCGCTGAGCCAGCAGATCGCGAAGCTCGAAGACGACGTGGGCGTGCCGCTGCTCGTTCGCAGTTCGCAAGGCGTGAAGCCGACCGCCGCGGGGCAGGCCATGTACCGGCATGCGCGTCTCGTCCTGCATCAGATGGAGCAGTTGCGGCAGGAGGTGCGCGAGGGTGTGGGGGCGGAGTCGGGAACGGTGGCCGTGGGGTTTCCCACCACGATGGCCTCGATTCTCGCCATGCCGGTTTTCGAGCGCGTGCGGCAGCGTTACCCTGGCATCCGCCTGCAATTCTTCGAGAGCATGAGCGGCTATCTGAACGAGTTGCTCGCCAACGGGCGGCTCGATCTGGCCATCCTGTTTCGCGACACGAATACGGCGGGCATCAGCGCGCTGCCGGTGCTCGACGAAGAATTGCACGTGATGGGGGAGCCCGGCGGCGCGGTGACGGGGCGCGCCCGCACGTGCACGCTGCGCGCGCTGGCCGACGTTCCGCTGGTGGCGCCGGGTGCGTCCAACGGGCTGCGGCTGCTGCTCGAACGCACCTTCGCGCGCGAACAGGTGCCGCTGAGCATCATCGCGGACGTGGATTCGCTACCCATGCTGCTTTCTATCGCGCAGTCCGGCGCGGCGAGCACGATATTGCCCGCTTCGGCGCTGGCGTTGCGCGCCCCGGCCGACCGGCCCAGGACGCGCCGACTCGTCGATCCGCTCATCCGCCGGCCGGCAAGTCTTTGCTGGCCCAACGCGTTGCCCGTCAGTTCGGCCTCGCTCGCGGTGCGCCAGACGATCTGCGAACTCATCGCGGAGTTGCGCGCGAGCGGCGTGTGGACCGGGATCGAATTGCGCGAGGGCGTGGCGTCCTGACGTCGCGCACGAGCAGCGCGAACCCACTGGCAAGCGCTTATTCCCCGGCGCCTTCGGGGCCGATCGTCGAACCGGAGGCCAACAGCTGCAACGCCTCCGGCTTCCTGACGAAAATTCTCTGACGCTCCTTCACGATGATCTCGCGGCGGGACAGCAGGCCAAGCACACGCGTAACGGTTTCACGGCTTACCTGCGCCACCGAAGCGAGGGACGAATGCGTTGGCAACTCGACCGGCGAATCCTGCTTCGATCCCGCTTCGCGGAACATGGCGTAAAGGATCGCGCAAACGCGGGCCGTCGATTTCGCGCTACCCGTGGTGTTCTGTTCGGTAATCACGCCTTGAATGAGGCTCGCGAACATCGCGTTGAGCTCGCGGGTGACGGTGGGCGCCGAGAACAGCCGGCGCGCGTCGGCGCGATTGATGAGCGCGACGACACTGGGTTTGACCGCGACGACGTTTTTCGTGCTCGGTATGCCTTGGATAATGGACACCGCACCGGTCGCGTCGCCCGCGTGGAGCATATGCAGTGGAAGCTCGCGGCCGTCCTCGGTCAGCACGCAGGTGCGAAGCTGGCCCGTGAGCAAGAGCACCAGGGGCGAAGTCTTGTCGCCTTGAATGACAAGATAATCTTCCGCCTTCACTTTCTCGACACGAGCCATTGTGCGGGCAAGCTCGATGGTGTCGTTATCACTGGATTTAAGAAGGAATTGCGCTCTCAGGTATTCCTTCAGATTGAAATCTTCCCTCATTTTTTATCTGATGTACGACGCTTGAGGCGCGGTCCAACGCCCGGGTTACTCTGGAGTCCCCAAAATTACCTACCTCTTGATATATCCCGCTTTCACGTCCTTTACCCCGCGCAATCCATACATATGATTAATCATGTATCGATTCGCAGTGAGTATAAGTGGGAAGGCGCATTTAGAATGCCTGAAAACGCGCGCAGGCGTGCGAGGCCGAACGAAGTGCGGCCGAAGCCAGGCGAAGCAAACGATTGCGCCTCAGAACAGGTACCTGGCCCCGCCGTTCACGAGCCATCCCCGGAATCCCGCATTGCCGATTTGCTGCTGATACGAGACGCGTCCGTAAAGTGAAAGCTTCGGCGTATAGGAGCCGCTGATCCCCAGCGAGTATTGCAGCGCGTCGCCCATCTTGCCGCTCACGAACTGCACGTCGCTGACCTGAACGTTCGTGCCATTCGTGAAGGAATGCAGCACGTCGATGGCGGCGTAAGGCGTGAGCCGTCCGGTGCTCACGTCGATCGGGCGCGTCACGCGCACACCCAGACGACCCGTGAGCTGGTTCTGCGAGCCGATGTTCACATCGAGGTCGTCCACGTCGGTCGAATTATGGAAGCCCAGATGCTGGCCGATGAGCTGGATTTGCGGCTCCACGTTGATGCGATACGGCAGCGCGAACGGATAGCCGGCTTCCACGGAGGCGGCGTACGAACTGCCTTGAAGCTTCATGGCCTGGCCGCGCGCGCCCGTCGTGACATCGCCGTTGAACCAGCCGAGGGAAAGAATGCCGTCGAAGTACCAGCCCTGGCGGCTCTGGTAGGTGCCGTACCCCGAGAGTCGATAGATGTTCGAGCGGCTGCTGCTCGGGCCGTCGACGGCATCGGGCTCGAAATGCAGCCATCCCACGCTGCCCGCGAGACCGAAGCGCCAGATGCCGTTGTCGTTGCGCAGCTTGAGCGCGTTCGCGCCGAACTGGATCGCGCTGTAATCACCGGACATGTCGTAGCCGAACTGCTGAAAGCCGATGTTCGACGAGTAGTTGAAGTCGCCGCCATAGGCGCGGAAGAACATTTCGGCCGGGCCGCCGTCGCGGCCCAGATCGCCGTCGTCGCGTATCTCGCCCAGGCGCCGGTGCAGCGTGTCCATGTCGAGCATGCCCGCGTAGAGGAACGCGGCCGGTGCGCTCAGATAGGCGGCCACCTGGGGCGCGACGGCGGGTCGTGCGTCGGGCGGAATCGGATAGTCGAGTTCGCCGCCCGGCCCCGGAATGGGTTCGGGATTCGGTTCCGGATTCGGTTCGGGCTGCGGCTCGGGGCCGGGCTGCACGCCGGGCTCATCGGGATCGACCGGGCCTTCCGGCGTGACGTACGCGCTTTGCAGCCGGTAGTCCCAGAAGCCGTTGCCGCTGCCGGACACCACGCGCTGTGCCGCATCGGCGGTGCCGTGCACGGAGCCGGGTCCGTATGCGTACAGGCGGTATTCATACGGCGAGTCGGGGGCGACGGCGTAGCCGCCGGGCAGCGCGAACGCGCCCGCGCTCGATGCGCCCGCAACCTGCACGATCGAGATGCCGTCGGAGTGCGTGATCTGTCCCGTGAGCGAGGTGACGCCGCCGGGACTGCCGGCCACGGGCTTGACGTCGACGAGCGTGGTGCCCGACGCATTGCCCGCCACGAGCAGGCGGTCGGTGAATTGCGCGCCGAGCGCGCCGCCTTTATCGAGCCAGGTGTTCACGCCGAGCGTGCCCTGCGCGCCGGTATAGTCGCCCGTCACGTTCACGGCGCGATACGACGATGCCGTGGTCGGCGTCTGCACCTGGTCCGGCGCGGCCAGGATGTCGATCACGCTGTTCGCGTTGACCAGCGTGGTCAGGGTGGAGTCGCCGCCCACGTTCCAGCGGCTTGCGTTGGTGAGGCTCAGTGCAGTCGTGCTGTCCGCGTCGGTCAGCACCGCGCCGTTGAGCGTCGAGCCGGCAGCATTGACCGTGAGCGTGGAGGGTGTCGAGCCCGTCGTCGTGGCCTGCAAGGCCGCAGTGGCGCCCGTTATCGTGGAGCCTGTGAGCGCGACGTTGGCGATGCCGCCCGCGACAGCAATGCCCGCGGCGTTGTCGGACTGCACCGTCGTGTCGTTCAGCGTGACGGTTTCCACCGGCCCGGCAGCGTGCACGACAGCCGCGGCGACGCGGGCGGCCGCCGCCTCCACGGGCGCTGCGACGGCGGTGGGCACCGGCGTCGTGTCGGCCCCCGGCGTGTCGCCGACCGCCGGGTCGGCGGGGCTCGCGGCCGCGGCCGTCGTTGCCGTGCCGATGAGAGAGAGGCCGTTGCCGTTCGCGCCTCGCGCGTGCAGCGACGCGCCCGTGGCCGTGAAGGTGCCGCCATTGGAGACGCGCACCGCGTTGCCGTTCGCACCGCCCGCCGTCACGCTCATGCCCGCGCCGTTGGCGTCGCGATCGAGTGTGGCGCTCGACAACCCGTCGACGACGATGCCCGCCGCGTTCGCGCCGCTCGTGCTCACGCTGCCGCCATAGGCATGCAGGAGGCCGGTGGTCCAGACGTAGTAGCCCGCCGCGCCGCCGCCCGTGGTGTTCACCGTGACATCCGTGGCCGTTGCGCTTGCAGCGGAGCCACCGACGAGCAGGCCATAGGCGTTGCCGCCCGCCGTGGAGATCGTCGTGCCCGCCAGCGTGCCGTTGGCCGCGCCCGAGAACCAGACGGCGTAGGCGTTCGCGCCGTTCGTCGCGACGCTGCCGCCTTGCATGGCGAGGGCCGCGCTCGACGTGCCGTACACGCCATAGGCGGTGTCGCCCGATGTCGAAACGCGGTCGTCGGTCAGCGTCGCGTTCGTGCCGTCGCCGTTGACGTAGACGCCGCGAGCCGCTGCGCCGCTCGTGGAAATGGTTGCGTCCGCAATTGTGCCGCTGCTTGCGCTCGCGAGCCACACGGCATGCGCGGTGTTGCCCGCTGTCGAAACGCCGCCGCCGCTCATGTCGAGGGTCGAGGCCGTGCCGGCATAGATGCCATAGGCGGTCGCACCCAGTGTAGAGACGCTGGTGTCCTGCAACTTCACGGCGACGTTGGTGACCGCGTACACGCCGTAGCCGTTGTCGGCGAGGGTCGAGATCCGGTCGCCGGCCAGCGACGCTGTCGTGCCCGCGCCGTTCACGTAGACGCCGCGCGCCGAAGCGCCGCGCGTTTCGATGTTCATGTCGCTTATGCTGGCGCTCGAGCCGCCTGTGAGCCACACGCCGTGTGCGCCCGAGCCGGTCGTCGTAATGGCGCCGCCATCGGCCGAAAGCGTGGCGCCCGTGCTGTAAATGCCGTGCGCGTTGGCGCCGGTCGTGGCGAACTGCGCGTTCGTGAGCGTGGCGCTGGAGCCGCCCGATTCATACAGCCCGATGCCCGAGGTGCCGCTCGTGTTGATGGCGGTGCCGTTCACCGTGAGCTTCGAGCCGCTGTAGACATACATCGCGTAGGCGCTCGGCGCGACGGTGGTGACCGAACCGTTGGTGAGGTTGATCGTCGACGCCGACGACACGATGCCGTACGTCGACGTGCCCAGCGCGCTCACGGCCGTGTCGATCAGGTTGATGGTGGGCCCCGCCCAGGCATAGACGCCGTACGCCGAGGTAAAGCCGCTCGCGGTCGTGATGGAAGAGTCGCGTAGCGTGATGACGGGCGCGCCCATCGACGTGCCATAGGCGCGAATGCCGATCGCGCCATTGCCCGCCGTGGTGACGTAAAGGTTGGTGGCGTCCAGCGTGGTCGCCACGGCTTGCGAGGACGAGAATGGCGCGTAGATGCCATAGACATCCAGACCGTCGGTGCTCACGTAGGTACCGTAGCCGTGAGCGCTGCCGCTTATTGTCAGTGAACCGCTCGACACATAAAGCCCGTCGTTGGGCGCGCCGCTTCGATAGTGCGAGTAAATGTTGATGTTGCCCGGCGTGCTTCCCGCATCGGGCTGAATGATTGCCGATCCGCCGATTTCCACCGAGACCCCCGGGCCACCCAGGTTGGCGGGATAGGGCGGCGTGGGATCGATCGTCGTCGAGCCGACGATCTGACCGCTTTTCTGGTTGAACTTCTGCGAATAATTGTAGAACCCCGGGCCAATCACAATATCGTATTGCGCCTGGGCCGGGACGGCGCACAGCGCGAGCCACGCGCTAATTGACGCGGGTATGACGCGCAAGCGCGAACGGCGATGCGGCCGGGAAGCGTGATGGAGCGCGCAACCATTTCGCATGGCGCGGCTAAGCGGATTGAACGAGACAGCAAACTGCATGGGCGGATTGCGTCTATTCGTCAATTCGTCCTCCATTTGCACCGTTTCGAGTTCGAACGGATTTGGCGTGGTCGTTGCTGTTTTTTGATGCTCGTGAATAGCCGGATTGAAATGGCACACTCACTGCGCATAATCAAGTACGGAAACGACGCTCAAAAAGACGTTAGCAAATCTGCACTGCGAATTAATGAGGTAATAATAAGTAAGTTTTTTTGAAGTTACCACGCAAATGCGTATTGTGATTTTTGGGTGTCGAAATCGATGATGACAGCCGCGAGAGGGCGGTGCAGGCGCGCGCCGGCCAATGGTTGCGCGCGCCCCGGTTTTCCGGCGCCTACCCTCCATTACCCTCGTATTTCATGCTGGTCATAGGCCAGTTGCGCCTGCTCGATATCGCGCAAGTGTTCGATCGACCATGCATAGACCGCGCCGAACGGAATTTGCAGGGTGCGCCCGAGTTCCGTGATCGAGTATTCCACGGCCACCGGCGAGGTATTGAGCACCCGCCGCGCGATCAGGCCATTGCGTTCGAGACGCCTCAGGGCCTGCGTAAGCGCCTTGTGCGTGATGCCTTCCAGCCGGCGCTTGATTTCATTGAAGCGCGTTGGTTTCGCCGTGAGCAGCGTGAGTATCATCACCGACCATTTGTTCGCCACCTGGTCGAAAAACGAACGTGCGGCGCAGTCCGCAAAGAAGACTTCGTCAACCTCGCAAGCCATCCCGGTATCCTCCTGTATATCTGCGCACCTTAAGGTGCGTAATTGACCTTAGATATCCAACGTATAACATAACCCCAGGTCATCTGCTTCGCGCGCCGCGCGACGTGATCAAACCCGGTGGCCAAACCCAATGTGCAGTGGATTCAAGTTAGATTAATAAGGATATCGAATGGAAATCATGGAAAGCGAACTTTCCCGCCGAGGCGTGCTGAAGGTCGCCGGCGCGGCGGTCGTGGCCGGCGTGCTGGGCGAGCGCCCGGCACTGGCGGCGTCCGGGTCGCCCGCAATGCTGTTCGCGACGCAGCGCGGCAAAGGCCGCAACGTGATGTTTCTCCACGGCTGGACTTGCGATTCCCATGACTGGAGCTGGCAACTGCCGTACTTCGAAACGCGTTACCGGGTCGTTGCCGTCGATCTGCGGGGGCATGGCCGGTCGGAGGTCGAGCCGCAAGGCGGCTACACGCCCGCCGACTATGTTTCGGATGTCGAGGCGCTGATCGAGAGCCGGTATCCCGGCGAGCCGTTCGTGATCGTGGGGCATTCGATGGGCGGGCAGATCGCCGCCCGGCTCGCCGCGAAGCGGCCGGACCTGGTGAGCGCCGTGGTGTCCGTGGACGGCGCCCTGGGCTTTTCGGAAGCCGTTGGCGAGGGCTTTGCAAAAACCAGCCACGATCTGGACGCAGGCGACCCCGGCGTAGTGGTTCCCGCGCTGTTCGAGCTTGTCTATGACCGCAGCACCGACCCGGCCTACAAGCGCTGGCACACAAGGCGCGTCCAGGGCATGCCCGCGCATGTCGTGCGCGAGTCCTTCGCGCCCCTGTTCTTCGGCGCGGATCAGGTCGGCATTGGCGAGGCCAGCGCCACGTTTTGCAAGCGCCTCACGGTTCCCGTCAGGCATTTGTGCCGCGACCCCGAGCAGGCCGCGCGCATGCGGACCTGGTTTGCGCATCCGAAATCGAAAGTCGACGTGTGGGACAACACGGGCCACTGGATCATGCAGGACCGCAGCGACGACGTGAACGTCGCGGTGAGCGCCTGGATCGACGCGCTCTAACCGGCCCGGCGCGATGGATAAGCAGGGAGTCAGCGGCAAGCCATTGCTCCAGACTGGCGCAGGTGCTGTTCGCGTGAGTTGCGACAATATGCGACACCTGCGCCGATCCGCGTATTCGTCAGCGCATTCGCCACCCGGGGCGGCGAGGCTTTCGTCTGATCGATGCCCGGCCGCCCTCATGCCGATTTTCCGTCGCCCGCCGATGCGCTCGGGCCCGTCGCTTCATCGTTTGATCAAGTCCGGGCGGCCCATTGCGGGCCGTATTCGCTCATTTCATCGATTCCTTCGCCTGGCTAACAGGGGCTTGCACTGGCTGTGCATGCCGTCTCGCCAAGGCCGCCGGTCCGTCTGCGCGTGGGCGGGCCTGCATGGCATGTCCATTGCATGACATGGTGTGGAGCCGGCGGTTCGATCAAAACGCCAGATGGCCAGGCGGTTCACTGGCCGGCAAGCGGATCGACGCCCTGTGCGCCGCGAAGTGGTGATGCCAATCAGAGACGCTGGATGCGGGAGACATGATGAACAGTACGCCGGGACCCGAAGAACTCAACGCGCTGTGCACGCAGCTGTTCGACTCGTTTTGCGAGCACCGGAGCGTGCTGCCGCTTGCGTACCTCATGCATGCGTGGCCGCTCGTCGAGGGCAGCGAGCACGGGCTGCGCACGTTGCGGCAAAGCCTGCTCGACCTGGATCGATGGCACGCGGCCGAGATCGACGCCACCGAATGCCTCCTGATCTCGCAGATCCTCTCCAGGCTGGCGATCGCGGGCCAAGTGACGGCCGACGAACCGGAACGCGGCGTCGCGTGGGCGCTGGAGACGTATCTGCCGGGCACGCGGCACTGAAGCATTGAGGCACTAAAGCGCCGAGGCGAGGCGCGGTGACAGTCAGCGAGGCAATCGTGGGAACAGTGGGATTGGCGGGAAGGGAGACGATGATGTACGGGAAACCAGGGTCATTGCGAGCCATGGCCGAGAAATGGCTCGCCTTGCATCCCGATATGCAGGTGAGCATCACGCGGCATGCTCAGGGTCCGAAGCGCAGACGGTCTTGTGTCTATGTCAGTACGGTCTGTGCCATGGGTGAAGTCGGTATGTTCTTTTTCCGTCACGACGACGGCGGCTGGTACATCTTCCCGCCGGGAGAAACGCGGCTCTCCATGGGGCGCTTGTCCATCGCAGGTTGAGCGTGGCCTGAGCGTGGCTTGAGCGCGGCGCTCGCGTGACACAGGCAGGCGAAGGCCCGCATGTTCACACGCGCAAGCCGCGACTCTTCAGACGATAGACAAGCTGCGCCCGCGTAATGCCCAGCGCGCGGGCCGCCGCGGAGAGGTTGCCGCCGGCCTGGCGCACCGCGCTCTTGAGCAGCGCCGTTTCGATATCGTCCAGCGACGTGGGTTCGGCATCGCCCGCGAGCCCCATGAGCAGACTGTTCACCTTGCGGCTGATGCGGTCGGTTTCCGTTCCCGCGCGGTTCTCCATCTGCGCGAGCAGCGAGCCGGTTGGAGAGAGCGCGCCGCTCGCGTCCAGTCCGAACAGGGTCGTTTCGATCGTCTCGCCGCTGATGAAGAGATGGCCGATGTCGATCGACCCGCCTTCGGGCGCGAGGATCACGCCGCGCTCGACGATATTTTCCATTTCGCGGATGTTGCCCGGCCAGCCATAGCTGAGCAGGGCGTCGAGGGCGCGGCTCGTAAAGCCCGTGACCTCGCGCGCGTGGCGTTCGCGGTATTTGTGGAGCACGTGGTTGAGCAGGACCGGAAGATCCTCGCGCCGCTCGCGCAACGAAGGCACGCGAATCGGAAAGACGTTGAGCCGGAAATAGAGGTCCTCGCGAAAGCGGCCTGCGCGGATCTCGTCCTTGAGGTCGAGATTCGTCGCGGCGACCACCCGCACGTCCACGCGGCGGGTCTGGGTATCGCCCACCCGCTCGATCTCGCCCTCCTGGAGGGCACGCAGCAGCTTGCCCTGCGCGGTGGGGCTCAGAATGCCGATTTCGTCGAGAAAGAGCGTGCCGCCGCTCGCGCGTTCGAAGCGGCCTGGACGGCTTTGGGTGGCGTCGGTGAAGCCGCCTTTTTCCACGCCGAACAGCTCGGACTCCACCAGCGCCTCGGGAATGGCGGCGCAGTTGACGGCGACGAACGGCCCGTCCTTGCGCCGGCTGATGCGATGCAGGGTCCGGGCGCACACTTCCTTGCCCACGCCGCTTTCGCCGAGAAAGAGCACCGTGGCGTCGGTGCCGGCCACGCGGCGGATCATGTGGCAGACCGCATTGAAGCCGGGCGACGCCCCCGCCATGTTGCTGTCGCCGAAAGCCGTGGGCGTGGGGCGCTGACCCAGGCCCGGGACTGCGCCGCGCTGCGCGCTGGCCGCCGAAAGGCCCTGGGTGAACGATTGCGCTTGCAGGAAGCGGATATCGTTGGCGGCTTCCTCGCCCCATTCCTCGATCGGTTTGCCGATGATCCGGCAATGCGGCTGCCCGAGCCCCCGGCATTCCACTTCGCGATAGAGGATGGGGCGGCCCATGAATACGCTCGTGTAGCCGCAGGCATAGCCGATCTGCGTCCAGCAGACAGGCTCGACGCCAATGCCGTAAATGCGCACGTGCTCTTCGTCTTCGGAGCAGTTCTTCCAGATGAATTCGCCGTGGTACACGCCCTTTTCGACGTCGATTTCCACGTGAACGGGCTCGACGGCGGTCACGCCTTCGAGCATATGCAACTGCGGGCCGACCGCGAACATGTCCATGATGCTGTTGTCGGGCCGCACGCGCCGCGCCAGTTCGGCGTCGCGCGCGCCCGAGTTGTAGCCCATTCTCGTGAGCAGTCCGCGCGCGGTGTCGATGCCGAGGCTGTCGATCAGTTCGCGCCTCAAGGAGCCCATCGACTCGGCATGAAGCAGCAGCATGCGCTGTTCGTCGAGCCAGATGCGGCCGTCTTCGGGCGCGAAGCGCAAGCGCGACATCAGGTCGGCGATGTCGGGATAGCGCACGCTGTCCACGCGCGCGCCCTTTGGGGCGACCAGCGTCATCTGTGCGCCGGCAGAATGGGTCCCGTTGTCCGTGCTCACGATGGCGCCTCCGGCATGCAGTCGTTGTCACTCAAGGCAGGGCCTGGAAACCGCGCGTGGCGGCGCCTGCGATACAAGCCATAGTGCACAGCGCCGGCGCGGCGTTGTCTTTTCGGGTATTCCCCCAAAGACCGCGATTGCCTGCTGTCAGGCTTGCCGGATTCAGCGTCCGTTCCCGCCTTTCCTGCTGCTCAGGAGTTCGACGAGCACGACATCGGTGTCGGCATGCGCGTTCAGCACGACGGTTCGCTCGTCGCGGATCGCGGCGCCGTCGCGCGGCGCGAGCCGCGCACCGCCTAGCTCGAGCCCGCCATGATCGGCGACGAGGTACGCCGTGCCGGGCGCGGGCAACGCCCAGCACAGCGTGTCGCCTTCGCGCAGCGTGGCCACGCGCACGCGCGCATCGGCGTGTATGGGCAGCGCGCCCGCGTCGATCTCGCACGGGTCGCCGCTCGCGATCGTCACGAAGCGGCCTTCGCGGCTTTCGGGCGAGCACGCGAGCATCGCCCAGCGCGGCTTGCCGCCCGGCGTGCGAGGATGCAGCCAGATCTGAAAGAGGCGCGTGGGTAGCGCCTCCTCGTTGCGCTCGGCGTGATGCATGCCCGCGCCCGCGCTCATCACCTGCGCCGAACCCGCCACGACGCGCGCACGATTGCCCGAGTCGTCTTCGTGCGTGATGGCGCCCGAGCGCACCCACGTGACGATCTCCACGTCGCGATGCGCATGCATGCCGAAGCCCGAACGCGGCGCGAACTCGTCGTCGTTCCAGACGTGCAGCGCGCCGAGCGGCGCATGCTGCGCGCGCCCGGCGTCGCCGAAGCGAACGTGCAGCCGCGACTTTAGCCAGTCGCGCGAGATGCAGCCAAGAGAAAGATAAGGACGATGTTCGATCACGATGCCGATGCCCCGCGCGCATGAAATGGCGAATACCGGGCGCGATCCGTCCGCGCCCAGCATGCACCGTGGAGTGTCGTGAAGCTCAGATCTGCTGCTGGCCGCCGTCGACGAACAGCTCGGCGCCGTTCACGAAGCTCGCGTCGTCCGAGGCGAGGAACAGCGCGGCGCTCGCGATTTCATCGGGTTCGCCCAGTCGTGCGAGCGGAATCTGCGCGGCGAGGTAGTCGGCGAGACCTTGTTGCTGGGCGGCGTCCGGGCCGGCGAGATCGAGCAGGCCGGGCGTGCGCGTCGCGCCGGGGCTCACCGTGTTGACGCGGATGCCGCGGTCCTTCAGGTCGAGAATCCAGCTGCGGGCGAAGGCGCGCACGGCGGCCTTCGAAGCCGAATACACGCTGAACGCCGCCGTGCCCGCGCTGCCCGCGGTCGACCCCGCGAGGATCACCGACGCGCCCTTCGAAAGCAGCGGCAGCGCCTTTTGCACCGTGAAGAGGACACCCTTGACGTTGCGGTTGAAGGTGTCGTCGAAGTGCTCCTCGGTGATGCTGCCGAGCGGCAGCATCGAGCCGCCGCCGGCGTTGGCGAACAGCACGTCGAGGCGGCCCTTTTCCTCGCCGATCTGCGCATAGAGCGCGTCGAGTTCGGTGGGCTTCGACGAGTCGACGCGCACGCCGGTCGCGTTGTCGCCGATCGACTTCACCGCCGCTTCGAGCTCCGCCTGGCGGCGGCCGGTGATGTAGACGTGCGCGCCTTCGGCGGCGAAACGGCGGGCGGTGGCGAGGCCGATGCCGCTGGTTGCGCCGGTGACGAGTGCGATCTTGCCTTCGAGCTTGCGTGCCATGGTGTTTCTCCTTCTTCGCTTGATGAGTGGGTGGGGTGTTGCGTGCTGCGATGTGAGGAGAATATCGACGCGCCGATCTTTCCGAAATAGAATTGATCGCAAACAAACGTTGCAAAAATGAAATGATGAAGATGCCCGATTTCGAAGGACTGGCGATGTTTGCCAAGGTCGCGGAAGAAGGCTCGTTTGCGGCGGCGGCCCGCGCTCACGGAGTTCGGCCGCACGACCTGCGAGAAGGCGGGGGAGATTTACCGGTAAGCCGAAGAAGCCGAGAGCGCCGCGCGCGAGATGTCGGTCCAGCCGCGCGGGCGCGGTTTGCCCGGCACAGGCGCTTTGGCTCGTGCCGGACCGGGCCTGTGTGTTACTGCGCCGGGGTATCCGGCACCGTGCGTACGCTGCCGGAGTAGTCCGGCGAATTCGCGTTCTGTGGCGCGCTCGGCGGCGTGTGTGGCTTCGCGCCCGCAGGCGTGAGGATTGGCGGGCCATAGCCGCCCGTATCGACCCCGGTGCCCGTGTAGGCGTCCGCGCTTGTGCCCATGTCGGTGGCCGTGCCCGTATCGGCTACGCCGGGCGGGCTGGCGTTGTGCGTAACCGGGGCCGGGTGCGGGACAGTGTTGGTTTGCGTGACGCCTGGCGGGCTGTAGCTGCTCGTGACCGGCGCTGGCGCTGGTGGCGCGGCGACGTTCGTGGCGGGTATGCTCGGCGGGCTATAGGCGTTCACAACCGGCGCAGCCGGATGGGGGACTGTCACGGTGTTTGCCGGCACTGTGCCGGGAGGCCCGTAGTTCGCCGGAGGATGGGGCGGAGGGGGCCGGGGAGGCGGCACGGCGCTCATGACGCGTTCCGCGGCCGGCGCGCTTTGGGGGCCGTAGTCGCTCATATCGGCCGGGGTGGCGGGTCTTACCGCGATTGCGCTCATGCCGATCGCTTCGCCCGCTGGGGCGTGGCCCATCGGCCCTCCAGGGCCGCCGGCGCCCGCGTTGCCTGCGCTGCCTGCTGCACCGGAGCTGCCTGCGCTGCCCGAGCTGCCCGAGCTGCCTGAGCTGCCTGAGCTTCCCGAGCTACCTGAGCTGCCCGAGCTGCCCGAGCTGCCCGAGCTGCCCGAGCTGCCCGAGCTGCCCGAGCTGCCCGAGCTGCCTGAGCTGCCTGAGCTGCCTGAGCTGCCTGAGCTGCCTGAGCTGCCTGAGCTGCCTGAGCTGCCTGAGCTGCCTGAGCTTCCCGAGCTGCCTGAGCTGCCTGAGCTTCCCGAGCTGCCTGAGCTTCCCGAGCTTCCCGAGCTGCCCGAGCTGCCCGAGCTGCCCGAGCTTCCCGAGCTTCCCGAGCTTCCCGAGCTGCCTGAGCTGCCTGAGCTGCCTGAGCTGCCTGAGCTACCCGAGCTACCTGAGCTACCTGAGCTACCTGAGCTTCCCGAACTGCCCGCGCCAGAACTACCCGCACCGGAACTACCTGCGCCAGAATTTCCACCCTTTCCGCCGCCATTCCCGCCACCGTTTCCGCCGCCATTACCACCACCATTGCCGCCGCCGTTCCCGCCGCCGTTCCCGCCGCCGTTCCCGCCGCCATTCCCACCGCCATTCCCACCACCATTACCACCGCCGTTTCCGCCACCAGCACCATAAGCCGCACCCGAAAGCGCCAGAGCCAGCACCCATACCACTGTCTGTTTCATCGATCGGTTCATCGTCTCCCCCTTTTTGCACAAACCGCTTCAAAAGCGGGCCCGACCCGCGTAAAGGCGCATTGCCCGATCGCCAACAACGTCGACGCGCAAGCGATGTGCCGCAACGCGAACCAGGGAATGACACGGCTATTCTTGGGCAGAACCGAAATAAATGCGATACCGGATGTATTCGCCGGAACGCAACGCCTGGTCGCTTCAGGATGCAGTGGTCAGGGAGGAACGTCGATTGTGGTTTATTTCGTCATGCAAATTAATGAGTTTGCATTCAACGCGTAGTTTTCCGAATGCGCTGGTTCTCATACTTGCTTGCGCGTTCTGGCCGGACATCTGGCGGTCGTCCGCCCGATCCTTGGGACGCGCTTCGGCACACGAACCGAATGACGATCCGTGACTTGCGATTCGATGCGTCGACGAATTCATCCAGGAGATGGATCACCTGCGCGTGTTCGGCCAGGCGCAAGAGGCAACAAGTTCGTTGCAATGACAACCGGTCGAGAAAAGGCTGCCGGAGCCGGGCGCGAGAAAATCTCGACAGCTTGCCCGCACCGGCGGCCATCAACCGTCCGTCGACACCGTGAGAGCCTCCCACGCACCGATTTCGTCCGCCAGCGCGGCCAGTTTTTCCCGCACGAGTCCGAGTGCGTCGCTGCCAAGCAGGAGATGCGCTGGCGGGTGCTCCGCCGCCATGGCGGCGAGCATGGCGCGCGCCGCTTTCCTCGGGTCTCCCAATTGCTTGCCGCTCTTTTCCTCTCGCGCTTTGCGAATGGGGTCGAAGACAGCGTCGTAATCCGCAATCGAGCGCGGCGTGCGCGTCATCGAGCGGCCCGCCCAGTCCGTGCGAAACGAACCCGGCGCCACGGCAGTCACTGCAATGCCGAACGATTTGACCTCTTTGCCAAGCGCTTCGGAAATGCCTTCCAGCGCGAATTTGCTCCCGCAGTAGTAGGCAATGCCAGGCATCGTGATATGGCCGCCCATCGACGTGATATTCAGGATGTGGCCGCGGCGGCGCTTACGCATGAAAGGCAGGACGGCTTTCATCATCGCCACCGCACCGAATACATTCACATCGAACTGTTGGCGCATTTCCGCCAAAGGCGATTCTTCCATGATGCCCTCGTGACCATAGCCCGCATTGTTCACGAGGACGTCGATGGGCCCCACGCTCGTTTCGATTTCCGACACGACGCCGTCGATGGCGTCGAAGTCGGTCACGTCGAGTATGCGTCCCAGCGCGGCGTGCGCGGACAACGATTCGAAATCGCGCTTGGCCTGCGCACTGCGCACGGTGCCGACCACGGTGTGGCCCTCAGCCAACGCTTCTTGTGCCAGCGCGCGGCCAAAGCCGCTGCTGACTCCCGTGATGAGCAAGATTTTGCCGGATGCCATCGATGCTTCTCCTGAATGTCGATTGGGTAGTGCATACTAGTCTGATGCCGGCGGCCGAATAAGCCACATTTCGCTATTTATATTGCACAAAACTATGAGCATGAAGCGCGCTGCGTTGCCGCCAGCGGACCTTTCCACGCGAAGCCAGAAGCGCATGGTCACGTTGTTGCGCGCGTTGGCGCCCGAGGAAGGCTACAACCTCACGCCGCTGCCGAGCGTGCGCATCCTGCGCTCGAACCGCCCGCTGTCGCGCACGCCGGTTCTGTACGATCCCGGCATCGTGATCGTTTGCCAGGGCCGCAAGCGAGGCTACTTCGGCGATCAGCTGTATCTCTACGACGAGCGACATTACCTGGCCGTGTCCGTGCCCGTGCCGTTCAGCATGGAGACCGACGCCACGCGCGAGCGCCCGCTGCTCGCCCTGTATCTTCACCTCGATTTCGTGATGGCCGCCGAACTCGCGGCGCAGATCGACCGCGCAGGCGTGATGGAGTCTGTGCAAGCGCCGCAGAGCATGATGTCGACGCCCATGGACGACGCGATGCAAGCGTCGGTGCTGCACTTGCTCGAGGCAATGCAGCGTCCGCTCGAAGCCGCCGTGTTGGGCCACGGCCTGCTGCGCGAGTTGTATTTCCGCGTGCTCACGGGCGCCCAGGGAAGCTCGATGCGCGAGGCGCTGGCCATGCGAGGACAGTTCGGCCGGGTGGGCCGGTCATTGCGCCTCATCCATGCGCGCTACGCGCAGCCGCTCGACGTCACGCAACTGGCCGAGGAAGCGGGCATGAGCGTGCCGAGTTTCCATAGCCACTTCAAGGCGGTCACGCAGGTGTCGCCGATGCAGTATGTGAAATCCACGCGTCTGCATGAGGCCAGGCTACTGATGGTGCGCGAGGCGTTGACCGCGGAGGTGGCGGCACACGCCGTGGGCTACACGAGCCCGTCGCAGTTCAGCAGGGAATTCAAGCGCTTGTTCGGCTTGACGCCGGCGGCGGAGGCGAGGCGCATGCGCGAGAGTTTCGCGATTCCCGCAGCGTTTGCCGACGCGATCTATGTGTCGTCGCACTGAGACGGGCTCGCTGCCACTCGCCTCATGTGATCCGCGCGACCCATTGGCTTCGCCATGCCGGAGCGTCGAACGGATCGCAGAAGTACTGGGTCTCGTGAACGACCTGGGTGCCCCTGAACTCCATGATGCTGACCGTGCAGGTGGCGCGCCCCTTGTATGAAATGATGTATTCGGTCACCCAAAGCGGGCCTTCGCCCTGAATTCTTCTTACGTTGAAGCCCGATGGTTTGTCCGGGTGATGGCTGCGCAGCGCCTGCAAATTGGCTCTCCCGACAATCCGCTCGGCCGATTGGGGATAATCACAGATCGCATCGTCGGCATAGATGGCGTGCTCGGCGTCGAGATCGCCCGCTGCCGACGCGCGCCAATGCGCATCCAGTGCGTCACGTATGCTTGCTTCTGTCATGGGGTGCCTCCGGACGGCGAGTTCTTCGCCAACGGTTCCATAGCGGCGTCCGGTACTGCGCCGCGTTACTTTCCGCAAAGCAGCAGCAGGCGCTCCTGGTCCGTACAAGGCCTTCCGTTGATCTTTTGCGAAGCGGTGGCCCCTTGCGGCGCGGCCGCGCCGTTGGCCGGGCTGTTGGCCGCCTGCATCGCGGCGCGATGCGCGAAACACGCCTTCAGCCGCCGCTCGACAGGCTGATAGTATTGCCACCCCTTGCCAAGACCGGGTAATTCGAGCTTCACCTGCTTCCACTTCGGGTGGCCGTGTTCCTGGAGATTGTCGAAGTTCTCGCAGAGCGAATCGGCAAAGCGCTTCAGGTTGCCGACCGTGTCGCGCAGATTGTAGTCATAGGTGACGAGAAAGGCCTTGACCGTCCATGTCGGCACGTCCTCTTTCAGCCAGTTCGGGTAGCTCGATACGTGGATCGTCGCGGGAAAGTAGGTTTGCCTGGCGCGCGCCGTTTCGGGCGCGTTCGGGTCGACGCGCAGGAAGCGGATCTGCTGTAGCAACTCGGGGTTCATGTCGGTGAAGAGTTTCGCGGGTTGCCCGGCGACGATGATCGCAACGTCGATCTTCTTCACGATCAGCGCGGCAAGCGCGTCTTCATTGCTCAGGTGCTGCGCGTTCTGCTCGGGAATCGGCTGGCCGAACATCAGGCGGTACAGCGTGCTTGCCGATTGCGCAGTGCCGCTGCCAATCAGCCCCACGCTCATCACCTTGTCCTTGATCTCGTTGATCGTCTTCATCGGCGAGTCGTTGCGCACGACGAAGTAAATTTCCTCGTCATAGAGCGGCATGATGAGGCGCAGTGGGCGAATCATCGTGCCCGCCTCTTCGTTGCCGGAATTGGCCATGTCAACATAAGCCTGATAGACGTCCGATTGCACGAGCGCGAGCTTCACGCCCGGCTCGAAACGCATGCGCTGCACGTTTTCCGCCGAACCTTTCGAGGGCAGCACTTCGAGGTCGATGCCGGCCGGTTGGGCAACCCATTTCGACAGGTCCTGACCGATCTGAATGTAGGTGCCGCGCTCGGGGCCGGTCACGATGCGGTAGTGCGCGTCTGGCGCGGCGGCCATGGAAAGTGTCGTGAAAAACAGGGCGATCAGTGCCAGCAGGGCCACCGGGGCCGCCAGAATCGTTTTCAGCATGGTCTCTCTCCCGCGTTGGAGGTGAGGTGCGGCAGACTTCGAAGTGTTATGGAGTCCTGCTCAATGTGCGGTGCCGGTTGGGGTGGATGGTTTCCAGCCGTTTTGCAGGATCGCGCGCTCCTGAGCATCGACGCCGTGGTCGTTGCTCGCTGCATTCGCGGCGCCTGCGTTCGCGGACGGGTTAGCCGTGGCTGTCGTGGTTGCTTGCGGGGCGCCATTCGCAGGATTAGCGGGATTGGGCGCCTTCGTCGAACCGGTCGAACTCGTTGAATTCGGCGACCCGAGCGGCTTCCAGGCCGTTGCGACGATGGCGCGCTCCAGCAACGATTGCGCGTGCTGGCTGCTCGAATCGATTGCCAGGGCCTCCGACGCCTGTTGCTGTGCGCAGGCCCAGGTATGCTGCGCCGCGCATCGCTCTGCGCCCTGCAATGCGTTGTCGCGCCGCTGCTCGCGCGCCGCGATGTCACGCTGGATCGTGCGCGCGTCCTCGTTGTCCGGGTCGCGCGCGAGTGCGGCGCTGTTCGCGGCCTTCGCGTCGAACAGGTTGTTTTCCGCGAGGCTCCTGCGGGCGACGCGCAAGCTGTCGGCCACATCCGTGTATTGCGGCGTCGCACGGGGCGGCGGCGAGGCAGCGGGCGCCCCCGTGTCGGCAGCAGGGGGCAGCGTCGCGTTCGTCGTTTCCCGGGACGCAGAGGTCGAGACCGAGCCGCCCGACGAGTGCGTGCTCTGATCTTCGTTCGCGCTGTCCTGCTTGCGATTGTCGCCAAGCAGCAGATAGGTGGCGTAGCCGAACATGAGAACGAGCCAGAAAAGGAAGAGGCCCTTCGTCAGGATCCATCGTTTCGTGAGCCCGAACGGCAACGCATGCCCGGGCAACTGGTGCGGATCACCGGGCTGCGCCGTCGGGTGGTCGGATGCCAGCGCGGCGGCCGGTGAGAGCTTCGCGGCCGCAGGCACGGGCGGCGCTGCCGCCGTGGGACCGAGCGCTTCCAGCGTGGCTTTCGGATGCGTGCCCAGCGTAACGGTGTCGAGCGGTCGATCCGTGCCGCAGTAAGGGCAGAAGTCGACGTGCTGATAGATCAACCCACCGCAGCGCTTGCACGCAAAGGGGTAACTCGGGTCGTGAGTAATCTGAGCGGACATGCGTGCGTCCCACCGTTATGGCGATGCCATTTCGGCATGCTCAGAATCGTTGTTGAAGCGATCGGCAAGGCCTCGCGGAACCCACGATCTGCATGCACAGGAAAGCGGCGGCGCTGGTCCGAGCGCTACCGCTTGCAGGAAAATATGGTTGATTTCCCACAGCGCGTCAATGTCCGCTGTTGCCTACCGCACATAACGTATTCCCTCGCATGCGCGTGACCGATCGGATCGCGGGATTTCTTGCGGTTCATGCAAGCTTTTTATGCGCGCCGTTTTTATTCATAAGAATAGCTAAATGATCGGATGGATTCGCTGCGCGGGTGTGCAAATAAGACCCCAATTTGGCGTCGTGACTCGCAGGCATTCCCCGGGGCACCGATCCACGCCCACTCACGCCACAATCCAAAATCCACCTTGCGGCGGTGCAAAATACTGTATAAATTAACAGTATGTGTTTACGTCCAGTAGGAGCGTGGCATGGAATCGCTGATCCGCATCGTGAATGATGAAGACCGTCAGGCGTTTGAATGGTTGGTCGCCAACGTGGGCGCGCAGCGCGTCGGGGCGGCGGCGCAACGGCTGGCTGCCGGAGGAAAGCGGCCGTTCGTTTCCGCGCTGTGCCGGTACCTGGGCGCGTGGCCGCCGGCTGCGCGCCGGGGGCGCTCGGTTGCACCCGTTCATACGGCGGTGGGTGACCTGCACCTCGCGCGCATCCGTGAGATGCTCGCACAGAGCAACACGGTGAAGGCTCGCGCGCATTGATGTTTGGGGCTTCTCCGGGCTTCCCGCCGGTGTTCCCGCCGCCGGGAAGCCCGCGGGATCAGCGCTGCGCGCCAAAGCGGCGATAGAGCTGCCGCGCCACATGGTCGAGCAGGAAGCCCAGCGCGCCAATCACGAGCACGACCGCCATCAGCTCCGAATACGCGAGCCGGTCGCGCGTATCGAGAATCAGGTAACCGAGTCCCGAACTCACGCCCAGCATTTCGGCGGGCACGAGCACGATCCACAACACGCCGATGGCGAGGCGCACGCCCGTGAGCACATGCGCGGCAATGCCCGGCACGTAGATGTGCCAGAGCATTTCGGCGCGCGTCGCGGCGAGGCTTTCGCCAAGCTGCACCCAGCGCGCGTCGATATGCTGGACGCCCGACGCCGTGCTCATCACGATCGGCCACACCGCCGCGAAGGCGAGCAGGAAGTACACGGGCGGGTCGCCCACGCCGAGCGACATCACGGCGATAGGCATCCACGAAAGCGGCGAGATCATGCGCAGGAATTGCAGCGCGGGCGACAGCGCCGTTTCGAGCGCCTTCACGCGGCCGATCAGAAAGCCGAGCGGCACGCCTATCGCCATCGCGAACGCGAGACCGACGCCAATGCGCCGCAGACTCGCGCCGATATGCGCGAACAACCGGTCGTCGGTGATGAGCGATGGGAAGGTTTGCAGCGCCGCGAGCGGGCCGAACTGCGCGGCGAGCGCGTTGTGGCGCGCGAGCACCGCCACGCCTGCTGCCCAGAACGCGAGGATCGCCACGAGGCCGAGCACGCCGAGCGAAGCGTGCGCCAGAACGCCGCGCGCACGTTCCCGGTGCGCGCCTTCGCCTGGCGGCGCGGCGCCTCGTGCGGCGCCGGAGTGGGCGGGCAGGCTAGACAACGATCGTCTCCGTGCGCGCATACGAAGCGGGCAGGCCAAATGTCTTCATGCCGCCGACGGCTTCGATGCTCTTTTTCACGAAGCGGTCGTCAACGAGATCGCGCGCCACGAAGGCCGGGTCCAGCGCCTTGATGAACTGCCCGTTGCCTTCGACCTGCGTCGCCTTGAGCCGCCGCACGAGTTCCTCGGTGTACGCGGGGTAAGGATAGGGCTGGAAGTCGATGCGCTTCTCGTGCCAGTCGCCGTGAATGATGGCGCGGTCGCCCAGATAGCGCGCTTCGTCGGCGGGCGTGGGCGCGAGCACGCTTTGCAGCAGGCCGGCCGCGTGTGGCGTGTAGTGATTCTCGCCGCTCTTCGAGAGCAGTTGCGCGGCTTCTTGCGGATGCGCGCGCGTCCACACCTGGGCCTGCACGATCGCATTGACGACCTTTTGCGACCACGCGGGCCGCCCGGTCAGGTCGCGTTCGTGCATGAACACCACACAGCACGCGTGATCGCGCCAGACGTCGCCCGTGAAGCGCAGGATCTTGCCGACCTTGAGCGCCTCCGCTGCCGCGTTGAACGGCTCCGCCACGATAAAGCCCGCGATCTGCTTCGCGGCGAGCGCGGGCGGCATGTCGGAAGGCGCCATCACGACGAGGCGCACTTCGTTGGACTTGAGCGCGCCGTCCTTCGCGAGCACCGGCGTGAGGCCTTGCGCGCGAAGCATGTCTTGCAGCACGACGTTGTGAATGGAGTACCAGAACGGCACGGCAAAGGTCTTGCCGCCCAGATCCGCGAGCTTGTCGATCTCGGGCGCGACCGTGAGCGCCGAGCCGTTCACGTGATTCCACGCCACGACCTTGGCGCTCGCCTGGCTGCCGTAGCGTGCCCAGATCGTCATCGGCGAGAGCAGGTGGACGACGTTGACCTGACCGGAGAGGAAGGCCTCGACGAGCTGTGCCCAGCTGCGCAGCAGCGTGGGTTTTTCGACCTGCAAGCCCGCTTGCGCGAAATAGCCGTTGTTGTGCGCGACGAGCAGGGGCGCCGCGTCGGTAATGGGCAGATAGCCGATCCGCAGCGGCGCGTCCGGTTCGCTCGCGGCACGCGCGTCGAGCGCGCTGAGCAGCGGCGCGGCGCCCGCGACCGTGAAAAGCGATGCGAGCTTGAGCCACTCGCGGCGGGTCATCGGAAACTGGCACATGCGGTGGTCGTCCTCGTGGGTTGCGGGTTTTACAGGTGGGGCGCGGCGGTGCGCGCCATGGAGTCGTGCAGCGCGCTCACGAGCCGCACACGCAGCGCGCCGAGCGCTTCGACGTGCGAGTGGCGCGGCGCGGGCACGTCGACGGTGAGATCGAGCGCGATGCCGCCCTGCCCGAGCACGCACACGCGGTCGGAAACGAGCAGCGCCTCGTCGATGTCGTGGGTGACGAGCAGCGTCGCGGCCTGCGTGTTGCGTACGACCTGCACGAGCAGGCGCTGCATGTCGGCGCGCGTGACTTCGTCGAGTGCGCCGAACGGTTCGTCGAGCAGCAGCGTGCGCGGCTCGCGTGCGAGTGCACGGGCGAGCGCGGCGCGCTGCGCCATGCCGCCCGAAAGCTGGCGCGGCGCGAGATGCGCGGCATGTGCGAGGCCCACGGCCTGCAATGCCGTTGCCACGCGCGCCTGGCGCACGCTGCGCGTGAGTGCGGGCTGGCGGCGGAAGTTCAGGCCGAACGCCACGTTGCGCTCGACCGAAAGCCAGGGCAGCAGGCACGGGTCCTGAAACGCGAGCGCGACGTCGGGGCGCGTGCCGTCGAGCCGCGCGCCGTCCACGCGCACTTCGCCCGCGGCCGGCGCGATCAGCCCGGCGGCGATGCGCAGCAGCGTGGACTTGCCCGCGCCGCTCGCCCCGAGGATCGACACGAGTTCGCCCGCGTGCACGTCGAGATCGACGCCGTCGAGCACGTTGCGCTGCTGCCAGCCCATGCGGATGCCGCGCAACGCGATACGCGCCGCGGGCGCTGCGTGCGCGCCGCCGCTCATGCGGCCTCGCTGCGGCGATGCTGCGCGAGCTGGTTTTTCAACTGCACGAGCGTGGGCGTGACGATGGGCACGAAGGCGGCTTCGCGGCTGCGGCGCGCGGTGTCGTTCGTCATGCTTGTGGCGTTTGTGGTTTGCGCCGCGCCCTGCGCGCGCAAATAGCCGCGTCCGCCCGCTGCCTGCACGTCCAGACGCGCGGCGGCCGCGACCACATCGGCCAGGCCGATGCGCACTTCGAATTGCGCGGCAGGCTGCGCGACGAAAGCGCCGCTTGCCACGCCTTCGTAGAGGCGCGCGGTAAGCGTGTCGAGTTCGGCGCGCAGTGCGGCGGCGTCATCGGCGAGCGCCGCGCGCACGGCAGGGCTGCTCGCATCGACGGATTCGAGCGCGCGGCGCGCGAGGCCAATCGACATGCCGCATTGCAGGCCGAGGAACGCGGGGCGGGCGCGCGCGAGGAAGGCAGGCGTGTCGGCGGCGATCAGCCAGCTTGCGTCGAGCTCGGTGTGCGCGAGCGTGAGCGCGGCCGTGTTGCTGCCGCGCAGGGCGATCAGGTCGAGGTCGTCGCTGCGCGTGACGCCCGGCGCGTCGTGCGGTACGGCGAAGAGGGCGGGCGGCGCGCCGTCGTGGCGGTCGAACGCGGCGGCGACCACGAAGCCTTCGGGGCGCAGATTCGTGATCCAGGGCAACGCGCCGTCGAGCGCGAAGCGTGTGGCGCCGGCGTCGAGCGGCGTGGCGCGCATCTGCAATGGCTCGATCGCGCAGAGGTATTTCATCGCGTTCGAGAGTCCCGTCGCGCCCGCGTGCTCGCCCGAAAGGAGCGCGGGCAGCCAGCGCGCGCGCAGGGCGTCGTTATCGCTTTGCAGCAGGTATTCGATGAATGTGCGCTGGCCCCAGAACACGAACGCGCTCGCAAGCGAATGGCGCGCGACGGCGGCGATCGCCTCGATGGCGTCGACGGTCGTGCCGCCCGCTCCGCCCAGCGCAGCGGCCACGCCCACGCGAAAGAGGCCCGCGCGCGCGAGTCGCGGCACGATCTCGCTTGCGTGATTGTCGCCGCGCGAGTGGGCGTCGATGGCCTCGGCGTGCGCGTCGAGCCAGGCCGCGAGATCGGCGGGCAGCGTGTGAAGCCGCACGCTCGTCATGCCGCGCGCACGCCCGCTTCCCAGCGATAGGCGGCCAGTTGAGGATTGAGCTCGTTTTGCGCGAGGTTGTTCGCGAAGTTGCACAGCGTTGCGAGGCTCACGCCGAGCACGACTTCGAGCGCGTTCGCGTCGCTGAAACCGGCTTCGCGAAACGCGGCGAGCGCGGCGTCGGGCACCGCGCCGCGCGTGGCGATCACCTCGCGCGCGAACGTGGCGACGGCGTCGAGCCGAGCATCGCCGCTCGCACGCCCGTCGCGCAGCGCGCCAACCACGGCGTCGGGCAACTGCGCCTTTTTGAGCGCGACGGCGGTGTGGCCCGCCACGCAGAAGCCGCAGCCGTGAATCGCGGCGGCGGTGATCTGCACGGCTTCGCGCTCGGCAAGCGTGAGGCCGCTGCGCGCGTTGATCTCGCCGACGGTCAAATACGTTTCGAGCGCGACGGGTGCGTTGGCGAGCGAGGCGACGAGATTGGGCAGAAAGCCGTTCGCGGCCTGCGAGCGCTCCAGGAACGGGCGGCTCGCTTCAGGCGCGCTTTCGATGGTGTGCAGCGGCAGACGGCTCATGACGGTTCCTCGCAGATTCGGTGAAAGTGGTGCGATTATGTTGTCGCGCGCAACGGCGAACAATGCGCGCGCGTCTGCGATTCATGCGGATTTGTCTTGCGTGCGGTTTTCGCGCGATTTCCCTACATCGTCCATACGTGGCACTCAATGGAGCGCGACGTGCGCGAGCGATTCGGCATCCTTAGCGGTGCGCCGCCACGCGCCGGGCTGCACGCCGGTCACGCGCTTGAACGCCTGTGCGAACGCCGATTCCGATTGATAGCCCACTTGCTCCGCCGCATCGGGCGTGCTGGCCCCCGTGCTCAGCATGGACGCCGCGAGCTTCATGCGCACGAGCGTGACGAATTGCGCGGGCGGCTGCCCCGACAACTCCGCGAACAGTTTGCAAAAGCGCGCGCGCGACATATGGCTGAATTCGGCCATGCTCGCCGTGGTCCAGGATTTGCCGGGTTCGGCGACGATGGCCGCGACGAGCGGAGCGAACGCGGGCCGGCGCATGAGCGACCAGAAGCAGGGCGCGAGTTCGTCGTTGCCGTCGAGCGCGCGCAGCGCGTAGACGAACAGCAGGCCAGTTAGACGCGCAATGAGTGGCGAAGGCGTGTGCGGATCGAGCAGCGCCTCGGCCCGGATCAACTCGAAAATCTGGCGCGCGCCATGCAGCGCCGACTGATCGTGACGCGCGATCACGTGATCGGGCAGCAGGCCGAGCATGAGATCGTCGAGGCCCGCTTTGAACTCGAAGAAGCCGCAGGCAAGACCTAGGCTGCCGGGCGCTTCGCGACCGTCTGGGTCGAGCGGCGTCATCGTGCCTGCGCGCGCCGTTTCGCGACCGCGCTCGGGCGCGAGCGGATCGGGCGAAAGACAGTGGGGCGAATCGGCGAGCAGGAACACGGCGTCGCCCGCGGCGAGCGGCACGCTGCGCGCGGGGCGTTGCGCTCGCGCCGGCACATGGAGCCAGCACCGGCCGTGCAGCACCACATGAAAGCTCGCACGCCGAAGGCCGCTTGTCGAAGCCTGCCACTCGCCGCAATACTGGCCTACGTGAAAGAGTGTGCTCGTCGGTTCAAGACCTTCGAGCAGCCAGGCGGAGAAAGCATCGACATGAGAAGGCATACGTTCCAGCTTGCGGATAGCGCGGACAGACCTGACGCAGGATCTCCCACCATAATCCGTTCCGGCGTCGATGCAACCAAGATATCGTCAGATGCTTATCTACGGTTTCGTATAGGTCCGCGCCGCTTCGCCAGGCGTTGCGGCTTGATGGCTGCTTCCTGGGCCTGCTGGCCGGCTAGCCGCCATCATCGTCAGCGAGGCCGCTGGCGGGCGGATCGGCAACGAACTGCGCGGTGAAGGCGGCCAGCAAATCGTCCGAGTCGTCGACGAACTCGCCAAGCATGAGCGTCGCCGCGCGCGCGAGCAGGTCCGACTGTAGCGTGGCGTAGGTTGTGCGCGACCGGAGCAGCGCGCGCACCGCCGCGCGGGTTGCGGGGCGCGCGACGTCCCGGGCGTTGCGCCCGAGCAGCCCTGCGGCGGCGATCTCGGCCTTGAACTCGCTGGCTTCGAGCAGGTCCATGGCCTCGTCGTACACCCGGTCGGTGTTGCCCGCGAAGAAAAACTTACGGAGTACGAACAGGATGTCCGAGGCGTCGGTGGATGTCGACGTGCGCCGGTCTTGCCACGCCATGAGTTTGAGCAGCACGAAAGCGGGAATCGTCACGACCGGAACGACCTGTCCTTCGCCGATGTCGATCTGCTCGGCGGTGTCCACCGCCTCCTGAAAGCCCAGCACGGTCATGACGATGTCGCCGTCGGGCGGCCAGGCAATCGTGCCGGGCTGCGCCTCGACCGGACCGAAGGGAACGAGGTCGAGTTGCACGCCAAATGCGTCGGTCTCGCGCTGAAAGATGAGCTTTTGCTGGGCTTTTGCGTCGCGCGTGAAGTGGCCGCTCGCAAGCAACCGGTCGATCAGCGTCTGATGAAACTCCCAACTGAGCGCGCACACCGCCACGTCGACGTCGCGGGTGGCGATCGGCGACTTGATGCCCCGGAGGTGCCAGAACTGGATGTCGCGCGCGGTTGCGCCCGCCAGCACGAAGTGCGCGCCAAGTTGCCCGCAGGCGTCTTTTACGGCGGACAGCAGCGCGATGGTGAGCGCGGGGACCGGCCGGTCAGCCGGCACCTTGACTACCGGTGTTTGCGAGGAAGCGGTCATAGACGGTCTGTGCAGCGGCGTGGTGCCGGCTGTCGCCCGTGGCGATCAGGTCGGCGTAGACGAGCAGCGGATGGACGACGCCCGGCGGGACGTCCCAGTTGCGCTCGGCAGTTTCGGGCCAAAACGACTCGAGTATTTCGACTTCGCCTTGCGGGTCGGCGCGCAGGCGCGCGGTTTTCTTGAGCGCGAGCGTCGCGGCTGTGCGCGCATAGACCGTGACCGACGCGGGCTTGATCTCGTGCGTGAGGAGATCGGCGGCGCACTCGCCACCCAGGCGCGCTTCGAGCCCCGAAAGATGCGCGCCTTGCCACCAGTCGACGCCCACGCCGCTCGTGAAGCGCTGCGCCATGAGTTTTGGCCGCAAGCGGGCAGGGTACAGGCTTGCCCACTCGTCAATCATGCGGCGCGGGTTGGCGAGCACGCGCCGGTTGCCCTTGTGAACGACGAGCCCTCGTGCGATCAGGTCGTCGACGGCGAGGTTGACGGTGTTCAGCGCCACGCCCGACGCTTGCGCAATCGTGCGGTACGGCTGTTGCACGAGGCCCGGTTGAGTCGCAAGCGCGAATGTTACGCGCAAGCCCTTTGGGGTTGTCGAGCGCGAACGTGTGTCGCTTTGCGCGAGCGCAGGTTTGCTGCGCCCCACGATCATGATCGTGGCCTCGGGCTCGTCGAGCCAGGCGTTGCCGGCGGTGTCCAGAAACGGAATACCCTTCGCGATAAGGCTCTGCGCGAGCCTCGCCGTGACATGCTGGGTGACCAGCATGACCGGCCGGCCGGACTTCGGCCCGGCTGCGGCGCTCGCGAGACGAATGCCGGCGCTCGAGGCGCTGGCGGGGTTCGTTGCGATCACCACGGGCATCTCGAACTGCTTGCCGGAAACCGAAAAGCGCACCGACGCGTCGACCCTGGGCGGGCGCGAGGGGGGGCTGAAGCCCGGTTCGGCGTGGTAGCGATGCGTGGCGTCCGAGAAGGCTTCGCATGCCAGGCTAAGCGCCATCTGCTCCGAGGCGGAAAGGCGGTGGGTGGCAGCCATCAAGGACACTCCTGTATGTTATTTTTTAGTGTACGTTAAAAAAGAACACTGTGCAAATAACGTACAAGATGCCTACTCGATTGAATTTTATGGGGAAATTATCGAGATATGGCTTTTTTGTACGCTTAATCGATATGTACGCTAATTGAGGACGAAGAAAATAAAACGTACAGACACTGCCTGAAACGTGGACCGGATCGGGACTTCGCGTTTGCCGGCGCCGTATAAACCGTTCGCTATCGCACATTTTCCCGGACCTTCACGGTCCTTCCACAGGCAACGAACGGGATAATGAGAGGCGGTGTCCGGCAGAGGCAAGGCGCGACTGGCGCGCCGCTAACCGGCCGGGAAGTTCTTTCCGGAAACGATGCACCCAGCATCGTTTGCTGACTCAGCGTGGGGAACAGTGATCACCCGTCGCAGGTTCATCGGCGCGTTGCCGGTCTTGCCGTCACTCTTTGCGTCCGCGACAAGCCGGGCGGGCTCCGATGCGGCCTCCAGGGTCGCGCTCGTCATCGGCAACAGCCACTATCCGCACATGGCGCTGCGCAATCCGGGAAACGATGCGCAGGCAATGGCGGGTTTGCTCAGCAAGGCGGGTTTTCACGTCGACACACAGCTCGACGCGAATCGCGATGCCTGTCTGTCCGCCATCCAGCAATTCGGCCAGAGCCTTTCGAATGCCGATGTCAAGCTGGCGATTTTTTATTACGCGGGGCATGGCGCGCAACTCGACTGGCACAACTATCTGATTCCGGTGGACGCGCACGTGAGCACCGGCGACGAACTCCGATCGCGCTGTGTCGATCTCGGCGCGTTGCTCGACGCGTTTGCGAAGGCGAAGGGAAAGACATACGTCGTCATTCTCGATGCGTGTCGCAATGATCCGTTCAACGGCACATACCGGCCCGCGCAAGCGGGGCTCAGCCAGTTCGACGCACCCGTGGGCAGTCTGCTGGCCTATGCCACATCGCCGGGCAGCGTTGCGTACGACGGCGACGCGAACAACGGCCTGTACACCGGGAGCCTGGTGCGCGAACTGTCGCGCACGGCCACGCGGATCGAGGACGCGTTTAAGCGCGTGCGCCTGAACGTGCAGCTCATGTCGAACGGCGGGCAGATTCCGTGGGAATCGACGTCGCTCGAGAACGACGTGTACATCTTCGAAAACGACGCGAAGCCGCTCACCGACGCGGAGATCGAAGTCATCACGCGGGACGATCTCGACACCTGGATGCGGATCAAGTCGTCACGCAACCCCGACGACTGGGTTGCCTACTTGCGCAAGTTTCCGGATGGCCGCTTCGCCGAGATCGCGCAAATGCGGCTGACGCGCTTGCTCGCGGTGTCCCGTGGTCATCAAGCCGCGACGGCGGCGGCTTCGATGGCGGTCACGCCCGCTCCGGCGAGTTCCGCACTCGTGTCGAGCGACGCGGACGAGGAGGGCGCCACGACAATTGAAGTCGCGTCGGGCGATACGTTGGCCAATCTGAACCGGCCATCGGCCAATCCGTTTTCCGCCGGGCGTTATCCGCTCGGCCGCCACTTCACGGTCGACGACGAAGCGATATTTCTGGTGAGCGATCTCCTGACGGGGCTGCCTGAACGGCGCTATCGCGTTCGCATTACGAAAGTCGATCTGGATGCGGACCGCGTTGAAGGAAACGACGGACGCTGGGTATGGGACTCGATGGGCAATGTGATCGTCTCGCCGCATGGCGGCGTGAACGACGTACCGGCGCAACTCGCTCCCACCGAAATTCAGATCGGCAAGCAATGGACCGCCGCATGGCACGCGGATCATCCTGAATACGGACAGCAATTCATTTCACTCGACCTGAAGATCGTCGCCCGAGAGCCCATCACGGCGGCGCAGCAGACCTTCAACGCGTTTCGGATCGAAGGCAGTGGCTGGATTGAAATCTACGAGGGCGTGGGGCGTCGTTCGGTGAGCGCGGAGCGCAAATACTGGATCGTGCCCGGCATCAACTTCCCGCTCAGGATCGAACTGGTCAATCGCCCCACCGGCCGCTCCAGAAGCTATCGTGCAGGAGGCGGCGGTGGGCATCGCAGGGAAAGACAGGACCTCGTGATGCTTCGGCAACACGCGGTGGACGTGACCGAGGGAGCATGATGTCCGGCGGGCGAGGTCCGTGCCTGGCCTTTGCCGGATCAGGGGTGCGAATACGGGTCCTGAAGCGGCGATTGGCGCGTTGTATGGTGCCGGTGGTGCTGCTTGTGCTTTGACTTCGGTTTGGACTTCGCCTGCGGTTGGGGTTGCGCCTGGCCGGGCGGCGGCGGCGCGGAATTCGCGTGAGCGCGTTGCGGCGAGCTCTCGCCTTCGCCAAAGTGAAACGTCTGCGAGGTTTGCGCGTGAGCGGTCGTGGACAGCGCCACGGCGACCAGCAACAGGTAATTCGAAAACTTCATGGGCGCTCCTTTTTGAACATGCGCGGGGGACACATTGCCCGCTGCGGGGCATGCGCCGATATTCAGGCGTTCGCAGCCGGATTGCGCTGCACGGCCACGCACTTGATCTCCACCAGCAAGCCGGGATGCGCGAGTTCGGATACGCCGATCGACGTCCATGCGCACGTGCCGCGCGGAAAGACCCGATTCTTCACTTCGCGGAAAACGGGCATGTGCGTGCTCATCTGCACGTGGTACGTCGTCATATCGACGACATCTTCAAAGCCGCATCCGGCCGCCTCCAGCACGACACGCAGATTTTCCCAGCACGCCAGAAATTGCGCTTCCGGGTCGGCGATCACTTCGAGATCGGCGGTGCGTCCGACCTGGCCGGCGCAGAAAACGGTGGCGCCGACTTTCACGGCCGGTACATATCCGGCGCGTTCAACGATACGTTGCATCGCGGGCGGGACGATCAATTCGCGGTCTGTCATGGTAATTCGTGGCAAGGTTGATACGGTGATGCACCGTTGGCGGGGTCATCGAGCGGATCGCATGCGATGCGGCGTTGAGCCGGCTGCGAGCGCGCAAGAGGCGTTTACGCATGGCGTCTACGCCGTGGCTGAGAAAGCGGCTGGGCCCCGTGAGAGATGAAAAACCCCGCGCAGCGGGGTTTCATGGCTCGCGACCAAGGGCACATTCAAGGCCACACTCAAAGCCACACGGCGCGCGTCACGCCGCCAGCTTGAGCGCTTGCGAGAAGTCCGCGATCAGGTCGTCGATATCCTCGATGCCCGCGGAAAGCCGCAGCATGCCGTCGGAGATGCCCATTTCCTTGCGCGTTGCCGCCCCCGCTTCGAAAAAGATCGTCGGCGCAACAGGAATGATGAGCGTGCGCGTGTCGCCGAGGCCGGTCGCCTTGATCGGCAGTTGCAGCGCATTGACGACGTCGATCATGCGATCCGCGTTGAGCAACTCGAACGCGAGCAGCCACGAAGCGCCTTTGAACAGCTTCTGCGCGATCTCGTATTGAGGATGGCTTTTCAGGCCGGGATAGAACACCTTGCCGATGGCGTCGTGTCCTTCGAGAAACTGCGCGAGCGCGAGCGCATTGTCGCTGCTTTGCTTCACGCGCAAGGCGAGCGTTTCCGCGCCCATGGCGATCGAGTGCGCCTGTTCTGAGGACAACGCCGCACCCATGTCGCGCAGGCCTTTCTTGCGGATCTGCAAGAGCCCCTGGTCCTTCGGCGCCGAACGGCGGTAGTCGTCGGCGATATTCGGATACGCGCTCCAGTCGAACAGGCCCGTGTCGGTCACCGCGCCGCCGAGCGCGGCGCCGTGGCCCGCGATGGTCTTCGTCAGCGAGTTGATGACGAGGCTCGCGCCAACCGCCTTCGGCTTGAACAAGGCGGGCGAGGTGATCGTGTTGTCGACGACGTACGCGAGACCGCGCTCGCGGCACACGTTGCCGATGCCTTCCAGGTCGGGAATCTGCGTGCCCGGATTCGCGATGGTTTCGACGAACACCATGCGCGTGTTCGGGCGAATGGCGTTCTTCACGTTCTCGACGTCGCAGGCGTCGACGGTCGTGACTTCGACGCCGAGCGTGCGCAGCGTGCCGAACAGGCTGTTGGTGTTGCCGAACACGTAGCGGCTCGACACGAGATGGTCGCCCGCGCGCAGGAGCGTGAGGAACGTCGCCGTGATCGCGGCCATGCCGGTGCTGAAGCAGATCGTGCCGACGCCTTCTTCGAGGCTCGTGATCTTGCGCTCGAGCGAGGCGGTCGTGGGCGTGCCTTGCCGCGCGTAGTTGAAGCCGCCCTTTTTCGTGCCCTGGAACACGCCGATCAGATCCTCGACGCGTTCGAAACCATATTGCACGGACGTGTGAATCGGCTGGCGCACGCCGCCGTGCTCGGTGCCCGCGATTCTGTCGCCGTGAACGATGCCCGTGGTAAAGCCTTGCTTGCTCATTCCTTCTCCGTCTCTCAAGTCGATTTCTGTCTGGCAGATTATCGCCTGGGTTACGGTGTCGCAGCGCCCCGCGCCCCTCGCCCCGCGCAGCGGGTCAAGCCGGGTCAACCGCTCGCATGCCGCCGCCGATGCAGCGGGCCGAGTGCGCTCGAGAGGGCGGCGCAGGGCAGCAGGACCGCGACGAGCGCGAACATCGTCGTCCTGAATGCATGCGCATAGTCGGCGGCGGCCGGCGTTGCGCCGAGCAACGAGAAGAACAGCCCGCCCAGCGTTGCCGCGCCCACGGCCGCGCCGATCTGCAACGTCGCCGAGACCATGCCGGAGGCCACGCCCGCGCGCTCGGGCTCCACTTCGGCAAGCACGATCCGCACGACGGAGGGCAGGACGAAGCCCTGGCCGAGCCCAATCGCCGCAAGCCCGACGTAGAAGCCGCTTCCGGGCGCGCCCGCGCCGGCCAGCGCGGCCGCGATGGCAAGGCCGGTCCCGAGCAGCAGGAAGCCGAGCGTCAGGACGCGATACCCGCCGAAGCGGTGCACGAGGCGCGGCATCAGCAGCGGGCTGGAGAGGAAGCCAACGCCGAAGGGCAGGATCGCGAGTCCCGACGCAAGCGGCGACCAGTGCAGGCCGCCCTGCAAATAAATGCCGTAGCTCAGGAAAAACGCGCTCGTCATATAGAACACGAACGCGAGCACGAGGCCCAGCGCGACGACGGGATTGCGAAAGAGCCGCACGTCGAGCAGCGGGTCGCGGCCGTTGGCGAGACTGCGCCACTCCACGCGCAACAGCAAGCCGAGCATGGGCAGCGAGCCGATCAGGCAGGCGACCATCCACAGCGGCCAGCCGGACTCGCGCCCGCGCGTGAGCGGATAGACCAGCATCAGCAGGAACAGCGAAAGCAGGATGGTGCCCGGCACGTCGATGCGGCGGCCGCTCGGCGGGCGGCTTTCCGGTATGTAGCGCCAGCTGCCGATGAGCGCGAGCACGCCGATCGGCAGATTGACGAGGAAGATCGCGCGCCAGCCAAGGCCAAAAGGATGCAGGCTGATCAGCGCGCCGCCGCCGAGTTGTCCGATGACCGCGGCGACGCCGAACACGAAGCCGTAGAGCCCCATCACGCGCACCTGCTCGTGCGGCGTGAATACGCTGCGGATCGTGGCGAGCACCTGGGGCGCGAGGATCGCGGCGAACAGGCCCTGGAATATGCGCGCGGCGACGAGCATCGCGCCACTGGTGGCGAGGCCGCAGAACGTGGAGGCGACGACGAACCCAGCCATGCCCGCCATGAAGACGCGTTTGCGGCCGTACAGGTCACCCAGCCGTCCGCCGGTGATCTGCATGACGGCGTTCGCGCACGCGTACGCCGAGACCACGAGTTGCAGCTCGGTTGCCTGCGCGCCCAGCCCGTCGCGGATCGCGGGCAGCGCCAGGTTCACGATGAAGTAGTCGAGCGGGGGGAGGATCGCGCCGACCAGCAGGACGACCAGCGCCCAGCCGTGATGGCCATGCCCGGCCTCGGCGGAATCGCTTGCGGCGACGCGGGATGTCGTCGCTCGCGCGGCGAAGGTGTTGTCGGACATAGGTGTGCTCAGTGATAAAGGGGCGGATGCAATTGCAGGTGCGCCGCCGTTGTGGGCACGCAGCCCATCATGGAACCGCTATTCTCTGCGCGTCCCATGGTCCGGAAAAGCGGGAATTAATGCTATGATCAATCGAGTTATTCGATGGATGCGGAACGCCATGCGCGGCTTTGAATTCGACCAGTTGAAGACGTTCGCAACCGTGGCGAACACGGGCAGCCTTTCGGCGGCGGCGCCGCTCCTGCATCTTTCGCAATCCACGATCAGCGAGCAGGTGCGCAAGCTCGAAGTGCGCGCGGGCGTGCCGCTCTTCACGCGCAGCAAGCGCGGCGTCGAGCTGACGGCGGCGGGCACCCGGCTGCTCGATCATGCGCGGCGCCTCGTGGCGCTCAACGAAGCCGCCTACGACGAATTGCGCGGGCAGGCGATCAAGGGCGAGTTGCGCGTGGCGATCACGGAGTATTTCCGCACCCATGAGGTCGCCGGTTTGCTGGTCCGGTTGCGCGAATGCTATCCGCACCTGAGCCTGCATGTGAGCGCAATGAAGAGCGCCGATATCGAAGTCGCCTATGCGCGGCGGCAGATCGATCTGGGCGTGGTCATGCACATGTCGACTGGGCCGTTCCGGCCCGCGGATATCGACGCCGACGCGCGCTGGGAGTTGCGCCGCGAGCCGCTTTCCTGGGTCGCCTCGCCGTCGCTGGCCGAGCAGTTGCCGGAACCGTTGCCGCTCGTGTTGCTGCCGGGCGACTGCATGATGCATCAGGTCGCGGTGCGCGCTCTCGAAGCAAACGACATGACCTACGAACTCGTACACAGCGCGTCCGGCGTGGGCGGACTGCAATCCATGCTGGCCGCCGGTCTGGGCGTGGGCTGCCTGTGCACATCGGCAATTGGCGAGGGCCTCGTGCGGCTCGGTGCGAAGCACCGTTTGCCGGTCTTGCCCGAAGCCGTTTTCTCGCTGATGCCGCCGCATCCCGGCGAACAGGAAACGGTGACGCAGGCGAGAGAAGTGCTGGCGCGGCAACTGCTCGTGTGATTGCACGCGCAATATCTCGGGTACGCGAGATTCTGTCGCTGCGTTCTGTCGCAAGCATTCACACCTGTCGCAATGCATCATCGTCATCTAAATCATCGCGCATGGCGACGGAAACTATTCCTTGACAAAGCCCCTTGTCGACTTCTATTTTTCCACTGCCGTCTTCCATTGCGGAACACGCCGAGCGTAGAGAAATTCAGGAAAACGACTGCTTTTTTGTGCAGATTCGATAAATTCATTAGGTATCTGAAATGAATTTATTTTGATGAATTCGATGTGATTTTGTCGGGCTTGGAAAATTGCATGTCGGCCGTTGCATATGGCTGGTTTGCAGCGTGACGTCTATCGCACAACACGTCGATCAGATCGACACGGCGCACACGGGCCGCGTTGCGATGAGCGACGTGCGGCAATCCCTCCAGAAGCAGGTGCAATGATGCGGTTTCGTTGAAATGGCAACGATCGGAATCCTGCGTGCGGGTACGCCCCGCGCTCTGCGGGCAACCGTGTGCCTGCTGGCGGCGGGACTGTCGGCTTCGACCGGTTTCGCGCTCGATGCAGGGCCCGTCGCTTTGCCTCAGAGTGCGCCGCATTACAGGGTTGGCGACAACTGGACTTTTTTGCGCTCCGACGCGTTGTCCGGAAAGGGCCGCACGTTCACGCAAACCGTGACCGCTGTTCATACCGATGGCAGCGCCTCGCTGCTGATCGGCCCCGGAGGCGGGCGCCTGGAATTGACCTCCGAAGCCAACGTGGTGCCGAGCGGTGCCGGCCAGCAAGCCTGCGGCATCGCGCTGCATTTTCCGTTGCAGGCGGGTACGCACTACGAGGCGGATTGCCGGGCCGTCAGCGAATCGGGCATGACGGTGACGCGTCGCGCGCAGTGCGACGTGGAAGGCGTGGAGACGGTTCAGACGAAGGCGGGTTCGTTCCCGGCGATCAAGATCCGGATGAGCGGAACCTGGTCGCCGCAGTCCGGCTACGGCGGCGGGCCGATGGAGGAGACGCTCTGGTATGCGCCGAGCGTCAAGCGCGTGGTGCGCGAAGAATTTCAAGGGCGTCTCGCGGGCAAGGGCGTGCCCGCGACGGCCGCGGTCGAACTGGTGCGTTACGCGGTGAAGCCGTAGCGTGCGCCGGGATCAGCGATAGAAGGCAGACGGTGCGATCCCGAAGTGGCGCTTGAACATGGCGGCGAACGCACTCTGGCTCGTGTAGCCGTGATCGAGTGCGACCGTGAGGATCTTCTCGCCGTGCGCGAGGCGTTCGAGCGCCAGAAAGAGCCGCGCGTGCTGGCGCCAGCGTCCGAGCGTCATGCCCGTTTCGCGCTGGAACGCGCGATGTAGCGTGCGTTCCACCATGCCGAGTTCGCAGGCCCAATGTGCGGCTTCGTGCGGCGCTCCCGGGGCGGCCACGATCGCGTCGCAAAGCCTGCGCAGGCGCGCGTCGGCAGGCCACGGCAGATACAGTGGCAGACGCGGAATCATGGCGATCTCGGCCAGCAACAAACGCATCAACAACTCATGACGGCTGCCCGGCGCGTAATCCAGCGGCGCTTGCACGGCCGCGAGAATCAGCTCGCGCAGCAAGGGCGGTACATCCACGACGCAGCTTCCCTGCGGCAAATCGACGGCGGCGCCCGGCTCGACGAACACGGTGCGCATGCGTACGTTGCCGCTCATGCGCACCGTGTGCTCGAGCCCCGCGTCGAGCCAGACCGCCCGCGTGGGCGGCACGACCCAGCGGCCCGTCCGCGCCTCGACCAGCATCACCCCTTCGACCGCATAGAGGAGCTGCGCGCGGCGATGGCTGTGCGTGTCGATAAACGCACCGTGCGGATAGTCCGCGGCGAGCGCGGCCACCGGCATCGGCGTGTCTTCGAATGGAACATGGATGTCGTGTGGAGGGAGCGCGATCATCGGCGGGTGCGGTGCGATGTCAATTTTGCGATAACAAAGGACATTCTAGCGTGAGACGGACCGCGTTCGCGGCGGGCACCATCGAGGCTCTCCCGACCCACTTCGTCAACATCAGGATGCCCGCAATGCCTCCCTTTTCCGCGCTCTTTCCACTCGTCGCGATTCTGCTGTGGTCCGGCAACGTGATGGTGTCGCGCTTGTCCGCGCACACCATCGACCCCTATGCCATCACGTTCTGGCGCCTCGCGCTGGCCGTCGCGCTGATGAGCCTCTTCGTGCCCGCCGCGGCGTGGCGCAACCGCGCAGCGATCGTTGCCCAGTTGCCCAGACTCGCCTTTCTTGGCTTTCTCGCGATGGCGTTGTTTCAGTGCCTCTCGTACGAAGCCGCGAAGACAACCACGGCCACGAATATGGCGATCATGACTGCGCTCGTGCCATTGCTCACGATGCTGCTCTCCGTCGCGCTGCTCGGCGAAACGCCGACGGCCGGCATGGCCTGCGGCGCGGTGCTTTCGTTCGCCGGACTCGTCTGGCTCATCACGGCGGGCAACCCGGCGGCGCTGCTGGCGGGCGGTGTCCACGCTGGCGACCTCCTGATGCTGGCCGCTGGCGGTGCATATGCACTCTACGGGGTGCTGTTGAGGCGCTGGCACGTGGGCTTGCCGTCATGGCAATCGACATACGTCCAGGCGATTGCGGCGCTGCTGTTCATGCTCGTGCCGCTCCTGCGCCTGCCGCTCGTCGACGCGCTGCCGAATCGCGCGAGCCTGCCACTCATTGCCTACGCGGGATCGCTGGCGTCCGTCGTGCTGCCGTTCTTCTGGATGCAGGGCGTGAAACACCTCGGGCCGAACCGGTGCAGCATGTACATGAACCTGCTGCCGGTGTTCACGGCTGCGCTCGCCGTGGGCGCGTTCGGCGAACAGTTGCACGCGTATCACCTCTTCGGCGGCGCCGTGGCGCTCGCGGGGGTGCTCCTCGCGCAGACGTGGCGCGCGCCGCTCGTCGGTCGTCGTGAGCAAACAGGTGCCGCGGCCGAGTGATCTGAGTGATGCAACTAACTGTCGGTGCGCGCCGCGTCCTGTGTTCCGCCGGTTCCCGGCGCAATCCATCTGCCGGCAAGGGAGAGGGTGCTTTCCAGCTCGACGGGCGATCGATGCGATGCCGCTGCGATCTCCGGTTACGGCGGCCGGCTTTTTCATCGCGGCTTACTGACGCGGCAGAAAGGGCTGCGTAACGGCCGCGGTATACTTCCGCGCTTCTTTTGCCCCTGCCGTATCAAGGATTAGACATGAGCGCATTGCCACCCTGCCCTAAATGCAATTCCGAGTTCACGTACGAAGACGGCGGCGTCTATATCTGCCCGGAGTGCGCACACGAGTGGTCGGGCCAGGCAACGGCTGCGACTGAGGCGGCGGGCAGGGTCTATCGCGATTCGGCCGGCAATGTGCTCCAGGACGGCGATACCGTTACGGTCATCAAGGACTTGAAGCTGAAGGGCTCGGGTGGCGTGATCAAGATGGGCACCAAGGTCAAGAACATCCGGCTGGTGGACAGTGATCACGATATCGATTGCAAGATCGATGGCTTCGGCGCCATGAGCCTGAAGACGGAATTCGTCAGAAAGGCCTGATCAGCGCATCGTGCGTGAATGGCAGCCGGTGTCTGGATGCGGCTGCTTGAGGACTTTGTCTCGGCCGAAGCGGGGTTGGCGTATTGGCCCCTCGTTCCCTGAAAACCGGCCCCGAAAATTATTTTTCGATAATCGCTTGACGGGTGATTCAGCGACCTGCATAATTCGCCTCCTTCGCTGATCGCTGCGAACGAAAACGCAGCGATTAAGACGAATTGCTCTTTAAAAATTTACAGCCGATAAGTGTGGGCGCTTGATGCGGTGACGCGGCCTGACCTTGTTCTTCGGAGCGAAGTCGGGAGTAGCGAAAGTATCAAGAGTCTCACACTAAAGTAAGTCAGGTTTTTGAATTTATTCAGAACCTGTCAGCTTTGAGTGAGCGACTG
>NZ_QEOB01000040.1:0-65615 GCF_003096875.1 Paraburkholderia unamae
CAGCACAAGGGCTATTTCGAGCGCGCGAACGGCGGCACGCTGTTCCTCGACGAAATCACCGAGATGCCGGTCGAGCTTCAGGTGAAGCTGCTGCGTGTGCTCGAAACCGGCATGTTCATGCGCGTGGGCACGACCAAGGAAATCGAGACCGACGTGCGCCTGATCGCGGCGACCAATCGCGACCCCGAACAGGCCGTGGCCGACGGCAAGCTGCGTCTGGACCTTTACCACCGCCTGAACGTGTTTCCGATCAGCCTGCCGCCGCTGCGCGAGCGCGGCAAGGACGTCGAGCTGTTGGCCCAGGCGTTTCTCGACGAACTGAACGAGCGCCACGGCACGAAAAAGCAGTTTCCGGCCGCCGTGCGCGAGATGCTGGCGGCCTACCCGTGGCCCGGCAACGTGCGCGAGCTCAAGAACTACGTACAGCGCGCGCATATCATGTCGGGCAACGACGGCGATTTCGCAGCGAAGGTGCCGCTGCAGATCTCGCTCACCAAACCCATTGTGGGAACGGCGGTGACGATCCCCTTTGGCACCTCGCTTGCCGACGCCGAACGCCAATTGATCCTTGCGACTCTTGACGAATGTAAAGGAGCGAAGACGCGCGCGGCGGAAATACTTGGCATTAGCCTCAAGACGCTTTACAACCGGCTCGTTGAATACGGCAACGAAGCGACGGCTTGATGTGGGTCAGACGGAACCCCCGGCATTCAGGATTTCGCCCCGGCGACGCTCAGCGAGGTGGCCATTAATGCGAGGAGTGGCGTCACAATGGGCAAACGAATGCCGCCGTCGAGGCCCTGCGAGTGATGACGCACCATTGACTTGATACCGGAGTGTCAAAAACTGCATCGTCGCCGACGAGTCGTAACGGAAGTCACATTTCCTTCGTTGAAGTGTCGCGCGAAGAGCGAACATCGGCCGGCCGATGTCCTAAGAGGAATTGCAGTTACTGCCACGCCTTGGATCTCCGTGCTGCGGGCCTCGAAATGCCCCTCCAGCTCTACTGGCGAGATTTCGCACATCACGTCCACCAGCGCACGGAGCAGTGATGCCTGTTGTTATGCAAGTCGCTAGTTGCCCGGGAAAATGAACTTCGATGTCTTCGCTCCAGTTCGAACGATAGACGTCTCTTCTGTTCTGGGTTCGTCGGTGCTCTGCAAATGCCCAGCCCACTGACATGGCAAACCCGCGCGATTTTAGGCGGGCTTGCGCGTCAACAATCTCCCCTGACTCTCGATTGCATTGGCGAAGTCAACCGACCGCTTGAATTCGAAAACTTCAACGTAAAAAGGCAAGCCGTATCGCCTAGCGGATTGCCCACCGGCGGGCAGCGTCACGGTCGCGAGAGGCAACCCGCCGCCCGCCCGTGGACGACCGCGACTCAAAACTCAACGGAGGTTGCCCCGGTTTGACGGGCGCATTTGCAGCCAGGCGATTTGATGCGATCTGATGCCGTGTGTCATACGCGCCCGGTGATCGGCGGAATGCGGCGGATTCGGGAGAGCCCGATTGCGCGTGCAGAACCGGCGTGCAATGCTCTTTAGCAATCGTAATCAGACACGCTGGATTGCAAACATGGGAGAAGATAACCGGTTTCGTGGGCCGCCGTGGACAAACCGGCGGCTTATCGCCGCGGAAATGCTTGACAGGGGACAAAGCATCCAGCAGGTTGCGGCGGCACTTGGACTTGGGCCGGCAACTGCTCGCCGTTATGGTGCGTTGTTCAAGGCCGGTGGTAAGCAATCGCTTTTGCAGGTAAACGACGTCGGACGCCGCAGTCACCTCCCGGCAGATGGGCTAACCCGGCTGGTCGCTGCCATAAGACATAAGCCGGTGCTCTATGGATTTCCTGGTGACTGCTGGACGAGAGCTGCGGTTGGCGAACTCGTCCAGCGGGAATTCGGTGTCCATTACTCGCGTTCGCATATCAACCGGTTGATTCGAGATTACGGGTTACAAGGCTACTTTCGTTGATGAGATGCATCGCTGCTGCGTGACCTAGATCTCGGCCTGAGCGGTAACGGCCGTGCCTCACGGCCGATCGATCGCAACGATATGAGAGAAGCCGCCGCGTCTGCTGGAATGCGGCGGCCATCTGATGCGGGAGCCGTTGTCATGGCGTCCGGCGGCGGCCGCATCGGCTGCGCGCCTGCTGACCGCTTTGAGTTGCAGAGTCGACGTTCGAGTGTCATTGCGAAGATACGACGCGATGACGGAAGCTGGCCGACCGCTGCCTGATGCGGTCAGCTGTAATCAAATAGTTCGAGCCATTCATCGGAATACCGCGAGAATGGCTGTAATGACACACACATAAGGCATCGGGAAGCACGTTGCCGAACACGCGATTCCGTCAGCCTACCTCCGGGGCGACTGTCATCGCGATGTGGAACCGGTTGAACGCGTCCTTTCCACAACTACCGGGTTCTATGTCTCGAGAGCACATATGGATTTGCGGCCAATGATCTGAGCAAATCGCGTGGCGTCATGAACGCGCGCCCGTACGGACGCGTCGAAAAAAGCCGGCCAGACGCGGGACGCGATGGGTATATCCATTGTGATATTCTGACCCGACTGTCGCATAACTGTTGACAGGGTGCCATGAGAAGCGCGACTGCCCCGACCGACACCACGCTTGCCACGCCCCACCCGGGGCTATTCCTGCGCGCGCACGTTCTGCCTGCGATGAATCTGTCAGTGAGCCAGGCCGCCCGCGATCTGCGGATCTCGCGGCAAACGCTGCACCGCATCCTCGAAGGCGCGACGGCGATCACGCCGGCCATGGCGGTGCGGCTGGAAAGATTGTCAGGTCTGCCCTCCATGTTCTGGTTGTGCCGTCAATGCGAGTACGATCTTTGCACTGCACGAGCCGCACTAGCCGAAGTTTTGACGCAGATCCCGCTCCGAACGCTTTCACCAAAACTATTGAAACAGTTAGGAGTACATGATGGACGTTGAGACGAACGCCCCGCCGATCGTACGCACTGGCGTTCCCGGGCTGGACGATGTCCTTGCGGGAGGTCTCACGCAGGGAAACCTTTTCCTTCTCGAGGGCAGCCCTGGCACCGGGAAAACCACAATTGCCCTCCGGTTTCTGCTCGAAGGCGCCAAGGTGGGCGATCAGGGCCTGTACATCACCTTGTCCGAAACAGAGCAAGAATTGCGCGAAGGAGCTGCCTCGCACGGCTGGCAACTGGGTGATCGCGTGGCCGTGTTTGAAGTGGTGCCCCCGGAGAGTCTCCTCGACGCTGATCAGCAGCAAAGCCTGCTGTATTCATCTGACCTCGAACTCGGTGAGACGACGCGGCTGATCTTTAGTGCCTTTGAACGGGTCCGGCCCAGCCGCGTCGTACTCGACAGCCTGTCGGAAATCCGTCTGCTCGCGCAGAGCTCGCTGCGTTACCGCCGCCAGGTACTTGCCATCAAACATTACTTCTCGCGGCAGGGAGCAACCGTCCTCCTGCTTGACGACCTGACCGCAGATGCTGCGGACAAAACCGTACATAGCGTTGCCCACGGCGTGATCAAACTCGAGGAACTCGCTCCCGACTATGGCGCCGAGCGGCGCAGGCTGAGGATTTCCAAATACCGGGGACAGGCATTTCGCGGCGGATACCACGATTTCTCAATCAAGCGGGGAGGGGTCTCCGTGTTTCCCCGGCTCGTTGCAGCGGAACATCGCACCCGATTTACGCGCGCGCAGACCAGGAGCGATGTTCCGGAACTGGATGCACTCCTCGGCGGCGGTATCGAACAGGGATCAAGTACCCTGGTGCTCGGACCAGCAGGCACTGGCAAAAGCATATTTGTTCTTCAGTTCATTGCGGCGGCGGTCGCTCGGGGCGAGAAAGCAGCCCTGTTCGCGTTTGATGAAGAGCTTGGACTACTCTTCGACAGGACCCGGGCGTTGGGCTTCGACCTCGAGGCCATGCGTGACGCCGGAAAGTTGTATGTTGAGCAGGTCGATGCCGCCGAGCTCTCGCCTGGCGAATTCGCCCAGCGCGTGCGCAATTGCGTTGACCATGCCCAGGCAAAAACGGTCGCCATCGACAGCCTCAACGGCTACCAGGCGGCCATGCCGCAAGAAAATGCGCTGGTGCTTCACATCCACGAACTGCTGCAGTACCTCAACAGACAGGGTGCGACGACGTTCCTGACCGTGGCGCAGCATGGTCTTGTGGGCGACATGAAGGCGCCCGTTGACGTCACGTACCTTGCCGACACTGTCATCCTGCTGCGCTATTTCGAGGCACTTGGAAGCGTTCGACGTGCGGTGTCGATCATCAAGAAGCGCACCGGGTATCACGAGGAGACCATCCGTGAGTTTCGCATCGGGCGGTCCGGCCTGAGTGTTGGCGCACCGCTCGACAGTTTCCAGGGCATCCTGCGCGGCGTTCCCACGTTTGTGGGTAACAAGGGACCGCTCATGTCGACAGGCGCCGCGGATGATGAAAGTGCCTGATTTCAGCCGTTGCCCTGCGCTGGTTTTTACACCGATGGGGCGGGATGCCGCGGTTGCCGTGGCTCTCCTGAAGGAGACGGGTGCCCTCGCGCACGTCTGTCGGGATGTCGTGCATTTCGTTGCAATGCTGGGCGAGGGAATCTGCTGTGCGATCGTGACCGATGAGGGGTTACGGGATGCCGACCTGAAGCCACTGGAAAACTGGGTTTCGGCGCAGCCCACATGGTCCGACTTTCCGTTCATCATCCTTACGCAGCGTGGTGGGGCGCCCGACCGGGATCCGGAGCTGGCCCGACTGGCTGCGACGCTGGGAAACGTGACGTTCCTTGAGCGCCCGTTTCATCCGCGCACGTTCATCAGCGCGGTCGGGACAGCGCTTCGTGGTCGGGCACGCCAGTTTGAAGCACGTCTGCGTATCGATGAACTGCATGAAGGCGAGGCGCGCCTGCAAACCGCCCTGACGGCCGGAAAGCTGGGGACCTGGGAACTGGAGCTTTCGGCATTGGCGCTCAAGGCTTCGCCTGCGTGTCCGCCAGTTTTCGGGTATGCGCCGGGCGAGTCCTTCACCTACACCGATCTCATTGCCAGCATCAGTCCAGGTGACCGGTCCCGGATGGCAGATGCGATTAGTCGCAGCCATGAAACCGGCTGCGATCTCGCCATCGAACTGTGTACGATCTGGCCAGACGGGACGTTTCACTGGGCCGACATGCACGCGCGGCTGCTTCGTGACCACGCACAGAAGACAGCACGACTGGTCGGGGTGGCGTCCGATATCACCTTGCGCAGGATGACCGAGGATAGCATGCAGCGCGACTACGACTTGCTCGAAGCACGGGTCGCCCAGCGCACTGCGGAGCTCGAGCGTACCCACCAGCTGGTGCTGGAGGAGATCCGGCAGCGGCAGCGAGCGGAAGAACTGCTACGTCAGGCCCATAAGATGGAAATGATAGGACAACTGACGGGTGGTGTCGCCCACGATTTCAACAACCTGCTGATGGCCATCATGGCCAATCTCGAACTGCTGCGCAAGGAGCCGCAGGACGGAGTCCGGGCAACCCGGCTGATCGACGGCGCGCTTCGGGGAGCGCAGCGCGGCGCCGCACTTACACAGCGGCTTCTGGCGTTCGCGCGGCAGCAGGATCTCAAGGTCGAGCCAACACACCTTCCGGCACTGGTCCGGGGCATGACCGATCTCCTTGAGCGGTCAGTCGGCCCGCGGGTAGCACTGGAGCTGAATTTGCCGGACGATATTCCGCTTACCCTCGCCGATGGCAACCAGGTTGAACTCGCGCTCCTGAATCTCGCGGTCAATGCCCGAGATGCGATGCCAGAGGGCGGGGCGCTATCAATAGCGGTCGAGGAGGTTCACTCATGCGGCGAGGATGGACTGGCTGCTGGCAGTTATGTACGCCTTATCGTCCGCGATACCGGGAAGGGTATGGATCTGGATACCCTCGCGAAAGCTACCGAACCCTTCTTTACAACGAAGGAGCCTGGCAAGGGAACCGGCCTTGGTCTTTCGATGATTCACGGACTGGCGCTGCAGCTGAACGGTGCTCTGCGCCTCCAGAGTGAGCCGGGACGTGGTACGCGGGCAGAATTATCGCTTCCGGTGACCGCGCAACGCTTGACTCCCGAGAGCCCAAAGGAAGACGAGCAGGCAGAGGGCATTGCAAACGGTCCGACCCAGGCGAGCATTCTTCTCGTCGATGACGACGCCCTGATCGCAACAAGCACCGCCTATCTTTTACAGGATATGGGACATGAGGTGATCGAAGTCGACTCGGGCGCCGCCGCACTGGAGATCCTCAAGGGAGGACAGTGGATTGACCTCATGATCACGGACTATTCCATGCCTCAGATGACGGGACTGGAGCTGGCTTTGGCCGCGCGGGAACTGCGGCCTGGACTTCCCGTTATCCTAGCGACTGGTTACGCGGAGCTTCCGCAGGGAACCGGCATCGAAATCCTGAGACTACGCAAACCCTATCGGCAGCACCAGCTTGCCGCGGAGATAACGAGAGCCCTTCGCTACGCTCGCCCGACTCATCGTTCTCCGTGATGCGATTCACGTCGCGCTGCGAGATCCCGCCTACCACCTGGGGATGGTCAACCGAAGCTCCAGTTCCTGTAGAACCTGATCTCGATGTTTAGCCGTCGGCAGCGCCGACGAACTGGACAAGTGGAAACCATCTGATCCGTGCGTGCGTGTGGCTCCTCATATGCTTTATGCACATTCTTTACTTTTTCAAAACGCGAACGCACTCAGATCGACTCGCGGCGCACCGAACTTTACGGGTTGGCCATTGCTCTGCACGTCGGTTTCCTGCGAATGACCAGTCGGCCGCTTGATTCATACAGGCAGATCCCAACCATTCTTTGGCGACACCTTGGCCGGCAGCTTGATGTCCAGCCGCCGGACGTTGGGACGCTGCGCTCGATCTACGATGGTAACTTCAAGACGCTGTCGGACCACCAGGGCTTCGCAAAAGCCATCGTAAATTTCCGGTCGCGCAGCCTGAAGACGTCGAAACCGATTGACTGCGACGCTCCATTTTTGAAGCCCATCCGTGCGGCCAGCTACCAGAGATCATCCTCGAAATTGACAGCGCAACGCGCTTCAGCTGGATCCTGCCTGGGCGCGAACGTCGATCGCGGATCGAACTGCTCATGGTGTATTCGGCTGTACTGGCGCACGGCACCTCGCTCTCGGCATCGGATATCTCCCGGATGGTCCCTGAGATTTCGCCGACCGCCATCCGCCAGATGATGAACCGACTTGAGGATGAGAGAGTGCTTCGGCTTTCGGCTTGCAGCTGGTGTACAGTAGCTGCGGCCACCTGGTTGGTTTACAGGAACTGGGCAGGTGGGTAAATTGACCGGAGAGGAGGAGCTGAATGAACAAGCTAGAACTGATTGATGCCGTGGCGTCCGTAACGGGCGCGAGCAAGGCTGCCACCGCAGAGGCTCTTGATGCTGTCGTCGATGCAATCACGAATGCGGTGATCAAGGGCGATACGGTGCAGCTCATTGGATTCGGCTCCTTCAGTCGGGGCGATCGCGCAGCGCGCACAGGACGCAATCCGGCGACTGGCGCGGAGATCCAGATTGCGGCGGCAAAAACCGTCAAATTCACAGCAGGCAAGGCGTTTAAGGACGCGGTCAACGGCAGTCACAAGTGAGCGACCGTGCGTTCGTTCGCGACGAGCACAATGAGCGCCGCGGCGAGCCACGGACGCTCTGGAGTGCCTGTGTGCTGTGACCCGTCTAAGCTTGCGGCCATCAGTGAAGGTCACCGGAGGTGCGTAATGGCCGCGCGCGTCCCGCGTGTCACCGAACTTGAATAATGGCGGAGAGGATATACAACGTTTATTCGGTTTATCCATGTATGGTGCCGATGCAGGTTACAAATGGGGAATAGCCTTGCAGTCCGATTGCCTGCGAGTGTCGTCGACGCACCGGGTTTGAAGGAGGACGACGACACCGAGATCCATGCCGATCAAGCCGACGCGTTCTAGCAAAAAGCCCCCACCGCGAAACGCTCGCGGTGAATATCGAACCCTAAGCCCCGAACCTTGGCGAGATTGCTCAAGATTTCCCCGGTCGGATACCGAGGCAATCTCCCGCTCTCGCTCTATGCCTGCCTATACTGGATTTCGTCATTCATCGCTCGAACCAGCGCAGAAGAAGAGGGGTGCCATGTCGATAACAAGCAAATATCTGCTTGGCCGAATTGCATTGATCTGCATTTTGAGCTGTCTCGCCACTGCAGGACGCGCGCAGGTGACGCGAATGGAGGTAATCCCGATTCCGTCCGTAACGCTCACTGACCAGGAATTCCTGAACGGTCGCGAGGATGGCAAACCTATTACGGTTGCAGGCGAACTTCGACTTCCCCGAAACGGCACCGACCAGCTTCCGCTTGTCATCCTGTTGCACGCGTCTGGAGGCATTGGCAGCAGCATTGCCGACTGGGAGGACTACTTTCTCTCACTCGGTGTCGCTACGTTTGTGATCGACAGCTTTTCCGGTCGAGGTATCGCCAACACGATCAACGATCAATCGCAATTGGGCCGCTTGGCGCAAACCGAGGATGCCTATCGAGCGATTGCAATTCTTTCGAAACACCCGAGAATCGACGCGAACAGGATAATCCTTATGGGGTTCTCGCGTGGGGGACAGAATGCGCTTTATGCAAGCTTGAACCGGTTCCAGAGGATGCACGCCCGAGCCGACACCCAGTTCGCGGCATACATCGCGTTCTATCCTGACTGTACCTCCACTTATCTCGAAGACGAGGATGTCGTTGGTAAGCCAGTCCGCATTTTCCAGGGGACGGAGGACAATTACAATCCTGTTGCTCCATGCCGTGCTTATGTGGAACGTCTGAAAACAAAAGCTCACGACCTTCAGTTGATCGAGTACACCGGCGCCAGTCACTTCTTTGACGCGCGTGCACTCAAGCAAGCTCAGCAGCTATCGCAAGCACAGACGACGCGAAACTGCCGGATTGTTGAGGTTGAAAACGGGCTGCTCGTCGATGCCAAAACGAAGCAACCTTTCAGCTACAACGATTCGTGTGTTGAACGCGGAACAACCATCGCATATGACGAGAACGCGGCGACCAAGGCCAAAGAAGCGGTTGGCGAGATCATTAAAGCTGTGCTGAAGCCATAGTTTCACTGTGACGGCAGTGAAGGGCTGCGTCCGCTGAAGCTAGCACGATATAAGGAGGATGCCTGCTGCATCGCAAATCGGCGTGCGGTATCAAGCCGCAAATCTATATTAGGGTCGCACCCTATAAAGTTGATAATTTGATTTATGTTAAATAATTGAGCACCCTCAGAATGTGAAGTTGTCGACAGTCTGAAAATAGTCTATATTCAGTCCTGCCCAACCAGTTGCGGAGCGCATGATGCATCTTGCCGATCACGTGAAGCCGATAAGCTATCTCAAGAGCGAAGCGGCACAAATCGTTAAGGACCTGGCCGACTCGGGAGAGCCGCTTATCATCACGCAGAACGGTGAAGCGAAGCTCGTCGTCCAAGACGTTCGCACCTTCGAATCAACGCAGCAGACAATTGCGCTTCTGAAAATCCTAGCCATCGGCCAGAAACAGATCGAGCGCGAAGATCATGCTGACGGCGAGGCATTCTTTGCTGAGCTCAACGAACTCGACCGCCAAGAAAAGCTCCGTTGATGCCGGTCCCGCTTTTGAAGTATCGCGTCCTGCCAACCGCCCGTATCGGCATCGACGAGCTGCGGAGCTATATTGTCCGCACATTTGGATGGGATACCTGGCGCCAAACGTCAGCACGACTTCAGGAAACGATCGCGCACATTCGGCAGTTTCCTGAGAGCGGTCACGTGCCCGTGGAGCTTGAGGGCTTCTTCGAGGACAGTTTCCGTCAGGTCCTCTCCGGCAACAACAGGATTCTCTACCAGGTACGAGGCGACACCGTTTTCTTGCATCTCGTAGTTGATGTCCGACGCGATCTGCCGTCCCTCCTTCAGAGAATTGTGCTCCGACTCATGTAGGGGACGCGTTACGTTTCGGGGCTAAACCGCAACAGCACCGCCCCATCGGACATGTCGCAATCCCCTCGCGCTGATTTTTCTCCGCCTCGCGGGTAGCCGTCTTAGCGCTCCGCTCTGGCCACGACTGGGTTTCTATTCCTAAGAACTATTCGCTTTTCGTGGGATGTTAATGGCCGACCGGAATGCTGAACCGCTCATGATCATCGAGGTTCAATCAAGGCGGTAGTTGCCGTGTAAGCCGATTGGTCGGCAACCGTGTTCTGGATCCACGTCATCGAAAGCGCACCAAGGCCCCCACGAGGCGGCCGGCCTTCGCGCTCCGGTTCCGGCCCGAGATAGCCAACACATCGTGATCTAGTCCAGCTTGCTTCAAACGCATTGGCGTCATGGCGAGCAGGAACATGATGAATGCGACGATCAGATGAGGAGCTTCAGTCACCGTCGCATTAGGCCCATGACGAGCGTCACAAGGAAAATAACGAGGAAAACCACAAAGAGCACTTTTGCGATACTTGCTGCGCCGACGGCGATGCCCCCAAAGCCGAGCGCAGCGGCAATGATTGCGATGATGAAGAAGACCAAAGCGTAGTAAAGCATGATGTTTCTCCCTCGAACCTTAAACGTTCGTGCCATGCGAACGGCATTGCGATGCGCAAATTTCGTTCCCCCTCCTTTCACGCAGCTTTGTGTGTCATGGCATGGAGAATCCGCGCGGCTCCCTTCCTATGAATGACAACAATGGTAACGCGGGCGAATAGCAACCATCCCTGATGCAAAAATGCCGAGGCGATCGACGCTGAATCTCACGGCCGGATTCGTGCCGCATGCAGCGTATTGCCGAAACGGAGCGAGGATCGAGCGAGCAGCACAACGCGATCGTGCAGGCAGAATCTGACGGCCCTCGACAGGAGTCACCGGCAGCCCCGTATTTCTGCCTCACTCCAAGCGCATACCGCATGATCGTCTGGATAGCCCCTGCGGCGAGCGGCACGTCGCTTGCGGAGGTTTCGTGGCAGCCCGAAATAGTTCGCTACCCGTACCAAAGCGGTCAAAGGAGGAAGCTATGTCACGCATCGTTGCAGCGCGGTTCACGACGTTCGCCGCCGCGGATTCGGCAAAGGAACGGCTTTTGAGTGGCGGCTTCATCGCTGAGGATCTAACGGAGTTCTTCGTAAACCCCAGTGGCCAACATGCACGATTCCCCATCGGCGGCGATGAATATGCTGACCCGCAGGCTCGTGGCGCTGGCATGGGCGCAACAGGTGGTGTGGCAATCGGTGCCGTGGTGGGCGTGCTTCTGGCTGGACTTCTCACGCTGTGGCTTTTTCGTTCGCTGCTGATTCTCACCGTAGCTACTGCGGTGGGCGCTTATGTGGGGTCGCTGGCCGGAGCAGTACTGATGACGCGCGGAGGGGGAAAGACGGGAGCATCCGCGTCTCCGCAGCCACGTGAGCGTGAATCCGGCGTACTAGTCGCTGTCCACGTGAATCCGGAAGTTCAGTCTCATGCGATTGAAGCCCTCCGTCGATCACGAGGTGAAGATATCGAAGTCGCGTCAGGGCACTGGCAGAACGGCCGTTGGGTCGATTTTGACCCGACGCGGGCGGTGAACCTTGTAGACGAACGTTCAATAAGAACAACTGCTAACTAAGCTACCTAGGTTCATAGCTACTCGAAGCGTTGCGCCATCGATTAATCCGCAGGGTACTTTTGCGATTGCCGCCGCGGCGACCCATCAGTGCTCACCGTACATCCGCAGATAGCCGCTATGGAGCGTAATCGAGGCGCCGCCCGTTTCCTGGATGAGCCTAGAGGCGGCTGACTCGATCAGTGGTCTATGTTCGAAAAATGCCTTGCGTAGGTCGGCTTCGCGAGCAGACACCGCACCGTAGTGGTCCTCAAGCGCCTCCGCCGTAATCGCACATTGGACCTGACCCGAATCTGCCAATGCAGGGAAGGTAACCGCAAGTTGATCCGCGTCATATGCGATCGGGCCTTCGGGGAAAGTAATCTTCATAATGCGCTCCAGGATGCTGTGGTACAGGCCGCTTCCGCAACCGCCGTGCCCTATGCATGGCACGCAGTCCGTCCTTGCGGCCGCGAGTGCCATGATGATCCGCGAGACGAAACTCTAGATTCATAGGATCACTAAAAACAGAGCAGCGATACCGTCGACAAACCACCTTGCGCTGCCCGCTCTGTGCATCCATAAGGAAGCGCAACCGCACGCCCGGGCGTCAGCCGTTTGCGATCGCAAGGCATGAATTGACCTTGAGCGGCGGCCCATCGTCGCGATAAGGAGGCTGGGGATCGAAGGCGCGGATTACGCCTGGCTGGAGAACAAGGCAGTAGGTGCTCCCGCCGTACTGAAAGAATCCGATCGCGTCGCCCTTCTCGACGCGCTGCCCAGGCAGCGCGACTATGCGACATGAGGAAACCTCCGCCATGCCGACAAAGATGCAGGCCACGGCACCCAAGGCACTCTCATCGCAATCGATCACGATCACGGCCCGCGCAGCCACAGCCGTCGTGTAGCCCTGCGAGTCGTTGAGCCCCCGCGCGTCAGCGCCCTCCCCCTCTATTTCAGAGAAGTACGTGCCGTCGACGTTATAGGCTTCCCGGATCTGCCCAGACACCGGCGCATGCCAGCGATGGTAGTTGAAAGCGCTTAGGTAGCCCTGGTAAAGCTTACCGCCTGCGAAGCTTTGCGCCGTCTCCACCGCACTGCCCGCAAGCATTTCTCGCAACGAATATGGTTGTGATTTGAGCCAAAAGCGGTCATGCAACTGACAGTTTTCGCTGACGTCATAGGGGGACGCTTCGCACGCGTGGGCGATTACGGACGCGTCTTCCGGCGAGGCGATGGGACGCACCCCCGGACGCAGTCGGCGCGTGAAAAATGCATTCCACGATTCGAAACCTCAATGCGGCGCTGAAGGCTCGCAAACGAATTCCTCAAACGCCATCTTTTCCGTGCGCCCTCGCTGAACCAGCCATGCGGCTCGTCGCTCGTGAGGTGCGTGCGCGAATGCGGGCCGCTGAGGAAAGCGCACCAGGCGTCGAGGACGCGCCGCAACTGTGCATTGAAGGCCGGGTCGCGAAAAGCCGCATAGCCGGATGGCATGCACATCGGCCAGTCGAGAACGAGGTTCAACGGCGTAGCAATGGGTACCGACGCGTTGAAGGGCGGCGCATAACTGACGAGATAGTCGACAATCACCATCAGCTCGTCGATTGAACCTTAGCCAAGTTCGAAGCCAGCCTGCTGCGCCTCGTCGATCGCGCGCGAGAGGTTCATTCGAAGCACTGAATCGCCATGAATGAGGTCCGAGAGTTCCCGCACCACGTTGGTCATTTGTTCTTCGCTCGGTCACGGGCGGCGTGCGCGATCCGCCTGCGAAATTCGACCGCGGTTTCTTCCTGCGTCGGTATCCAGTTGCCCAGCCGGCGTTTCGCCCGAATGCCCGACTCCACCCGGGTGATCGATTTCGTCGCAGCATCCATGCTTCATGCCCTCCTTGCCACGAAGGCGAGCAAATCTCTTGCCGCGCTTCCTTAGCACCGCCAGTTGCGAATCGCCCTCGATTTTCCCCCGCCTATTGTCCACGGCCTGGCCGGTTCCCGGACTGCACCCGCGGCACAGCGCGTGCGGAGGAGGAATGGTCGAACTTCATGGGAGAAACTCGATGAGGATAATCAAACGTATCGCGGCCGCCGCGCTCCTCGCTGCTCCTGTCGTGGTGCTCGCCCAGTCGGCCGCGCCGTCAGACGAAGCGCTCACGCGGGCGCAGGTTAGACAGGACCAGATCCAGGTCGAGCAGCAAGGCTATAACCCGTCGATCGGCGATCAGGCGTCGTATCCGCGCGACGCCCAAGCCGCCGAGGCCCGCGTCGGCGCGCAGCAGGTCGACCAGGCAGCCAACGGCGGGTATGGCGGCGCCATGCCGGGCAGTTCGGCAGCAGGCGAACCGGTTGGCATGGCCCAACCAGCGCAAGCTGCTCATACGGCGAGGGTGCCCGACGAGAAGTCCGTGTATTTTGGACAGTGAATCAGCCGGACACGTCATGAGTTATGTGAATGCGTGTTGAAAGGTCGGACTGAATCGCACGCGTAGATTGATTTAACGGAGGTCATCATGCCACTCAGCAAGGGAAAATCGCGTGAAGCAATATCGAAAAACATCAAGACGGAGGTGAAGCAAGGAAAATCGCAGAAGCAGGCGGTTGCCATTGCGCTGAATCAAGCGCGCAAGTCCGGCGCGAAAATCCCGAAGAAGAACCATAAGTAAGGACGCAAATGCGCGCTGCTCCCGCAGCGCGCACTCGATTCGTCATCCACACAGGTACGCCAGATATGCCGCACCCATCCACCGCTAAAGCTGAACCGCTCACAGAGGCGTACGCCGATTGTGCGGCCTACTGCCCTTTAGTGTCGCTGCTGGCGTCGGCGCCGGGAGTGTTGATCGTATCGTTCATTGTCTTCTTCGCGTGCTTCTTGTGATGAGCACTCGACTTGGACTTCGAACCGGTAACGGCGGGATTCTGTTCGGCTCCCTGAGCCTGCGAAGGATAGACACCACTTGCGCCGCCGGTTGCGTCGCCGGGTCCGGTGCTACTGCTACCTCCGCCTGAGCCTTGAGCGAGCGCAGCGCCAGATGTGGCAAGGGTGACGCTCACGAATGTCGATATCAAGTAGTAGTGTGGCTTCATGATTGAATTTCCTCATCATCGTGTTGAAAGACGCGCGTACGACATCACCGCTCGCTGCGCTCCTCCCGCACACGCCGTGCCACCTATCCTTGGAATGATCGCATTTCGGCATGGAATTTGCGCGCCTGGCATTCATGAACCCTATGCCCCTCGTCATTACCTGGCCAGATTTCACCATGCGGCTGGTCATCGCAGTCGTTGCCGGCACGTTGGTTGGCCTGAATCGCGGCGAGTCGGGCAATGCGGCGGGACTGCGCACTACCTTGCTTGTATGCCTTGCGGCTTGCCTCGCGATGCTGCAAGTGAACGTCCTGCTGGTTCAGCAAGGCAAAACTCAGGATTCCTTCGTGACACTTGACCTGATGCGGCTCCCGCTAGGCATCCTATCTGGTATGGGCTTCATCGGCGCGGGCTCGATTCTGCGAAAGGACGGGCTCGTGCAAGGTGTGACCACGGCGGCAACCATGTGGTACGTCACAGTGATCGGGCTTTGTGCCGGAGGGGGCCAATATGTGCTCGCCCTGGCTGGCACCGTACTTGGCCTCGTGGTATTGCAGTCACTGGAACACGTCGAGAATCGACTGCCGCGCGGTCGCCGCGCCCATGTCACGCTGGGACACGACGCCGGCCACGATGCGTGCAAGCTCATCGATGAGGCATTGCATGGCCGAAAATGCCGCGTGCTGTTGCTCGGCGTAACGCATCACACCGCGGAGACTGCCGCACACCGGCGTCTCGATGCGTCTTTCGAAGTCCGCTGGCAGGCCCGCACGGGCGATGACAGTGTAGAAGCCGCGCTCTCCACACTGGTCGCCAGCCTGCATGAAGAAAGTTCATGGTCGCTCGAGCGCTGAATCCGTCCCGTGCATGAGCTGGCCATAGCGAAATGGAAAGCTGTCGTGGGAGGACCCTTGTGCGGGGGCTCACGGGCACATCAATTGCTATGAGCAAACGCCAGTCTAATCCGAGAGACGCCATCCGGCCGGCATGCTGCTGCCGTTGCCTCACGATTTTGACTGCTTTTCAAGCGAAAGCGCATCCAAGCGGGCGGCGCATGACTTCTCTTCCAATTTCGGCCGATTTGAGCGACGAGCGTGGAGCCCCGCATGGCTGAGCGTGAAGCACCGGAAAGCATTGGCACGTGGTCGCGCGTGCACAGGGGCAAACCGCGTCGCACCGACACGGCAAAAACGCGCGACGGCGCGATGAACGACGCCGCAAAGCAAAGCAAACGCCGTCGCAAGCATCCCGGGAAAAAGCCCCTCATTGTGCTGGGCATCGTTCTGCTGGTGATTGCTGTCGCGGCTCTGCTGTGGTGGTTCGTCACGCGCAACGAGGTCAGTACCGATGACGCCTATACGGACGGTAACGCGGTCACGATCGCGCCCAAAGTGTCGGGCTACGTCACTCGGCTCGCGATCAACGACAACGTTTATGTTCACAAGGGCGACCTGATGGTCGAAATCGACCGGCGCGACTACGAGGCCCAGGTCGATCAGGCGCGCGCGCAGCTAGGTCTGGCGAAGGCACAGCTTCTATCCGCACAGGCACAGCTTGACATCGCGCGCGTACAGTACCCGGCTCAATACGAACAGGCGCGCGCACAGATCGAAACGGCGAGCGCTAACTACGCCCGCGCGCAGGCGGACTATGAGCGCCAGCACGGCGTCGATCCGCGCGCGACGACGCAGCAAAACATCGATACCAGCACCGATCAGCAGCGCGTGACGCACGCCGACGTCATGAGTGCACAGGCGCAATTGAGAACCGCTAGCCTCGTCCCGCAGCAGATCCGCCAGGCGGTCGCGGCCGTGGAGGCTCGCCGCGAGCAGGTTGCACAAGCCGAGGCACAACTGGAAACGGCGCAGCTCAACCTCGCCTGGTGCGATCTGCGCGCGCCCTCCGACGGATGGATCACGCTGCGCAACGTGCAATTCGGCAGCTTCCTTCAAGCGGGCACCGTGCTGTTCACCATCGTTACTCCACAGGAGTGGATCACCGCGAATTTTAAGGAGTCCCAACTCACGCGTATGCGGCCCGGCGACAAGGTCAAGATCAGCGTGGACGCGTACCCGAAGCTGGAACTGCACGGCCATGTGGACAGCATCCAGCTCGGCAGCGGTTCGCGCTTTTCGGCGTTCCCGGCCGAGAACGCGACGGGTAACTTCGTCAAGATCGTTCAGCGTGTACCGGTCAAGATCGTGATCGACGATGGGCTCCCGGCCAATCGGCCGCTGCCGCTCGGCATCTCGGTCGAGCCGACGGTCTACCTGAGCGACTGAGCGCAACGATGAGCGAATCGCAAAGCAACTGGAGGCCCGACGGCAACCCTTGGATGATCGCCATCGCAGTTACGCTTGCGGCATTCATGGAGGTACTCGACACGACCATTGTGAACGTCGCCTTGCCGCACATCGCCGGCACGATGTCCGCGAGCTACGACGAGGCCACCTGGGTGCTCACCTCCTACCTCGTCGCCAACGGCATTGTGCTGCCAATCTCGGCGTTCTTTGGCCGCGTGCTCGGGCGCAAGCGATACTTCATGGTCTGCATTGTCGCGTTCACAGTCTGCTCGTTCCTCTGCGGCGTCGCCACGAGTCTTGGCCAGCTCGTGGTGTTCCGCATCGCACAAGGGTTCTTCGGCGGCGGCCTCCAGCCGAACCAGCAATCGATCATTCTCGACACCTTCGAGCCCAGTCAGCGTGGGCGTGCGTTCTCTATCTCGGCCGTGGCCATTGTCGTGGCGCCCGTACTCGGCCCGACGCTAGGAGGCTGGATCACTGACAACTTTTCGTGGCGCTGGGTATTTCTCCTCAACGTGCCCGTGGGCATCCTGACCACGCTCGCCGTGCTCCAGCTCGTTGAAGATCCGCCGTGGGTCAAGCGCGAAACGCAGCGGCGCATGAACTGGCGCAGCGTCGATTTTCCGGGCATTGCGCTCATTGCAGTAGGGCTGGGCTGCCTTCAGGTCATGCTCGATCGCGGCGAAGACGACGACTGGTTCTCGTCGCCCTTCATCGTCATCTTTGCGGTGCTTGCGGTGCTCGGTATCATTGGCGCGATCTTGCGGCTGGTCTATGCGAAGCATCCCGTGGTGGATCCGCGCTGCCTCGGCGATCGCAACTTCGCGCTCGGCTGCTGCATGATCGCCGCGTTCGCCACTGTGCTCTATGGCAGCGCCGTGATCGTGCCGCAGCTCGCGCAGCAGCAACTCGGCTACACGGCCACACTCGCGGGCCTTGTACTCTCGCCCGGCGCGCTGCTCATCACGCTGGAAATTCCCATCATCAGCCGGCTAATGCCCCACATTCAGACGCGCATGCTTGTCGCGATGGGCTTCATCCTGCTGACTGTGGCGCTCATCTATGCCCGCACGCTTACGCCTGATATCGATTACGAGACGCTCGTGAAACTGCGTAGTGCCCAGTCGCTCGCCATCGGCTTCCTGTTCGTGCCCGTCACGACGCTCGCCTATCTCACGGTGCCAAAGGAGCTGAACAACGACGCGTCCGCGCTCTTCACGATGTTCCGGAACGTAGCCGGTTCGATCGGCATTTCGGTTTCCACGGCGCTGATCCGCGAGCGCTCACAGGCATGGATGGCTCATCTCTCGACGCATATGTCGCCGTTCTCGCAGAACTATCAGGACACGCTTGCCCGCGACGCGCAGACCATCGTGCAGAGCACCGGCGCGCCGCTCGCGCAGGCCATGCAGACTGCCAACGGCCACCTCTACGAGACGCTCGTTTCCCAGGCCACGATCCTTGCCTATATCGACGTGTTCGGAATTCTCGCGTGCTTCTGCGTGATTTTCGCGCCGCTCGCGCTGTTCTTCTCGCCTGTGAAAGCTTCTGGGTCGGGAGGGCATTAAAATGCGCGGTCGTTCTTCACTTAGTGGCACGCGTGTGAGACCCGCGCCGAAGTGGCTCGCGCGAACATCCGCTGCAACGCTCGTAGCCACGTTTTGTGCCTGTACTGTTGGCCCCGACTTCAAGGCGCCGCAGGCGAATGCGCCCACAGACTGGCACGCCATGGACCGAAGCATGGGGGGCGCAAGCGGGCAAATTCCACAGTCAGCGGCCACTTCGGGTTCCACATCGGCGCCAACCGTCGAATCCGATCCCGACCCGCATTGGTGGCGAGGCTTCGGAGACGCAACGCTCAATGCGCTGATCGAGCGCGCATTGCGCGGCAACCCTGACCTGCGCATTGCCGTTGTGCGAATTGCGCAAGCGCGCGAACAGACCCGGCAGGCGGCGGCTCAAGGCTTGCCGGATGTGCGCGCGAGCGCCAGCTATAAGCGCGAGCAACTGGGAGCAAAGGGTTTTCTGGAGTCGGCGGGCGTGTACAACAAGGTCGACGCGCTCGGCGCGCCCAACTCGCCAGTCAACCAGATCGCGCCGGGCGCGGGAGTGAACGTGGAGCGCGGCGTGCAAAGCGCGCTGGACCAGATCACGGCACCCGTGAACCTGTGGCAGGTCGGTTTCGACGCTTCGTGGGAAATCGACCTGTTCGGACGCGTTCGCCGCTCGGTCGAAGCGGCGAATGCGCAAACCGACGTCGCCCTCGAATCGCAACGTGACGCGCAGGTTTCGCTCGAGGCCGAAGTCGCGGAAACCTACCTGCAACTTCGCGGCGCGCAAATGTTACGGGTGACCGCCGCGGACCTCGTCACACAGCAGAAGGACACGGTTGAACTCGCTCGCAGTGCTGCGAAACATGGCCTTGAAAGCGAGCTCGACGTGGAGCGTGCACAAGCCCAGCGCGCGCAAACGGAAGCTCTGCTGCCGCAGTACGATCAGCAGATAGATCAGTCGCTCAATGCACTCGCGGTACTCGCGGGCGAGGCACCGGGCGCGCTCGACGCCGACCTAACGCCGGCGGGCGCGCTGCCGGCCACGCCGCCCACCGTGCCAGTCGGGCTGCCAGCAACGCTCGCGCGTCGCCGGCCCGACATTCGCCGCGCCGAAGCCTCACTACATGCGGCAACGGCCAATGTTGGCGTGGCCGTCGCGCAATTCTTCCCGGACATTTCGCTCACCGGGCAGGCCGGCACGCGCGCGACTTCCCCACACGATCTCACGCACTGGGCGAGCGTATTCTGGTCGTGGGGTCCGAGCGTCTCGCTGCCAGTGTTTCAGGGCGGCGCCCTCGTGGCGAACCTGCGGCTATCGAAGCTCCAGCAGGTCGAAGCCGCGCTCGACTATCGCAAGACCGTGCTTGTTGCGTTGCGCGATGTGAATAATGCCCTCGACGTCTATCGCACCGATCAGGCGCGACTCGTGTCGCTCGACGAAAGCGTCGGCGCACAGCGGCGCGCGGACGAACTCGCGCGCGACAGCTATCGCAAGGGTATTGTGTCGTTCATCGACGTGCTCGATGCCGATCGCCAATTGAGCAGTGCCGCACGGAACGCCCAGCAGGCGGAATTGCAGGTCTGCACCGACCTCGTTTCGCTCTACAAGGCGCTCGGCGGCGGATGGGAGGACGCCGGGCCGCTCGCTGCCTCGCATGCTGTGCCCGCCGCTACACGTTAGCCGAGCAACTCGCGCGCGGCACGACGGCGGCGCTTTCGCTCGCGCTTGAGCGCAGCGAGCGCGGCATCTGCCGTTGCGGCGTCGGCGAACACTTCACGGTGTTGCCCGAGCAGATGTTCCGTAGCCACCGCGTCATTGAGCGCGCCGAATCGATCCTGAAGCCTCCTGAGCGACTTGACGCGCCGGGACTCGCGTCGCCGTAGCACAGGTTGGAAGAATTCAAGCAGATAGCGCAGCCGCTTTGCGCCTTTGCGTACCTCGTGCCAAGGAGCGTAATCGCCGCGATTCGCCCGCTGAGCACGCCTCATCCGCTTGCGTAACGCGCGGCGCGCCGCCCGCACTCGCTCGCGCGCAAGGCATTTGATCGGCGTCCTCCGTGGGGACGTGTTCAACTCGCGGTTCACCCTACGCAGCATCTCGCGTAGTGCGTGTTTGAGATCGGCAGCGGCCAGCGTAGACGATGCTCGTGCACGGGCATCGCGCCGCGCGGTCTGCAAGCGCTCGGTGTCCGGCTTCGTTTGCTCGTCGCCCAGGAGCGAAATCGCAATATCCCAGTCACGCGCCTCGCCGGCGGCCGCTGCCGGGCGCTTGAGATACGCGCGCTCCAGATCCGCGAACTTTCGTCCCAACAGGGGCCGCCATGCCCATATCAATGTACGTAGCCGCCGCAGGGCAACGCGAAGCTTATGAAAATCATCGGGGCTGGGCTCTCCTTGCGCGGCGTGCGCAAGCGCCTCGTCGACAAGGGGCTTCGCAAAGCGGGAGAACTCCGCTTGTGCATTTTTGCACCCACTTTTCGATTGACTCATTTGTCTCTCCACGACTCACGCTTGCGAGCGCCAAGCGGCGCACGTCGCTTGCGCTCCCATCATTACGTTCAGGCCGGAACCGTTTGCGCTTGCGCTGCTCGCGACCACACCCGATGCTGCGCCGTCGATTCGATAAATTCCTTGAGTACGCGCTTGAGATCGCCGTCGTCTCCGGTTACTACGCCGTCGGCCCGATCGGGCAGGTGCGACGCAGCGAGCACGAGCCGGCCCGTGTCGACTGCACCGAGCGCCTTCAGATGCTTGAAAGCCTCGAGCACGAAGTGACGCGCATCGCCCGACTGCGTGAGCGCATCAGCAGCCTTCTCTCCGCCTGGCACGAACACGGCGTCGAACATGACCGACGGCATGCCCGTTATCGTCGCATCGGGGGCAAGGTCCCCGATCAGCGCCAGCGTGGGCGCGATCACGAGCGCCGTCGCGCCTTCCTTCGCGAATGCGTCGCGCAACTGCTTTAGCATGGCGGTGTCGGCACCCGGCGCGGTGAGCAAGGCGATCTTGCGCGTCTTGATGCCGGGCTTCATGCGATTGAGCAGGCTGAGCGCAGGCGATCTGGCCGTTTTTGGCTTACCCGTTTTGCTGCCCGCCTTGGGTTTCGGCAGCCCAAGGGCCTGCGCCACGTTCGCGGCAAGTTCGGCGTCGATGTTCGCGAGAATTTCGCTCACCTCGCGTTCGCGTATTTCGGGCTTTGTGACCTTGCCCAGTTCGAACGTATAGGCGGCCTGGATATGCGCCTTCTCGGGCTCCGACATGCTGTTGTAGAACATCGTCGCCTGCGAAAAGTGGTCCGCGAACGACTCGCTGCGTACGCGGATCTTCACGCCGTCCGTGCGCTCCTGGTAGCTTTCGAAGCCGCCGTCCTTCGGCGCCGTTTCCTTCGGCCAGCCGCCGCTCACGGAATTGGGCTCATACGAAGCTTGCCCAACGTTGATCGTCTGGCGATGCATGGCGTCGCGCTGGTTGTTCTGAAACGGACAGACCGGGCGGTTGATCGGAATCTCGTGAAAGTTCGGACCGCCAAGGCGGCTGATCTGCGTGTCGGTATAGGAGAACAGGCGCCCTTGCAGCAGCGGGTCATTCGTAAAGTCGATGCCCGGCACGAGATGGCCTGGATGGAACGCTACCTGCTCTGTTTCGGCGAAGAAGTTGTCCGGGTTACGGTTGAGCGTCATTTTGCCGATGATCTTCACCGGTACGACTTCTTCGGGAATCAGCTTGGTTGGATCGAGCAGATCGAAGTCGAAAGCGTGCTCGTCGCTCTCTTCTACCACTTGCACGCCCAGTTCGAACTCGGGAAAGTCGCCGCGCTCGATCGCCTCCCACAGGTCACGCCTGTGAAAATCGGGGTCCTTGCCGGCAATCTTCTGTGCCTCGTCCCAAACCAGCGAATACGAGCCGAGCACCGGCCGCCAGTGCCATTTGATGAAGCGCGCGCGGCCCTCGGCATTGATGAGGCGGAACGTATGCACTCCGAATCCTTCCATCGTGCGCAGGCTGCGCGGAATGGCACGATCGGACATGGCCCACATCACCATGTGCGCGCTTTCGGGCACGAGCGAAACAAAGTCCCAGAACGTGTCGTGCGCACTGCCGCCCGTAGGCATTTCGTCAGGCGCTTCGGGTTTTACGGCGTGCACGAAATCGGGAAACTTGATGGCGTCCTGAATGAAAAAGACTGGCATATTGTTGCCGACCAGATCGAAATTTCCTTCTTCCGTGTAGAACTTCGTGGCGAAGCCGCGCACATCCCGCACGGTGTCCGATGAGCCGCGCGGCCCCTGAACTGTCGAAAAGCGCACGTAAACCGGCGTTTCCTTGGAGGGGTCTTGCAGGAAAGCGGCGCGCGTAAGATCTGCTTGGGACTCGTACACGCGAAATACGCCATGCGCAGCGGAACCGCGTGCGTGCACGATGCGCTCCGGAATGCGTTCATGATCGAAGTGCGTGATTTTTTCACGCATGATGAAATCTTCAAGCAAGGATGGGCCACGAGGCCCGGCACGCAGGGTGTTCTGGTTGTCGGCGATCTTCACGCCCTGGTTGGTGCGCAGCGCTTCGTCAGCCGCATGGGCGCGCAACGGCTCGAGACTCCGCAATTTTGCGTCGGTGGGCAGATGTTTGCCGTGAGGGCGATTCCGATGTGACATGAGGTGCTCCTTGTTGTTCATGCTCGCGCTTTAGATAACTGGTTAGGTCAAGCGCAAGCGATGTGCCACCGTCACGGGGGATGTGGCGCGGAAAATCGGCGTCATCGCCACGGTCCGGCACGCTGTTTGCGCCTTCGCGACCAAAGCTCGAACGATCAGGAGCGCGCGATGACAGGATGGATTAAGGCGATCAACGTGGCGACATTGAACGCGCCAGGCATGCAACGCGTCGAACTCGCAGGCGCAGCGGTGCTGCTTGTGAATACCGGTAGTGCGATCCGCGCGTTTGCCGCAGAGTGTCCCCATGCGGGTGCGCCGCTCGAACAGGGCGCGCTGTGCGACGGGCGCATTGTGTGCCCGTGGCACAAGGCGTCGTTTGACGTCGAGAGCGGCGAGTGGCTCGAACCGCCCGCTCTCGAAGGCCTCACTTCATACCCGGTACGTGTCGAAGCTGACGTCGTGTTCGTCGAACTCGAGCCGCAACCCGCGGTTCAGCCGCAAAGGGTATCAACTGAGAGCCAAACGGGGCAGCGCGCGTTCCCGCGCCTCGCAATCATCGGCGGCGGTGCGGCGGGAGCTGCTGCTGCGGCCACACTACTGGAGAACGATTTCGGCGGCGAAGTGACGATGTTCGCCGCCGAGCCGCAAGCGCCTTATGACCGCACCTGTCTGAGCAAATTCGTGCCCGCGGGTGAAATGCCGCCCGACGAAGTCCCGCCGATCCTGCCTGAATCCGTTGCGCGCAATGCGCGCCTGCGCATCGAACACAGCGAGGTGCAGCGTCTCGATGCGCCCTCAAGGCGGGTCACACTTGCCGATGGCCACCAGTTTACTTTCGACGGGGTGCTGATTGCGAGCGGTTCGATCGCGAAACGCCCTGAGATCCCCGGTGGCGACCTCGGCCGGATCTACACGCTTCGCACAGTGGGCGATGCAGGGGCCATCCTCAATGCGCTTTCGTCGGGCGAGCGAGCCGTGATTCTTGGCGAGAGCTTTATCGGCCTGGAAGTGGCATCGGCGCTGCGCAAGCGCAACGTCGATGTGACGGTCGTCGCGCCGGGTGGCGTACCATTGCAGCGACCGCTTGGTGCGCGCGTTGGTGGCTTGTTCCGCGAGTGGCATGAAGCCAATGGCGTGACGTTCCTGCGCGCGAAAGCGCTGCGCTTCACTGGCGTGGACAATGTCGAAACCGTCGAGCTCGACGATGGCACCACTTTGCGGACGAAAGCCGTGATCGCAGGTATCGGAGTGCGCCCGGCGACACGGTTTATTAGTGGCCTCGATCTCGAGGAGGATGGCGGCATCACGGTGGATACGGCGATGCGCGCTGCACCGGACATTTACGCTGTAGGCGATATCGCACACGTTCTGACGGCTGACGGCAAGTTGAATACGGCTCGCATCGAGCATTGGCGCGTCGCACAACAACAGGCGCGCATCGCAGCCTTGAACATGATGGGAGAGCATGCGCGCTATGAAAGCGTGCCGTTCTTCTGGACCGAGCACTATGGCAAACGCCTCGACTATCTGGGGCACGTTGAACACCGAGACGAACCGGTGATATCAGGCAAACCCGGAGAGACTCGCTTTTTCGCCCTGTACGTACATCTCGGCCATGTGGAGGCCGTCCTCGCCTGCGGCTACGAACGCGAAATGGCGCAGCTTAGCGAGCGCATGCGCAAACGCATGTCCATCGAAGTCGTGCGTGAGATATTGGGGGCCTGATGCATCAACCCATGATTGGCATGTATCTCGATGCCTGCGGCGGGATGTGTCGCGGTTAAGAGTGCGCATGCCATCTCGCCATGCCTGCCACCGTTCCGCGCGCCGTATATTACGCACTCGCCTCGAACGTCGCGGTGGCGATCTGCAAGTTCGCCGCGGCGCTGTACACGAATTCTGGTGCAACTCTCGCTGAGGCAGCCCACTCGAGCGCCGACTGCCTGAACCAGATCCTGCTCATCGCTGGGCGGCGCGCGGCCCACAATCGCCCCGACGAACAACATCCGCTCGGATTCGGTCGTGAGACGCACTTCTACGCCATGCTCGTGGCCTTGCAGTTCTTCATGGTGGGCGGCGGCGTCTCCGTGGCGATTGGCGTGTGGCGTCTCTGGCATCACAGTGGCCTGGATCGTCCCGAAGTCGCGGTGGGCGTGTTGCTCCTGTCCGCCCTTGTCGAGGGCATTGCCTTGCGCGCCTCGATCCACTCAATCGATCGCAGGCGCCGCGCCGGCGGGCTATGGCGCTGGTTTCGCGAGACCGGTGAACTGGAAAACATGCTCTCGATCGTCGAGGACGCAGCGGCCCTCGTGGGCGTGCTCGTCTCGGTCGCCGGCACCGGGCTCGCCGCTCTCACCGGCTGGGCGGGATTCGACGCGCTTGGCAGCATCGGCGTAGGTTGCGTGATGATGGCAACGGCCGTGTTCTCGCTTCGTGAGATCAAATCGCTCATCGTGGGCGAAGCGGCGCGGGCCAGCGTGCGTCAGGAGATGCGTGCATGGCTCGACACGCGCCCCGAAATTCGGCACGTTGTGAGCCTGGTCGTGCTGCGCTGGTCGGACAACCTGCTCGTTGCGGTCCAGGCGCAACTGACCGAGTGTTGCAACGCGGAGGAACTCGTGCGCACCATCGACCGCGTCGAGAACGACCTCCACGGAGCATTTCCCAAGGTGCGCTGGGTGTTCTTTGAACCGGAACTGCGCGAGCATGGCGAACACCCCGTGTGAGCGTCTCGCCTACCGAGCCATATCTCCTGTTATCCCGGGCATACGACACGATCCGCCGGGACACCAGAGGCATCAGACTGCATCAGGCAAGCGCATTGCGCATACCGAAGCCGTACCTCTCGCGAGGGTCTGCGGGCTTTTGCCACGCCTGCGCTTCGCGTCGAGTCCTCATCGATTCTTGCCCGACAACGAGGCCGCCATGCACACAGCCCCCAGCACCCGCGCGCCGCGCCCGCACTCCACGGCGCGCAAACACGCCGACACGGAGCCACGGTCTGACACGGAGAGCCTGCCCGACGCTGTACCCGTCGAACTCACTGTCAATGGCACGCACCACGCATTGCGCGTTGAACCATGGACCAGCCTCCTCGACCTTCTGCGCGAGCAGCTTCAACTCACTGGCACCAAGAAAGGTTGCGATCACGGTCAATGCGGCGCATGCACTGTGCTAGTGAACGGCACGCGAATTAACGCGTGCCTGGCACTCGCGGTGTCACACGACGGCGCGGACGTCACGACGGTCGAGGGACTGGCGCAGGACGGCGCGCTACACCCGGTACAGCAGGCGTTCATCGAGCACGATGCGTTTCAGTGCGGCTATTGCACGCCGGGGCAGGTCTGCTCGGCCGTGGGGCTGCTAGCCGAAGGCCACGCGCAGTGCCGCGACGACGTGCGCGAACAGATGAGCGGCAACCTGTGCCGCTGCGGCGCTTACGTGAACATCGCGAACGCAGTGGAAGCCGTGCGCCGCGTGGAATGCCTACGCAACCGCGAAGGAGACGACGTATGAACCGCTTCTCCTACACACGCGCCAAAAGCGTCGCCGACGCAGTACGTCTGCATGCGGTAACACCCAACGCCGAATTCCTTGCCGGCGGCACGAATCTGGTCGATTTGATGCGCGAGAACGTCATGCGTCCCGCCGCGATCATCGACATCACGCGGCTGCCGCTTCGCGAGATCGAGGCAACGCAATACGGTGCACTGCGCATCGGCGCGCTCGTGTCTAATAGCACGCTTGCTTGGGACACGCGCGTAATCGAGCGCTATCCGCTGCTCGCCGCAGCCCTTCTGGCAGGCGCCTGCGCCCAGATCCGTAACGCGGCGACTGTCGGTGGCAACCTGCTTCAGCGCACACGCTGCCTTTACTTCTATGATCCAGCCACGAGCTGCAACAAGCGAGTTCCCGGCACCGGTTGCGCCGCGCTCGATGGAGTGAATCGCATGCACGCGATTTTTGGTGCGAGCGAGGATTGCATCGCCACGCACCCCTCTGATATGTGTGTGGCATTGGCAGCACTCGATGCGTCGCTCCATGTGGCAGGCCGGCGCGGCATACGCACATTGCCGTTCGACGACCTGCACCGCCTGCCGGGCCACACGCCGCACCGTGAAACGACGCTCGCCGACGAAGAGCTCATCACGGCCATCGAAGTGCCAAGTGAAGGATACGCACAGCACTTCTCGTATCTGAAGCTGCGCGACCGGCAGTCGTACGCGTTCGCGCTCGTTTCGGTCGCGCTGGGCGTGCGGGTCGAGAAAGGCGCGATTCGCGCATTGGGCTGCGCGCTGGGCGGAGTGGCCCACAAACCGTGGCGCGATCGCGACGCGGAAACGTTGCTGATCGGCCGGGCAGCCGACGATATCTCCGCGATCGAGCGCTACGCCGACGGCGTCGTGGCACACGCGGACCCTCGCCCGGGCAACGAGTTCAAGGTCGACCTCGCGCGTCGAGCCATCGTACGCGCATTCGAGCGGGCGCTTGCGCCCGATTCTGCGCCGCTGGCCGGGCGCGACCCAGGGGAGCAACCAGCATGAGCGCCGCTTTCGAAACCCGCCCGATACACAGCGCGCGTATTGGGGAGCCGCTATCCCGCGTGGACGGCCACGCAAAGGTTACCGGCGCCGCACGCTACGCCGCCGAATTCGCCGCTACCGGACTTGTGCATGGCGTAGTCGTCAACGCGACGATCGCGCGCGGCGAGATCGTCGCGATCGACGCCTCAGCGGCGCAAGCGCTGCCCGGCGTGCTGCATGTCCTGACGCATGAGAACCGCATCGCGCTCGCCACGGAGGACGCCGACTGGAAGGACCAGATCGCGCCCGGTGGAACACCGTTTCACCCCCTCGCCGACGCACGCGTGCGATTTGCTGGCCAACCGATCGCGCTCGTGGTCGCAGAAACCCCAGAACTCGCGCAATACGCGGCCACGCTCCTACGCGTGCGCTACCGTAGCGAACCGCATCAGACCGAGCTGGCAAAGGTGGTGCAGGATGCCGTCATACCATCCACCGAAAAGGGCGGCTTCGAGCCGCCGCCCGCTCCGCGCGGCGACGCCTACCGGGCACTCCAGCGCGCTCACGCACGCTCCGATGCGTTTTATGCCACTCCTGTAGAGTTCCATCAGCCCATGGAGATGCACGGTTGCACCGTTGTGCCATCTGCGGATGGCCGCTTTACGGTCTACGAGAAGACCCAAGGCGTCGCCAACACACAGCAATATCTGATGAAGGTTTTTGGCCTCCAGCAGGAGCGCGTGCATGTGATTTCGCCATTCGTGGGCGGCGCCTTCGGCTCCGGCCTGCGCCCGCAATATCATCTGCCGCTCGCGATGATGGCCGCGCGCGCCCTGCGCCGTCCGATACGCGTCGTACTCACACGCGCACAGATGTTCACCTTCGGTCATCGACCCGCGTCGATCCAGCACGTCGCGCTTGGCGCGCGACGCGACGGCAGGCTCGACGCGATCGTTCACGAGGCGGTAGGCGAGACCTCCCAGTTTGAGGACTTTACCGATGTAGTCGTGAATTGGACCGGGCGGCTCTACCGTGCGCCGAACGTCCAACTCGGCTACAAGCTGGCGCGGCTCGATGTGTACACTCCACTCGACATGCGCGCACCGGGCGCTGCGCAAGGTCTCTTCGCGCTCGAATCCGCGATGGACGAACTTGCCGTCGCACTGGAAATGGACCCACTCGAATTGCGTATCCGCAACTACGCGGACGACGACGCGAGCAAGCAACTGCCGTATTCGAGCAAGGCCCTGCTCGACTGCTACGCGCAAGGCGCGGAACGCTTCGGATGGGGCGCGCGCATCGCGACGCCACGCTCGATGCGCGACGGCCACGAACTGGTCGGCTACGGCATGGCGACAGGCATGTGGGAAGCCATGCAGACCGAAGCCAGCGTGCGTGCGGTGCTGAATGCTCAGGGACGCCTCGATCTGTCGAGCGCCACTGCGGACATCGGAACGGGCACGTACACCGCCATTTCGCAGATCGCCGCCGACGCCCTGCGCATGAGCATCGACGATGTGGACTTCACACTCGGAGATACATCGCTGCCGCCAGCGCCGATTGAGGGCGGCTCATGGACGGTGTCGTCCGTGGGCAGTGCCGCCTCGGTCGCCTGCACGGAACTGCGTTCAAGACTAGCGCAACTGCTGCCCGCGCACGGCGGTATCGCCTTCGCCAATCTCGACCCGGCCGTGCTCGACGACGCGCTCATGATTGAGCACGGCGAAATCGTCCTGCCCCAAGAAGTGGGGCTGGGCAGCGCGCGCGTTCGCATCGCCGACGTGCTTGCAGACGCGGGTATGAAATCGCTGGCAGCCCAGGTCACGCTCAAGCCCGACGATATCCAGAAGCGCTACTCGATGGCTACGCACTCGGCCGTGTTCACAGAAGTGCGCGTGGACGAGGAGCTCGGCCAGGTTCGCGTCACGCGCGTGGTGAGCGCTGTCGCTGCGGGCCGCATCGTCAATCCGAAAACGGCATCAAACCAGATTGCTGGCGGCGTGGTGTGGGGAATCGGCATGGCTCTGCACGAGCATGCACAATTCGACCATACGCTCGGGCGCATCATGAATCACAACCTCGCGGAGTATCACGTGCCCGTCAATCGCGATATCGGCGAGATCGACGTGCTTTTCGTGGACGAACACGACGAGGTAGTGAATCCGCTCGGCGCCAAGGGCGTGGGAGAGATTGGCGTGGTAGGCGTCGCCGCTGCCGTCGCCAATGCGATTTACAACGCCACGGGCAAGCGTGTGCGTGAACTGCCCATCACGCTCGACAAGCTGCTCTGATCTGCCACCACCGCTCCCGACGCGTGGGCGCCCCTAGACGTGCGCCCACGCCAACATCGCGACAACGTATGTCACAGGATGGCCAAAGAGATAACACGCATGTCCAACCTGCGGAGATGGGCCATCGCAAGCCAGCAGATTGCCCGGCAACTCCTATTCCCAAGGCCAGCTGGCACAATCGGGGGGCGGGCGCCGGGCGGCGCCCGTTAAATCGATGGCCGCAACACTCCATGCCCTGATGGCCATCGATCAACGCATGTGCCGTAACCGGAAGTCGCGCGCAATCCAACCAGGCAAGCCGGAACGCAGGACAACGCGGAAGACTCGCCGAGGGCCGATCAGCAGTGTGCTGAGCAAGATAGAGCCGAGCAGGGTCACATGGGGCGCCGAGGCGAACGCGGTCACGACGTTAGCAATGCTCAGCGGATTTGCTCGGACTGAGTCGAACTCGACTGCGCGCGAGCCGACGTTTTCCGCAAGCAACTGCACGCGTGTAAGCTCCATATGACTGAGCAGGATCGCCTCAGATGCCTGCCGGCTCAGCGGTGCGCGACGCCTCATTTAAGCGCCTCCTTGAGCGTCTCGAGGTCGGCGCGCAGTTCGCTTTTGAGTATAGCGAACGACCGCACCGGCCTCTGAGCGCGGAAGACAAACAATGCCGCCACAGAAGCCACTAGCCAGAGCGCCGCGATGCTCCATACGACAACAATAAAATAGCGCGTGTTCCAGGCAGATGCTATCAGTGCGATGCAGAAAAACGAGAGCGTAAACAAGCCGCTCACAGCGAGTGCCACGAGCGCGATAATCTCGCGTGTCACGTAGGCCCGAGCCTCGGACAGTTCGAGCGAAAGCAGGTGCCCGTAGTCCGCCGTGCGTAGGGTGACGAACCGCAATACGTTGTGCCAGCGGTCGAGCTTCGCATGTATCGTCATGGCCCACCTCGCACATGGGGCTGCTCAACATAGCCGTCGGATGCACGTCGCTCATTCGCGGTTCGCCGCCCATAAGGCACCCAAGGCGAAGCCGAATCCCAAAGCGATTCCCAGCATTGCCAGGGGGTTGTCCGCAACCGCCTCGCGCGTCGCCCCGGCCGCGTCGGTCGCAAGCTGCTGTGATTTACCGCATAGCGCCCTTGCTTTGCCCGATACTTGCATGCTGGTTCGCCCGAGCATGTCTCCCACAGCCTCCTGTGCTGTGCCGGCGAGTTCACGCATGGTGCCTTCGGCCTTCGTCGTTCCCATTTTCATGTCTCTCTCCTGTCGATTTGCCGGCGCAATGCGCGAAACTCGCGCAAATCCCATGTCCAGCACCGGCCTATGCGCAACGCGCGTGCCACGAGGCGAGCGCAGGGTGTGAGCGCGTCTGGAAAACCTAGAGGACTTGCACAATGGCATGCGCAGCCAAGGCAGCACAAATGACGACCGTGGCGAGCCAGCACAATGCGCGTGTCAACCAGTGCGCTTTCATCTCGCCAACCGCATCACGGCGCGCGCTCAGAAGTACCAGCAGGATCAGTACCGGGGAAACGGTCATCCCATTGGTCAATGCACTCCAGTAACAAGCCCGCAGCGGATCAACGCCGAATGCGTAGAACAGCAATGCGATGATCGCGCTCACCATCATGAGCAGCACCAGTACGCCGGCGATCCGGCGGTCGCGCTGCTCGCCTTGCGGCCACCCGAACGAACTGGCCGCGGCGTGCGCAGCGGAACCGGCGAGCGGCGGGAGGGCTAACAGAGCGGTGCCGAGGAGCGCGAAGCCGAGCACGCTTTGAGCATAGCCGCCCGCGACCGGGGCGATCGCCTGCGCCGCCGCCCGCGCCTGCCCGAACGGCGAGAGTGACGGATGTGCCGCATGCAGCGTCACAGCCGCGGCACATAGAATGAATGCGCTGCATAAGTTGGAGAGAAGGCAGCGGACCAGCGTGTCGCGCCGCATGTCTCGTAGCTGCTGCCGCAAATCCTTCGAGGACGTACGGCGACTATTGTGTTGCGCCTGACCCCCCGAACGCTCTTCGACTTCCTGCTCCGCCTGGGAGAACAACAGATACGGGCTGACCGTTGTGCCGAGCACCGCGAGCAGCATCGCCAGGAAATCCTCTGACCAGGCCACATGAGGGACGAGCGCCCCCGCCACGGTGCGCCACGGCACGTCCGCTATGAACAGGACGCCGGCATAGCAGAAAAGTGAAAGAGCAAGCCACTTGAGGTAACTGGCGTAACGCGCATAAGGCATGCACCACTGGAGGGCGAGTGAGGTACCAGCAAAAATGATCGTAAAGAGCGGGACCGATCCCCGGAAAATCAGATGCGCCGCTTCGCCCATTGCCAGCATGTCGGCTGCAATGTTGACGGTATTGGCGCCGAGGAAACGCGCGACCGCGAGCAGAAACAACCAACGCGAATAGTGTTCCCGCATGTTCTCAGTAAGGCCACTGCCCGTCACGGCCGCAACGCGCGCGGCCACCAACTGGAGCGCAACCATCGACGGGTAGGAAAGCACGCAGACCCACAGCAGATCGAAGCCGTACTGCGCGCCGGCTAACGAATACGTCAGAATGCCGCCAGGATCGTTGTCAGTGGCTATCGTACCGAGGCCGGGGCCGATGTCCGCCGCCCAGCCGTGCGCTGGCAGGCCGCTACGGCTTCGTCGTTGGGTTCGGTTCGCGAGAAGGCGTCGCGAATGTCGGGGCTCGCCGGTTTTCATGACAAGAGGCAGATGGCTCGTTCGGCACGCACTCGCACGCCCGCGCAGACGGCATACCCGCGCACCCGCGTTGCCGCCAATCGCATTCAGGACGCGGCATCCCATTTGCTATGTCCAGACAGGGAAGCAACCCGGTCTTTTCATCGTGGCATCTGCTGGGCACAACCAGGAGGAAATCGCAATGGCTAACATTCTCGACAACTGCAAGGTTGCAATTCTTGCGGTGGATGGATTCGAAGAAGTTGAATTAACCGAGCCGCGTAGAGCGCTGATGGAAGCTGGCGCAAAAGTCGACGTGATCTCAGAGAAAGCCGGTGAAATTCAGGGGTTTCGACATGTCGAAAAGGGAAGCAAAATCCACGTCGACCGGACTTTTGACGGCGTAAAGGCCGACGACTACGACGCGATCGTGCTCCCCGGCGGCGTGGTGAATGGCGACGCCATCCGGCTCATCCCTGAGGCGCAGGTATTCGTGCGCGCGGCCAACGACGCGCACAAGCCAATAGCCGTGATCTGTCATGGTGGCTGGCTGCCGGTGTCCGCAGGCATCGTTGAGGGACACACGATGACGAGTTGGCCGTCACTGCAGGATGACATTCGCAATGCAGGCGGCAAATGGGTCGACGAGAGCATGGTCCACGACGGCAACTTCATTACGAGTCGTAAGCCCGATGACCTACCCGCCTTCAATGCGGAGCTGATCTCAACGCTCTCGGCCGCAGCGGGCACCGCATGATGCGGATGGCCCGCTGAACCTGCTGAACCCACCCGTAACCCAGAGCTGTCACGCAGGAGCGCCAATGACACAAAGCACCCGGATCGCCGCCGGCATCGCCAGCGTCACAGCAGGCGCCGCACTCGCGCTCTGGTCAACGCGCGAACTGCGTGAGGCGAAACGCGCCTCGGCACCCGGCAAGCACATCGCAGCTGCGCGCGCGTTCAATCACGGCTCCGCCCTGCTCGCGCTCTCCGTGCTGGCCGATAGCGCCATGGAGCATTACCGCGGCTCATTCGAGAATTGCGCAATGTACTTGCCGCCCGTGGTTGCGTTCTGCTCGCTGGGCGCAGCCCTGCATGGCGGCACCGATGCGCGCGCGGAGTCGCACCGGTTGCGTCGTGCAATTCAGATATGTGGCGCGGCCACGGGTACAGCAGGCACCGCGTTCCATCTCTATAACGTGACGAAGCGGCCCGGCGGACTCTCCTGGCAAAACCTATTCTATGGCGCCCCAGCGGGGGCGCCATTCGCGCTGGTGCTTTCCGGCGTACTCGGCTCGATCGCCGAGCAGCTACGCGATGAGCCCGAGCACGATCCGCAGCTTTTCGGCATGCCCGCCGGCAAAGCACTCGCCCTGGTCGCGGGTGCGGGGCTGCTCGGCACGGCGGCGGAGGCTGCGTTGCTGCACTTTCGCGGCTCGTTTCAGCACCCAGCCATGTACGCGCCAGTGACCGTCGTGCCCGTGGGTGGCGTGCTGCTGGCTCATGCGGCGTTCGCCTCGCCCCGGCATGCGGCTCGCGCAAGTGTCTTCGCGCGACTGTGGCTGCGCCTTACCGCAGCGCTCGGCTTTGCGGGACTCGGCTTTCACGTGAACGGCGTAGTGCGCGCGCACGGCGGCTGGCACAACTGGTCGCAGAACCTGTTCGCGGGGCCGCCCCTACCGGCGCCGCCCGCGTTCAGTGCACTCGCGCTCGCGGGCCTCGCTGCGTTGCGTATGCGGGAGACGGAGCGATGAAGCGCACACCGAAGTACCCCGGCTACGATGTGCTCGCCAAGCGCGAGACGCCTTCGTGGGATGCGCCCACCCGCGCGGTGATAGCCGCGCGCCTGAACACACCAGACAAGGCTCGCTATCTCGCGCCTTCGCGTTGGCAAACATTGAAAGCGCTGTGCGCCACGATCGTCCCTCAAGCGGGCTCCGGCGACCACGAAAATCGCTGCGTGCACCTCGCCGCGCTCGTGGATGGAAAGCTGCTCGACGATCGCCGCGACGGCTATCGCGACGCACGCCTGCCGCCGTTACGCGAAGCGTGGGAAATGGGACTCGCGGCTCTCGATGCGGAAAGCAGGGCCGCCTTCCGCGCGCCCTTCGCGAGTCTCGACGACGAACAGCGGCGCGTACTCGTCATGCGCATGCAGAACGGCAAGCTGCGCGGTAGCGCATGGCGCGGCATGCCGTGCGACGTGTTCTTCCAGAAACGCGTGCTGCACGATCTGGCCTCCGCCTACTGGTCGCACCCGGTCGCGTGGAATGCGATGGGCTTCGGCGGCCCGGCGAACCCGCGTGGCTATGTGCGCCTCTACACGAACCGCCGCGACCCGTGGGAAGCCGTCGAGGCCGACGAGAGCGAGAGCGCACAACTGGCGGCGCGCCTGGAGAATAAGCATGTGCGCTGACCGCAACGTGGACGCCCGGGAGGCTCCACGCGGCAAACACGGCCGCGCACCGGACGTGTTCCGGCCCGGCGGCTGGTTACCGATGCGAGAATACGCGCTGGAAGACGCCGTGGACTTCGCGATCGTTGGGACCGGCGCCGGCGGTGCCACGCTCGCGTGCCGCCTCGCAGAAGCCGGCTTTCGCGTCATCGCATTCGACGCAGGAGCTTGGTGGAGACCGCTTGAAGAATTCGCGTCTGACGAGACGCACCAGGCGAAGCTCTACTGGACGGACGAGCGCATTTGCGACGGCGAGAATCCGCTACAACTCGGTAGCAACAACAGCGGCAAGGCGGTGGGCGGCAGCACCGTGCACTTCGCGATGGTCTCGCTACGCTTTCGGCCCGAATGGTTTCAGTCGCACACGAAACTCGGATACGGCGCTGACTGGCCGATCGACTGGCGCGAGATGTGGCGCTACTACACTGAAGTCGAGCGCGCGCTGTGCATTTCCGGGCCCGTGCGCTACCCGTGGGGCCCGAAGCGGCCGCGGTATCCGTATCGCGCGCATGAGGTCAACGCCGCCGGACTCGTGCTCGCGCGCGGTTGCGAGGCGTTGGGCATTCCGTGGTGCCCCACGCCGCTCGCGACGCTCTCCGCACCGCGCGGCGACGCGCATCAATGCGTCTATCGCGGCTTTTGCGTAACGGGCTGCGCGACCAACGCCAAGCAAAGCGCACTCGTCACGTGGATTCCGCGAGCCGTGCGTGCGGGGGCCGAGATTCGCGATCTCGCGATGGTGGGCCGCATCGAGACCGACGCGGTGGGCCGTGCGAGCGGCGTGCACTTTCACCGCGAAGGACACTGGCATTTCCAGCGCGCGCGCAACGTGGTCGTGGCCGGTTACGCCATCGAGACACCGCGCCTGCTGCTGCTCTCCGCGAATGAACGTTTTCCCGATGGGCTGGCGAACCGTTCAGGTCTCGTCGGCAAGAACCTGATGGTGCAGACCAACCAAGCGGCATGGGGCACGTTCGAAGACGAAATCCGCTGGTACAAGGGGCCGCCTTCGCTCGCGCTAACCGAGCACTGGAACTATGAGGACAAGGGCAAGGATTTTCACGGCGGCTATTGCTACATGAGCCAGGGACCGCTACCGCTCGTGTGGGCGGCGACGCAGACGAGCCGCGGCCTGTGGGGCGATGCGCTCATGCGCGAAATGACGAAATACAACCACCAGGCCGGCCTCAAGATGGTGGGCGAAACGCTGCCGCAGGAGCGCAACCGCGTGACGCTCGCCGACGAGAAGGACGCGCTCGGCCTGCGCGTTGCACGCGTGACCTGGTCGATGTGCGACAACGACCGGCAGCTTGTGCGCCACGGCCTTGACTACATGAGCCGCGCGCTCGCCGCAGCGGGCGCGGCCGAAATCTGGACGCAGGACGACGACACCTGCCACCTGAACGGCACCGCGCGCATGGGCAGCGATGCCCAGACGAGCGTCGTGAATGCCGACTGCCGCTCGTGGGACATTCCGAATCTCTGGATCTGCGACGGCTCCGTTTTTCCAACCGTTGGCGGCGTGAACCCTTCGCTGACCATTCAGGCGATCGCCTGTCGCACAGCCGACCGCATTCGGGTACTCGCCGCACGTGGGGAGCTTTGATGCCCAGGCACGGTCCCGCGAGACGGACCGGGCACATCTCGTGCGCGCTCAAGGTGCAAGCGCAGCGCGCGCGAGCGAGCGAGGAGCCGAATCATGTCCCGTGACCAGCCTGCAATTGCCGCGCGGGCGCGTTCGATGCAGGAGTTGCAGCCATGATGCCAGGCACGCCGCGCCAACCGTTTCGCGCGTTTGCCTCGGTGGGGCTCGTCGCTTGCATAAGTCTCGGCAGTTTCTCCTTAGACTGCCGCGCCGAAACTCCGCTTGCTTATTTTCTCCACAGTGCCGGCCCGGCGTCCCGGCCCGTGCAAATTCTCGACTGGGCTCTCGCCGCGCTCTGCGTGGGGGTGTGCATTGTGATCGCGGCGCTGCTCTACGCGGCGATCCACCGCAAGCACCGCGCAAGGATATCAGCCGATTCACACTTGTCGCAGGCGCACGTCGCCGACGAACGCGGCGAACGTCTCGCAAACCGCATCGTCGCGATCGGCACGGCGATCTCCTCGGTGCTGCTGCTGGCTGCGCTCGTTGGCATGCTGCGCGTGCTGGCCGCCGTGGCCGATCCGCCGGTCGCGCCCGCCCTCATCGTAACCGTCACGGCTTATGACTGGTGGTGGAAAGTGACCTACGAGACGCCCGACGGCACGCGCTTCGCAACGGCAAACGAAATCCATATGCCCGCCAGCGAGCCCGTGCGCATCGATCTGCAAAGCGCCGACGTCGTGCACGCATTCTGGGTGCCGGCGCTCGCGGGCAAGACCCAGGCGATTCCCGGCCAGGTCAATCATCAATGGCTCGATGCGGACTCGCCCGGCGTGTGGCGTGGGCAATGCACGCAGTTCTGCGGTCCACAGCACGCGCACATGGCCATGGAAGTGGTGGCACAAGCGCCCGACGACTTCGCGCGCTGGCTAGCCTCCCAGGCGAGGCCCGCCGCACCCGCGCAAGAAGGAGGCGCCGCGCAGCGCGGCGAAAAGCTCTTCGTGGCGCTCTGCGCTGGCTGTCACGCCATTCGCGGTACGCAGGCGAACGGCGCGCAGGGGCCCGATCTCACGCACCTCGCCTCGCGTCGTCTGATCGCGGCGGGCACGCTCGCCAATACGCCCGCCAACCGGCTCGATTGGGTCGCGCATGCCCAGCAACTCAAACCCGAATCGCTGATGCCCGACATTGCCCTCACCCCCGCCGAGGCGAGCGACCTCGGCGCGTGGCTCGACACGCTCCAGTGACATGAACGACATCCCGGTCTCCTCTTCCGCTGATAGCGCCCCGGAACGCCCGGCACATCTGCCTGGCACGCGAATTCCGGGACGCCCGCGCGCGGGCCGCCTGTCGCGCGTGCCCGAAACAGGCGTGGCGCCGCTGGACGAAGAAACGTTGCGCCGCCTCAAAGAGACATGGGAGACGAGCCCCGGCTGGCGCGGCTGGCTCTCGACGGTGGACCACAAGACCATAGGCTTGCGCTACCTCGTCACGGCATTTGTGTTCCTCGTGCTGGGCGGTGTGGAGGCCCTCATCATGCGTGTGCAGCTCGCGCGCCCCAATGAAACGCTCCTCACGCCTCAGCAATACGATCAGCTCTTCACGATGCACGGCGTAACGATGATTTTTCTCTACGCGCTGCCCGTGCTGAGCGGTTTTTCGAACTACCTCTGGCCGCTCGTGCTTGGCTCCCGCGACATGGCGTTCCCGCGCCTGAACGCACTCTCATACTGGGTATTTCTCGGCGCGGGCCTCCTGCTGTATGCGAGCTTTCCCGCGGGCCAGGCCGCCAATGCCGGCTGGTTCAACTATGTGCCGCTTTCCACTGCTGCCTACGACCCAGGGCCCAATATCGACGTCTACGCGCTAGGCATGGTGCTGCTCGGCGTCTCCACGACGGTTGGCGCGGCCAACTTCGTCATCACCTTCTTGCGCATGCGCGCCAGTGGCATGTCGATCGCGCGCCTGCCCATACTCGTCTGGGGCACGCTCACGGCCTCCGGCGCCAACCTGCTCGCGGTGCCATCAGTAAGCCTCGCGTTCTTCATGCTCTGGCTCGACCGCAATGCCGGCACGCACTTCTTCGACACCAGCGCCGATGGCCGTCCGCTGCTCTGGCAGCATCTCTTCTGGATTTTCGCGCACCCATGGGTCTATGTGGTCGTGCTGCCCGCCATGGGCATCGTCTCCGACGCACTGCCCACCTTCTGCCGACGCCCCATCGTCGCATATACAGCCGTTGCGCTCTCAACTGTCGCGACCATGCTGGTGGGCTTCGAAGTCTGGCTCCATCACATGTTCGCGACTGGGCTGTCGCCGCTCGCGCTGGCATTCTTCGGCGCGGCCAGCATGGTAATTTCGGTGCCTAGCGCCATCGCCGTATTCGCGTGGATCGCCACCATCTGGACCGGCAAACCAGTATTCAAGACGCCGTTCTATTACTTCGCGGGCTTCGTGCTGATGTTCACGGTGGGTGGCGTGTCGGGCGTGATGACCGCCGCTGTGCCGCTCGACTGGCAACTCACTGACACCTACTTCGTCGTGGCCCACCTTCACTACGTGCTGCTGGGGATCAACGTGTTTCCCGTGCTCGGCGGCGTTTCCTACTGGTTCCCAAAGTTCACCGGTCGGCTCATGAACGAGCGCTTCGGCAAATGGACTTTCTGGATAACCTTCATCGGCTTCAATCTCGGCTTCTTTCCCATGCATATCTCGGGGCTGCTCGGCATGCCGCGCCGCGTCTACACCTATCCCGAGGGTATGGGTTGGGACACAGCCAACCTGCTCACGAGCGTCGGCGCCTTCGTGTTCGCAACCGGTATAGCCATGTTCATCGGCAATGCGCTCGTAAGCGCCAGACGCGGCGCGCGCGCCGGCGCGAACCCGTGGAACGCCGCAGGTCTGGAATGGTCCACTTCATCGCCACCACCGCCCTACAATTTCGCGATCCTTCCGAGCGTACGCTCGCGCGATCCTCTCTGGCAGCCTGACGCCAATATCCCGAGGCGGGGCTACCTGCTCCACCGGGGCCGCGAAGCGTTGGGCGTGACGCCGCTCATGGGCGATCCCGACGTCATCCTCAAGATGCCCGAGGACAGCTATGCGCCCTTCGTGCTGGGCGTGGCCTCAACCCTCGTGTTCGTAGGCCTGCTGTTGCATTCCGGTTCAATCACGGCGCTCGCCGGCGCGATCTGCGCGCTCTCCCTGATCGCGTGGCTGTGGCCGCAACGCTCGCTTGGCCAGCGCGAACCGTTCTCACCGCAAAGCGCGGTGGCCGCCGAATCAGGTGCCACGCAAAGCGAAGACGAAACCCTAGCGCTGCCTGTGGGCAGCGCGGGCGAACATGCTGGCGGGTGGTGGGGCGTCTTCACGCTCATCATCACGGAAACCGCACTGTTCGGTTTCCTGATCTTCTCGTATCTCTACCTCGCCTCACAAAGCGCGCAGCCGTGGCCGCCTGAAGGGCCGCCGAAGCTCGGCATGAGCAGCCTGAACACCGTATTGCTGCTGTTGAGCAGCGTGTTCGTGTGGCTCGCGGGCGCTTTCGTACGGCGTGCACGGTCATGGCCCGCGTTCTGGTCGATGTTCGTCGGCATCGCGCTCGGCGTGGCATTCGTGATCATCCAGTTCTTCGAGTGGCACGACAGGCCCTATGGCCTGGCTACGAATCTCTATGGTTCACTCTACTTTACGATCACGGGCTTTCACATGGCGCACGTGATGGCCGGTCTAATAATGCTCACCTGCCTCGCCGTCTGGGTGGCACGCGGCTATTTCGATGGCAGACGCGACGCCGCGCTCACCATTGGCGGCCTGTACTGGCACTTCGTCGACGTGGTGTGGCTGTTCATTTTTTCCGTGCTCTATCTCTCGCCGTACTGGATGCGGGGTCGATGATGCCGCTTGCCGCTCAACCGCCCGCCACCACGCCCACGCTCGCCCAGCACGTGGCGATGTGGTACGGCCTGCTCGGCGTGCCGCTCGTTTGGGCGGGGCATGTGCTGCTTTGCCAGACGCTCGTCGAGACCGCATGCTTCGGCGGCGTTGCACAGATCAATGCCCAGCCGTGGCACTCCGTACGTTGGGTACTCCCGCTGGTTTCCGGCGCGGCATTCGCGCTCGCGCTCGGCGGATCGCTGCTGGCACGGCGCGTCTGGCACGCGAGCGCGGCGCTGCATTCGCCGCAGCACGACACGTTCCGCTTTCTTGCGTGGAGCAGCACCGCCGTTGCGGTGGCGTTCACGATCGCCCTGGTCTTCACGATTTCGGTGCTCTTCGTGTTGCCGCTTGAGCGCCTGTGCGGAGTGCTGCAATGAAGGCGCCCGCATACAGGAAAACGGTGCTGACTGCGCATCTCGCGGCATACGCAGCCATGTTCGCCCTGCTTGCCGGCTGCCACCAAGACAGTGAGCTCGCTACGACGAAGCCCCTTCCTGACGCCGCACAAATCTCCCTCGGCGAAAGACTCGCCAAGGCTGGCGATTGCGCGTCCTGCCACGACTCCGCGAAGCGCGAGCCGTTTGCCGGCGGGCTCGCCGTGAACTCGCCGTTTGGGCCTATTTACGCGAGCAACATCACGCCGGACACTACGTATGGCATCGGCAACTACACGCCCGAGCAGTTTGCGGCGGCGTTGCAACGCGGTGCGGCGCCTGGCGGCAAGCGCCTTTATCCGGCCATGCCTTATCCTTCGTTCGCAGCGCTCGATCCGCGCGACGTCAACGCGCTCTACCAGTACTTCATGTACGGCGTGAAGCCCGTGGCGAACGCCGCGCCGCAAACGCATCTGCCGTTTCCGTTCAACCAGCGCTGGGTGATGATGTTCTGGCGTCTCGCCTTCGCGCAGCACGGCCTCTTCAAGCCCGATCCCGAACGCTCTGCGCAGTGGAATCGCGGTGCGTGGCTCGTGCAGGGACTCGGGCACTGCGGCGCGTGCCACACGCCGCGCGGGCCAGCCTTCAACGAAATGGGCTATACCGAACGCAGCCCGCTTTACCTTACAGGCGGCGTGATCGATCACTGGTATGCGCCAAACCTCACGGGCGACCCCGGGGGCGGCCTCGGCCGCTGGAGCGCCAACGAAATCGCGGCCTTCCTGCGCGACGGCCATAACGACCGCGCTTACGCGTTCGGCGCAATGGCGCCCGTGGTGGGCGCCAGCACTCAATACATGAGCGACGACGACCTGCACGCCATCGCCACCTATCTGAAGTCGCTCCCCGTGCACGAAGCAAGCGGGCAGTATGCGGATTCGGCGGCTGCGCGCGCCTCAACCATGGCGGCCCTGCGCGGCGGCATGCCGGAACGGCCGGGCGCGGGGCTTTATCTCTCGTACTGCGCAAAATGCCACGCCGCGGACGGCTCCGGCACGCAGAACAAGGCGCCGCCGCTTGCGGGCAGCTCGATTGCACTCTCCTCCAATCCGACGAGCCTGCTGCGCCTTATCGTTGAAGGCAGCGAGAGTCCGCAGACAAACGGCGCCGCCGAGCCACTCAAGATGCCCGCGTTTCGCGCGCACTTCACGGACAGCGAGGTCGCCCAGGTGGCCAGCTTCGTGCGCGGTGCATGGGGCAACAACGCCTCGCCGGTGGCCCCCGCCGAGGTCACACGCCTACGCGAGGCAATTCATCGCTAGAGGCGCGCGACGGGTATCTTGCAACGACGCTACCGCCGCTGCCGCGCGCCCTCAAATGCTTACTGCCCCTTGGTGTCGCTGCTAGCGTCCGCGCCAGGCGTGTTGGTCGTATCGTTCATCGACTTCTTCGCGTGTGTCTTTTTCTGAGTATGATGCATGGGCTTAGGCGCGGTACCCATGCTGGCGGAATTCGCCCCGGCGTCCGGAGGCTGAGTGCCGGTCGCCCCAGCGTTTCCCGTGCCGCTGCCGCCTCCCCCCCCACCGGCCGAACCTTGCGCGAGCGCGAAACCTGACGCAGCAAGCGCGACGCTAACGAGCACAGGCTTGAGATATTGACGTGACTTCATGATGGACTCCTCGTCGTGTGGAAGAGAATGCGGCCAGCGGGTCTGGGATCCTCCGTACGCAGTGCTCCTACAGCGCACGTGACGTGCCAGACGTTCGCGTGGCGTCCCTGTTGCTGGACCTGTTAGCCTCCGCTGCGATGACCCTTTGTCGAGCCGCTCAGCAGCAATGCTGTCTTGACGACGGCGAGATGACTGAGCGCCTGCGGGAAGTTGCCCGCCAGCGTGCGCGCGCGGACGTCGTATTCTTCCGCGAACAAACCCACGTCGTTAGCGACGGCGAGCACGCGCTCGAACTGGGCGCGGGCGTCGCTCTCGTCTCCGCGCAGATACAGGCAATCCGCCATCCAGCAGGAGCAGGCGAGAAACGCGCCTTCTTCCGGCGCTTCGCCCTCGCCGCGTCGCCAGCGACGAATCAGTCCGTCTTCGCCCAGTTCGGCGCGAACCGCATCGATCGTCGCTGACATACGCGGGTCATCGACCCGCATGAAGCCCATCAACGGCATGAGCAGCAGGCTCGAATCGAGCCCGGTCTCGCCGTAGCTACGTATGAATGCACCGCGCCGGGCGTCCCAGCCGCGTGTGCAGACTTCCTCATAAAGCGTGCGCTGCAAGCGCTCCGCGCGTTGCACCATCGCGTCGCCTGCGCCTGGCCCGTCTTCACACCAATGCTTGATGAACCGGTCGAGCGCGACCCAGATCATCACGCGCGAAGTCGTGTAGTGGCGCGGTTCGCCGCGGGTCTCCCAGATCCCGGAGCCTTGCCTTTCGCTGTGATCGAGTAGCCAGCTGACAATACGCTCCTCGAGCACGGCTTCTTCGGGCGCCGCCCGGATGCCCGCCCGACGCGTGAGATAGAGGCAATCGAGCGCTTCGCCGAAGACGTCCGGCTGATACTGCGTGGCAGCGGCGTTGCCAAAGCGAACGGGACGCGCACCGTGCCAGCCTGCAAGCGACTTGATATTGCGTTCGGCGGGCACGCGCCGCCCGTCCACGTCATACATGATATGAATGTGCGAGCGCGAAGCGCCTAGCGTACGCAACAACCAGTCGCGCCACGCTCGCGCCTCCTCGTGGAAACCCGCTTCGAGCAGCGCTTCCAGCGCGAAGCTCGCGTCGCGCAGCCAGCAGTAACGATAGTCCCAATTCAGGCAGCCACCGGGCAGCTCCGGCAGCGAAGTCGTCGGCGCCGCGACCATTGCGCCGCTTGGGCGATAGATCAGCGACTTGAGCGTGAGCAGCGAGCGCCGCACGGGTTGCGGCCACAGCGTGCGGCTGTCGTCGAAGCGCTCGATCCAGCGCCGCCAGTGACGCTGCGCGTCGTGTAGCGCCGGAATTGCCGATGCGGGATCGACCACTGCGGTATCGCCGTGGCTTAGGCTGAAAGCCACACGTTCGCCTGCATGAACCGTGAACACGGCTTCGATGAGGCACTCGTCCCGGCTTTCGAGCTTGGCGTCGCTGCGCAGGTTCATTGCGCCACAACCTGTTTGCAACATTACTGAGGTCGTCTGGCCGCCGCGATCATGCGCAACCGCATTGCCATCGCCATACGGGCGCAGCAGCAAGCGCATATGCATTGCGACGCTGCCTTCGCAACCTTCAATGATGCGCACGAGGCACGGCGTCGTAGTCTCGACCGCCATGAAGTCGATTGCAAGCACGCTGCCGCCTTCACATTCGAAGCTGGTTTCGACAACGAGCGTATCCGCTTGATAACATCGGCTCGCGCGACGCGGCGGCTCGGCCGACGCAATGCGCCAGAGACCATCGCCCTCGCAACCCAGCATCGAGGCAAAGCAGGGATCGCTGTCGAAGCGCGGCCAGCATAACCAGTCTATCGAGCCATCGCGGCCCAGGAGCGCGGCACAACGACCGTCTGCAAGGAGCGCGTAATCTTCGATGCTGCGTGTCATGGTCATACGCGTGAACTGTGCGCCCCGCCGCCAACGCGCTCAAAGCACATCGAGAGCGGGCATCGCACTCAGGACTTCTTACCGGGAATGACGCTCGCCATCACCTGGCGTGCCGTGTTCGCAATCATGCTGCGCTCGGCCGGGTCGCCCTCCATCAAGGTCCGTGCGAAGTGGCGCGCCTGCTCGAGCGTCACATGCGGCGGCAGCGGCGGCACTTCGGGGTCCGTCTTGACTTCGATTACGACAGGTCGGGACGCCGTCAGCGCCTGCTCCCACGCTTCGCCAAGACGCTCCGGATCGTCGACATAAATGCCGGTGAGCCCCACTAGCTCGGCAAAACGGTGGTAAGGGACGTTGGGAATATCCTGCGAAGCCTCGAATTTCGGGTCGCCTTGCATAACGCGCTGTTCCCACGTCACCTGATTCAGATCTTCGTTGTTGAACACCACGCAGATCCAGCACGGGTTTTCCCACTGGCGCCAGTATTTCGCGACCGTCACAAGCTCTGCCATATTGTTCATCTGCATCGCGCCGTCGCCCACCAATGCGATGACCGGCCGCTGTGGATGCGCGAACTTGGCCGCAATAGCATAGGGAACCGCCGCACCCATCGATGCGAGGCCGCCGGAGAGCGAGCACATCATGCCACGGCGGATCTGGAGGTCCCGCGCGTACCAGTTTGCGCATGATCCGGAATCACTTGTAACTATCGCGCCGTCTGGCAGCCGCGGAGAAAGTTCTGTCACCACACGCTGCGGATTGACCTTGCCACCCGTTGCCGCGCGCGCGCGCTCTTCGAGGACACGTTGCCAGCGCTCGCCCGCATGGATAATACGGTTGCGCCAGCTGGCGGCCTCCTTCTGTTCAAGCAGCGGCAACAGCGCGCGTAGCGTCGCCGCGCTGTCGCCCACCAGGCTCACGTCCATCGGATAGCGCAAGCTGAGCATGCCCGCGTCGATGTCGATCTGTACCGCCCGCGCCTCGCCCTCCTTCGGCAGGAATTCCGAGTAGGGGAAGCCGGAGCCGACCATCAGCAAAGTGTCGCAGGCCGACATCATCTCGTCCGTCGGCTTCGTACCAAGCAAACCGATGCTGCCCGTCACCCATGGAATATCGTCAGGGACGGCCGCCTTGCCGAGCAGTGCTTTCGCCACGCCTGCGTGCAGGCGCTCGGCAACGGCGATGACCTCGTCGGTTGCGTGCAGGGCGCCCGCGCCGACAAGCATGGCCACACGATGTCCAGCGTTGAGAACCTCAGCGGCACGCCGCAGGTCTGCCTCGCGGGGCACGACTTCAGGCGCGGCGTATCCCACGCCCGAGTGCGCGGTGCCATGCTTGCGCGCAGGCGGCTCGTATTCAAGCTCCTGCAAGTCATTGGGCAGCACCATGGCGGTTACAGTGCGCCGGGAAAGCGCGATACGCACTGCGCGATCCACGACGTGTCTCACCTGCCCCGGCACGCTCGGCTGCTGTATATACGAGCCCGCCACGTCCTTAAACATCGAAACGAGATCGAGCTCCTGCTGGTAATGCGCGCCGAGTGCGGCGCGCGCCTGCTGACCCGCAATGGCGAGCACTGGCATATGGTCCATGCGTGCATCGTACAAGCCGGTGAGCAGATGGCTCGCGCCGGGGCCGGAAGTGGCGATGCACACACCCAATTCGCCAGTGAATTTGGCGTGTGCGCTCGCCATGAACGCCGCCATTTCCTCGTGACGGGCCTGCACGAACTCGATCTTGCCGCGCGCACGCTGAAGCGCGCCGAACATGCCGTTGATGCCATCGCCAGGATAGCCGAAGATGCGTCGCACGCCCCATTCATATAGACGCTCGATAATGAAGTCGCTTACCGTGTTCGTCGCCATTTGCCTTTCTCCCGTATATGATGGGCCCGAATCCGACACTATCGACAGGTCCACCTGAAGCCTGCCGCGCAAACGCCGCACCCGGTTCAGAATCTGACCATCAGGGCGAGCAAACACCAAAGGCGCGTGACAACTATCGATTCAAAGATGGACACGCAACACCGGCTTACACCAATCGAACCGCCGGCCGTCGAGGCTGCGGCGCGGCATCAAAGCGGTCGGAACGCAACGCCCTGTTCATCGGCGCGAGCGCCGAATACGAGTGCCGACTGGGCTTCTGGCTTGCCGCCCTAGGCAGCACCGCGTGCGGGTACGTGCGCGGCGGCGGGCTAGCCGGGCACATATGCGTCAGTGCGACGCGAACTGACGCCTGGTGCGCGCCGCATCGGGGAGCGATTTGGATGCTGCGTCGCCTGCTCGCCCGGCCTCGGCTCATGACCGCTGCGCCCCGCGCAAGAACGCTATGCCCGGGTTACGCGCCAGTAGCGCTCGGGTTTTGCCAGATCGGCCGGAAAACGTGCGTCAAAAGCGCGTAGCTGACTTGCATACTCAAGGATGGCCAGGCGCTTGGCCGTGAGCGCGCGTGCGGCGAGCCGTGCCGGGCGCCAGGTTTCGTCAAGTGGTGTGACGTGCAGCCCTGCTGCTTCGAGTTCGGCCAACCGCTTTGCCACCACGCCGCGCGTCGTGCGATGAATTGCCTCCTCGTAAGCGATACAGGACTCCAACCCGCCAGTGCACAGCAGGAGTTCCCACGCCTTGCCCACGCACATGTGGTCCGGGTGACGCACGCCCAGCGGCGCCACGAACGCTTCGTCGCCCGCACGCATAGATTCGCAGTGCTTTTTAACTTCCTCTGCAAGCGTGGCGACATCAGGCAGTCGACCATATTGACCGTCCAGGAACGGCAACCGCAGCGCTCGCGCGCCGCAGTGCTCAAGGGCACGATTGTCCTCGCGACAGCGTTCGTCCAATGCTTGCGTCGAATTGCCGAAGCCCGCCGCGCGATCCCACTCCGTATGCTGTGGATGGTCTGGAGCCCCAGCGAATACGGTACAGACGCATGCTCCCGGATACCCAGCGAGCAGCGCGGCACAGCCAAAGACTGCGTCGTCGAGATGGGGAGAGACGACGAACAGCGCAGAACTTGCGCCCGCCATTGCGCCTCGCTGACGATCAAAAGACATTGCGGCCTCCTCTTTCCGCCCCGCCAAACACCACTGTCAGGGCCGCCCGCTCTCAGACAACTTCTTCGCCATACCCCGGTATCGCGACTCCGAGCATGCATACCCAGCGTAGAGTTCGGTGCCCGTCGCGCCGCACGTGACACGCGCAACTCTGGTGCCCATGGGCGCTCTCCCCGGGTATTGGAGCCCAGGCATGGGGCATGCGCGACGGAAGCCGCCCGTCGCGCTGCAATATTCACGAACCTGCGCAGAGGAGCTAAGACCATGAAGACGATCATTACCCTACGGGCGCGCTGCACGGTGCAGGCGAGGCCGGGCATCGGAACGTGCGGCCCGGACTCGCAGATCCAGCGCATTCGCGCGAACTCGTCAAGTTGCGAGAGGCAAGCGCGACCTGACGCCGCCGATGAGGGCCACCGTGCGAGCCACTTCCATGTTTTGCAAGACAAGCCATGGGCGGTGGCGTGAACGCGTCGCGTGTTACCAGGCTCGAAGCCCGCGCCTTTGCGATCCCCACTGACAGCCCCGAGGCTGACGGCACCATCGCGTGGCGCTCGACCACTCTCGTGCTCTGCGAGATCGACGCGATCGGCTTCACGGGTATCGGCTACACCTATGCGCATGCGAGTGCCGCGTCGCTAATAGGCACTGTGCTGGCCGACGCGGTGCACCGCTACGACGTTTTCGACATTGCTCGCATCAACCTTCAGATGCAGCGCGAAGTGCGAAACATCGGCCGTCCGGGTCTCGCTGCCTGCGCAATTTCCGCCGTCGATTCCGCGCTCTGGGACCTCAAGGCGAAAGCGCTTGGCTTGCCGTTGTGCGTGCTGCTCGGCATGCAGCGCGAAAGCGTGCCTGTCTATGGTAGTGGCGGATTCACAACCTACGACATCGATACATTGCAGCGCCAATTGGGCGGTTGGGTGAATGACGACGGCTGCGAGTGGGTCAAGATGAAAGTCGGATCGAGCCCACGCAACGACCCTGCGCGCGTGGAAGCAGCGCGCCAGGCGATTGGCAGCGCCGGTCTGTTCGTCGATGCCAACGGCGCATACGAGTTCAAGGAGGCGCAACGTCTTGCCGAATACTTTGCGACTCAGGGTGTGCAGTGGTTCGAAGAACCGGTGTCCTCGGACGACCACAGCGGCCTAGCCGCACTGCGAGCCGGGCTTCCTCCGGGCATGGCACTCGCGGCGGGCGAGTACGGCTATACCGCGGACGATTTCCGCGCGTTGCTCGATATGCGCGCCGTAGACGTGCTGCAGGTCGACGCAACGCGCTGTTGCGGCATCAGCGGATTTCTCCAGGCCGACGCGCTGTGCGATGCCTGGCATGCGCCGCTTTCTGCCCACTGCGCTCCCGCATTGCATTTGCATGTGGCATGCGCGGCACGACGCCTGCAACACATCGAATGGTTCCACGACCACGCGAGAATCGAGGGCATGTTATTCGATGGCGCACCGCAACTGCGTGGTGGCCAGATTGCGCCCGACCTTACACGGCCGGGCAACGGACTCGCATTCCGGCATGCCGATGGTCAACGCTTTGCCCTTAACTGAACAGGTGCTAACCTTTCATCGAAGGCACGCCCGCACCTGCCTGCGCAGGCGTCCGAACGCCATCGCGAGTCCTAAGAGGCCGAGCGCCACCCCGCCCATTACAGCATGAACGTGCCGCTCAGTGAAAAGCGGTACGAACCCGTCTTGTGCTTCGTCGTCGAAGCGCCCGTGCGCGCCAAAGTCTCCCGCGACGGGCATGTATAGATTCTCCGGCGCATCCGCCGGGCGCGGCGCATCAGTGAGCTGACCGCGGTATCCGGCTCGCGCGAGATAGTGATCGACAAGACCCGGTGCCAGAAGGTCGGCGACAATCGCGCGCGACGTAGACCAGCCGAGCCAAAGCGTACGCCGACGATGCTCTGCCGCGAAGCGTATCGCGCGGGCAGCCACCTCCGGTTGGTAGACGGGTGCGACCGGCCGCGCGCGCCGCCCGGTGCGATTAGCTGCCCAATCAAACTGCGGCGTATTGATAGCCGGCAGATCAACGAGCGAAAGCCGTATTTCGAGTCCGTCGTGGATCAGTTCCGAGCGCAAGGCATCCGTGAAACCGCGTACTGCGAACTTCGCACCGCAATAAGCGGATTGCAGAGGCACAGCGCGCGATGCGAGTGCCGATCCAACGTTGACGATGGCGCCACGATTGCGCTGGCGCATACGTGCTAGCGCCGCCATCGTGCCATAGACCTGGCCCAGATAGGTCACCTGCGTTGCTCGCTCGAAATCGCGGGCAGACAGCGCTGAGACCGGGGCGAATACTGTCGCCATTGCTACATTGACCCATACATCGATCTCACCGAGTTCGCGTTCAATGCGCCCTGCTGCCGCATCGACGGCCTGTGCATCGGCCATGTCAACCGGCACCGCCAAGGCGCCAACGCCTCGTAGCGCCTCCAGCTGCTCGGCAAGACGCACGACGCGCTCAGGCTCACGCGAGAGCAGCGCCACGTCATAGCCGGCGCGCGCGAACTCTTCGGCGCAGGCGCGGCCGACACCCGCGCCTGCGCCCGTAACGACGACGACCCTGCGGGCCGGCGCCTTGGGCATGAGATGCGTTCCCACGGGACCTCCAGAATGACTAAGGGCAGAGAACACTGCGACGCATCGTGCATGCCTGGATGGCTCGCGCCTGGCAACTTAAAGCGAAGCTGCCTGGGATAGGACAGCAAATGCTCCCCTCAACAGGGCAACTCAAACGGCTGTCACTGCTGTCCGCGAGCGCACCCGAGCTAGCTTCTTCGCCGCAGAGGGCCGCGCGGGCTGGGACAATGTGCCGCTCGCTTCGGGCTCCTGCGTCTTGGCCGCTTTACCTTGCACTCCGTGCCTTGGTCCGCTAGCCCGCGCTTTCCGCCTCGACTGCTCCAGCAAAGCTGCGAGGCTCGCACCACCCCGCTCGTCTTTGTTCTCCTGGCGCAATGCCTTGCGCGCGCGGCCTCTTGCATCTCTATTGAGAAAAACGACCAACGCGGCTTCGTCAGCACTGAGCCTACTGCGATGCACGGAAGGGAGCGCCTGCGCCAAGGCGCCCGCTTCGAATGCTTCGAGCACCGCCGGATGGACATAGCACTTGCGGCAGACCGACGGCGTATTACGCAGAAGTTGTGAGACCTGTTTGATGGTTTCCACGACGTGTGCGCGGGCCTGTGTCACCGTCGTCCATTCCAGCTTGCTCAGGGCCGAGAGCGCGAACACGCTGCCAGCCCATGTGCGATAGTCCTTCGCAGTAAATTCGGCAGCCGTGATCTCATGCAGATAGTCGTTGATGTCCGACGAATTGACAGTATGTGCGGCCCGATCGGCATCAAGATACTGGAAAAGGTCCCGACCGGGCAGTTCCATGCAGTGTCGAACGACCCTCGCAATGCGCGCATCACTGACAGCGACGTCGTGCTCGATACCGCTCTTGCCGCGAAACTTGAAGCGCAGTTGCTCAGATGAAACTTTCAGATGACACTTCCGCAGTGTCGTCAGGCCATACGAGCGATTTTCCCGCGCGTACTCCTCACTGCCCACGCGAATCAGAGTGATATCGAGAAGGCGGACGACCGCAGCCAATACCTTGTCTCGCGGCATGCCGTCGAGCATGAGGTCGCGCGCCACCCGCGCGCGCAATTTCGGCAACGCAGCGCCAAATGCCAGCATGCGCTCGAACTTGGTCGCGTCGCGCGTTTCACGCCAGCGCGGATGATAGCGGTACTGCTTGCGCCCACGGGCATCACGGCCCGTCGCCTGCAAATGACCGCGCGCATCGGGACAGATCCAGACGTCCGTGTACGCAGGCGGGATGGCCAGCGCGTTGATGCGGCGAATCTCTGCGTCGTCCTGAATGCGGGCGCCTTGTGTGTTGTAGTAAGCGAAGGTGTCGCCGACGCGTTCGCGTCTATAACCCGGACGCGAATCGTCGACGTAGCGCAGACCCGGAGGCGCGGACTCCGTGCGCGATATGGCGACCCCGCTCCCCGTGCTGTGACGTTTTCGGCTTACTGATCTTGTACGAACTGTCGCCACGACTCGCCCCGAGAGAGCCTTATTGCGATCCGATGCGCAATCGCCGTGCCGATAGCCTTGCTACGTGCAGTATCGGCGTATCGGCGTTTGCCGGACTCCACGCTTCTACCCGCTTGCTGGATTTCGATGTGGTACTTACGGCATTGGGCATCCGTTGTGCGCTTTCCATGGTTCCTGCTTCGTCACGAATAAGCCCAATGAACCTCGACCGGATCTACACGCAGATGTGGTTGTATCTCACTACCGCTGCCAGCGAAGACGATCAGCCATTCAAGCTAATGCAGGCGGCAACGATTAGCTTGGATGGCGCTCCCAATGTTCGAACCGTCGAGCTTCGGCGCGTGAACGAACAGCAGAACGTGATCGCATTCCACACCGACTTGCGTTCCCCAACACCACATCAAGCCTTCCGTTGTCGCGCTGGATACGATCGTAGAGTCGATCAAGGTCGGCGAGATTGCTCGCGTCCCCCTGCACGCCGACGGCACCGTTCCCGATTTCTTCGACCGCCTCGTCCAGACGAGTTTGTCTACGTCCGGTGATATAAACCTTCGCGCCTTCGTCTGCGAAGAGTCTGGCGCTGGCAAGGCCAATGCCTTCGCTGCCGCCGGTGATTGCCACAACCTTGTTCTCGAATCGTCTTGCCATATTCGTTCTGATTCCCGTGCCGCCAACCCGGGCAAGGCCACGCAAAGCCTTGTCAAGCAAGGAGTTGCGGGGGATTTTCATATTTCGCTGGATGGGCAGAAATAACCAACACCACATCGGCCCGTTTGGGATGGGCCAGGATGAATCCTCCAGGCTTGCATGTCTCGCAGAGTTGGTCCGGCCGTGCGCCGAGCGAAGGATGGAAGCGAACCACCTTCATCCCTAACGTACGAAAAAATCCGCTTCTTGACGGCACCCCGAAAGCGTCACAGCGACAGTCATCATTCGTTTGCTTGCTCTCATGCGACCCCGCATAAATTCTCAGGATCCGCGTCAGATAGACCCGTCTCGCGCCGCGTCGGCGGGAGCGAGCGGGTAAAGATACTCATCGAATTCGTCGAGCGAACGGAACGAAAGCGTTTGACGCGTCTGCCAGTTCTTGACGTCCTGCTCGAATCGCTTCAGCACATCGGCGCGCTCCAGTTCGCTGATGTAAGGAACGTGGTAGCCGAAGAACGGCTTCAACACGTCGAATCCCACATAGGCCAACGTGCCGCGAAACAGATGCGTCAGCATGATGTCGATTTCATCATGCACGGCGTCCTTGCCGAACATATGCGGACGACCGCCGAGCGTCGCGGTCACCCACGCACGCTTGCCCTTCAAGCCACCGCGATCGTAAAAGCGCATGCCGCCATAAAACTGGCCCGAGAGAAATACGCGGTCGATCCAGCCCTTCAGGATCGCGGGCGTCGAGAACCAGAAGATAGGGAAATTCAGGATCACGAGGTCCGCCCACAGGACGTTTTCGACTTCCTCGATGATGTCCGGCGACAGCGTTCCGCCTATGCGTCCCGCACGCTGCTCCTTAGCGTACACAAGATAGCCCGGATCCTCACGCGTACCGAAGTCTGTTGAACTTGCAACGGGATTGAATCCCTTCGCATATAGATCGGATGTGCGCACCTCGTGGCCCAAATCGATCAGGACCTTCTGCGCTGCATGAAACATCGACGAAGTGAACGACTTGGGCTCCGGATGCGCATGTACCAGGAGCACCCGTCGCCGCGTTCCTTCTTCCTGCATAGACATAATTTTCCTCATCTATGAATAACTACGGATACCGAATTGAAATTATGAAAAGGAGGGATCGCTTCATTCACTTCACCTCCCGGATGTGCTGCGCTATTGGCAACCGCCGATGTGAAGCATGTGCCTATGGTCAGCCCCCCCCAATCCTGATAAAACAGGACCGGATCGCCCATTTTGTCCACCGTCGCCGAAGTCAGCGCCGAGCGATCCTCACGCTGCTGGACCTTCAACCGCTTCCCGGCCGCGCCATTCGTCAACACGAGGCCATCGAGGCCAACCTCAAGCAGGCGGTTACACGTATAGCATCATGACCGGTTCGCTTGCGGCCACCTCCTCGTCGTTAGACGCTGCCAGTACGCCCGCGTTACCCGCCGCGAGGTGCACGGTAATTCCCGGGGACGGATGCGTTTCACGATAAGCCTTTACGTCGTCGAGAATCAGGTTGATCGTCGTGGCCTTGTAGCCGGTCGGGAACAGATGAACCGCCGTCATGCTGCATTCCGCTTTTATGAAGTCCTTCATACGGTCCACGTCGACCGACACCGCACCGTAGTTCTCGGAGTCGATCGGAACGACGTTCATCTTCGGATAGTGCGCGTCGTATCCATGGTTAGCGGCGTCGCGCAGTTCGATTGGACCGACACCATTGACCCGTATAAGCGCCTATAGTCCGGCGGATTGCCGCGATGCTGATCCGGGGAGAGTGAGGTATAGGTGTGCAACGAGCAAAACCCTGGCGTTTCAGGCCTCCTTCTGCAGCAGCCGATGATAAGCGCGCCCGTGATACACCAGCCCCGATCTCGAGGAACCAAGATGCACCGCCTGCACGGCGCAGAAGAAAACCGTGTGTGTGCCGATGTCGATGCTTCGGTCCACCGTGCAGTCGAGACTCGCAGCCGCAGTTGCCAGCACCGGCGCACCTGTGACGAGACGGATCCACTTGGCGTACGTGAAGCGCTCGGTCATCTGGACATCCCCTTTGCCCGCGAAGATCGGTGCAAGCTCCTCATGCTCATGGGAAAGAACGTTGATGCAGATGATGCCCGCCGTGCTGAAGTGGCCATATTGACGGCTGGACCGGCCTATGCAAACGAGCACCGTAGCAGGGTCGTCGGTCACGGAGCAGACTGCGGACACCGTCATGCCGACATCGCCCGAAGGTGTCGTAGTGGTGATGATATTCACCGCAGCTCCGATACGGGCCATGGCCTCCCGGAAGGTAGTGCGGTCAGGGGAAAGTGCTATCACGGCTGTATCTCTCTCGGTTGACGCAACGGTGCTGCGGCTTCATGACCCCAGCGCCACAGGGACTTCCATGCAGCAACGCAGTGAAGTACTCGTGGCGTTGCACCAGTCATGGCCAGCGCCGCACCGTCAGTGGGTTCTCGCTGCCAGTTGCGCTGCTGGCGCCTCTTATTGCTGGTGAACAGAAGCTGCCGGCCCTGAACCGGCAAGCTGCTCTTTGATCAACTGCTCTTCGGCATCGTCGTAAAGACCGGCAATAATGCTCTCGTAGCGTGCCATCAGCGGCTTGCGGCGCTTCTTGCGCGTTGCGGTCATCACCCCGTTTTCCGGTGTGAGTTCCTCGGGCAATATCCTGAATGCCTTGATCTGCTCTGCCCGCGCCAACTTCGCATTGGCTTTTTCCACTTCTGCGCGGATCAGGTCGATAACGATCGCCGAGGTGGCCAGGTCAGCGTAGCGTGTGACCGAAGCGTCGCGCGTCCTGGCCCAGTCCATGGTGAGCGTGCCGTCGACTTCGATCAACGCCGTCAGATACTTGCGCCCTTCGCCAATCACCATCGCCTCCGTAATGTATGGGCTCTCGCGAAGTTCGTTTTCGATCTGAACCGGGCTAATGGATTTGCCGGCGGCGGTGTTAATAAGCTCTTTCTTTCGGTCGATCAGCTTGTATGAACCGTCCGCGCCCACGTCCACGATGTCGCCGGTATGCAGCCAACCGTCCCGCAACGCGGAGTTCGTTTCAGCTTCCTTATTCCAGTAGCCGATGAACAGTCCCGGACCCCGAACGATCATTTCCCCGTCCGGCAACACGCGTGTTTCCCATGCGGCGTCGTCAAGCGGCACACCGGAGTTTCCAGGCCTCGACCAGTCACTCACCTGCGCGAGGTTTCCGCCGACCATCTCCGTTTGCCCGTAATTCTCTTTCAGGTTGACGCCCCACAATTGGAACAGCGTGACGACCTCGGGTGGCACTGGAGCGGACGCCGTATACGGATAGCGTAAATCGTCGAAGCCGATTCTGGCCAGCAAGGGCTTGAAAATAAGCTCGCGGCAGATGGTGTAGAGTTGTTCCTTGAATGGGTCGCTGCTGCCTGCGTCCAATCGATCGGCCAGTACTTCCCGAGCTATGCCAAGTGCGAGCTTGTAGTTTCTCTGCTCGGCTTCAGAGCAGCCATTCACATGGTTGATGATCTGGGTCGCGAACTTCTGATAGAAGCGCGGCGGCGCCATATAGGAGGTCGGTCTGACTTCCTGAATGCACTTCGCGAAATCGGCCGACACGTCGACGAAGTAAGATACCGTCTTCGCCATCAACGGCAGCGTCATGGCCTGAATGCGCGCCACCGTGTGCGAAAGCGGCAGATGGATCACCATGCGCTGCGGCTCGGACAGAATCGCCGGACAGAAGGTCGGCCACGTGAACGCGCCCGCCAGCATCGACAGATGCGTCAGCATCGCACCTTTGGGCGCCCCCGTGGTTCCCGAGGTGTAACCCAGGCTCACCAGGTCCGTCGACTTCGCAAGCTCGGACTGCTCACGTAGATAAGCGACTTCGTCCCCAGCAAAATGCAAGGCGAACTCGGCAAGTGAAACGACATTCGTACCGGTTTCGCCAGGCGCGCTCTTCCAGCCCGGATCGAGCACCACGATTTTGAGGAGCCTGTGGGACGTATCGGCCGCTTCCATAATCCGAAGCTGTTCAGCGCTTCCGGCAAAAGCGAGTCTTGCCCCTGAATCCTCCAGGTAGTAGCGGACCTCCTCGACCGACGCGGTGAAATAAACGCCTACCGTGACCGCTCCCGAGCAGATCGTCGCCATATCGGCGATGACCCACTCCTGGGATACGTCGCCCATGATGGCAATCCGTTCGCCTCTTGCTACACCGACCTCCCTGAGCGCGGCAGATACGGAACAGACTGCGTTCGCATAGCCTTTCCAGGTGGTTGGTATCCACTCTCCGGCACGCTTCTGAAAGAAGGCGTTTGCCTCGGCGTTGCTCTTCACCCGCTCGATCAGCAAGGCCGGAATAGTGGTGGTGGCGAACTGACTGCCCGAAGTCCACGGTGCCGCGGTCATTTGTAGTTGTCTCCAAAGCGCTTGCGCTTTTCGGCGAACGAAGCTACCGCTTCGCGGCGCTCGGGGGAATTGAAAGTTAGAGTTTCCAGAGCGGTCGACGTATCGAGAAGCAGGTGGGCATTCTGCTTGACGAGCTTGTTGACGCAGTATTTCGTCCAGACGACCGCATCGCGCGGACCGCTCGCGAGCAGTTCCGCGTAATCGATAGTCGCCTCCAGCAGCTTGTCGCTTTCGACGATCTTGTTGATCATGCCCATCGCCAGTGCCTCCTCGGCACTGACGAAGTCGCCCGTCATCAGATAGTGCCGAGCGCGGACCGGCCCGAGAAGAAGCGGCCAGATCACCGCACCACCGTCGCCCGCGACGACACCGGCATTGACGTGCGTATCGGCGAACCGTGCGGTCGGGCTCGCATAAATCATGTCGCAGAACAGCGCGAGTGTGGCGCCCAGACCCACGGCGACGCCATTGACCGCCGCCACGATCGGCACCTCGACCTCGAGCATGTTTCTCACGAGGTGGCGACCACCGCGCGTCGCCGACGGGATATCGCCATTGTCGATCGACTTCTGATCGCCGCCGGAGCAGAAACCGCGGCCGGCGCCGGTCAGAACGATCGCCTTGACCGATTTGTTGTGATCCAGATCGACGAATACCCGTTCCAGCTCGCTGTGCATGTCCCAATTGATAGCGTTCAGGATTTCCGGGCGATTCATCGTGACAATCGCGACACCGGAGGACCGTTGTTCGACATTCAGATACTGATAGCGCGAAGACGTCTTCATACGTAGGTTCATCCTTGAGTTTGCTGCGGGTTGGAGGCCTGCGGGCGCATGGCGCGAATCTTCTCGAGCAACTCGTCCGTTGGGCGGACGATATTGTTGCGATCGTTGAAATGAGGAATCACGTAGCGGCCGACCATCTCGATCGCCGACATGATCTGCTCGTGCGGTACCGAGTCGATATGCAACAGCACCTCGTCAATTCCGAGCTTCTCGTATTGCTCCAATTGACGGATGACGGTATCGGGACTTCCGCACACCGTGGTAGCGGATTCGTTCAGGAGGTAATCCCAGTCCTCGGTAGCACGTTGCATCGAGGGCACGCTTTCCGCCATATACGCATAGTTGTCCGCGAGTTTGGCGAGCCGCGGATAGGCATCGGTCGAGATGCGCGCATAGTTCATGATCGGGCCGGCGTAGATATCCTTGGCCTCCTGGTCGGTTTTTCCGATACCGATGAAGAGCGGCATGCCGGCACGCGGCTTGTGCAACGGTCCGGTCTCATCGCGCTTCCAGCTTTTCCAATAGGTGTCCAGCAGACCCTTCTGCTTTTCCCATCCCTGATAAATGGCATGGCTCATCACCGCAAGGCCTTCCGAGCCAGCCCAAGCGTGGCTGTTCGCGCTGGTTGCGGCAACGCCGAGCACTGGATACGGTTTCTGCAAGGGCTTCGGCACGAGTGACCGGGGGGGCACCTGGTAATACTTTCCTTCGAAGGTGAAAACGTCTTCACGCATCGCTTTGCGCAACAGCGCCATGCCCTCTTCCATCTGCGGCTGGGTTTCATCGGGCGATACGTTGAACGCGCGCATTGCGATCGTTGTGTTGGCGCGACCGCAATACATCTCCATCCGTCCGTTGGAGAGGATGTCGGTTGCCGCCAATCGCTCTGCGGTACGCAATGCGTGATTGATGGCCTTGGGCATCAAGGCCACCGCAGGACGAAGCTTGATTCGCGAAGTGACGGCCGCGAGATAACCAAAAACCACTTCAGGAGCCGAACTCGACACGCCGCCAAGCGCAAAGTGCTGCTCCGACAGAGCAACAAAATCGAATCCCATTTGCTCCGCGAGAAGTGTTTCTCGAACCAGTTCGCGAAGCCTGTTCGAGTAGCTATGCCCGACCTGTGTCTCCTGCTCGGACCAAAAACCGATTTTCAATGGCATTTTCTTTTCCTTGACAGTGATAAGTTGCAAATTCATGGCGAGCGCGAACCGTTTCCGAGGCTCGGTCAGTTTCTTGCCGTTAAACTGTGAACATCACCATGCGCTTGATTTATAAACATCTCTTATAGATCGATAGGCATGCTTATCGACTCATCCACCGTTTCTACTTTTAAATATCTTTGTGTTGTTTAATATATATTGCCGTATATCTCACAGCATTTTTTATTCTTTTTATGTCACTACCTTGTCGATACCGGCAGATCATGCTGCCAGCGCGCCGGACCTTCTACGTCAATGATTCGGCCGCAAATGCCGACGCGAGAAGTCTGGCCGTTGCACGCAGACAGGTCTCGCCAATCTCGCGTGACGATCCTCGCGCATCGCCGAGCACGCCGTTTCGGGAGATGGACGCCACACCTTCCTTCCACATCAGATTCAATTGCTCGGTCGTCATGAAGCCCACATGACCAGCCACGAATTGGCCGTGTCGAACGCTGTCGGGGTGAAGATGGATCATGAGGGAGGTTTCGGCGATGTCGGCATGTCCGCCCACGGATTCCGGATCGCCACCGGCTTCTTCGACCGCCAGCCGCCATTCACGCAGCCACGCCTGATGATCCGTATAGGCAAGAACCTGGACGTCCGGCCCAACCGCATCTCTCAAATCCGGCAACATCGCATGAAGGGCATTGAAGTTGCCGACATGAGCTGAGAAAAGGTAGATGCGCTTGAATCCGTGTTTCGCGAGGCTCACGCAGTAATCGTGGCAGAGCGCGGCATACGTTTGCTCCTGCAATGAGATCGTGCCCGGGAAGGCCATGTGGTGCTTCGAGCATCCCACCTGTATGGTCGGCGCGATCAAGGTTCGGCCTAGCAAAGTGGCGATTTCCACCGCCAGTGCTTCAGCATGATCGGCATCCATGCTCAGGGGCAGATGGGGTCCGTGCTGCTCGATTGCTCCGCAAGGAATGATGACGCCATCAAACTGCGTGGCCAATGCGGCCGTCACGTCCTCGTACGTCATGCGCGCGAGATGCAGCGTTTCCGGTGGTTGGAGATTACTCACGATTGGGCCTTCTTGTTGCGGGTCAGAAATTGGGATCTTGCGTCCGCGGACTTCGAGTTGCCGAGATATCCACGCAGGTCATCGAGCGTCATCTGTAGCAGCGCTGCGTCCTTCATCTGTGAACTCTCGCGCAGCGTTCTCTTGATGGCGGCGAAGAGTTGCCGATCTTTGCTGCAAAGCTCGCGGCATTTGGCAAGCGCGTCTCGCAGCACTTCGTCACGCGCGGATATCGCGTCCACCGCCCCCATCGCGAGCGCATCGCCAGCCGGGACCAGCGCGCCTGTATACAGCAGCGAACGCGCGGCACGTTGACCAAGCAAGGTCGCCGCGTGGCGCATGCCTTTTGCCGCGGGCAACAAGCCGTGATTGATCTCCGGAAATCCCAGCCGGGATTCAGCGGACGCGACGACGTAATCGGCATGCAGGATCATCTCGAATCCCGCGCCCACCGCATAGCCATTGACCGCGCACACGAGCGGGCTCGGATACTGCTCAAGTTGCCCCAAAAACGCGTGGAACGCTTCCATGCGCGACAGAGCGAGTTCATGATCCGCCACTTCATTGATATCGCCGCCGGCACAAAAGAACTTCTCTCCCGCCCCCGTGAGCACGATGCCGGGTGGCACGTTTTCCTGAGCGAGGTCGCTGAAGGTGGAAATCAATGCGGTGATGAGTGGTTCACTAAGCGCGTTCGCCGGTGGCCGGCTTATCGTCAACTGCACGAGGTCGGCATCAATGTGTGTGCAAATCAGTTCGTCGGTTTTCATACCTGATGTCTCGTCGTTTTTCATGTGGTTAGTGTATGTGCAGAGAGGCCAAATTTAATTTTGATTTTTCCGAGCCATCGTTAATTCGGCGGATTAAAATCGCGTCATTCAGATGGCCCACCGAATGTTGCGCTGAGGGCGGCGACTCATGGACTCACCGAGGCCGGGCAGGCGCAGAAAGCGAGTGAACCGTGGAACCAGAAACGCCTGAAATCCGTACGTCCACTTCGCCAGCCATGGCAGACGAGGTGAAGATCAACTATCAACCGTTCGATCCGGATTCCGTCGATTTGCCAGTCATTTCCGTTCTTCTGGAGACCAGTGGAAAAGAGGACGAATTGCCGATGCACGTTCATCGCAAGGGGCAAATGGTCGTCGCATTGAGAGGCTCGGTCATGTGTCGATCACCGAACGGATGGTGGATTGTCCCGCCCAACGGCGCAGTGTGGATTCCTGGCGGCATTCCTCATAGCAATCATGCTTCCGATTCCGCCAAGCTGTACGTCATCTTCATTCCGCCGGACGAAGCAGATCTGCCCACCGATTGCCGCAGCTTTACGATTACGCCGCTCATCCGTGAGTTGATCCGTTCACTGGCCAGATTGCCGCCCGACTATCCCAAGGAAGGCCCCGCGAGTCGGCTCGCCAGAGTGTTGCTGGATCAGCTTGCGCAACTGGCGCCCGACGACGTCTTTCTCCCCATCTCCGACAATCATCGGCTTCAACAGATCGCTTCGTCGTTGCTCGACAATCCCGGCGACCGCAGCACGATCGCGGAATGGGGACGCCGGTATGCGATGAGCGAACGTACGCTCGCGCGGTTGGTGCTCAGCGAAACCGGCATGACATTCGGGCGCTGGCGCGAGCGTTTGCATATCATCATTGCGCTTCAGCGATTGTCGGCGGGAGCGTCGGTTCACGCCGTATCGCTCGAACTTGGCTATGAAGGTCCCAATTCGTTCATCACCATGTTCAAGAAGACCATGGGACAAAGTCCCGGCAAATTTCGAGTGGACAAGATGGATCCTTCTTCGCCTTGATCAAAACGCGGCGGCTGGCGACACACCGCCTCGTCTTTCATAGCTGGCGCGCACGCTCCCGCAAGATGAACTTCTGGATCTTGCCGGTCGAGGTCTTCGGCAGTGGCGTGAAGACAATGGTCTTGGGAATCTTGAAATGTGCCATCCGCTCGCGGCAGAAAGCGATAATGTCCGATTCGGTCACGACCGAATCGTCTTTGAGCGTGATGAAAGCGCAAGGTGTCTCGCCCCACTTCTCGTCAGGACGAGCGACGATTGCCGCCTCCAGAACAGCGGGATGGGAATACAGCATGTCCTCGATCTCGATCGACGAAATATTTTCGCCTCCCGAGATAATGATGTCCTTCGAGCGATCCTTGATTTCCAGGTAGCCATCGGAATGCCACACCCCGAGATCGCCAGTATGAAACCACCCACCGGCAAATGCCTCTACCGTGGCATCCAGATTCTTCAGGTAGCCCTTCATGACGTTGTTGCCGCGAAGAAAGACCTCGCCGAGCGTCTGCCCATCTTTTGGAACGGGCTCCAGCCTATCCGGGTGTGCCACCATCATCGCCTCGAGTGCGGGTCCGCGTACACCCTGGCGGGCCTTGAGTTGCGCTTTCGCATCCAGATCGAGAGCATTCCACGACTCGCGCCACACGCATTGCACGGCTGGCCCATAAGATTCGGTCAGCCCATAGACATGCGTCACTTCCCAGCCCATGCGCTCCATGCCGGCGATCACCGGAGCGGGCGGTGGCGCACCGCCGGTCATGACCTTGACTACGTGACGAATGCCCGCTTTCAACTCCGGCGCGGCGTTATTGATCATGTTCAACACCACGGAGGCGGCACAGAAATGCGTGACCGCCTCCGTGCGGATGGCGGCGAGAATCGGCTCAGCCCGCGTATGGCGCAGAAAGACGCTGGTGCCTGCCACCAACGCCATGGTCCAGGGAAAGCACCAGCCATTGCAATGAAACATCGGCAAGGTCCATAAATAGGTCGCGTCCCCGTCCAGATGCCACGATAGTGCGTTCGACACGGCGTTGAGATATGCGCCGCGATGGTGATACACCACGCCTTTTGGATTGCCCGTCGTGCCCGACGTGTAGTTCAAGGTAATGGCCAGCCATTCGTCTTCGGGCATCGCGAGCGAGAACTCCGTGTGGGTTGCCTCCCGCAGCAACGCTTCATAGTCTTTTTCGCCGAGCAGATCGCCATCTCCGAACTGAGGATCGTCAATGTCGATAACCTGAATGACGCGGCCAAGACGCGCAAGCGCTTTCTTCACTGTCGGCGAGAACTCGCGGTCGGTGATCAGCAGCTTCGCCTCGCCGTGGTTGAGAATGAAAGCGATCGTGTCGGCATCGAGCCGTGTGTTGATGGTGTTCAGTACAGCGCCGCAAAGCGGTACACCGAAATGCGCCTCGAACAGCTCCGGCGTATTGGCCGCGATCATCGCCACCGTATCGCCCTTGCCAATGCCACGCCCGAGCAGCGCACCGGCGAGTAGCCGGCAACGTCGATACGTTTCGGCCCAGTCGCGGCGAATCGTGCCATGAATGACGGCCGTGCGCTCCGGCCAGATAGACGCGGCGCGTTCGAGAAACGTCAGCGGTGACAAAGCAATGAAATTCGCCGGGTCGCGCTCGAGTCCGATCATATAGGGATTGCCTGCCGTTATTTTCATGCGGGCCGCCCCGCGGCTATGGCGCTCGCGCGCTCGCCGAAGATGCCAAGGTTTTCTGCGTGTCTCATCTATCCTCCTTAAGTTGTTTTTATAGTCACGAAACGCTCTCAATTGAGCGGCACGACTTCATCCGAAAAAATGCCACTGCGCCCCGAACGGAAGAGCCCAATTTCTTCCTCGACACGGCGGCACTACGGGACAGCGTCAAACTTCCTGATAGTCGCAGATACGCTCTATTTTTCTCTGCTCCACCACGTTCAAACCGTAGCCCTCCAGGCCCACAATCGTTCTTTCGTGATTGGAGAGCAGGATCATGTTCTTCACGCCGAGTTCGGTGAGAATTTGTGCGCCTATTCCGTAATCACGCAGTTCCGGCTCGGCAGGCGTGGGGTGCATCATGGAACGCACACGTTCCGACACGGCCGTGAGGCGTGACTCGCGTATCAGCACGATGACGCCACGGTTCTCGTCCGCCAGCAAACGCGCGGCGCCGCGTAGAGACGCGAGGTGGTGACCGCCAATGACGTCGTTCATGGTATCCATCGCATGCATGCGCACGAGAACGGGGTCGGCTCCCCGCAGATCACCCATGACAAAGGCAATATGCTCGACCTGATCGACCCGATTCCGGTAGACGACGATCCGCCAATGCCTTCCATTCGGCTCGGTAAAGCTGCCGTTTTCAACGGCCTCCACGAGCCGTTCCGTTCGTCGGCGATACGCGATGAGATCGGCGATCGTGCCGAGTTTCAGCTTATGTCGCCGTGAAAAGGCGATGAGGTCCGGCAGCCTCGCCATGGTGCCGTCGTCGTTCATGATTTCGCAGATCGCGCCGGCCGGCGCGAGCCCGGCCAGACGGGCGATATCTACTGCGGCCTCGGTGTGGCCGGCACGCACGAGCGTACCGCCTTCGCGCGCCATGAGCGGAAAGACATGCCCGGGTGAGACGATCTCGTCGCGCCCCGTTTCCGGATTGATGGCAATCGCAATCGTGCGGGAACGGTCGGCCGCCGAGATGCCCGTACTCACGCCATCACGCGCCTCGATCGACACCGTGAAAGCCGTCTCGTGCCGCGAGCCGTTGATCCGGCTCATCAAATGAAGACCCAATGATTCGCAGCGCGCGCGTGTCATCGCGAGGCAGATCAAACCACGCGCATGCGTCGCCATGAAGTTGACGGCGTCGGGCGTGGCGAACTGGGCTGGAATAATAAGGTCTCCTTCGTTCTCGCGATCCTCGTCGTCGACCAGAATGAACATGCGACCGGCTCGCGCCTCTTCGATAATTTCCGACGCCGTTGCGATGTCGGCGCGCGAATCCAGCGGCTGACGGGTCGATGTTGTGTTACTCATGAGTACACCTCACGCGATGGGGTCACGACGCTTGCGCCAGACCGTGAATCTGGATAGGCCGCGTCGTGTCGATAGGGAGCGTCGTTTTGTTGGCAAGCCGTTTGAGGACGACGTTCGAGCGAACGCTGGCCACGCCGGGAAGCGACGTCAGCTTGTGTGTGATGATGTGTTCGAGTTCGACGAGATCTCTGGCCACCACGCGCAGGAGATAGTCGGTTTGCCCGGTCATCATGAAGCAGTCCATGACCTCGGTGACGCCTCTCACCGTGTCGGCGAAACTCTCCCGCGCATGCATGCCCTGCCGCTCCAGACCGATCTCGACGATCGCCATGACGCCCAGGCCGAGTAGGGAGGCATCGAGAACGGCGACGCGCCGGCTGATCACACCAAGACGCTCCAGATTCCTGACTCTGACGAGACAGGGAGAGGGTGACAAGTTGACTCGAGCCGCCAGCTCGAGATTCGTCAAACTCGAATCCTCCTGAAGTTCACTCAGGATGCTAAGGTCTATCCTATCCAGCGCAACGCTCATGGCCCGGGTCTCCTCTTCGCCTAAAACCAGGGTGCCCCGAGGTTCGAACGTTCGCTTTCGATCAGAACATCGATTTCCGCTCCAGCACGCATTCGAACAACAGCACCTGATGAACGAGTTTATGCCAGCCGGCTTCGCGGGAAATTCCGATAAAAAGCCGAGTTATCACCAAAAACAGACATTTTCGCCCACACGCGGGAAAACCCGCTATTCGTCACACTAGCGAAACGTAAGCTGAGATAGCCATCAGGCCTTTCTGGGCGGCGGCAGGTCGGTACAGACGCCTTCATACAGCTCGGCGGCCATACCGATCGATTCGCCCAGCGTTGGGTGCGGGTGAATCGTCTTGCCGATGTCGGTCGCATCCGCGCCCATTTCCACGGCGAGGCACACTTCGCTGAT